>NZ_CP187934.1:1745000-2345000 GCF_049942685.1 Winogradskyella sp. HB-48
TAGGTAAAGTTATTGATTTAGATAAAGACGAAGTTGTTGTAAAATGTCTAGATGATGATTTTACAATCATAACTAAACCTGAAACTTGGGAAAATATAACTTACAAAGTAGATAAAGAAACAGATGCTATTACCGAGGACAAAATAGGTAGTTACACGCAAATGCCTTTACGTTTGGCTTGGTCAATTACGATTCATAAAAGTCAAGGTTTGACCTTTGAAAAAGCAGTTATTGATGCCGAAGGTGCCTTTGCACATGGGCAAACTTACGTTGCCTTAAGCAGGTGTAAATCTTTAGAAGGACTAGTTTTAAAAAGCAAGATTGATTCAAGACAAATTATAAGTGACATTAATGTTCTAAATTTCAACAAACTAGCTGAAGAAAACCAACCAGATGAAAAAGATTTGGAACAATCAAAATCTATATTTCAGCTTCAATTAATTTCAGAAGTTTTTGATTTTTTTCAATTTATATATCCTGTAAATAGAGTTTTAGATATTTATTATAAAAACAGAGGAAGTATTGAAGGTAACCTAGAGCAACCTTTAACCACTATAAAGGATTGTGCTACAAACTTACTGAAGGTGGCTAATTCATTTAAAATTCAATTAAAAGAATTAGCTCAAGATAAGTTGCCAGAAAACGATTCTGTTATACAAGAGCGTTTTAAAAAAGCTATTACTTATTTTACTCAAGAAACTAAAAGCAAGATTATTGATATTTATCAAAACTTTAGTTTTAGTACAGATAACAAAGCTTTAGATAAAGATATTAGTAAACAATTAGACACTATTGAAGAACTTATAGCGACTAAAAAACTCTATTTTTCTGAATTGAAAGAAGGTTTTGAAGTCAATAAGTTTTTAGGATTAAGAGCTAAATCGGTCTTTTTAACTAAAGACAAACCAAAAAAGCTAAGAAAAACTGTTATAGACGGTACAACAAATATCGAGTTATTTGAACTGTTAAGAGAGTTGAGGAATACTCTAGCTCAAGAACACGATTTAATTCACTATCAAATTTTCACACAAAGAGCACTTTATGAAATGTGTGAAACTTTACCAAAGAAAAAAAAAGAACTGTTACAAATCAATGGTTTTGGTAAAGTTCGAGTTGAAAAGTATGGAAACGATATTTTAACTGTAATTAGAGAGTATTGTGATGAGAATGATATTGATACTACAGATACTACTCAATTTGAATTTGTAGAAGAAAAAAAGCCTGAACGTAAAAAAGGCGATACCCAAAAAGAATCTTTGGCATTATTTAAAGATGGTAAAACAATAGAAGAAATTGCTCATCTTAGAGAATTAAACGAAAATACAATATTTGGTCATTTAGCTAAATTCATTAAAACTGGTGAAATTAAAATTTCCGATTTAATGCCAAAAACGCATTATCAAGAATTAAAAGAGTTAATACCAAAACATAAATTTGATACACTTTCAGATTTAAAGCATCAACTAGATGATAAATATAGATATGGTGAAATCAGGTTGGTTTTAGACGAATTAAATTCATAAAAAAGGCTTCAACTTAAAATGCGAAGCCTTTTCAATTTTATATAAAAGAAGTCTTATCCTTTAATAACACCTCTAGAGATTACAATCTTTTGGATTTCAGAAGTGCCTTCATAAATCTGAGTGATTTTTGCATCACGCATTAAACGCTCTACGTGGTATTCTTTTACAAATCCATTTCCACCGTGTATTTGTACAGCTTCAACAGTTTGTTCCATTGCAACTTTACTAGCGTATAATTTTGCCATAGCACTAGACATATCATAATTGTTGCCTTGGTCTTTATCCCAAGCCGCTTTCATTACTAGCATGCGAGCAGCTTCAATTTCGGTATACATGTCTGCAAGTTTAAAAGCTATAGCTTGATGGTTGCAAATTTCTGTACCAAAAGCTTTACGCTCTTTACTATATTTTAAAGCAAGTTCGTATGCACCAGAAGCTATACCTAAAGCTTGTGCAGCAATACCAATACGTCCACCAGAAAGTGTTTTCATAGCGAATTTAAAACCAAATCCATCTTCGCCAATTCTATTTTCCTTAGGTACCTTAACATCGTTAAATTGAAGCGTATGGGTATCACTACCTCTAATACCTAATTTATCTTCTTTAGGACCAATATCAAAACCTGGAGTTCCTTTTTCAACTATAAAAGCATTGATTCCTCTATGTCCTTTTTCTCTGTCTGTTTGTGCAATTACTAAGTAAACATCAGAGCGACCACCATTTGTAATCCAGTTTTTTGTACCATTAATTACATAATGGTCACCCATATCTATTGCAGTAGTTTTTTGAGAAGTAGCATCACTACCAGCTTCTGGCTCACTCAAACAGAATGCTCCTATTTGTTCACCAGTGGCAAGTTTAGTTAAATACTTTTGTTTTTGCTCTTCTGTGCCAAAAGCTTCAAGTCCATAACAAACTAGAGAATTATTAACTGAAACCATAACTGAGGCTGAAGCATCTATCTTAGATAATTCTTCCATAATCAGTACATAAGAAATAGCATCCAAACCACTTCCACCATATTTTGGATCTACCATGATACCCATAAATCCTAGTTCTCCCATTTTTCGAACTAATTCATCTGGAAAAGTCTGGGTGTTATCACGTTCTATAACACCAGGAAGTAATTCTGTTTGAGCAAAATCTCTTGCCGCATTACGAATCATTAAATGTTCTTCAGTTAAGCTAAAATCCATAAATTAAGTAATTATTGATTTGTTAAAAAATTCATGCAAAGATAACGCTTTCTTGCTCTTTTTTCAATAAGTAATATTATTTTTACTAATATGATAAAAGCTGAATATAATGTTGTGGCAGTTATGTCTGGGACATCTTTAGATGGGGTTGATATTATTCATACAGTATTTAGCTACGATGGAGATTGGAATTTTAAAATTTTTAATGCTGAAACTCGAAAATATTCAAATAAGTGGAAGAACTTATTAAGTAGTTTGGTAAATAGATCACTTGAAGAATTAAAAGAGATAGATATTAATTATTCTAAATATTTGGCAACTGAGATTCAGAATTTCATAGATAATCATAAAATAATTAATATAGATTTTGTGTCTTCTCATGGACATACAGCACTTCATCAACCAGACAAAGGCCTGACTTATCAAATAGGAAATAACCAAGTTTTTGCTAATATCTTACAACAAAAAGTTATTTGTGATTTTAGGGTGCAAGATGTAGAGTACAATGGGCAAGGCGCTCCTTTAGTGCCAATTGGGGATAAGTTGCTTTTTCATGATTATAATTATTGTTTGAATTTAGGTGGATTCGCAAATATTTCTTTTGAAGAAAATAATGAACGCATCGCCTATGATATTTGTCCGGTTAATATTGTTCTTAATCATTATGCTTCAAAACTTAATCTAGAATACGACAATCATGGTAATTTAGCTTCAACAGGAAAGCTTCGCAGTGAGTTGTTGGAAAAATTAAATCAGCTCGAATTTTATAAAAAGCCAGCACCTAAGTCTCTTGGATTAGAATGGGTGAAAATGTATGTATTTCCTTTAATAGACAACTATAACCTTAGTGTTGAAGATACGTTAAGGACATTTACTGAGCATATCGCAATTCAGATTTCTAAAGTTTTGAAAGGTAAGATGACTAATACATTAATAACGGGAGGTGGAGCTTACAATGATTTTTTAATTGATGGACTTAAATTAAAATCAGAATCAAAAATTTTAATTCCCAATAATGAAATCATTGAGTTTAAAGAAGCTCTAGTCTTTGGTCTTTTAGGTGTTCTTAAGGATAGAAACGAAATCAACTGTCTAAAGAGTGTTACAGGAGCCATAAAAGATCATTCTTCAGGGAAGATTTTATTTCCTAATCTTTAAAATTAATAATTAATTCACTTTTTAGGGATTTGAGTTTTTTATATTTGTTATCACTAATTAATTCATACAAATTGATAAAGGAATTACTTCACAAGTACGAAAATAAATCACCAGAAATAGTATTTCATTGGAATGATCCCGAAACAGATGCCGAGGGATGGACAGTAATTAACTCGCTTAGAGGTGGTGCCGCAGGTGGTGGTACTAGAATGCGAAAAGGTTTAGATATGAATGAAGTACTTTCATTAGCAAAAACTATGGAAGTGAAGTTTACTGTATCCGGTCCTGCTATTGGTGGGGCTAAATCTGGAATAAATTTTGACCCACACGATCCAAGAAAAAAAGGTGTATTAGAACGATGGTATGCTGCTGTTTCTCCTCTGCTGAAAAGTTACTATGGTACAGGTGGAGATCTTAATGTGGATGAGATACATGAAGTGATTCCAATTACGGAAGAAAGTGGTGTTTGGCATCCACAAGAAGGAGTTTTCGAAGGACATTTTAAACCTACTCAAGCCGATAAGATTAACAGAATTGGTCAATTAAGACAAGGAGTTATCAAAGTAATTGAAAATCCTGAATATTCTCCAGATGTATCTAGAAAATATACTGTTGCAGACATGATTACTGGTTATGGTGTAGCTGTTGCGGCAAAACATTTTTATGAGTTAAATGAATCATCCATTGAAGATAAGCGTGTTATAGTTCAAGGTTTTGGTAATGTAGGTGCAGCGGCAGCGTTTTATTTCGCTCAAATGGGTGCTAAAGTTGTTGGTGTCATTGATAGAGTAGGAGGTCTCATTAATGAAAAAGGTTTTACATTTGATGAGATTACTAAATTATATCTTAACAAAAATGGAAATACACTTGTTGCAGAAAATCTAATTCCATTCGATGAAATAAATAAAAAAATATGGTCTTTAGAAACCGAAGTTTTTGCTCCATGTGCAGCATCAAGATTGGTAACCAAAGACCAAATAGATCAGATGATTGGTGCTGGATTGGAAGTTATTACTTGTGGTGCTAATGTGCCTTTTGCAGATAAAGAGATTTTCTTTGGACCAATAATGGAGCATACAGACCAAAAGATAAGTTTAATTCCAGATTTTATTTCAAACTGTGGAATGGCAAGAGTATTTGCTTATTTTATGGAGCGTAAAGTTCAAATGACGGACGAAGCTATTTTTAATGATACTTCAGCGGTCATTAAAAAGGCCTTACAAGAAGTTAAAGATAATAATCCTACTAGTATTGGTATAAGTGAAACTGCATTTGAGATTGCATTAAGACAATTAATATAACATCCCTTAATATATGGAAACCGTAATAATTCTCGTATTTGTATTTGGTTATTTGGCTATTACGTTAGAGCATAATATAAAAATAGATAAACTCATTCCAGCCTTAGTGATGATGGCTATAAGTTGGGCTTTGATATCGTTGGGCATAGATGATTTTACACAATGGTTTGATTCAGCTAAGCATAACCTCATGGAAAATTTTGGTCTTCTTAACCATGATGAGAAAATGCATCTTATGGAAGAGACGTTACTCCATCATTTAGGTAAAACAGCTGAGATTTTAGTGTTCCTTTTAGGTGCAATGACCATTGTAGAAATCATAGATTATTTTGATGGGTTCTCTACAATTAAAGCTGCTGTAAAATTCAATAGTAGAAAAAAGCTACTTTGGATGTTTTCTGGTCTAGCTTTCATTCTTTCTGCAATAATTGATAACCTTACTGCGACTATCGTTTTGATATCTATACTTCAAAAGATTGTTAAAGATAGAGATGTAAGAATTTGGTATGCAGGCTTGATTATCATTGCTGCTAATGCTGGCGGTGCATGGTCACCAATTGGTGATGTAACAACAACCATGCTTTGGATTGGAGATAAAGTTTCCACAGGAAAATTATTTTCATATTTATTTATTCCTTCAGTATTGTGTATGGCAGTACCAACATTTATAGCTTCTTTACTACCAACTTTTAAAGGAACGGTAGAATTACAAGAGGCAGATGACAAACCAAAGAGCAAGTTTAGTTCTACAATGCTATTCTTAGGGTTAGGAGCGATTATATTTGTTCCAATTTTTAAAGTTATAACGCATTTACCTCCATATGTAGGTATGATGTTATCACTAGGTGTTGTGGCAATTTTTGCAGAAGTTTACAGTAATTCAAAATTTGCAATTTCAGCAACTAATCACGATGAACATGACGCTCATGCGAGTCATAGTCCGGTACATTATTCTTTATCTAAAATAGAATTACCAAGTATATTATTCTTTTTAGGAATTTTAATGGCAGTTGCCGCATTAGAATCGCTAGGAATTTTATTTGGTTTTGCAAGTTCACTCCAAGAAACAATGCCAGCGCTTGGTACCGAATGGCATAATGGAGAAGGCGTTTCTGATTTGGTGGTGTTATTGCTAGGTGTAGGTTCTGCGGTAATTGATAATGTTCCATTAGTTGCGGCAAGTTTGGGTATGTTCTCAGAACCCTTAGATAATGAGTTATGGCATTTTATAGCCTATTCAGCAGGAACAGGTGGTAGTATGCTAATCATTGGTTCTGCAGCTGGTGTAGTAGCAATGGGTATGGAGAAAATTGACTTTTTCTGGTACTTAAAGAAGATTTCTTGGTTAGCATTAATCGGATTTTTAGCTGGTGCAGCAGCCTTTATGGTTACTAGAGCTATTTTCTAACATACTTAAGTTATAAACTTAGCGTTATAACTTACAGAAACTTTTAAACTTAAAACTTTTTATATGATATTACTAGGTAATATTCAAGATGGTGTAGAAGTATTAACTGATGGGGAGCAAGTTGAGAAAACACTTTCCATTATTGAGTTAATCACAAGTGGCGGAACTTCAGGAATGGTAATTATTCTTGTATTGTTCTTGCTTCTTATTGTAGCAACTTACATTTATTTTGAAAGAATTTTTGCTATTAAAGCAGCTTCTAAGGTAGATTCAAACTTTATGAATCAAATTAAAGATCATGTAAGTAATGGTAAAATAGATTCTGCTCAGATGCTATGCGCACAACAAAATTCGCCTGTATCTCGATTGATTGCCAAGGGTATTACAAGAATTGGTAAACCACTAGAAGATATTAATACAGCTATAGAAAATGCTGGTCGATTAGAGATTTATAGCTTAGAAAAGAATGTAAGTGTCCTAGCAACGATTTCTGGAGTGGCACCAATGATAGGTTTTTTGGGTACTGTTGTTGGTATGATTCTTTCCATTTTTGAACTTGCCAATGCGGGAGGTACAATTCAAATGGATGTTTTGGCTAGTGGTCTCTACACTGCAATGACAACAACTGTTGGTGGGCTTATAGTAGGCATTATTGCTTATGTAGCCTATAACCATATTGTGGTAAAAACCAATAAGGTTGTATATCAGATGGAAGCAAATTCAGTAGAGTTTTTAGACCACTTAAACGAACCTATCTAATTTATGAATATTAGAGGACGAAATAAAGTAACACCAGAATTCAATATGGCGTCAATGACCGATATTGTATTCTTGTTATTGATATTTTTTATGATTGCTTCAACATTAGTTACTACTAATGCTATTGATATTATTTTACCTAAAGCAAGCGGTAAAACTGAAAATAAAAAATCAACTGCGGTTAGCATCAAACAAGATTTAACGTATTACATAGATCAAAAACGAGTAGGTGAAAGCGTTTTAGAAAATGAATTGGTGAAGATTCTTTCTGCTCAAGAACAACCGACTATTGTTTTACGTGCTGAGAAATCCGTCCCAGTGGAGAATGTTGTTAAGGTTATGGATATTGCCAATAGAAATAAGTTTAAAGTAATTCTGGCAGTTCAACCTAATTAAAAAAACGGTATCGTTTTTGAATTTCACTTCTAAAAGTGATTATATGAAATATTTAGAGACCATACATCAGCGTAATGCTGCAAGAATAACAGTACTAATTGCACTGTTGTTGTTCTTATTGTTGTTTTTTGTTGGGCCTCAATATTTAGACCCACCAGAAGAATATGGTGTAGCAGTTAATTTTGGAAATACAGATGTTGGTAGCGGCAATAAACCATTAAGTCAGCCAAGAGAAGCAGTCAAAGAACAAGTTGTTGAAGAATCTCAACCAGAGACTTCTCAATCAGAACCCACAACATCTACAGAAAAAACTGAGGATGTAATGACTCAGGAAAATGCAGAAGCTATAGCTATTAAAAAGCAAAAGCAAGCAGAAGCAAAGGCAAAAGCAGAAGCCGAGCGTATAGCACGCGAAAAGCGTGAAGCTGAAGAACGCAAAAGAAAGGAAGAAGCGGAAAAAAGAGAAAAGCTTGATAACCTTATTGGAGGTGTGAAAAACTCAAACGGAACTGACAATGGAGGTGAAGGAGATGATACTATAGGAGGAAATAAAGGCCAGTTAGACGGAGACCCTTATGCACCAAGTTATTTTGGTGGTTCAGGACCAGGTAAAGGTGGTGTGGGTTATGGTTTGGGAGGAAGAGGTAAGCCAACACGTAGCGTTTACAAACAAGATTGCAATGAGTATGGTCTGGTAGTTGTTAGAATTGAAGTTAACCAACAAGGTAATGTTGTTAAGGCAACGCCAGGTATAAGAGGAACCACTAATACACATCCTTGTTTGTTAGAACCAGCAAAGAAAATAGCTTTATCTCACAAATGGCCTGCTGACTCAGACGCACCTACTACCCAAATAGGTTTTGTAAGTATTAATTTTGATATAGGTCAATAACCAATGAATTATATTGATACAGTTAATTGGATGTTTCAACAACTACCAATGTATCAAAACAAGGGTAAAACTGCTTTTAAAAAAGATTTATCCAATACTCTTAAACTTTCTAAGCATTTAGGATATCCAGAAAAAGGATTTAAATCCATTCATGTTGGTGGTACCAATGGAAAAGGCTCTACGAGTCATATGTTGGCATCTATATTACAAGAAGCAGGTTATAAAGTGGGTTTGTACACTTCCCCACATTTAAAAGACTTTAGAGAGCGCATTAAAATCAATGGTAAAATGGTAAGTAAGCAATTTGTCATTGGTTTTATTAAGAGAAACAGGTCTTTTTTTGAAGACAATAAGTTGTCTTTTTTTGAAATGACTGTTGGCATGGCTTTTGACTATTTTGCTAGACAAAAAGTAGATATTGCTATAATTGAAGTGGGTTTGGGAGGTCGATTAGATTCAACAAATATTATTACACCAGAACTTTCTGTAATTACCAATATTGGTTTTGACCATATGCAGTTTTTAGGTGATACTCTCGATAAAATTGCATTTGAAAAAGCAGGGATTATAAAGCAAAATATTCCCGTGGTGATTGGTGAAACACAATTAGAAACAAGAAGTGTTTTTATAAAAAAGGCTGAAGATTCTGATTCAGATATTTATTTTGCAGACCAATTAGTTGAAGAAATTTTTGAAAGTGATTTAAAAGGCTCATACCAAAAGCACAATATAAAGACAGCTATTCAATCCTTTTCAGTTCTTAGAGAAATAGGTTACAATATTTCAAACTCAATTTTAAAAAAAGGTTTGCTAAATGTTGTTAAGAATACTGGTTTACAAGGGAGGTGGCAGATTTTAGCAACTAACCCAAAAATTATATGTGATACAGCACATAACAAAGAAGGCCTAACTTATGTTTTTGACCAAATAGCAAAAGAAAAGTTTAATATGCTGCATATTGTTTTTGGTGTAGTTAATGATAAGGATTTAAACTCCATAATAGGTTTGCTTCCAAAAAATGCTAATTACTATTTCTGTAAACCAAACGTACAAAGAGGATTGGATGCAAAAATTTTAAAAACCTTTTTTAATAGAAATGGACTAGAAGGAAATGCTTATTCAAGTGTAAATGAAGCCTTAAAAACGGCAAAAAATAATGCGAATAAAAACGATTTAATCTACGTTGGTGGAAGTACTTTTGTGGTGGCAGAAATAATTTAATTTTTTTAAAAAAATCTTTTGAGATTTTAAAAACTAGTCTATATTTGCAGTCCTAATAATTAGGGCGCGTAGCTCAGTTGGTTCAGAGCACTTGGTTTACACCCAAGGGGTCAGGGGTTCGAATCCCTTCGCGCCCACAAGAGTTCACAGAAATGTGAACTTTTTTGTTTATATGAGGGTCATTAACTCAGTTGGTTCAGAGTGTTACCTTGACAGGGTAGAAGTCACTGGTTCGAATCCAGTATGACCCACATCAAAAAAAGAAAATCCAAATTAAAAGTTTGGATTTTTTTATTCTATATATAATCTAAAATCCGTTCTAAAGCCATTCCCCTAGACCCTTTTATTAAAATTGTAGAGTAGTTTAGATTTAAGTTTTTTAATACTGATTTTAAATCTTCGAAAGTTTTATATTTTTGAGTTGTTGGTTTAGTAGAGGTTTTGTGGAAATTCTCACCTACCAGAATGATATTTTTATCAAAATTATCTTCTGCAAAATTAACAATAGCTTGATGTTCTTTTTCAGCTTCTTCACCTAACTCAAACATATCACCAAGAAAAAGATACTTATGTTCTGAGTTGAGCTGTTTTAGGTTTTTAAGTGCAGCCAACATGCTTGTTGGGTTTGCATTATAAGCATCTAAAATAATTTTTGTAGATTCTCTTTCAATAATCTCTGAGCGATTGTTTTTAGGTTGGTAACTTTCAATAGCTTTTTTAATAGCTTCCGGTTTTATTTTAAAATATTGGCCAATGGCAACTGCTACTGCTATGTTACCATAATTGTAATCGCCAATGAGTTGGCTTTCAATTTCAATATTTTTATAGCTTAAGTTTACAAATGGGTCGGCACTTATAAATTTTATGATACAATCATTATCATCGCTTTTTCCAAATCTTATGATGCTACCATAATCACCAATTTGTTTAATTTGTTTTGGGTCGTCTGCGTTTATGAATGCGATTTTTTTATTAGATTTTATAAAATCATACAATTCAGATTTACCTTTTATTACACCTTCCTCACCACCAAAACCTTCAAGATGAGCTTTCCCAAAATTTGTGATTAAACCAAAATCAGGCTCTGAAATACTGCAAAGAAATTCGATTTCTTTTTGATGGTTGGCACCCATTTCAACAATGCCAAAATCCAATCCCTTTTTAAACGATAATAATGTGAGGGGTACACCAATATGATTATTGAGATTTCCCTTGGTGGCATTGACCTTATATGTTGTTGAGAGTACTGCTTTAATCAGTTCTTTTGTAGTTGTTTTACCGTTACTGCCTGTTAAAGATATTATAGGAACATTAATTTTTTTGCGATGATAAGTGGCTAAATTTTGGAGAGTAGTCAGCACATCATTTACTAATAAACAATTATCATTTATTACTGCATTTTTATCATCAACTACACAATATTTTGCCCCATTTACAAATGCTTGCTTTACGAACTTATTGCCATCAAAATTATCACCTTTTAAGGCGAAATACATATCGTCTTTATTGATTTTTCTTGTGTCGGTAGAGACAGAAGCACAGGCTTCAAACTTTTTATAAATAGATGCTATTTCCATAAGCCTAAAAATAAAAAAGTCCTGATGAATTTATCAGGACTTTTTTAAAATTATTTTATAAGGTACTATTAATTGCGTCTCTTTTGAGATTTTACAGATTTTGAACCTACTCTAGAAACAGCACATCTAAATCCGATATAGTCTGTAGCCATATCTTGTGGGAAATAACGACGTTGAGCTGGGTCTATCCAATATGCTCTATCTCTCCAAGAACCACCTTTGTAAACCCTTACTTCATCATTTATTAAAGATGTTCTGTTGTTAGATTTATCATATTCTCTAACTAGTTTTCCTCCAGCAGAATCTACTTCAACTTTATGCTTAGGTGAGTTGTACATTTTTCCGGTGGCATCAACTCTATCATCACCTTCGTCAAAACTTTCTCTATAGTAGCGCGAAGAACGCTTATCGCCATCTCTAAAGTTTCTGTTGTCGCTCTTGTCAAACTGAGTTCTTAAGTAAGTATCTTCATCATCAACAGGGATTTTAGCAATCTCACCTGGAAGATTACGAGCAATGATTTTACCATTACTTAAAGTGTCGTAAACGATTTCATCTACGGTAACAATTTTTACAGTACCATCTTCATTTAAGGCATTTTTAGTGTAGACGTTACCTCTATAGTAGTTAAAGTCATTAAACTCATCATCTACGATAGGGCGATAAACATCAGCTACCCATTCAGCAACGTTACCAGCCATATCATAAAGACCATAGTCATTTGGCTCATAAGATTTAACTTCGGCAGTAATATCGGCACCATCATCAGACCATCCAGCAATTCCACCATAGTCACCTTTACCTTGTTTAAAGTTAGCAAGTTGATCACCACGATTTACGCGCTTTCCAGATCTTGTGTATTGTCCATCCCAAGGATATTTCTTACGACCTCTATAAACGTTATAGCTTCTTAATTCACTCATTCCTAAAGCAGCATATTCCCACTCTGCTTCAGTTGGTAGTCTGTATTTAACAGGAATTGCTCCAGTTTCTCTATTAGCATAAACATTAATAGGGTTTCCATCAGCATCTGTTTGTTGTCTTCTTTTACCGCCTTCTAAAACATCGGAGTTGCCACCGTATGTTTGAGTTGGTGCATTGATGTATGTATCTACATCAAAAGTACTTTCAGCGTTTAAATCGGTGTACTGAGCATCTCTTTTAATATACCCAGCATCCTGTAATGACATTTCAGCTACGCGGTTAGATCTCCATGTTGCATATTCAACAGCTTGTATCCAGCTAACACCTACAACAGGGTAGTTTGCATAACCTGGATGGCGTAGATAATTTTCGGTCATCATTTCATTATAACCTAAGCGATTTCTCCAAACTAGTGTATCAGGAAGTGCTCCTTTGTAAATTAGGGCGTAGTTTGGGTCGTCAGGTGGATAGACTCTTTTAAGATAATCTAAATAGAATAAGTAGTTAAGATTTGTAACCTCGGTTTCGTCCATGTAAAAAGACTGAATATGCTGTTGGTTTGGAGTGTTGTTCCAATCGTGCATAGGGTCATCTTGTACCTTGCCCATTGTAAAAGTTCCACCTTCAATAAATGCTGTACCAGGAGGTGTTTCTTGTTCTTTGAAACTAGTGTTATATTGAAAACCACCGTTTTTATCGTTGATTTTCCAGCCAGTTGCACTATCTACATTGCCTGAGTTAGAGTTGCGTTTGCAACTAACAATACTAGCGCAGAGCGTCAGTGCAATTAAAAATTTTAGGTTTGAGACATTTTTCATATCCATATGTTTAAGTAAGCTCGTTTAAATTTTAGTTCCGCAATATAACAATTAAAGGTAAACCAACAACTTTTTTTCGCCTGAAAATTCAAAAAAATATGCATTTCATCCTTTTTTTTGAACACGACAACGGATTTTTGGTCTATTTAACGATGTATTTTGCTCTATAATAACGAGCGCTAAAATAAATTATTGTTGTATTTTTGAAATAAAAATTGAAGTACTATAATAAGCCTATAATTTAGTCGTTATTCTACTGTAATTTGTGCTATATCAGGTTAGTGTTATTAGCTTTTACGAATTTCAGGCGCTTAAATCATAAAATATTAAATGAAAAATTGCTTTGTTTTTATTCTCACTCTGTTGGGTTTGTTCACTTTTGGACAACAAAAACAATTTAATATTGAATGGAATGGTGATAAAGTTTTAGAAACACAATACGGAAAAATAACTGTTCCTGGATTCGATGAAAAACATTTTAGCTATGATGACGAGAACGGTCTTTTATTCTTCTCTCAATGGGATAGCAACGGCGGTATTGTAGATGAAAATTCGGTTACGTTATCTAATATCGCTTATGAAACTATTACTCAAAGCGGTCTTAAAAACTTAAATACTAATCTTATTCCAAATTCTCCTCAATACAAATTTTACAATACCAATGCCAGAGAGAAACGCGGATATTATTTTGAAATTAGCCCTATTATTAATGACAGAGGGGTTTATAAAAAGATTAAATCCTTTATCATAAACTATAACATAACAGCAAATAGATCTCAGGTTGTAGCAAAGTCAGAAATTACAAATTCCGTTTTAAGTTCAGGACAATGGTACAAATTTTATATAGAAGAGTCTGGTGTTTTTCGATTAACAAAAGGGTTTTTGAACAGTTTGGGTATAAATACAAATTCTGTAGACCCAAGAACAATAAAAATATATGGCAACGGTGGGCGAATGTTACCCTTATTGAATTCTGCTAATTATCCGTTTGATGTTGTAGAGAATGCTGTAAAGTTTGTTGGTGAAGAAGATGGGAGTTTTGATAATGGCGATTATATCCTATTTTATGGTGAAGGGCCAAAGAATTACAGCGTTGAAAGCCAAACCAATCTTAACCTATATACGGACAAAACATATTACTATGTAAATGTAAGTTCTGGCAATGGTAAAAGAATTCAGCAAATGCCAGTTATAGATACAGCAGCAGATATTCAAATTAATACGTTTCAAGATTATCAATTTTATGAGGTTGATGAGTATAATTTAGCCAAATTAGGAAGACGATGGTTTGGTGATGATTTTGCTATTGAAAACCAACGTGTCTATAATTTTCAATTTCCAAACTTAGTTACTAGTGAGCCAGTTCGTTTTGATATTGCCGTAGGCTCGGTTTCAGAAACTGATGGCACTACAATGGGCATTACTATAAATGGGAATTTTGTCTCCAGCCTTGGTTTAGGAATTATTAGCCCAGGATCTGTACTAGGTACTGCAAATGCCTATGGAGGTGATGTCAATATTTCTACAGATGCAATAACAGTAACACTAGATTATAACAATAACGGTAACCCGTCGGCAAACGCCTATTTAGATCATATAAATATTGAAGCAACAAGAAACTTGGCATATGCTGGAGATCAATTAGTGTTTAAAAACAATGATGTGATTACTACTCCAGGTGTTGTAGAGTATAATTTGTCTAATGCTTCTGGTGTTCAAGAAGTTTGGGATATAACAGATAGGTTTAACGTTTCAAATGTTTTAAATCCAGAAGGACAAAGTAACCTAAGCTTTAAAGCCATTTCTGGCGAAGAACGCACGTATTTAGCATTTTCTGTTGTAAACGCTTTACAGCCAAAAAAAGATTCAAGAAGTACCTTGGCAAATCAAAATTTAAAAGGGACAATATTCTTAAATAATCAAGGTGCTTTTGAGGATATAGATTATATGATTCTATCACCAACAGAACTTTTATCTCAAGCAGAGCGTTTGGCTCAGATTAATAGAGATCAATATGGTCTTAATGTAAAGGTTGTTGATCTGCAAACTATTTATAATGAGTTTAGTACAGGAAGTCAAGATATAGCTGCATTAAGAAATTTCATAAAATATGTTTATGATAATGCAAGTGTTCCAAGTAAAAGATTAAAATATATATGCTTGTTTGGTGAAGGCTCTTATGACTATAAAGACAGACTGAATAACAATACTAACTTAGTACCCTCATGGTATTCTACATCTAGTTTTAGTCTGACAAACTCTTTTGTTTCTGATGATTTTTATGCCATGTTAGACAATAATGAAGGTGGCATGGGTAGTATGGATAGAATGGATGTTGCTGTAGGTAGAATATTAGCAGAAGACCTTCAGCGAGCAAAGGAGATGGTAGATAAAATTGAATCCTATTACAAGCTCGAAGCTTATGGAAGTTGGAGAAATAATATATTATTAGTATCTGATGATGTTGATGTAGGATGGGAAAGAACTTTACAAGAAACAACAGATGACCTAGGAACTAATATCGAGACAGATAAACCGTTTTTTAATGTTGTGAAAATTCATACCGATGCGTATGAACAGGAGTCTTCTTCTGCAGGAGACCGATATCCTCAGGTGAACGAAGCTTTTAAAGATGCCATTGAGGTTGGTGCTGTGGTTGTAAATTACTTTGGACATGGTGGCGAAGATGGGTTAGCAAAAGAACGTATTTTTGATAAATTCGATGCTCAAGAAATCAATAATATCTGCAAATACAATCTTTTTATAACAGTAACATGCGAGTATACTAAATTTGATGATCCCAATAGACCAACTGCAGGAGAGTTTACATATTGGAATAAAACAGGGGGTGCTATTGGTTTAATGACAACAACCAGGCAAATATTTGTTACTGTAGGTGAGAGTTTTAATGAGACTTTAGATAATTATTTATTTGCTTATGGATCTAATAATTACCTGCCTATAGGAGAAGTTCTAAGGTTGACTAAGACCGATAATAACATAGCAGGGATTACACAAAAGCGACTTGTTTTTTTAATTGGTGATCCTGCGATGAAATTGGCGTTTCCTCAGCCAGATATCAGATTGACCAAAGTTAATGATGTAGAAATTACCCAACCTGTAGATACGCTTAAGGCACTAAGTTATACTAAATTGTCTGGGGAAGTTACAGATTTCAATGGTAATTTATTATCTAATTACAATGGTACACTAACTGCTACTGTTTTTGATAAAAGAATTCAAAGACAAACTCTAGCAAATGACGGAACAAGTGATGGTAGTGGTACAATTTTCTTAAACTTCACAACACTTGGTGAAATTATATTCAAAGGGCAAGCAACAATTGAAAATGGCCAATTTGAATTTGACTTCATTGTGCCTAGAGATATTGGTATACCTATTGGGAATGGAAAAGTTAGTTTTTATGCACAAAGCAATAATCCATTATCAGACAAGGCTGGTGCCAACTTTGATATAATGGTTGGGGGCATAAATGAAAATGCACCAGAAGATAATATAGGGCCAGTAATAAGTCTATTCATGAACGATGAGAATTTTGTCTCTGGAGGTATAACTAATGAATCACCAAGTTTGTTAGCTAAACTTCAGGATGATAATGGGATAAACACAGCAAGTGGTATCGGTCATGATATAACAGCTATAATAGATGGAGATGAAACTAATCCAATAGTATTAAATGACTATTATCAAGCAAATGTAGATGATTACACAAACGGAACTGTTACATATCCGTTTAGGGATTTAGAGCCTGGATTACACACGCTTACTTTAAAAGCTTGGGACACCTATAATAATTCATCCACCTCTGAGATTCAATTTACGGTCTTTGATAAAGATGAAGAATTAGTTGTTAAGAATGTACTTAATTACCCTAATCCATTTGTGAATTACACAGAGTTTTGGTTTAACCATAATAGTTCAGAGCCTTTAGATGTATCGGTTCAGATATTTACAGTTTCAGGAAAACTTGTTAGAACACTCAATGGACAAACAAGTTCTGATGAGTGCTGCGGTAGTGGCTCATCTTCTTTGTCTAGAAGTATTGTTTGGGATGGTAGAGATGATTTTGGTGATAAAATAGGGAAAGGTGTGTATGTATATAAACTAAAAGTAAGATCTAACCGTTTAAATAAACAAGTTGAAAAAATTCAAAAACTTGTCATACTCTAATAATAAATTATATTTGCTAACGAATTAGTGCTAAGGACTTAGTACTAATAACCTAATTAGAACATGAAGAAATACGCAATAACCCTTATCGCTTTAGTAACATTAAGTTTTACGTTTGCGCAAGAAACCATAACATTCCCAGATCAATCCTCTGTAATAACCACAGGTGTTCCATTTATGCTTATAGCACCAGACGCAAGATCAGCATCAATGGGAGATATGGGTGTGGCGACTTCTATGGACGGATTCTCGCAACAGTATAACCCTGCAAAATACGTGTTTTCAGAAGCAAAATCTGGTGTCAGCCTTAGTTATACACCTTATTTGAGTAGATTAGTAAATGACATCTCAATAAGTTATGCTACTTATTTTAACAGACTAAATGAGTATAGTGCTGTATCAGCAAGTTTTAAATATTTTAGTTTAGGTGAAATTCTTTTAACCCAAAGCGAAAATGATCCTGGTGTTAATGTAAAACCGAACGAATTAACAGCAGATGTTGCTTACACATTAAGATTGGCAGATCAATTTGCAATGGCAGTGGCAGTGCGTTATATGAGATCCGACTTAAGAATTGATCAAGTAGATCCCAATGCAGATGCAGCTAGTACGTTTGGTGCAGATATTACTGGCTATTACCAAAGTGAAGAAGAAGCCTATAATGATTTTAATGGTCGTTGGAGAGCAGGTTTTGCGATTCAAAATTTAGGACCAAAGTTTAAATATGATGATGGAGGGAGAGAAAACTTTCAGCCTACAAATCTAAGATTGGGTGCTGGTTTCGATTTTATTTTTGATGAGTATAGTAAATTAGGTATTACAGCTGAAGTTTCTAAATTGTTGGTGCCAACACCTCCAAAGTTTGGCTTTGTAGATACCAATGGTGATGGTGAGCAAACAAATGATGATCCTAGCACTCCAGATGTTGACGAAAGCGAACCAACAATTATTACTCAAGGACAAGATAATGACGTAAGTTTTTTAAGTGGAATTTTTCAGTCTTTTGGCGACGCACCTGGAGGTTTCAGTGAGGAGCTTAGAGAGTTTACTTGGGCTTTAGGAGCTGAGTACACATACCAAGAAAACTTTGCTTTCAGAGCAGGTTACTTCAACGAAGCTGAAGATAAAGGAGCTCGAAAGTTTTTTGCCATTGGTGCAGGATTTAAATACACAACTATTAATCTAGATTTATCATATTTGTTCTCAGCATCTAGAGTACAGAGTCCGTTAGAAAATACTTTGCGTTTTTCATTGACATTCAATTTTGGAGATGGCGAGTATGATGAATATTAGAATTTATAAATAAAATGATTTTAAAAAAACTATTGTCTAAAAGCAATAGTTTTTTTGTCTAACAAAGATTTTGAATATGAAGGAAGTTAAGATTGAATCAACATTTAAAGTTTATGAAGGCTTAAGCGAGCTTCCTGATGATATTCAACAACTAATGCAATCAGCTATTGAAACTAGAGAAAATGCTTATGCGCCTTACTCAAAATTCAAGGTAGGTGCTGCGATTCTATTAGATAATAACGAAGTTGTTGTAGGTAGTAATCAAGAGAATGCATCTTATCCTTCAGGATTGTGTGCAGAGCGCACAGCCATTTATTATGCTGGTGCTAAATACCCAAAAGCTAAGATTTTAAAAATTGCCATAACGGCTTCATCCCAAAATCAAGTAACAGACTCGCCAATTCCACCTTGTGGAGCATGCAGGCAATCTATTTCAGAATATGAAATAAAACAAGATCAATCCGTAGAGATTTACTTTATGGGCGCTACAGGTAAGGTCGTAAAATCAAACTCTCTAGCAAATTTATTGCCTCTTGGTTTCGATAGAAGTTTCCTATAACGTTTTCGTAACAAATTTTACAATTTTCGGTTTTTTG
The DNA here is from genome assembly GCF_049942685.1 of Winogradskyella sp. HB-48. Lineage (GTDB taxonomy): Bacteria > Bacteroidota > Bacteroidia > Flavobacteriales > Flavobacteriaceae > Winogradskyella. Next base: position 1,764,254 of record NZ_CP187934.1, read on the forward strand.
GTTACTAACTAATATGTTATTTTTGTTATTCGGATTAAAAGAACGAATCAAAAATGCAAAAAATCACCAAAGAAGTTTACCTTAAGTGGTACGAGGATATGTTATTTTGGCGAAAGTTTGAGGATAAACTTGCCGCAGTATATATTCAACAAAAAGTAAGAGGATTTCTTCACTTATATAATGGTCAGGAAGCTGTATTGGCAGGAGCTTTACATGCTATGGATTTAACTAAAGATAAAATGATTACAGCATATCGTAATCATGTGCAACCTATAGGAATGGGTGTAGATCCAAAGCGCGTTATGGCTGAGTTGTACGGTAAGGCTACAGGAACATCTCAAGGTTTAGGTGGCTCTATGCATATTTTCTCAAAAGAACATAGGTTCTATGGTGGTCATGGTATCGTAGGGGGGCAAATCCCATTAGGAGCTGGTATAGCTTTTGGTGATAAATACCATGGAAGCGATGCAGTAACTATTTGCTGTTTTGGTGATGGTGCTGCAAGGCAGGGATCATTGCACGAAACCTTTAACTTGGCAATGCTTTGGAATTTACCAGTTGTATTTGTTTGTGAAAATAATGGTTATGCTATGGGAACTTCTGTAGAACGTACGGCAAACCACACTGATATTTGGAAACTTGGTCTTGGTTATGAAATGCCATCAGGTCCAGTCGACGGAATGAATCCTATAAAAGTTGCAGAAGCTTTTGATGAAGCTATTCAACGCGCAAGAAAAGGTGGTGGTCCAACGTTTTTGGAAGTAAAAACATATCGATACAGAGGACACTCCATGTCTGATGCACAGCATTATAGAACTAAAGAGGAAGTAGAAGAATACAAAAAAATAGATCCTATTACTCAGGTTTTAGATATTATTTTAGAGAATAAATACGCAACTGAAGAAGAAATTAAAGCAATAGATAAGCGTGTTAAAAAACTTGTCTCTGAATGTGAGAAATTCGCGGAAGAATCTCCATATCCAGAAAAGAACGTTATGTACGATGCTGTATACGAGCAAGAAGATTATCCATTTATTCAACATAAATTATAAGCTATGGCAGAAGTAATAAACATGCCGCGATTAAGCGATACAATGGAAGAGGGAACTGTTGCTACTTGGTTAAAAAAAGTTGGTGACAAAGTTGAAGAAGGAGATATTTTAGCAGAAATTGAAACTGACAAAGCAACAATGGAATTTGAGTCTTTTAATGAAGGGATATTGCTCCATATTGGTATTCACGAAGGTGAAACTGCTAAAGTAGATTCACTTTTAGCTATTATTGGGGAAGAAGGTGAAGACATTTCAGATTTATTAAAGGGTAATTCTTCAACCAAAGAAGAAACAAAGTCTGAAGAAAAAACTGAAGATAAAAAAGAAGATACAACCGGAGCTGAAAGCTCCGAGGAATTGCCAGAAGGAGTTACTGTTGTAACTATGCCTCGTTTAAGCGATACCATGGAAGAAGGAACCGTGGCTACATGGTTAAAGAAAGTTGGTGATGAGGTAGAAGAAGGCGATATTCTTGCTGAGATTGAGACCGATAAGGCTACTATGGAGTTTGAGTCTTTTCAGTCAGGAACGCTTTTACATATTGGTTTAGAAGAAGGTGAGTCTGCCAAAGTAGATGCATTATTAGCTATTATTGGTCCTGCTGGTACAGATATTTCTGGTGTGGCAAAAAACTTTAAAGCCAGTGGTTCAGAATCAAAATCAGAAGCAAAGACCGAAGCTAAAACTGCACCTAAAGAAGAAAAGAAAGAAGAGCCTAAAAAAGCTGAAACCAAGGTAGGGTCAACTAGCGCTCCAACAACCTCAGTTTCAAATTCAACCGGAAGAATTTTTGTGTCACCTTTAGCCAAGAAAATGGCAGAAGAGAAAGGTGTTAACTTGTCTCAGGTCAAAGGCTCTGGTGAAAACGGTAGAATTGTGAAACGAGATATTGAGAATTTTACTCCATCACAAGCATCTGCAAGTGTAGGTAAATTTGTTCCTACTGGTGTAGAAGACTTTGATGAGGTGCCAAATTCTAATATGCGTAAGGCCATTGCTAAAAATTTAGCAAAATCTAAGTTTACAGCGCCACACTATTACTTAAATGTGGAATTTGATATGGACAATGCTATTGCGTTTAGAGAACAATACAATTCGTTACCAGATACAAAAATTTCATTCAACGATATGATTGTTAAGGCATGTGCTTTGGCGTTAAAACAACATCCTCAGGTGAATTCCCAATGGTTTGATGATAGAATGAAGATGAATAATCACGTTCACATAGGTGTGGCAGTAGCAGTACCAGATGGTTTGGTAGTGCCAGTTGTAAAATTTGCAAACGAGCAAAGTTTAACACAAATAGGCGCAGCTGTTAAGGACTTTGCGGTTAAGGCAAGAAATAAAAAGCTAACACTCGATGAAATGGAGGGGAGTACCTTTACCATTTCCAACTTAGGGATGTTTGGAATAGAGAGTTTTACCTCTATCATTAATCAGCCAAACTCGGCAATTTTGTCTGTTGGTGCTATCGTTTCAAAACCAGTTGTTAAGAATGGTAAAGTCGTTCCTGGAAATACTATGAAGTTAACGATGGCATGTGATCATAGAACGGTAGATGGTGCTACAGGGGCGCAATTTCTTCAAACCTTAAAAGGGTATATAGAAAATCCTGTGACAATGCTGGTATAATCTAATTTGTGATTCTGAATGCGTTTCAGAGTTTCAAAATAAATTTAAAACCTGATTTGATTGGATTCAAGTCAGGTTTTTTATCTTTAAACCTAAAATACCATAGAGTGTTATGAAAAAATTATTTTCAATATTAATTCTAGTTCTAATTGTGTCTTGTGCAATCAAACAAAAAGGAGATGATGGTGCACCTGGGAAGAGTTCTGAAAAAATTACAGTAAAGGCTGAAGACATTAAAACGAGTATGGAATATCTAGCATCGGATGAATTGCAAGGTAGGGCAACAGGGAGTAGAGGTATTGAAAAAGCGGCAGTCTATATTGAAAATTATTTCAAACGAAATGGAATAAAACCCTATTTCGAGTCGTATAGAGATTCTTTTATGCTCAATGATATTGTTGGTTACAATGTGGTGGGTATGATTGAGGGAACTGATGATAAATTAAAAGATGAGTTTATTATTTTAGGTGGCCACTATGATCATATTGGGAAAGGAAAAGTAGTAGAAGGTGACAGTATAGCTAATGGAGCTAATGATGATGCCTCAGGAACAATAGCGGCTATGGAGTTTGGAAGATACTTTTCCAAATCAAAGACTAATAAGCGTAGTATTCTAATTACACTTTATTCAGCTGAAGAAATGGGACTTAAGGGATCGGCACATTTAGCCAAGCGTTTAAATGAAGCTGGATTAAATGCGTATACTATGATAAATTTTGAGATGATTGGTGTGCCACGATCAAAAGAAGAGTCTATGGCTTATATGAGTGGTTACAACCGTTCTAATTTTGCACCAATACTTAATAAATATGCAGGTGAAGAAGTTGTGGGTTTCTTTCCAAAAGCCAAAGAGTTTCAACTTTTCTACAGGTCGGATAATTATCCATTCTTTAAAGAATTTAATATGCCTGCACATGCTATTTCAACTTTTGATTTTACAAATTTTGATTACTATCATCATGTAGATGATGAAGCCGACAAAATGGATTATATCCATATGACCAACTTTGTCAATAAAATGATTCCAGCGTTAGAGGGTATGATGAATTCACCAACCAAAGAAGTGGTATTAAATGAACAGTAAAAATATTATTATAACGGGAACGAGTAGAGGTATTGGATTAGAATTGGTAAAACTTTTTGCTAATCAAGGTCATAATGTTTTGGCTTTATCTAGAAATTCAAATCCCATCAATGAACTGGGGTTAAAAACCGTCAAAGCCTTTGCTTTTGACTTATGCAATAAAGAAGATTATAAGAAAGTTGTAGAATTTATCAAAGCGGAATGGGACCAAGTGGACATTCTTATCAACAATGCAGGGACACTCTTAAATAAACCCTTTTCACAAACCACTTTTCAGGATTTTGAGGACGTATACAGGACTAACGTTTTTGGGGTTTCCGAAATGACGAGGGTAGTATTACCTTACATGAAAAAAAATGGTCATGTGGTTACCATTAGTAGTATGGGTGGTATCCAAGGAAGTGTGAAATTCCCTGGTTTATCGGCATATAGTTCCAGTAAGGGGGCTGTCATAACTTTGTCAGAATTACTAGCTGAAGAATATAAAGAAACTGGGCCTCAATTTAATGTTTTAGCACTCGGTGCTGTGCAAACAGAAATGCTTAAAGAAGCTTTTCCTGACTATCAGGCTCCAACGACGGCCTTCGAAATGGCGGCGTATATTTTTGAATTTTCTTTAAAAGGGAATAAGTATTACAACGGCAAAGTGCTACAGGTTTCAAACAGTACTCCATAGGTTATTTTTATAAGTCTTCAAACCTTTGAAGCCTGTTCCTGGTAGAATTAAGCTCTTTTTGTAAATAGTCGATTTTTTTTAGAAGATTAAAAACCGCATCAATGCCTTCAAAATTGAGATTAAGGTCTCTATACAGACGCATCATTTTTTCCAAATCAGCAATATATTCCCGATGAACATAATCAGTTTTTTCTATGGAGATGACATCGATCAATCCATAATCCCTTAACCCATTAAAAAAAGACACTTCCATTTTGTAATGGGTACAAAGTTCTGATACCGTTATGTAGTGTATTGTATTCATTTGCTACTGTAGTTTTGCCAATTCTTCAAAAAGCGTTTTCTCCTTGTTGCTTAAGCGTTCAGGAAGTTTTACATTGTAGGTGATGTATAAATCACCAAAATCGTTTACTTTTTTGTATTTAGGAAACCCTTGCCCTTTAAGTTTTACCTGAGTGCCATTTTGTGTATGCGGTTTTACTTTAAGTTTGGCTTTGCCGCTAAATGTGTCAATGGTTATTTCTCCACCTAAAATCGCGGTGTAAAGATCTAAATCGACAATTTTGTATAGATTATCACCGTCACGTTTAAAAGGTGTATTGTTTTCAATTATAAATTCAATATACAAATCGCCGTTCGGACCACCATTCACCCCCTTGCCGCCTTTACCTTTTATTTTTATAATCTGACCATTGGTAACACCAGCGGGAATACTCAACCTAATATTTTTTCCATTTACAGTTAGTACATGTTTTTGCGTATTGTAAACATCTTTTAAATTTAGGTGTAGTTGTGCATTATAATCCTGGCCTCTAAATTTTACATTTCTACCTCGAGAGCTTCTAGAGAAGTTCCCACCAAACATGGATTCAAAAAAGTCTGAGTATTCTGCGCCACCTCCAAAGTCTTCAAACCCTGAAGTTTGTCCATATTGTCTTTGCGACTGCTGTTGCTGTTGCTGTCTTGCTTTTTCATATGCCTCTCCATCTTTCCAGTGCTCGCCGTATTTATCATATTTTTTCCTAAACTCAGGATTGCTCAATACCTCATTGGCCTCATTGAGCTGTTTAAATTTTACTTCAGCTTCCTTGTCATTTGGATTGAGGTCAGGATGGTATTTTCTAGCCAATTTTCTGTAGGCCTTTTTGATTTCGGCTTCTGTGGCATTTTTGTCAACACCCAAGATTTTATAATAATCTATAAATGCCATAGTCTATTTTTAAAATGCTTTATTTTTGATAACCTAAGAACTTAAATTTAAAGAAATTTTTTGAATTTAAATGTGACGATTGTCACCATTTTTATGTCATGTGTAATCCGTTGAATGAAACCAAAATCTAAAAAATATAAGTGCATTATTTTTGATTGTGATGGTGTTTTGGTCGATAGCGAACCAATCAGTAATCAAGTGATGGTAGATTTAGCCAATCAATTGGGTGCTTATATTGACCTAGAGTACGCCTACATGCATTTTAAAGGAAATAGCTTTAATGAGTGTGCTAACAAAATTTCAAAGCTAATTACGCAAGAGCTGCCAAATGATTTTGAAGAGCAATATAGAAAAGAATCATTCAAAAGATTTAAAAATGAGATTAAGCCTATTGATGGTGTCAAAGATGTACTTCGAGATTTGACAATTCCATTTTGTGTGGCTTCAAGTGGGCCAATGAATAAAATAAAGCTCAACTTAGAGCTCACAGGTCTATCATCTTTTTTTCAGGAAAAAACAATATTTAGTTGTTACACTATTGGAAAATGGAAACCAGATCCAGCTGTTTTTTTGTGGGCTTCTAGAGCTATGGGATTTACAATTGACGAATGTTTGGTAATAGAAGATAGTTCGATAGGAATTGAAGCTGCTGTAAAAGGAGGATTTGATGTTTTTGGGTATACGGCACATGATTATAAGGGTGAATTGCATAAAAAAGCGACCAATACCTTTTATCATATGAATTTGCTGCCAGAATTATTAAAATTATAAGGTAATTTCTATATTTAAAAAAAAAACTTATGGTTATAAAATTACCCAACTGTAAGCAATCCTTACTAAGCTTTCTTATAATAGTATTTATAAATCAATTTATTGGTGCTCAAAATTTTGAACGTATAGAAACTGTTGCTGGTCTAGAAAATTTGGCTCACAATAATGGTGTTGCAGTTGCAGATTATGATGGGGATAACGATCTAGATATTTTTATTGTTGCTAATGCCGTTGAAAACCCTGATGATACAACTAGTTTTAGCCGTCTTTATAGAAATAATAATGACGGATCTTTCACTGATGTCACAGAAGCATCTGGATTAGTAGAATTGCTAACCGCTGAAGAAGACGTACAACTCACTTTGGCACAACAAGGATATAAGTTCAGCGCATCTTGGGGAGACTATAATAACGATGGCTTTCCAGACTTGTTTTTAACCTATTCTTTAAAGGTACAGCTGTGGAGAAATCTTGGTAATGGCACGTTTGCCAATGTTACTCAGATTTCTGGTTTTGGTGCAACTAACGATTGTTTAAACATTGGTGCCACTTGGTTAGATTATAATAATGACGGTTTATTGGACATTTACATTACTGATTGGAGTAGGTGCGATTCTAATTCTATGTATAGAAATAATGGTAATAATACTTTTACGGATGTTACAGCTACGTTAGGACTTATGGAAGCAGAATCAAAATACAGTTATACACCATTTCCTTTTGATGTAAATAATGATGGGTGGATGGATTTAATTGTCACAAATGATTTGGAAGACCCAAACTATTTATACATCAATCAGAATGGTACTTCGTTTGCAGAAGATGCAGCAACCTATGGATTAGATAATATGATAGATGATATGGGGCTTGCCATAGGTGATTTTGATAATGATGGTGATTTTGATTTTTTCCATACTGGAATTGATGAAAATGTTCTCCTACAAAATAATGGGTCAAATAATTTTTCTGATGCTTCTGCTTCTTACGGAATTGCTGGATCAGGTTGGGCTTGGGGAGCACGATTTTCGGACTTTGACTTAGATGGTGATGAAGATTTATTTATCGTGAATGGTTATGATTTTGAAGCCAGAGGACCAGAGCAAAATGTCTATTATAGAAACCTTCATAGTCAAGGGCAACCGATTTTTGAAAATGCTTCAATTGAATTAGGTGTAAATGACAACACGGAAAGTGTAGAAGTAGTAGATTTTGATTATGACAATGATGGTGATATAGATATGTTGATTACTAATGGTGATGGTTCTGTAATTTTTTATGAAAATAAACTTTTGAATTTTGATGATGCTGATACAACCTTAAATTGGTTCAAAGTTCATTTGCAAGGTACAACATCTAACAGAAATGCAATTGGCACAACATTAACACTAACAACTGCAAATGGAATTTTAAAGCGTTACTACACTGGAGTAGGTTTTTTAAGTCAAAGTTTGCAGGCAGTACATTTTGGTTTAAATGATGCAACACAAGTACTTAATCTAGAGGTAGAGTGGCCTTCAGGATTAGTAGAAAATTATACAAATATATCTTCAAATACTACAGTAAAATTAACTGAAGGCGTTGGCTTAGAGGTTTTAAATATTACCCCAAGTCAGAAAGTATATGGATGTACAGACCCTGTTTCTTGTAACTACAATCCAGATGCTACATTAGATGATGGCTCGTGTGTTTATTTACCTTCTCAAACTATAGTAGGTAATACAAATTCTTCTTTCTTAAGAACAGAAATATATACATATAACATTGCGCCTGGTTCTACAGCAAATTGGATTGTTTCAGGTGGAGAATTAATAAGTGGCCAAGGCACAAACACAATAACTGTTAGGTGGCATTTAGAAGATTCAGGAAGAGTAGCTATTACTGAAACAGATGAGCAATGCTCTAGTCAGGAAGTAGCAATAGATGTAGAATTAGGGGTTGATAATCTTCCTGAAAATGTTTCGATTGCAAGACTATGGAATGAAGCATTATTAGAAGCTATTAGAGACGATTTTGCAAGACCTACAGTACATGCAAGAAACTTGTTTCATACCAGTGTTGCAATGTACGATGCTTGGGCAATCTACGACGATACAGCTACACCGTATTTAATAGGAAATACAGTTCATGGTTTTACAACAGTGTTGGAAGATTTTACGCCAAATGAAGATTTGGAAGTTTCGGTAAGTAAGGCGATTAGTTATGCTATGTATCGTTTGATGACACACCGTTTTCAAAATTCTCCAGGACTTGAAGAAACTCAAGCAAGGTTTGATTTACTCATGGAAAAGTTAGGTTATGATATCAATAATACATCTTTAATGTACGAAGATGGGGATGCAGCAGCATTAGGTAATTTTATTGCTCAGTCTATTATAGATTATGGTTTACAAGATGGATCGAGAGAAGCAACAGGTTACGACAATGCCTACTACCAGCCAGCAAATCAAGCTTATGCATTAGACGATAATAATAATCCTCCAATTCAAGATCCAAACCGTTGGCAGCCATTAGGTCTGGATTCATTTATTGATCAGGGAGGAAATATTATAGATAGTAACGTACCACCATTTTTAAGTCCGGAATGGGGAAATGTTTATGGTTTTGCATTGAGTGAAGAAGATAAGGTAACCTATCAGCGAGATGGAAATGATTACCACATATTTCATGATCCTTCTGATCCACCTTACATAAGTTTAACTGAAGAAAATGAAGCAAGCGATGCTTATAAATGGGGATTTTCTATGGTTTCTGTGTGGCAATCTCACTTAGACCAAAACGATGGAGTTATGTGGGATATTTCACCTAATTCTATTGGTAATGTTGATATAAGCACCTTTCCAACTAGTTTTACGGAATATCCTAACTTCTATAATTTCTTTGACGGTGGATTTGATAGTAGTGGCCATACAATAAATCCTGTAACAGGTAATCCATATGAGGTTAATATGGTACCTAGAGGTGATTATGCTAGAGTACTTGCTGAGTTTTGGGCTGATGGACCAGATTCTGAGACACCACCCGGACACTGGTTTTCTATACTAAATTATGTAAATGATCACCCAATGTTCGAAAGACGATTTGAGGGTCAAGGCGATATTTTAGATTCTTTAGAATGGGATGTTAAAGCCTATTTTATTTTGGGAGGTGGTATGCATGATGCGGCAATTTCTGCATGGAGTGTAAAAGGTTGGTACGATTACATTAGACCAATTTCTGCAATACGTTCTATGGCAGAACGTGGGCAGAGCACAGATATTACTTTAGATAATTATCATATTGGCGGAATAGAATTGATAGATGGTTATATAGAAGTAGTTGAAGCTGGTGATCCATTAGCAGGTTTTGCTAATCAACATGTCGGAAAGATAAAACTTTACACATGGAAAGGCCATGACTTTATTGGTAATACAGAAACTGATCAGGCAGGTGTTGGCTGGATTTTAGCTGAGGATTGGTATCCGTATCAAAGGCCAACATTTGTTACGCCACCTTTTGCAGGTTATGTTTCTGGACATTCAACATTTTCTAGGGCTGCATCAGAGTTAATGACCATGATGACTGGGAGTGAATTTTTTCCAGGTGGATTAGGTGAGTTTGTTGCTAGGGCAAACGAATTTTTAGAGTTTGAGGAAGGTCCTTCTGTTGATGTAGTATTGCAATGGGCTACTTATCAAGACGCATCAGACCAAACCAGTTTAAGTAGAATTTGGGGCGGTATCCATCCACCTGCTGATGACATTCCCGGAAGATTTATTGGGCATACAGTCGCAGAAGATACATTTAATTTTGCAATACCTTATTTTACAGGTTCTTTAAGTATAGAGGACAACCACGAAGCTATCGTTATTTATCCTAATCCAGTAACGGATGGTGAGATTTTTATTGCCAACACTGATGGAACTGAAACGATTGAAATATTTGATATTAGTGGTAGGCAAATAGATATTTTAAATAGAAATTTTGATGAGGTAAGCACCACTACAACTTTAAAGATTAACGTCGCTGCCACAGGGCTTTACTTACTAAGAATTGATAATACTAGTAAAATGATGGTGATTAAAAATTAATTTCTTAAATCATCTATTTTTGCATCAATGCAAAATCAACTTTTAAACTTTGTGCCAGAGAAAGCACATGCTCAGCTTAAAGCCCTACTGGCAAAGGATAATTTAGTGGTTAAAGTAAAGCAAGAGCGTAAGACCAAGCATGGTGATTACAGACAATTGCCTAGTGGTAAACATCAGATAACGGTAAATGCGAATTTAAATGCTTATCGATTTTTAATTACACTTGTTCATGAAATTGCTCATTTTGAAGCATACACTAAATTCGGTCGATTTATAAAGCCACATGGTAAAGAGTGGAAACTAACTTTTCAGCATTTAATGTTGCCTTTTTTAAGACCAGAAGTGTTTCCGTTAGAATTGTTGCCATTACTTGCCAAACACTTTAAAAACCCAAAAGCATCAAGCGACACAGATACGCAACTCGCCTTAGCATTGAAGCAATTCGACGAAGGTAAAGATAAAACCTACGTTTTTGAAGTACCTTTGGGTAAAACTTTTAAACTCTATAATGGTAGAGTATTTAGAAAAGGAAATACAAGAAGAAAACGTATAGAATGTGTTGAGGTAAAAACAGGTAAACTATATTTGTTTAACCCTAATGCTGAGGTAGAAATTTTAGATTAATGAAAAACAAAAATTATTACGCCATTTTAATGGCAGGTGGAGTAGGCTCACGATTTTGGCCAGTAAGTACACAAAACTTTCCTAAACAGTTTCATGATATGCTAGGAACAGGAGATACTTTAATCCAAAAAACCTTTAATCGCTTAGCAAAACTTATTCCAGAAGAAAATATTTTTATTCTTACAAATGAGCGTTATAATGATTTGGTTTTTGAACAATTGCCAAGTGTTACAAAGCGTCAGGTTGTATTAGAGCCAGCTATGCGAAATACAGCGCCATGTATTTTATATGCATCGTTGAAAATCAAAAAAGAAAACGAAAATGCAGTAATGATTGTAGCGCCAAGTGATCACTGGATAGAGGATGAACACGCATTTTCAAACAATGTACAAACAGCCTTTGATTATTGTGAGTCTAATGATGCCTTGATGACTTTGGGTATTACACCAACATTTCCAAATACAGGTTATGGATATATAGAATTTGACACGGTCACTGAGCGTAGTCGAAGTGAAGCCAAAATAAAACCGGTAAATCAGTTTAGAGAGAAGCCAGATTACGAAACAGCTAAATCTTTTTTAGCACAAGGTAATTTTCTTTGGAATGCAGGAATATTTATGTGGAGTGCAAAATCGGTTGTAGCTGCTTTTCAAAGAAATCAACCAGAATTATATCAGCTCTTTGAACACGGTTATGATAAATATAACACGAACGCTGAAGATGATTTTATTAAGAACAATTATTCCAAGGCAGAAAATATTTCTGTAGATTATGCAATAATGGAAAAGAGCGACAATGTATTTGTCATACCAGCAACATTTGATTGGAATGATCTAGGCACTTGGGGAAGCCTTTATGACAAGTTAGATAAAGATACTAGTGGTAATGCTGTGGTTAACGCTAGAGTTTTAGCGGAGGATGCTTCTGGTAATATGATTAGATCCAAAAAAGATAAAATAGTTGTTGTAGAAGGATTAAAAGATTACATCATTGTAGATAAAGACGAAGTTTTGCTTATCTTTCCTAAAGCAAAAGAACAAGATATTAAAAAAGTACTCCAAAACGTTAAAGCTAACTTTGGAGAAGAATATGGTTAACATATGAGTAACGAAAATAAATTCAACTTTTCTGAGGACGAGAACTCGAGAGTAACAAACGAAATGAATAAAGAGGCTGCCGTTGAAGAAAAAAAGGAAGCGGTAAAAAAGGATGCTCAGGGTCTGTTTGCGAGTATTTCAAATTTTCTAAGTGAGCTTTTAGATTTCAGGGATGATACTGATAGAGATTCTACAATTGCAGCAATCAAAGCAGATATACCGTTTAAGGGTGCGACAGCTTGGATTTTGGTTTGTTCCATTATGGTAGCCTCAGTTGGGTTGAATGCTAACTCTACTGCTGTGGTTATTGGTGCCATGTTAATCTCACCCTTAATGGGGCCAATTCTTGGTGTTGGTTTATCCATAGCAATTAATGATATTGATACGCTCAGAAAATCTATGATTAATCTTGCTGTCATGATTGTTTTGAGTTTATTAACTGCATGGTTATTCTTTAAATTTTTTCCTTTAAGTGAGGATACTTCAGAATTATTAGGAAGAACAAAACCAGATATTAGAGACGTTCTTATAGCATTTTTTGGTGGTTTAGCATTAATAATAGCACGTACTAAAAAAGGAACTATAGCTTCTGTAATCTTTGGTGTTGCTATCGCTACTGCCTTAATGCCACCATTATGTACAGCTGGTTATGGTTTGGCTAAAAGTAATTGGGATTATTTTGGTGGTGCGATGTATCTTTTTGGCATCAATACCATATTCATCGCTCTAGCCACTTTTATTGTTTTGAAAGTGCTTCGTTTCCCTATGTTGAAATATGCTAACTCTAAAAAACGTAAACGTATTTCTCAACTGGCACTTTTGATTGCCATTATTGTAATGGCGTGGCCTATTTACACCTTTATTAAGGTACTTAGGGAAAGTCAAATGGATAGTGATTACAAACAATTTTTAAAACACGAAATTGAAGAAAACGAATCACTTTGGCTACAACGCGAAAAAATAGAGCCTGAAAAAAAGAGAATTACACTTTATTTTAATGGTGAAATTAGTGAAGCTACAGAGAGCGATCTCAGGAAGGAACTTAATGGCTATCAAAATATAAATGATTTTGATTTAGTTATTAATGGGAACAAAAATGTGAGCACAGAACGTTTGATGGATCTTTATAATAAAGCACTGATTACTATTGAGCAACGTGATAGCCTTTTGTTTGTAAGACAATTAGAACTTGATACGTTAAAAGCTATATTTAGCGAAAAAAGTAATTTGTTAGACAACAACTCCTTTATGTTGTTAGCTAAAGATGCTAAAATAAGATTTAATGATTTAAAGTACTTTAGTTATGCCAAAATGCTAGAATCAAATGATTTTAAAAATGTGGATACTATAACCGTTGCAAATATTCGATGGAAGGAAAATTTAAATGATAGTATAGCATCAGCAAAAGAAGCAGAGTTGTTATTATGGCTTAAACAAGAGCTTAAATCAGATAAAGTAAGGGTGAAAAGGGATTAAAATCTATTGATTTTCTTCTAAATACATTCTACGTACTTTTTTAAATAATTCCGAAGAATAAACAAAGTTGGTTACGGCTTCATTTTCTGTTTTAAAGATGGTTTCTTTTGAGCCTTCCCATTCTTTATAACCATCTTTTAAGAAGACGATTTTCTCTCCAATTTCCATTACAGAGTTCATATCGTGAGAATTAATAACTGTGGTTATTTGGTATTCGTCCGTTATTTCCTGTATGAGATTATCTATAACGATAGCTGTTTTAGGATCCAATCCTGAGTTGGGTTCATCACAAAACAAATATTTTGGATTATTTACAATAGCTCTGGCAATAGCAACACGTTTCTGCATACCACCAGAAGCTTCACTTGGCATTTTATGGTGTGCACCATCGAGATTTACGCGTTTCAACACAAAGTCTACACGATCTTCCATTTCGCTCTTACTTTGTTTGGTAAACATGCGTAAAGGAAACATGACGTTTTCAGCAATAGTCATAGAATCAAAGAGTGCACTTCCTTGAAAGACCATTCCTATTTCAGAGCGCAATTCCGTTCTTTCATTTCTGCTAAGATTACTAAAAACTTTGCCATCATAAGAAATACAGCCTTGTTCATATTCAAATAACCCTAAGAGGCACTTTAAAAATACCGTTTTGCCAGAGCCACTCTGACCAATGACCAAATTGGTTTTACCTTTATCAAAAACAGTTGAAATACCTTTTAAAATATGCGCTTCACCAAACGATTTATGTAAATCCTTAACTTCTATCATTAGCCTAATAGTAAACTGGTTAATAAAAAGTTTAGAAGAATTATAACAACACTTGTCCAAACAAAAGAGGTTGTACTTGCCTTACCAACTTCCAGAGCTCCACCTTTCATAAAGTAACCATAATACGATGGTATGGTGGCAAGGATAAAAGCAAAAACCATGGTTTTTATGAAAGCATAAGTCATATGAAAAGGTGTAAAATCATTCTGTACTCCTTCAATATAGTCTTCTAAAGTCCCATAACCACCATATACACAAGCTGCCAAACCTCCTAAAATACCTAAAAACATAGCAATTGAAATTACGAAGGGATAAAGTGTAAGCGCAATAAATTTAGGAAATACCAAATAATTTATGGCATTGATGCCCATGACCTCCAAAGCATCAATTTGCTCGGTAACACGCATCGTACCAATACTAGAGGTAATAAAAGAACCAACTTTACCTGCCATAATAATAGAGATAAAAGTAGGCGCAAACTCTAGGATTATAGACTGGCGTGTAGCAAAGCCTACTAGATATTTTGGGATTAGAGGGTTGCTGATATTCAATGATGTTTGTATAGCAACAACACCACCAACAAAAAAGGCAATAAAAGCTACGATACCTAGTGAACCTATGATGAGATCATCAATATCTTTAAGAATCAAGGTTTTTAGCACAGACCATTTTGTAGGTTTGCGAAACATATCCTTAATCATTATAAAGTAAGTGCCAATATTATGAAGGTACTTCATGTATGAAATTCTTAGTGCTAAAGTATGAAAAAAGATGAGTTTATTAATGTTAATTTAAATTAAGATACTCTAAAAAACGTATTTTTGAAGATTATAAAATGGTTGCAATATTATGAAACGTATCTTCTCTTTAATCATCTTTTTATTCTTGTTTTGTTCATGTGGAGCGCAAGAGAACGTCAATGATAATGTATTGGTTGAAATGCAAAATGAAACCAACTTAAGGCCAAAATTAGTAGTTGGTATTGTGGTAGATCAAATGCGATACGATTACTTAACACGATTTGAATCTAAGTTTGGCGAAGGTGGTTTTAAGCGAATGATAAATGAAGGATTTAATTGTAAGAACAATCATTTTAACTATGTGCCCACTTATACGGGACCTGGGCATGCTTCAGTTTATACAGGAACAACACCAAAGTATCATGGCATCATATCTAATAACTGGTACGATAAGAATATTAAAGAAACTGTTTATTGTGCCCAAGATGATTCAGTAGCTTCTGTAGGAACAGAAACTACTGCAGGAAAAATGTCACCACATAGAATGCTAACCACAACTGTTGCTGATGAAAACAGGCTATTTACACAAATGAGGGGTAAAACTATTGGCATTGCTATAAAGGACAGAGGTGCTATTTTACCTGCTGGTCATACAGCTAATGCAGCTTATTGGTTTCATGGTAAAGATGAAGGGGTTTGGATTACGAGTACATTCTACAGGGATGATCTGCCGCAATGGGTAAATGATTTTAATAGCTCTGACATAGTTAAATCATACTTGAAAGTTTGGGATACATACAAACCTATCGAAACTTATATTGAAAGCGGTTCGGATTTAAATGAGTATGAACGAGGTTTTAAGGGGAAGTCAACAGCAACCTTTCCTTATGATTTAGCTGCCCTTCAATCTGAAAATGATGGCTATGATATTTTAAAAACAACAGCTTACGGAAACAGTTTAACTGTAGACTTTGCTCTGGCAGCAATTAAAGGTGAGAATTTAGGACAAGATAAAGATACAGATGTATTAACGGTAAGCTTTTCTTCAACGGATTATGTAGGTCATAATTTTGGGGTAAATTCTAAAGAAATAGAAGATACTTATATAAGATTAGATAAAGACTTAGAGCGTTTTTTTAATTATTTAGATGAGAAGGTGGGCGTTGGAGAATACACCGCTTTTTTAACGGCAGACCATGGAGCTGTTGATGTACCTGCATATTTACAATCTTTGAAAATTCCTTCAGGATATTTAGATTATAATGATAGAAAAGCACGATTTCAAGAGTTTTTAAACGAAAAATATGGAACTATTGATATTGTTGAAAATGTGAGTAATAACCAATTGTTTTTTAATAAAGAAAAATTGAAAGAGCTAGGTTTAGATATTCATGATGTTGAACAGGCACTTGTAGATGAACAAATTAGCTATCCTAATATTGCAAAGGTTTATACAGCTACTGCGATGAATAGTACAAACTTTACCACCGGAATAGAAGCTTTACTGCAGAATGGTTTTAATCAAAAGCGTTCGGGTGATGTCATTGTGGTAGATGATATTGCATACATAGCTTATAGCAAAAAAGGGTCTACTCATGGTAGCGGGCTTAACTACGATACACATGTACCGCTATTGTTTTTTGGAAAAGGAATTAAACATGGTGAGACCTACAACAAAACAATTATTCCTGATATAGCACCAACAATCTCAGCACTCTTAGGTATCAGTTTTCCTAATGGTGCTACTGGTGATGTTTTAGGTTTTGTAATTGATTAAAATAACTTTTTAAAAATCCCTTTCCAACGCAAATCTCTAATAAACTTACCTTCATCTATAGAAACTAGAAATTCGTTTTTTGAAGATTTTGCTTTAAAATACCCAGACATATAATCTGTAAATAATCTGAAACTTTCTTTTTTAGACGCTAGTTTTAAGGCAGAGATTAGGGTAATCCAAAACCCATAACGCATTTTATACATCGCTTCTCCTTGTAGATGTTTAGAAGCTTTATTGTATGATTGACCAGTTGGTTTAAGATGTTTTACATGTAGCGTTTCGTCAGTTAGAATTTCCCAACCATGGTATTTTGCTAAAAGCTCATCTACAGTGTCCCAACCCATTGAAGGTTTTAACCGACCTATTTGTTCAAAACATTCTTTTTTGTAAGCCTTTAATGCACCACGAATATGATCTTTGTTGGTTAGGTTTTCAAGAATCCAATCATTGTCTTTTTCGATATAACAAAAACCAGAAGCCATACCAAGTTTAGAGTTTTTACTAAAATGATTAGCCAGAGTTTCTAAATAATTATCCGGAAAAATAAGGTCGGCATCGAACTTGCAAATCACATCATAGTTATCATCTAAAGTTTCAAAACCCTTATAAAACGCATTTATAATTTTTGAACCAGGTAGATGCTGATCTGATGATTTTGAAATCACCTGAGAAATCCAAGGATGTGTTTTTGAAAAATCATCTACAATAGCTTCTGTTTGGTCTGTAGAATTATCATTAACCACAATTAACTTTTTAGGCAAAAGCGTTTGTTTGGCTAGTGACTCTAGTGTTTTGCCAATAAAGTCATCTTCATTATGAGCAGGTATGATGATGTAAATGTTCAAATTTCAAATTCTAAATTCCAAAACTAAATAAAAGCAATTGGAATTTAGGAATTGTTATTTGGAATTTTTAATAGCATAAACAATATAATACCGATTTGTAAAGTGTCTTAAAAGCGGTCTAATACCTAATTTTTTTACAGGATTTGTCCATTGTTGACGGCCTATAATTTTCCAGCCTGTTTTTTCCAATAACCAATCAAGTTGCCAATCTTCAAACTCATGGTAATGTCTGTCCCATTGGTCGGTTTTGCTTCTGTAGGCAGATGCAAACCATAATCTTAAGGGCACACTAATAACTAGTTTTTCAGCTTTAATGGATTTTAAAACCTCGTAAGGAGAGAGTAAGTGTTCAAAAATTTCAAACGCAGTAACAACATCAGCTGAAGAATTTTCTATTGTAGAACGGTTTTCGTCAAGGTCTTCGCCTTTGGTGTTTTCAACAGTATAACCTTCGGAAACCATAATTTCAGAAAAAGGATTTTTAACACCCAAATCTAAAATGGTTTCATTGGTTGAGATGTGCTTTTTTAAAAACTGAAGTGTGAGTTTAAATCGCTTGTTAGGATATGTTTTTTCGTACATTACATTTCCGCAACAGCGGTATAGTTTTATTAATATCTGTAAACAATGGCGTTGATATGCATACCAGCGCCAACACTTGCAAATATAATAACATCTCCTTTATGGATTTGGTGATCTTCAAGTTTATTGTTTCTTATTAAATCGAAAAGCGTTGGTACAGTAGCCACAGAGCTATTTCCTAATTTATGAATACTCATTGGCATAATGCCCTCAGGTGCTTTGGACTTGAAGAGTCTGTAAAAACGATTAATAATAGCTTCGTCCATTTTTTCGTTGGCTTGATGTATTAAAACTTTCTTTACCTCAGAAATATCTACACCACTTTTTTCTAAACAATCTTTCATGGCTTGTGCTACATTGGTAAGGGCAAATTCATATATTTTGCGACCATGCATTTTTATGTAGCGTGTATCTGGACATAACGCTTTATTGTTAGAATTTCCAAAATATAAATAATAAGCTTCATCATAAGTAAAGGAAGCGGATTCATGGGCTAAAATCCCACTCTTACTATCATCAGTAGCTTCTACAATGCTGGCACCAGCACCATCAGAATAGATCATGGAGTCTCTATCGTGCTTATCTACCACACGAGATAATGTTTCCGCACCAATTACTAGACAGCGTTTTGCCATACCTGCTTTAATAAACGCTTGCGCTTGTATAACACCTTCTACCCAACCTGGGCAGCCAAATAAAATATCATAAGCCACACATTTAGGATTTTTAATACGTAGCCTATGCTTTATGCGAGAAGCCAAACAAGGCAGAATATCACTTTGTATGGTGTTTGCTCTAACATCACCAAAATTGTGTGCGCAGATAATATAGTCAATTGTTTCTGCATCTATATTGGCATCATCAATAGCTTTTTGTGCAGCAAGGAAGCCAATATCAGACGCTACTAGTTGGTCATCGGCATAACGACGCTCAACAATACCAGTAATGGCTTTAAATTTTTCTACAATAACATCATTAGGGTAATCTATCTTAGAGCCATCAGCATTCAAAAATTGATGTTGATGAAAGTCTTCGTTTTTTTCTATATTTTTTGGAATATAACTACCTGTACCTGTGATTTTAATTCCCATATCTAAAAAATTGCTATTAATATACTAAACTAGTTAAACTCTTATATTTAAGAATGAATTAGCCTTGTGAAAATGATATTTTTTTTAAATTCTCAATTATTTGGCATTCTTTTAAAAATAAAATAAAAAAAGTGCTCTTTTTGAGCACTTTTCTAATTTATATTTATCTAAATCTAAGCTTCAATAAAATCTTCAATTGGCGCACAGCTACAAATTAAGTTTCTGTCACCATAAGCATCATCAACACGTCTTACACTTGGCCAGAATTTATTGTCTTTAATATAGTCTAGAGGAAATGCGGCAGCTTCACGAGTATATGGTAATAACCATTCGTCTGAAGTTAGCATTTCTAGTGTATGAGGTGCATTTTTAAGTACATTGTTAGGTTCTTCTTTTGAAGCATTATCAATTTCCTGACGAATAGAAATCATGGCATCACAAAAACGATCCATTTCAGCTTTACTCTCACTTTCTGTAGGTTCTATCATCATAGTGCCTGCAACTGGGAACGATACTGTTGGAGCATGGAAACCATAGTCCATTAAACGTTTAGCAATATCAGTAACTTCAATGCCATTGGCTTTAAAATCTCGACAGTCTATAATCATTTCATGGGCAGCTCTACCGTTTTCACCAGTATATAAAGTTGGATAATAACCTTCCAAACGCTCTTTAATGTAGTTGGCATTAAGAATTGCAACTTCTGTAGCTTGTTTTAAGCCTTTTGCACCTAGCATTGAGATATAGCCATAAGAAATTATACATGCTAAAGCTGATCCGAAAGGTGCTGCTGAAATAGCAGAGATAGCTTGATGTCCGCCTGTTTTTACGATTGGATTACCGGGCAAAAAAGGTACTAGTTGTTCTGCAACACAAATTGGCCCTACACCTGGCCCACCACCTCCGTGAGGAATGGCAAAGGTTTTATGTAGGTTAAGATGACATACGTCTGCACCAATATTTCCTGGATTGGTTAAACCAACTTGAGCGTTCATATTAGCACCATCCATGTAAACTTGGCCACCATTATCGTGAATAATCTTTGTTATTTCTTTAATTGCAGATTCGTACACACCATGAGTAGAAGGATAAGTTACCATTAAAGCAGAAAGGTTGTCTTTATGCAATTCTGCTTTTTCTTTTAAATCATCAATATCGATGTTGCCATCTTCAGAAGCTTTTGTTACCACGACTTTCATACCAGCCATAACTGCACTTGCTGGATTTGTTCCATGTGCAGACGACGGAATTAAGCAAATGTTTCTGTGGTGATCACCACGAGATTCATGATAAGCTTTTATAACCATAAGGCCAGCGAACTCACCTTGAGCACCGGAATTTGGTTGTAGAGATGTGGCTGCAAAGCCCGTAATTTCGGTTAGTTGATTTTCGAGTTCTGTAAGCAATAATTGATAACCAGCGGCTTGTTCTTTGGGGACAAAAGGATGCATGTTCCCCCAACTTGGCCAGCTAAGAGGTAACATTTCAGAAGCAGCATTT
Source organism: Winogradskyella sp. HB-48 (assembly GCF_049942685.1). Classification (GTDB taxonomy): domain Bacteria; phylum Bacteroidota; class Bacteroidia; order Flavobacteriales; family Flavobacteriaceae; genus Winogradskyella. The sequence goes on from NZ_CP187934.1 coordinate 1,785,249, forward strand.
AACTTCATTGTACAAGAACCAAGGGATATCATTGAATGATTTAAGGCTAAATCCTTACGCTCTAATTTCTTAATATAGCGCATTAATTCTGTTTCAGAATGGTATGAATTAAACACGTCAAAGGTTAAAAAATCTGTTTGACGCTTTAACGCATCAGGAATTGTGTTAGCTTCAGAAATGGTGGTAATTTTTTCAGTTTTATTTTTGGTTACATCTTCAAAAATTGAAATAATTTCATTTAAGTCCGAAATAGTAGTAGTTTCATTTATAGCAATAGTAACCGTGTTGTTATCAGGGTAATAGAAATTAACTTCTTTCTTTTCTGCTTCGTATTTTACTTTAACAGGATCTGCTTTTATTTGAATAGTGTCAAAGTAATGTGTATTTACCTGTTCTAGTCCTAGTTTTTCCAAAGCAGAAGCTAAAGTTGCAGTAGTATTTTGAACTTTGTTCGCAATAAACTCTAAACCTTTTGGGCCATGATATACAGCATACATTCCTGCCATAACAGCTAATAATACTTGTGCTGTACAAATATTAGATGTTGCTTTATCTCTTTTAATGTGCTGTTCTCTAGTTTGTAAAGCCATACGCAATGCCCTGTTGCCATTGGTGTCTTTTGTCACACCAATAATACGACCAGGAATGTCACGTTTGTAAGCTTCTTTTGTAGCAAAAAAAGCAGCATGCGGACCACCGTAACCCATAGGTATTCCAAAACGTTGGGTAGTACCTAAAACAACATCTGCACCAAATTTTCCTGGCGCCTCTAGTTTTACTAAACTTAAAATGTCTGCTGCAACAGCTACTTTTATATTATGAGCGTTCGCTTTTTCTATAAAAGATTTTATGTCTGTGATTTGTCCATTTTTTCCAGGATATTGTATGAGTGCACCGAAATATTCACCAGATAAATTGTATTCGGCTTCGTTGCCAATTTCTAATTCTATACCAATAGGTGTTGCTCTAGTTTCTAATAAGGCAATGGTTTGCGGTAACACTAAATCAGAAACAAAGAATTTGTTGATACCTGCTTTTTTCTGATCGCGATCTCTAACTGCAAATAATAAGCTCATGGCTTCCGCAGCAGCTGTACTTTCATCTAAAAGCGAAGCATTAGCAATCTCCATTCCGGTTAAATCAATGACCATAGTTTGGAAATTTAATAACGCTTCTAATCGACCTTGGGCTATTTCTGCTTGGTATGGTGTGTAAGCTGTATACCAACCTGGGTTTTCTAAAATATTACGTTGGATAACCGCTGGTAAGTTAGAAGGATGATATCCCAAACCGATGTAAGATTTATAAACTTTATTAAGCTGAGATAATCTATAAATGTGATTAAGATATTCTTGCTCGCTCATTGCTGGTTTTAAGTCTAGGTCTTTTTTAAGACGTATGCCAGCTGGTATAGTTTCTGAAATTAATTGATCTATGCTTGTAGCACCAATGGTGTTAAGCATCGCTTTTTGTTCATCTTGGTTTGGGCCAATGTGTCTAAGTGCAAAAGAGGTCGTATTCATTCTTTATTCCGCTAATTTTTTGATATGCAAAAATACGGAAATCGACTCTCTTTTTTGGTTGTAATTATTAAAGTTTTTAACCGAAAACAGAGGTTATTAACACAATGATTATTTTTGTTTAATGGATACTTTAAGGCAAATATTTAACTTCTACATAAATAGCAGTATTCATGTGGCTTTGGCTGTAGTAGCTATGACTTGGGTAACGTTCATTCAGTTTGAATTAGAATGTGACCTAGCGGTACTCTCTTTTGTTTTTTTTGCCACTATAACAGGCTATAATTTTGTAAAGTATTTTGGTGTTGCAAAGTTTCATCATAGAAGCTTAGCAGCATGGCTAAAAGCAATACAGATATTTTCTTTATTTGCTTTTTTTGGGATGGGCTATTTTGCTCTAAAACTAAATATAAATTCAATCATATACCTTTCGGTTTTTGGACTAGTTACTTTTCTGTACGCTATTCCTTTAATGCCTATACGATACTTTAGGGATAGTCAAAAAAACCTAAGACAAATTAGTGGATTAAAGATTTATATTATTGCTTTAGTTTGGGTGTTTGCTACTCTATTTTTACCCTTAATTGATAATGATTTTCATATTAATACAGATGTTGTAATAACAGGAGTTCAGCGTTTTATTTTTGTGATTGTATTGATGTTACCTTTTGAGATAAGAGATTTAATTTATGATAGTGTGAAACTAGCGACAATCCCTCAACGTATTGGGGTAAAGAAGACTAAAATTATTGGTGTTTTATTGTTAATGGTATTCTTCTTCTTGGAATATTTTAAGGACGAAATAACAAGTAAAGCTATTATTTCAAATAGTGTAATAGTGATTATAACTCTGTTTTTTGTAGTGTTTGCCCACAAAAACCAATCGAAATATTATAGTGCATTTTGGGTAGAGAGTTTACCAATTTTATGGTTGCTTGTTTTATTGGTGCTTCGCTAACTCTTCTTCGAATAGCTGTTTTATTTTGTTGCGTTCATCGTTTTTTAAACAATTAACTTCGGCATGTTCTATAACATCTGTTAGTTTATTGTTTCTGTTAGAATAAGCTCTTGTAACACGGCACCAAGAAAGCCTAATAGCCAACTTAATACGCTCCCAACCTGTAGCTTCACCATATTGTGACTTATCACAAATATGCTTGGCTTCTTCACAGCTTATAAATAAAAAACTTTTTTTCATTTTTGTTTTTAAAACCAGTTTTCTTCCATGCAATCAGCTAAAGCTGTTCTTGCTCTATGTATTAATACCCAAAGGTTAGACGAAGTAATATCTAATTCATTACAAATAGTTTCGGTGTCGTAATCCAAAATGGTTTTCATCTTAAAAACTTCAGCTTGTTTTTGGGGCAGCTTAGACAAACAATCATAAATTGCATTGCCCAATTCTTTATTCTCTAGTTTGTCTTCAGCAGTTTTATCAAAAGGATCAGCTACGCGTTCCTCGAGCCAATCACCTTCAGATTCAGTATCGCTATTATAGGTCATTCTAACTTCGGCTTTTCCTTTGTTAGAATTTATTTTTCGGTAATAATCTATGATTTTGCGTTTAAGTATAGAGATTAACCATGTTCGTTCAGAGGCTTCTCCCTTAAAATTACTCATAGATTTTAGACCAGCCAGAAAGGTTTCGGACACTAAATCTTGTGCCATTGCTCTATCGTTAACTCTAGAGATGGTATAGTTAAATAGATAGTCTGAATACAAATCAATCCAGTTGTTAGGATTTAATTTATGGTTAGCCATTTTTCGTTCTCATTGCTAAGCCAAAAATAGGTAAAATATTAAGACGATAAGTATGTGTTCACATTTTCCTAACGTTTGGTTGCGCTAATGATGTAGTACCCAAAACTTTTCATGTGCAAACCAGATAACAAGGCATAGAAAGACCCTTTTAAGTTGTGGAGACTTTCTCTTTTAAGGTTTTTAAATCCAAATAAATTTTTTAGAATAAAACCTGCTATCGCAAAAGGAACATGTAGTACAGATGGGGCAACTCTAAATGATATATCTTCAACCTTAATATCTTTAAAACCTAAATCTTCTAGACTTTTTTTGATGAATTGATGTGTCTCTAATTTCTCTAGACTCCAATGACTGCATAATTTGTTGTAAGCGTATTTTCCACCTTTACAGAGTTGTGATCTTTCCTTTTTTAGAAAAGCGTCGGCTATTACAAAACGTCCACCTGGCTTTAAAAGTCTATGCATCTCTTTTAGAGAACTAAAATTGTGACCTGAATGACAAAAGCTTTCAATAGCTACAGCAGAATCAAACGTATTAGATTGAAATGATGTGTGGTTATAATTTTCCTTGAGTATGATACCGTTCTTGCCTTTTAATAATTCATTGCCTTTTTGCACCTGAAAGTCAGACAATGTTACTCCGTAAGCAATTACATTTTTGTACTTTTTTAATGTATATCGCATAGTGGCTCCCATGCCACAACCCAAATCAATAAGTCTATTTTTAGTTTTGCTGATGTTTAACCGTTTTGAGACTTGCATGTTCATTTCATTGAGCATAGAATCACGTTTGAAAAGGTTTGTTTTAAACGGAACAAAATAGCCAAAATGCATGTTGTAATCGTTACTCCAAAACTCATAGTCTTCAGTAGCTTCGTTGTAAAAATCTACCATTTCTATTCGGTTTTGTTCTGCGAAATTGCTGTAAGGTATGGATTGTGTTTTCATGGTGTTATAGTTTAGGCAATCTCCAATTTGTAGAATTAAAGGCAATAGCTGTTTGTTTTAAATTTCCTTTTTGGGTTTTTACAGATGTAATTATTTTTGACTTTTTTAATAGCCACGCTATCATCCAGCCAAAATCAATTTCGTACCATCTTGAAGAGAATTTTGCTGAGGTTGGATAAGAATGATGGTTGTTGTGAAAACCCTCACCAAATGAGATAAGCCCTAATAAAATGTCATTATAGCCACTTTCATCAGCGTCTTTAATCTTATGTCTTGAATAACCGTATTTATGTGACGCATAGCCAATATACCAGTGGCCAAGAATTATGATAGTTGTACGTAAACATGTTGCAATAAGCATGCTGTTAAAATCAACAAGAAAATACAGTAGGAGCATAAAGATGATATAATGTAATTGCCATGTTTTATGCAGCCAAAGTATAGTTGAATCGTTTAAATCCTCTTCTGGAATTTGATAACGCGCTAAATCTTTTGGAATAAAAGTTAGATGAACATTCCAGTAGTAATCTGTGAACAAAGAATGTTTATATTGAAAATATCTAGGGCAATCATTTCTGTTTTGCCAATAGTCTCTAAAGTAATGCTGTTTTAACCAATTTAATGGACTTCCCAATCCTGTTAATACAAAAAGATAAAGGCTAATTTTTCTAAATGCTTTGCTTGTTTTGTAGGATTTATGAATGATGCCTCTATGTAAACCGACAGAGTGACCTATACCTACAGTTAAGAACAAGAGTAAAATGTTTAAAGCTAAATCTTGCCATTGAATTGATGAGAAATCAATAAATAAGATTGGAAATAGCATTGTGTATAACCAAAACGTTTTTCTCCATGAAAAATCAATTTTTCCAAAAGGTGTCTTTAGATTTTTGTTCATGATTTTTGAATTCTATAGGTGATATATAAATGAAAAAAAGCAATGAGCATCGGAATTATTAGATGTATGGTTATGAAGCCTGTGCTTATAATTTTTCCAAAGGCAATAACTGAAAGTATAGTTACGACTGATACTAAATAAATGTTGAAAAGAAATTTTATCTGCTTTTCAAGTTTGTTGTAATTATAAAGCATGTAAAAACTCATGAGTACCTGACCCACACCTAAAACCATCTGAAAGAGCATTCCTAAATAGAACGTTAAGTAGAGGAGAAGTGTAATTATGATTAACCATTTGTTAATGTTGTATAATCTTTTCATAATTCTATTATTTTAAAACTTTCAAAAAATATTGAAAATTAAATTTAAAAAAATATTGTCTACTTCATTAGCTTTAAAACAGACTTAGTGAACCAGTTTTGTTTTTGGTTTACTAACTTGTTCATTAACGTATCCAAATCGTCTGTTAGTTCTTTTAAAGCTTTAGTTTGTTTTATCAATTCTTGTGTTTTCTTGGTACCATCATCTTCAATAGAAGATACTTCTTCTAAAACCTTTATAACTGGTTTTATTTCTCTGCGGCTACGTTCTTTAGCAATGGTTCGTGCCAATTCTTGCACATCTTTTTCTGTTGTGAAAAATTCTTTTCGCTCACCAGATACTAATACTTTAGTTACAATTCCCCAATCTATAAGCTGCCTTAAGTTCATGCTCGTGTTACCACGGGAGATCTGAAGCTCTTCCATAATGTCTTCCATGGATAGAGGTTTAGTAGAAATAAAAAGCAAAGCCTGTATTTGAGCCATCGCCTTATTGATACCCCAAAGTGTACCTAAACTTCCCCAAGTACTAATAAACTTTTCTTTTGCTTCTTGATATTTCACTCAATTTCTATTTTAATTTCTGTAAAATTAAATTAAAAGTAGAAAGCTCGTGCAAACGTTCGTTGCTCTCACTCTCTTATTAAAAACATTTTATTATTGATTAATAAAAGTTTTTAATCTTTGTTTCATATTACAAAGATATGATAAATTTTAAACTTTCAATAATTATTGAAAGTTTATTTTGATAGAATTTACTATCTTAGATTAAAATAGCCTTAAATATGAAAACAAAACTACTATATCTAACATTACTTATGTTCGGAATAAGCCAAGCCCAAATAGAGCTTGTTCCTAATCCTTGTGATATAAATTCTGGTACTTTGACCTTAAAATATGGTGAGCTTGGAGACTATTCTGTTTTTGACCCCTTAAGTGATCCCAATTTGTATTTATACACGGGTTTGCAAATCGATGCAGATCCTTTGACATGGGATTACCATGATGATTTTTCTGATGTATCGACAATGATTCCTCTAACTTATGACTCTGGATTAGGGTATTATGTTGCTACTTTTAATCCAGCTACTAGGAACTACTTAGAAGAACCTATGTTAAACACTACTACAATCCCTTCTGGCACAGAAGTTTTTGATTGGTATTTTTTAATCACCAACTCAGATCAATCACGTCAATCGCCAGATTTAAAGGGTAGCGATTATGGTTTTGGTTCGGCACTTTTATCAATTGAAGCTTTTAATAAAACTAATGATATAAGTGTTGGTAATGGAACAATCACCTTTAACAGTGCAGCACAGTATGATATTGCAGTTTATGATGTGCTTGGTAAAAAAGTAATTGATAAAACACTTAACATTACCTCGCAAACCACTCACGATCTCCAGTTAAGAAATACAGGTGTTTATCTTATAAAAATTAGTTCTGGTAGTTACAGCCGAACCGTTAAAATGTTGAAATATTAGCCTACTTTATCAACCCAGCACGTCTCAACAATGCTTCAGGTTTTGGCTCTTGTCCTCTGAACTTTTTGTATAAGGTCATAGGGTTATCTGTACCTCCTTGCGATAAGACGTAAGTTTTAAACTTGTCAGCAATGGTTTTATTAAAAATACCTTCTTCCTTAAAGTATTCAAAAGCATCTGCATCTAAAACTTCTGCCCATTTATAGCTATAATATCCAGAAGAATAACCTCCTTGGAAAATATGCGAAAACGCAGTGCTCATGCAGTTTTCTTCCACTTCAGGATAAAGTTGTGTTTCTCCAAAAGCTTCAACCTCATGCGCTTTTGCATCCATTATTTTTGTAGGGTCTGTACCATGCCAAGCCATGTCTAACATGCCAAAGCTTAATTGGCGTAGGGTTTGCATGCCTTCGTGAAATGTTGCTGATGCCTTTATTTTTTCTATAAGATCCATAGGAATCACTTCACCAGTCTCATAATGTGTAGCAAATAACTTTAAGGTCTCTTCTTCGTAACACCAGTTTTCTAAGATTTGACTAGGTAACTCAACAAAATCCCAATATACGCTAGTTCCAGAAAGGCTAGTATAGGTGGTGTTAGCTAGCATACCATGCAATGCATGACCAAACTCATGGAACAATGTTGTGACCTCGTTAAACGTAAGTAGAGAAGGTTTTGTTTTTGTAGGCTTGGTAAAATTACAGACAATAGATACATGCGGTCTTTCATTAATACCATTTTTTATCATTTGTGGTTTGTAAGAGGTCATCCAGGCACCATTACGTTTTCCAGATCTTGGGAAAAAGTCAGCATAAAATATAGAGACCAATTCACCTTCGCTATCTGTAACCTTATAAGTTAAAACATCTTCATGGTATTTATCGATTGTGTTTATTTCTTCAAAATGAAGTCCAAATAATTTATTGGCAACAGTAAACGCACCATTAATGACATTTTCTAATTTAAAATATGGCTTTAATTGTTCATCATCTAAACTGAATAATTTTTGTTTCAATTTTTCAGAATAGTAAGCTGAATCCCATTTTTGTAACTGTTCTATGCCATCTAGTTCTTTGGCAAAAGCCGACAAGTTTTGAAATTCTTCATCTGCAGCTGGTTTTACTTTTTCTAACAGTTCGTTTAAAAAGTTGTTTACCTTTTCTGGTGTTTGTGCCATGCGCTCTTCCAAAACAAAATGAGCGTGTGTTTTGTAGCCTAAAAGTTGAGCACGTTCAAAACGAAGATTAGCGATTTTTAAAACAATAGCTTGATTGTCTAAATCGTCATTATGAAACCCTTTACTTCCAAAAGCTTTAGATAATTGTTCACGCAGCTCTCGATTGTCAGCATAGGTCATAAATGGAATATAACTGGGGTAGTCTAGTGTAATTAGCCAGCCGTCTTTGCCTTTGCCCTCAGCTAATTGTTTGGCAGCTTCTTTTGCGCCTTCAGGCAATCCTTCAACGTCGGATTCATCTGTGAGATGCATTTCAAATTTGTTGGTTTCTGCTAAAATATGCTCACCAAACTTTAGTTTTAGTTGACTTAATTCTTTATCTATGGCACGTAATTTTTGTTTTTTGTCTTCTGGAAGGTTAGCACCATTTCTCGAAAAACTTTTATATTTTTTATCTAATAACGTAGCTTGTTCTGTAGTTAATTCTATCTCAGCTTTAGAATCGAAAACCGCTTTTACACGTTTGAATAACGCTTCATTCAGCGTAATGTCGTTGCTAAACTCAGATAGTAATGGTGAAACTTCTTGAGCTATTTTTTGAATCTCGTCATTAGTTTCAGCTGAATTTAAATTGAAGAAAATACTTGATATTCTATCCAATTCTTCACCTGAATAATCCAAAGCTTCAATAGTATTCTCAAAAGTTGGTATTTCAGTATTGTTAACAATAGCTTCAATTTCAGCTTTAGCTTTTTCTATGGCTATTTTAAAAGCGGGTAAAAAATCGTCATTTTTTATTTTGGAAAAAGGGGCTGTATTATATTGAGTATCAAAATATGTATTAAGAATAGTCATTTTTATCGTCTAAATTTTCTTACGTAGATTGTTGATAATGTGAATTTTAACGGTATTTTGTGATAAGTCTATTTTCGTGTTTGATAAGTTTAATTATCTTTGCGCCATCTTTGACGAACAAGAACTTTTTGTTCTTAAGGATTGGTTAATAGCAAAGAAAGCCTTGACGAGAGTTAAGGCTTTTTTATAGGTCTTTTGCAGACGCAATAACCTTAGCTTTCAAGCCTTCTTTGTAAACCATAACTTTGTCTAAAATACATTGGTCAGAACTTCCTAAAATTTGCGCGGCTAAAATACCGGCATTTTTTGCTCCGTTTAAAGCTACAGTTGCTACAGGAACTCCACCAGGCATTTGTAAAATTGATAACACAGAATCCCAACCGTCAATAGAATTACTGCTCTTAACAGGCACTCCGATTACTGGTAATGGTGATAGTGAAGCTACCATACCTGGTAGGTGAGCTGCACCACCGGCTCCAGCTATAATTACTTTAATTCCTCTATGATGAGCATTTTTCCCGTAATCGAATAGTTTATCTGGTGTACGATGGGCTGAAACAATATCAACCTCAACCTCAATATCAAATCCCTTTAAAATATCAATAGCGTCTTGCATAACTGGCAAATCGCTTTTACTTCCCATGATAACTCCTACTTTACTCATATCTTATTCGCTTATTACTTCAATAGTTCGTTTTACGTTTTCTGCAATTTCTCTCGCCTTGTCAACATCTTTATTTACTATGGTCACATGACCCATTTTCCGGAATGGTCGTGTTTGTTTCTTACCATAAATATGAGGTGTTACACCGTCCATTGCCATAATCTCTTCAATGTTTCTATATAGTACATTACCAGTATAGCCTTCTGAACCAACCAAATTTACCATAACACCTGCAACTTTACTTTCTGTATTACCAAGGGGTAAACCCAATATACATCTCAGATGTTGCTCAAACTGGTCTGTGTAACTTGCCTCTATACTGTAATGTCCTGAGTTGTGTGGTCTTGGAGCTACTTCGTTTACCAGAATTTGATCGTCCTCAGTTTGAAACATTTCTACAGCCAATAGCCCAACATGTTCAAAAGCTGCAGCTGTTTTTAGAGCTACCAGCTCTGCTTTCTTTGCAATGTCATTAGGAATTCTTGCCGGACAAATAACATACTCGACCTGATTGGCTTCAGGGTGAAATTCCATCTCAACGACTGGATACGTTTTTAAATGGCCTTTAGTATTTCTGGCTACAATAACGGCAAGCTCATTTTTAAACGGAATTAGATGTTCTGCAATACATTCTACATTTGGTAAATCTACCAAATCTGTGTAGCGTCTCACTACTTTTACACCTTGGCCATCATACCCAAACCTAGCGCTCTTCCAAACAAAAGGATATTTTAAACCACCATTCTCAACGGCATCTTCAATTTCAGAGGTATGTGCAAATCGCGAGAAATCTGCCGTTGGAATATCATGATCGCGGTAAAATAATTTTTGAGTGGCCTTATTTTGTATAGTTCGCAAGGTTTTTGACGATGGATATACTTTTATGCCTTGCTTTTCGAGAGTTTCTAAAGCTTCTACGTTAACGTTTTCAATTTCAATAGTGAGTACATCCACTTTTTTTCCGAAATCAATAACAGTGTCATAATCTAATAAATCACCTACAAAAAACTCGTCACATGCCAGTCTTGCTGGTGCATCTTTACTTGGATCGATTATACATGTGTGGATATCGTATTTTCGTGTGTGATATAAAATCATTTTGCCTAGTTGTCCACCACCAAGAATTCCGAGTTTAAAGTTTGAAGAAAAGTAGTTCATGTTTACTTCCCTAGTATTGGGAAATTTTTTAAGATTCAACATTAATTCTCTGCAAAAATAAGCTAATTATGGCAGATACTCTTAAATTCGTAATTCAAAAAATCGGCAATCCTCAATCAATTCATTATCTTTGCATTTCTAAAATAATACCATGGTTGTTAAGCTTCACGATTTATATTTTAAGCCTTTTATAAATGCAGATGAAATTGATGTTGTTGTTCAGCGAATGGTCAACGAGATTGCTGCAGATATAGGAGATGAAATCCCTGTGTTTGTTGGGATAATGAATGGGTCGTTTATGTTTGTGAGCGACTTTGTGAAAAAATATCCAAAGCCTTGCGAAGTTACCTTCATAAAATTAGCGTCTTACGAAGGGGTTAAGTCTACTGAAGATATTCAAAGGCTTATTGGTTTGACCCAGGATTTAACAGGGAGAACAGTTGTTATTTTAGAAGATATAATAGACTCAGGGAATACACTTGAAGAAGTGCATCGCATCTTTAAAAACGAAAACGTAAAGCAACTACTTATAGCAACGTTGTTCTATAAGCCTGAAGCCTATCACAAGGATTATAAACTTCATTATGTTGGTAAAGAAATCCCGAATAAATTCATTGTAGGTTTTGGATTAGACTACAATGGATTAGGAAGAAATTTACCAGATGTATACCAATTAAAAACAACACAACACATGACAAACATCGTGCTATTTGGCCCTCCAGGAGCAGGAAAAGGAACACAAGCAAATTTTTTAAAAGAAAAATACGATTTAGTACACATCTCTACTGGAGATGTCTTTAGGTACAATATCAAAAATGAAACTGCCTTAGGTATGCTGGCAAAGTCTTACATGGATAAAGGAGAGTTGGTGCCAGATCAGGTAACGATTGATATGTTGAATAAAGAGGTAGAAAAAAATGCCCATGCTAACGGATTTATATTTGACGGTTTTCCAAGAACCAACGCTCAAGCGAAAGCATTAGATGAATTAATGGATAGTAAAGATTCTCAAATCAATGCTATGGTAGCCTTAGAAGTGGATGATGAGGTGTTAGTAGAACGTCTATTAAAAAGAGGTGAAACTAGCGGAAGAGCTGACGATGCAGACGAAAGCATTATCAGAAACCGTATTAAAGAATACTACGATAAAACAGCTATATTAAAAGATTACTATTCTGCACAAGACAAGTACTTTGGTGTTGATGGAGTAGGAAGTATAGAAGACATCACAGAACGTTTGAGTGGTGTTATTGATAAATTGTAATTGTTATTTCTGCGAAGGCAGTAATCTTATAATTATAAATTCTATTTTAATTAAAAAGATTCCCACTTTCGTGGGAAATAAACATGACTGAAGGAAATTTTGTAGACTACGTAAAAATGCACGTTGCTTCCGGAAATGGCGGCAAAGGTTCTGCGCATTTACATCGTGAAAAATATATAGCCAAAGGCGGACCTGATGGAGGGGATGGTGGTCGTGGAGGTCACGTTATCATTAGAGGTAATGAGAATTTATGGACATTATTGCATCTAAAATTTAAGCGACATGTCCGTGCTGGTCATGGAGAGCATGGTAGTTCAGGTAGAAGTACTGGAGCCGATGGTGAGGATGCTATTATTGAAGTGCCTTTAGGAACTGTAATCCGAGATACTGAAACTAACAACATATTATTTGAAATTACAGAAGCTGGAGAAGAAAAAATTGTAGCTGAAGGTGGTAAAGGTGGTCGTGGCAACTGGCATTTTAAAAGTGCTACAAATCAGACTCCACGTTACGCACAGCCAGGAATTCCTCTCGAAGAAAGAGATATTACTTTAGAGTTAAAAGTCTTAGCTGATGTGGGTTTAGTTGGCTTTCCAAATGCTGGTAAATCGACTTTACTGTCTGTGTTAACGTCTGCAAAACCTAAGATTGCCGATTACGAGTTTACAACACTTAAGCCTAATTTAGGTATTGTAAAATATCGCGATTTTCAGTCGTTTGTTATTGCTGATATTCCTGGTATTATTGAAGGTGCGGCTGAAGGGAAAGGACTGGGCTATTACTTTTTAAGACATATAGAACGTAACTCTATTTTACTATTCTTAATTCCTGCTGACGCCAAGGATGTCGTTGATCAATATGAAATTTTAGTAGATGAATTGAGACGCTACAATCCTGAAATGTTAGATAAAGACCGTTTTGTATGCATTTCAAAATCAGACATGTTAGACGAGGAATTAAAATCTGAAATGGCTGATATTTTGGATAAAGATTTAGAATGCGATTATATGTTTATTTCTTCTGTGGCTCAACAAGGGCTCACAGAACTTAAGGATAAACTTTGGAAAATGCTGAATTCATAATCATTTATGAAACAAACCATTAAAAACATTGTAGAATATAACGACAATAAGCTCAGCAAGAGTTTTGCATTCTTTATTCAGTTTTTAATTGTACTGTCTGTTATCACATTTTCGATTGAAACACTACCTAATTTAAAACCGCAAACCAAAACGATTCTTAATTCTATCGAGATATTTTGTGTAGTGGTTTTTACTGCAGAGTATTTAGCTAGAATTTATGTAGCAGACAACAAGCCAAAATTCATTTTTAGTTTTTTTGGGCTCATCGATTTGTTTGCCATCTTACCGTTTTACTTGTCATTTGGTTTAGATCTTCGCTCTCTCAGAGTATTGAGGATGTTTAGATTATTTAGACTTTTAAAATTGGTAAGATACAACAGAGCGATGCGACATTTTGCCAAAGCCATGCTATTGGCAAAAGAGCAAATAATTCTCTTTATGGGAGTCACTTTGGTACTTATTTATTTTGCAGCAATAGGCATTTACTATTTTGAAAACGAGGCGCAACCAGAGCATTTTTCTTCCATTTTCGATAGCCTTTGGTGGTCTATTGTTACTTTGACAACTGTAGGTTATGGAGATGTGTATCCGATAACGGTTGGTGGTAGAGTTTTCACATTCTTTATACTTTTAATAGGTTTAGGTATTGTGGCCATACCAACCGGAATTATTTCTTCTTCGCTTACAAAAGTTGTTGAGCCAGATTCTGAGGAGGAATAGTTAAAATTTTCCTACTGTTTTTACGATAGCTATACTTCATCTATTTTTTAAGTATCTTTAAAATAAAAAATGAAGACTATAAAATATCTATTCTTACTTCTTTTGGTGTCGTCTTGTGGCACTGTGGTGAATTACGATTACGAAAAATCTACCGACTTTACCCAATATAAAACCTACGATTATTTCAGTGACATGCAAACTGGATTAAGCCAGTTAGATACTAAGCGTATCATACGCTCTATAGATGCAAAATTGGCAACTATGGGAATGACACGCTCAGAAAATCCAGATTTTTATATTGATATACAAAGTGAAGATGTAATGAACAGAAATAACTCTACCGTTGGCGTTGGTGCAGGAGGTGGAGGCGGAGGCGGTTTTGGTGGTGTCTCTGTAGGAATTCCTATTGGTGGCAACCAAAGTACACGACAAATCACGATTGATTTTGTAGATAAAAAACAAAATGAGCGTTTGTTTTGGCAGGCGGTTAGCGAGAGTAATTATAGAGATAATGCTTCTCCCGAACAACGTGAGGCTTATTTTGATGCACTCATAGAAAAGATTTTCTCCAAGTATCCACCAAAGAAATAAACTTTATCATTTTCCTAACACTTTAAACTTCATCTTGGTTAATCGGTTTTGTAATTTTGATTGGATTCAAAAGAACAACAAAACGATGAACAATTTACAGGGCAAAGTCGCTCTTATAACAGGTGGAACAAAAGGTATTGGTTATGGAATTGCAGAGGCATTATTCAATCAAGGTTTTAAAGTTGCCATTACGAGCAGAACTAAACAAGCCGCAGAAGACAAGGCAAAAGAATTAGCTTCTAAAATAAATTCTGAAAACGCAGTAATCGGACTTGAAGCTGATGTCAGACATTTAGATAGCCAAGAAAGGGCAGTAAAAGCAACACTTGATGCTTTTGGTCAACTGGACTTGGTTGTTGCCAATGCAGGATTGGGGCATTTTGGGAGTATTGAAGATTTGACAGTAGAACAATGGAATGCTGTTATAGACACCAATTTAACAGGCGTTTTTAATTCAATAAAAGCCAGTGTAGAGGCGCTAAAAAAATCCAAAGGCTATTATATTACCATTTCAAGTTTAGCAGGAACCAATTTCTTTGCAGGTGGTTCTGCTTATAACGCTAGTAAATTTGGTGTTACTGGCTTTACCCAAGCAGTAATGTTAGACTTGCGTAAATATGGTATAAAGGTTAGTACTATTATGCCAGGTTCAGTATCAACATATTTTAATGGCAATGAGCCAAGTGAAGCTGGTGCTTGGAAAATTCAGATAGAAGATATAGGTGAATTGGTTGTCGATTTATTAAAAATGAATCCAAGAACTCTACCAAGTAAAATTGAGGTAAGACCAACCACACCACCAAGCAGCAAATAAGATTAAGAAGCTTCCATTCCGGAAGCTTTTTTTTATTCTACAGTTATTCTCACGCCTTCACTATGGCTGCTAAACTCAGGCGCATACATTGACTGAATGGTACTAATGCCGTTACTCATATTACCAGCATTATTGATACGTAAATCATATTCAAACACATAAAGGCCTTTTGGTAAATAATCCATAAAGAAATTAGTCGCTGCATCTTTAGTACTTTCATAGTAGCCTAAGCCATCTTGCCATTTGTATTGCGATAACACGTTGATAGGCTCAAAACCTGCAGCACGCATATCTTTTAGGTGTACAAATTCCATGTCTCTGTCTGAACGTAACTCAATACGTACGCGAACCAAATCACCAACGTTTAGTTTAGTGTCTTTTGTAATTTCTGAAATTTCTTCTCCTTTATCAGTATTCGATTTTAAGAAGAGTTTTTTACTCAATTTTAAAGGTGTTTCTGCTGAAGTAATTTTATCCAAGTCTTCAAAATATTGCCAGTAAAGTGCTCCCCAAGCAATACCATCTCCCTTTTTAGAAATAGTAACATTGGCTTGTTCTGCTGTAATTTCTTTGCCAGTCCAAGAGGTTTTATAGTAACCTGTTCCTGCTTCAACTTTTACATTGTCTAATGTTGAAGGGTTTATAGTTTCGTTACCGACTTTTACATCAACCATTTCAGTGACATCTAACCAAGAACTACCTTGAAGCAATAAGGCATAAACAGCTTCTGTGGTTGCTTTGGTGGTTTCCCACTTATTGGTTTGCTTGTTTTTTAGTAACCAGATTTTTAGATTGTCGATATCTTCAAGATTTTTCATTTCACTCTGAATTAAAGTTCCAACTTCTGAAAAAGCTTCAATTAAAAGTGCTTGAGTTTCAATTGGTGCTTGGTGCCAGTGCCAAGAACTTGTATTGGCTTTCCAGTACATGCCCAATTCGTCTGAGGTAATGCTGTTTTCATTTAGTGATTTTAAAATCTTTCCTGCTGTGGTGTCATCATTCATTCTGTGAAGCGTCAAGGTCATTAAACCTTTAGCATATAACGAACGTTTTAACCAATACTTCTGCATCTGTGATTTGTAGTAGTCCATTATAGTTTCTACTTCTTTTGAAGCTTTTACTTCAGAGTAAAAACTACGTACATACATATAGTGCAGTTGCGTGTAAGACAAATGGTCTTTACTTAAATCAGCATCCTTATTATACTTTTTAATGTCTTTGTATTCTTTTACGAATTCAGCATCTAGGTATTGAATGGCGTTTTGAATCATAGTTGTTTCGCTGTCGCTTTGAATAACATTGAGTTGCTTTAAATGCCCAAACCCAGAAATGATATGTTGTGTTATAAAACGATTAGCATAGCCACCATTAAACCAAGGCCAAGCACCAGATGGTAATTGGTTTTGCTTCAGTTTTCGTAGGGCTGAATTGAGCTCGTTATTCATTTTATTAAGATCGAATAATAAACCGATACGCTTTTTCTGTTCAGCTTCGGATTGTGCATCACGTAACCAAGGTGTTTCTTGAATTAAAAGTGATTTCAACTCTTGATTTTTCTCAAGGTTAGAAAGTAATGCATCTGAGGATTTCCATTGATTGAAAACCGCTTCAATCTTAGGGTTAGAGCTTACAATATGCTGTGCCAAGGCATTGGCATAATATCTAGAAAACGTCTGCTCGTTACAATCGTATGGATATTCCATTAAATATGGTAAAGCCTGTACAGCATACCAAGCAGGATTAGACGTCATCTCTAAAGTTAACTTATGGTTGGTCAACGTTGTTGAGGTGTTGACTTTTAGTTTGTCTAACGTAAACGTCTTCGTTTCGTTTGAACGTATCCACATTGGTAATGTCTCTGTGACTAACATTCTGTTGGATAGCACAGGTAAAGCGTTTTGCTCTCCATCGCTAAAATCAACTGCTTTTGCAATAATTTGGTATTGTACAGCTTGCAAGCCTTCAGGAATGTTTAGTTTCCAAGACACTTGGGTGTTGCCATTTGCATCAACTGAAAAATTCTGGGCACTGAGCGTAGTCGAAGTGCCATTGTCGTTTCGGCTCACTTCGACTTCGCTCAGTGACCGATGCTTAACTACCAATTTATTTGAAATATCACTGCCTGTTATTGCATCTGTTAACACTAAAGTAGCTATACCAGACAATTCCTTCTCAGTAAGATTGGCAATTTTTGTACTAATGGTAATTTGGTCACCTTCTCGTAAAAAACGTGGTGCATTTGGGATTACCATTAATTCTTTTTGAGTCACCGTTTCTAGTTGCTTTACTGAGCTTTCCAAAGTTTTGGTATGTGCCAATAATTGCAATTTCCATTTGGTCAACGCTTCTGGTGCTTTAAAGTTAAAACTTACATTACCGTCTTCATCAGTTTGTAATTGTGGAAAGAAAAAAGCGGTTTCGTTGAGGTTTTTGCGGATTTGGATACTGTCTGAATTTCCTAAATCATTTGTTTGTGTTGCTTCTGGAGGTGGAGGAGCAATTGACTCATTTTCATCATCAACTCCATCTGCATCTGCTATAGCAGCATTGCCAGCTAATACTTTCTTTGTTTTGGTTGCATATCCAGCAACCACTACTTCTTCTAGCGAACCATCTTCATACATGTATATATCGTAGAAATTATCATCAGAAATAATAAAACTTAATGTTTTCATACCTATGTAACTAATTGATATGGTCTCACCCTTTTTTGCTTTGATTTTAAATTTACCATCAAAATCTGTTTGAGTTCCATCACCACTTTTTAATACTACACTAGCACCAGGCAAAGGTAGACCGTCAGAAGCTGTCACAACAGTGCCTTCTATGAAGTTATTTCCAATACTAGTGTTTATCTTAGATACATAATAAGAAGGTTCATTGGCATATTTATTTCGTAAATATTGTTGTCTCAAATAATGATGAGAGCCGTCAAAACTAAATCCATACCAATTTAATTGGTCATAACTTTGCACAGCATAAGCTACAGGGTAATTAAAACGGTTAAACAATCTAAAATTAGTCGTGCCAAAACTGCGTCCACCGCTTTTATTTATTCTACTATAGTAGTATGGTTGCTGTATAGGATTGAAACTCCAGTTGTGTCCTCTAAATTCATCTAAAGAGGCATCGTACATGCTTGCTAAAAGTTCAGCAGAGACTTTATCTCCTTTTGGACCTTTAATTTTAAAACTCCAGGTTTCGTCTTGTCCTGGTTGTAGCTTGTCTCTAAACGTAGTGGTTTCAATCTCTAAATCGGTTTTAGGATAAGGGACATTAATGCTAAAACTTTGAGAAACATAACTGTTGTAAGCGGCAAAACTGGTGTGGACTTCAAAACCACCTAAATCGTCTTCTAAAACAGGAATACTAATGGTTTGTTTAGAGTTGTTCAATTTTACCAACTGTGTTACAATAATCTCGTTGTCTTTTTCAACTTCTACAGTCACTGTGATGTCATTCGCCGCTGAGCCCATAGTGAGTATTGCAACATCACCAGCCTTGTAACTCTCTTTATCTAAAGACGCTTCAAAAAGTTGATTGTCTGCAACGGTCTTATCTTTATCACTAAATAGGTTTGTATAGGCTTCAGCTTTTACGTCTTCTCCAAATTTGTCTTTGCTTTCTGCAATAATAATGTACTGACCAGAGTTCCATTTTTTTAGTTTTTTGAGCGTGATGGTCTTTTCTTTTTCAGTATCGAAATCTGTTGAGAAAACTTCCTCGCCTTTATCCCAATTGGTGGATAAATGTTCGTCATTGTATGGATCGTGAGGAAATAAACGTTTAAATTCTTCCTTTGAAATTACCTGAAAATCTGGTGCATTCCAAGGTCTGGCTCTCAGAATAGCATCAGGTGACTTTAGTTTAAAGACCATTAAGGTCCCTTGGGCAGGAACAAACTCTCCATTAAGGTTTTGGGAGTTTAAAGTGAGTTCTACTTCCTTTTTAGTTTTGTCAATCTGGTTTGATGCAGAAACCTGCAAAGTCATGGCATGGTAACCAACATTGACGACCGTTGCCGTAGAACGTGTTTCTCCATTAATATCTGTAACATCAGCAGTGACTTCATATTTAAACACAGGTAGATTATCTTTAGAAACACTTTCGTCTGGTAGGGCTTTAAATGTAATTTCGAATTCACCTTTTCCGTTTGTTGTGCTTTCTCCAAAAGTGATTTCTTGTGCTTCAGAACTGTAATAACCTGGTCGTCTCCAATACCACCAACTCGGATATTGTACTTGGCGTTTCACGCGATATACTACTTTAGCATCTGTAATATTACTACCTGCAAAAGCAACGGCCTTTCCTTTTACAGTAATACTGTCATTAACCTTAAAAGTTTCAGTAATAGGTTGAAATTCTGGTTTAAACTTTGGACGTTTGTATTCTTCAACAGAGAAGTACGTGAAGCCTTTTCTGCCACAAACCATTTCTATCGTAAAGTTTCCTGTAAGGCCATCATTTGGTAAAATAAATTCACCAGCAACAGAACCATATTCGTTGGTTTTAAGTTCCAGTTCTTTAACAATCTCACCATTTACGTTTCTAAGCGTTACGGTCGCTTTTTCTTTGTCATAAACTTCGGTTTTGTCGTTTTTGGTTGCTGTGGCTATACCTTTAAAATAGACGGTTTGCCCTGGTCTATAGATACTTCGGTCCGTAAACAAAAAGACATTGTATTGTGTGTCATTATTTTTGTGAGGTTTGTATGATCTGGAAATGTAATAGTCTCCAAAAAAAGCGATATCATCTTTATAATCTGCTCTTATTTCTACTTCTCTGTAGTAGTTGCCATCCTTTTTAAAGTTGAATTTTCCATATATATCAGTCGATAGCATTTTAGAAAATAATTTATCTCTGTTGTTTCTATAAGTCATGTTAATTACAGCATCGACGATAGGTAAACCATTAGTTCTATTAATAAGTTGATAGTGGACTACATCGTTTTGTACGCTTTCAAGCAATGCCATATTGGTAACTTGTAAGTGGGTTACTGCAAACACATTGTCTTTGTTGGTGTCTGCTTTAATGAGGTAAAACCCGTTCGTTAATTTTGGTATAACAATTTCAGTGCTGTGTTCTTGATAATCACCTTCAGATTTTAGGTTACTTGTAAACGAGTGAAGCGGCTTTAATTTATTGAAAAACTTTAACCTATCTTCTGCATTGTTTGATAGATTGAAGGTTTCGAGCTGGTTGATATCAATTTTATAAATACTGAAATCTAGGCTTGAAAGATTCTTATAAGTTACTAAAATTCGTGAAGTGGAATTGATTGGTAAAAATTCCTCAGCCTCTAATCTTAAGCTTGATTGAAGGATTTGCTGTTTTAGCACTTCGCATTGTTTGGCGCCTTCACTTTCAGGATATTTTGAAATTACGGAGTTGCATAGTTCTAAGGTTTCTTTAAGTTTCCAACGGTATTCATCAGAATCATTATTATGATTATACTGACTTCCAAGTTCGCGATAGGTTTTTGCTATTTCAAAATTGTACAGTGCTGAAAGTGGCGAATCCTGTAATTGATTCGCTTTTTCTTTTAACGAATTAAGCAGTGCCTCTTTTTTGTTGTTGAACGTTGCGTGTTGCGCAACATAATTCAATCGTTCGATATCTATAGCAACAAAAGCTTTTGAAACTTGATTGCTTCGATGGAATTTGGTTAGGTTTTGGTAAATTTTGAGTGCATGTACTTGAAGAGATAAACTATCTTTCGAAGCGATTTTTAAGTTGATGAAATGCTCGCTATCTGCTATAAAAATTTCGTCTTCTATTTTGAATTTATAAGATGGCTGCGTAATACTGTTTTCAGTGGTTTTATAAAACAGAAGCGCATTATGACACAACAAATCATACAAGGTTGGTCTGTAAATTTTAGAGTCTTTAGCCTCGTTTAAAAGTGCGCTATAATTTTCTAAAGACTCTTGTTGAAGCAATAAGCCATTTTCTAAAGAGCGTTGGTAATACACATTAATTTCATTGAACAAGGTTTCTAAATCCCAAGTTCTAAAATCATCGCTAACCTTTGCATCTGTTTTTGTCCTATCGTAAAATTTATAGCGGTTTTGCTGAAAATATTGCCAATACATTGTTGCTAGCATATTTTCCAATAGATGCTTTGTTGGTATATCTTTTGAGGTTTCAATTTCAGATTTAAACAGATTGACGATATTGAGTTGTGCCTCTTCTTCAAGAATCAACATGTACTTGCTTTTGTGTAGCAGTGCTTTTATCTGTTGCTGTTTGTTTTTTGATGCTTTTGCGTCTTTGTAAATCGTATCAACAAGTTCAGCGGCACTTTTAGTTAAACCTTCATTTTCAAGTTGTATGACCTTTTTCCATTGGTCGTCAAAACTGTTTTGGGCTTGAGAA
Organism: Winogradskyella sp. HB-48; assembly: GCF_049942685.1. Classification (GTDB taxonomy): domain Bacteria; phylum Bacteroidota; class Bacteroidia; order Flavobacteriales; family Flavobacteriaceae; genus Winogradskyella. The sequence continues at coordinate 1,806,878 of NZ_CP187934.1, forward strand.
AAAGTGGCAAAGCAAATGAGCATTAGTATGGATATATAGTTTTTCATGAGTATTCGAATTTTCTACAAAATACCTTCAAAAGGTATTCCAAAAAAGCTAAAAAGGGTAAAGCTATATTTTTAATGAGTTAAGTTAAACAATTTGCCAGTGAACACGAACGTTATTAAATTGTATTTTTGTAAAAAATTGTCTCTAACGTATGAAGAAATTTCTTTGGATTTTTTTTGTGTCAGCATTTTGTTTTTCTCAAACTTCGAAAGAGAAAGCCAAAACATACCTATCTGAAAAAGACTATAAAAAAGCACAACAGGAATTAACCACTTTTCTGGAATCAAATCCAAGTGATATAGAAGCTATAGAACTGTTGGGCGATGCTTATGGCTACCAAAAAAAATGGGACAATGCGATAGAACAGTACGAAAAATTAAAAGACAATTATCCCAATAATGCCAATTATCACTACAAATATGGTGGAGCTTTAGGAATGAAGGCTTTAAGCGTAAGTAAATTAAAAGCACTTGGAATTATTGGTGATGTTAAAAGTGCATTTTTAAAGGCTGCAGAATTAGATTCAAAACATATTGATACGCGTTGGGCATTGGTAGAGTTATATGTGTCCCTTCCAGGAATTGTCGGTGGCAGCACCTCTAAAGCTTTGAAGTATGCAAATGAATTAGAAAATCTTTCTAAAGTAGATGGCTATTTGGCAAAAGGTTATGTATATGAGTATGATGATGAGCCTGAACTTGCCGAAAAGTATTACAAATTGGCTATTGAGGTTGGAGGCTCCGTGACATGCTATGAAAAACTAACCAATTTTTATGAGTCTCAAAATAAGCCAGATAAAGCTATAGATAATATTGAAAAGGCACATGGTAAACACCAACGCAATGCTATGCATTATCAGATAGGCAAAGTATGTGCAGATTATAATATTCAATTAGAAAAAGGCGAAAAATGCCTTAAAGCTTACCTAGCCAATCATTCTGCAAAAGATGGTGTGCCAAAAGCATGGGCTTACTATCGTTTGGCTCAAATATACAAGCACAAGAATGATAAAACAGAGGCTTTAAAGTGGATAGACAAAGCTATTGCTGGTTTGCCAGATATTCAAGTTTTTCAAGAAGAGAAAGCTAAGATTTCCGAGCTTTAGTTCAATTTGCATTAACAATACTTATAGCAACTATTAAAAATATTAATAGCTTAAATATTTGTTAAATTCGCAAAAACGATAGTATTACTATTATATTTGCAAATAAATATTTTAAGTATGATAAATTTACTGTCAAATTTAAAGATTGCTGTTCCAGACAAGATTTTTATCAAAGATCCTGAATCTTCTGATTTAGGCAAGCGCATCATAGAACATAGCATTTTACTCATAGATGAGATAGGCTTTGATAGTTTTACATTTAAAAAACTTGGAACTAAGATTGGTTCTAATGAGAGTTCTATTTACCGCTATTTTGAGAGTAAACACAAATTACTAGTGTACTTAACCTCATGGTATTGGGCTTGGATAGAATATCAAATGGTATTTGCCACCCACAATGTTCCTGATGCTCAGGAGCGTTTATTTAAAGCTATTGAAGTTATTACACAAACCATAAAAGAGGATGTTACGATTACGCATATTAACGAAGTGATTTTAAATAGAATTATCATTAACGAATACTCGAAGTCCTACTTAACAAAAGAGGTGGATAGTGAAAATAAGGAAGGGTATTTTGTGGCATATAAGCGGGTTGTAAAACGTCTAAGTGAAATTATAAATTCCGTAAATTCAAATTATCAATTTCCCTCTAGTTTAGCAAGTACTATAGTTGAAGGTGCTTTACATCAACATTATTTAAAGGCGCATTTTAGTTCAATAACAGACTGTGGAAAAGATGTTACGCCGACTGAATTTTTTATCAATCTAACACTAAACGTATTAAAGTCTTCATCAAATGAATCAGAATAAACCACTTTTAACTCCTTGGCAACGTTTTGTTGGAATTTTAAGACTCGAGAAAAAAGATTTGTTACAGGTAATTTACTATGCCGTTTTTTCAGGTCTTATAAGTTTGACTTTACCTCTTGGAATACAAGCGATTATTAATTTAATACAAGGTGCACAAGTTAGCACATCATGGATTGTATTGGTTGTTTTGGTCACTGTAGGTGTAGTGTTTGTTGGTGTGCTTCAACTGATGCAAATGCGTATTATAGAAACTGTTCAACAACGTATTTTTATGCGTGCTTCGTTTGAGTTTACCTACAGGTTCCCGAAAATAAAAATGAATGAATTACGTAACTATTATCCGCCAGAATTAGCAAATCGCTTTTTTGATGTCTTAACCGTTCAAAAGGGATTAGCAAAGTTGTTAATAGATGTGCCTGCAGCAGTATTACAAATTGTCTTTGCATTAATTTTATTATCGTTTTATCATCCGTTTTTCATTGCTTTTGGTCTGTTGCTTGTCATTTTAATTTACGTAGTATTTAAGTTCACCATACAGAAAGGTATGGAGACTAGTTTAAAGGAATCTAAGAAAAAATACATGGTTGCGCATTGGATACAAGAGGTTGCAAGAGCCATTACAAGTTTCAAGATTTCAGGACGGACATCACTGGCTTTAGATAAAAATGATAAGTTAGTAGATGGCTATTTAGAAGCCAGAGAAAGTCACTTTAGAATTTTAGTTATCCAGTTTATACAGATGATTGGATTCAAGGTAGTTGTTACTGCTGGGTTGCTTTTAATAGGTGGACTTTTAGTATTGACCCAAGAAATGAATATTGGCCAGTTTGTTGCTGCTGAAATCATTATTTTATTGGTTATAGCTTCGGTAGAAAAATTGATCTTAGGTTTAGAGTCCTTCTATGATGTTTTGACCTCATTAGAAAAAATGGGTCAGGTAGTCGACAAAAAACTAGAATCGCAAGAGGGTATAGAGGTAGATAGTGCAGATAGTTTTAAAATAGAGTTAGATAAGGTTACTTACAAAGTGCCCGGTAGGTCAATGCCAATTTTAAATAACATTAGCATGATCATAAATCCGTCCAGTAGAATATTAGTGCAAGGACCGAGTGGATCTGGTAAATCTAGTTTATTGCGAATGATTTCTGGAATTATTCAACCTAGCGATGGAAGAATTTTTGTTAATGATGAATCGCTCCAGAATATTCAAATTAATAATTACAGAGCTTGCTTAGGCTTATCATTGGCGGATGAGACACCTTTTGAAGGCAGTATAAGAGATAATCTTACTTTAACAAATAAAGATATTACCGATGAGGAAATTAAAAATGCTATCGAAATAGTTGGTCTTAAGGATTATTTGAAGCAAACTGAAAAAGGACTCGAAACCATTATATATCCTGAAGGAAAGCAGATATCATTTACAGTAGGTAAAAAGATAATTTTAGCTAGAGCCATACTTAAAAAACCAAAAGTGTTGGTTCTTGAAGAGCCCTTAGAACATTTTGAAGCCACTGAAGCTAAACGAATTATTAAAGCGCTAACTGCACCAGAAAATCCTTGGGCAATTATCGTAGCGAGCTTCAATACTGATTGGAGAGGTGGCTGTACCGATGTAATTAATTTAAATAATGGTGAAATTATCTAAAACAAAATGCTATGTTGAACATTTCAAAAAATCCATTAAATAAAACAGTCGATTTATCTACTTACAGCTCAAGTAAGCGTGTTTTTGATAAATCTTATTACAAATATTTCAATAGATTTCTAGCAGTTTTTGCAATTATTGGAGTCATCATATTGTTTTTGCCATGGACACAGAATATCACAGGTAGAGGTAACGTTACCACTTTAACACCAGATCAGAGACCACAAACCATACAATCCCAAATTCCTGGCAGAATAGAGAAGTGGTTTGTTAATGAAGGTGACCATGTTAAAAAAGGAGATACCATAATGCAAATTTCCGAAGTTAAAAGTGAATATTTTGATCCAAATTTAGTAGAACGTACTGCGCAACAGCGCGATGCTAAGGCTTTTTCTGCAAAATCCTATGAGGAAAAAGCACGCTCTGAAGATGTACGAATAGGTGCGCTTTTAAACGAAAGAAAACTAAAGCTAGAACAAGCTCAAAATAAGCTTTTACAAGCACATTACAAAGTTGAAGCAGATAGTATAGATCTCGAGGCAGCCAAAACTAATCTTAGAATTGCCCAAACCAAATACAATCGTGCAGATACACTTTATCAAGACGGTTTTACGGCCTTGAAAAATGTAGAAGACGCAGGGTTAAAATTGCAAGAGACACAAGCCAAATTGGTGTCGCAAAAAAATAAACTCTTAGAAAGTAAAACCGAAGTCATTAATGCTAGGCTCGAGATTAACAGAGTAACACAAGAATTTGCGGATAAGATATCTAAAGCTCAGAGCGAAAAATTCTCAGCAAAATCAAATCAGTTTAGTACTGAAGCAGAAGTGCAAAAATTAGAAAACCAGTATTCAAATTATAAAATTAGAAATAGCTTATTATATGTTACAGCACCATATGATGGTTTTATTAATAAAGCCTTGCGTGGTGGAGTAGGTGTGACGTTTAAAGAAGGTGAAGAGTTGGTAGGTATCATACCAGACAATATAGATTTAGCCGTAGAGACCTTTGTAGAGCCTATAGATTTACCGTTGATACATAAAGGTGAAAAAGTTCGTGTACAGTTCGATGGCTGGCCTGCTATTGTCTTTAGTGGATGGCCAAACGTTTCCTACGGTACGTATGGTGCCGAAGTGGTTGCTGTAGAACGCTTTATTAGCAATAATGGTAAGTTTAGGGTTTTATTAAAGCCTGATCCGGAAGACCATCCTTGGCCTCAAGATGTACGTGCAGGCTCAGGAGCATTCACAATGGCGTTATTAGACGATGTGCCTATTTGGTTTGAGTTATGGAGGCAACTTAATGGTTTTCCTCCTAATTATTATCAACCATTAGATGGTGGTAAAGCAACAAAAGCTAAAAAGTAAAAGATGAAGTATTTAAGTATATTACTTTTTATCAGCATAGGTTTGCCAAGCTTTGCTCAGACAGATAGCATCAAGGAGATTTTGCACTTTGATGAGTACCTAGCTTATGTGAAGAAGTTTCATCCTATCGTAAAGCAAGCTGAACTTGTCATAGACGAAAGTCAGGCCAAACTTTTAAAATCAAGAGGCGCTTTTGACCCTAAGTTTGAAGTAGATTATGATAGAAAAAAGTTTAGTGGTACGGAGTATTACGATAAGCTTAATGGGATGTTTAAAATTCCGACTTGGTATGGTATCGAGCTAAAGGCGACATTTGAGGAAAATTCAGGCGAATACCTAAATCCTGAAGGTTTTGTGCCAAATGATGGACTGTACTCTGCTGGCGTAAAAATGTCAGTTGCTCAAGGTTTTCTGATTAATGATAGAATGGCATCTCTAAAACAGGCCAAGCTATTTAGAGAGCAAGCCAAAGCAGATAGAGATATCTTTGTCAACAATATTCTTTATGAAGCATCATTAGCTTATTTTAAATGGTTGCAGGCTTACAACGAATTGAAGCTTTTTGAAAACTTTTTAACCAATGCCGAATTACGATACAGAGGTATTGAGCGTGGTGCAGAGGTCGGTGAACGTGCAGATATCGATGTGGTGGAAGCAAGAATTGCCATCAATCAGCGACGATTGAGTTTAGAGCAGTCTAAGGTAAAGTTGATGAAAGCCGCATTGGAGTTGTCAACGTTTCTGTGGCTAGAGAATAACGTGCCTGTAGAACTGCAACCTAATGTTATTCCCGATGTGGAATCTGAGCCAATTGTTGATACAACGTTTAATATCAACCAGTTAAGAGAGAATGAAGTTATTGTGGAAACCCATCCAAAAATGGTTTCATTGGATTACAAGTTGCAGAGTTTAGAGGTAGATACACGATTAAAGGCTAATAGATTACTGCCTAAAATCGATGTAGAATACAACTTTATAACCGAAGTGCCTGAAGTCGCCCGCTCCTTCAATACGGCAGAATATAAAGGTGGGCTTAACGTAAGTTTTCCTTTGTTTTTGAGAAAAGAACGAGGCGATTTAAGATTGGCCAAACTAAAGATGCAGGATACAGAATTTGAAATCAATGCAACTCGAGTTAATCTTCAGAATAAGATAAATGCCATTCGTCAAGAATTGGATTCGTATGTCACTCAAAATGAGTTAGTATCACAGATGGTCACCGACTATTCCAGAATGTTAGAGGCTGAAGAACGTAAATTTCTTTTGGGAGAAAGTTCCCTGTTTTTGGTGAACTCGCGTGAGTCTAAACTCATAGACGGGCAACTTAAGGCCATAGAAGTACAGTACAAGTTTTTTAGTACAAAAGCCAAACTATTCAATAGCCTTGCTGTGAATCCAGATTTTTAGCAGATATTTTCTCTTATCTCTAGTCTAATATCTCTAAGCTATAATTTATATTTGTTACATGAACGTACATTTTATAGCTATAGGTGGTGCTGCAATGCACAATTTGGCGTTAGCGCTACATAACAAAGGATACAAGGTAACAGGAAGTGACGATGAAATTTTCAATCCTTCAAAATCGAGATTAGAAGCAAAAGGCTTATTGCCTGAAACTTTTGGTTGGTTTCCTGAGAAAATCACTTCAGATTTAGATGCGGTTGTTTTGGGTATGCACGCCAAAGCTGATAACCCTGAGTTATTAAAGGCTCAAGAATTAGGTCTGAAAATCTATAGCTACCCAGAGTTTTTGTACGAGCAATCCAAAAACAAAACTAGAGTTGTCATTGGTGGAAGCCATGGTAAAACGACCATTACCTCTATGATTTTGCATGTTATGCATTATCACGACAGAGATGTGGATTACATGGTTGGAGCGCAGCTTGAAGGGTTTGATGTCATGGTAAAACTTACTGAAGACAATGATTTTATAGTTTTGGAAGGTGATGAGTACCTGAGTTCACCAATAGATAGAAGACCAAAGTTTCATTTATACAAACCCAACATAGCTTTGTTAAGTGGTATTGCTTGGGATCATATCAATGTATTTCCCACGTATGAGAACTACGTAGAGCAATTTAAAATCTTTGTAGATTCTATTGTATTAGGTGGAAGTATCAACTACAATGAAGAAGATGAAGATCTAAAACGTATTGTTGAAGCCTCGGAAAATCAAATCCGTAAAATACCATATCGTACACCAGAATATACAGTTGTAGATGGTGAAACACTGTTAGAAACTCCAGAAGGACCCATGCCAATTGAGATTTTTGGAGCACACAATTTGAATAATTTGGCAGGTGCCAAATGGATTTGCCAACATATGGGTATTGATGAGGATGATTTCTATGAAGCCATTGCCACGTTTAAAGGAGCAAGCAAGCGCCTAGAGAAAATTGCAGAGACTTCAAAAAGTGTCGCCTACAAGGATTTTGCCCACTCACCAAGTAAGGTCGAGGCCACGACCAAAGCAGTAAAGGCACAGTATCGTGACAGAACTTTGGTAGCTTGCTTAGAATTACATACCTACAGTAGCCTAAATGCCGAGTTTTTAAAAGAGTATAAAGGCGCATTAGATGCCGCAGATGTGGCTGTAGTTTTTTATTCGCCACATGCTGTAGAAATTAAAAAACTAGAGAAAGTTACTCATGAGCAAATCGCGGATGCCTTTGAGCGTGATGACTTAATTATTTATACCAATCCTGCTGATTTTAAAGACTTTTTATTCTCTCAAAATTTTGAAAACAAGTCCTTGTTGTTGATGAGCTCAGGGAATTATGGTGGTTTGGATTTTGATGCCGTGAAAGGCCTAATTTAGAGGGTGTCGCTGTCGTGTTCGAGTATGATTTTTATTAAAAGTAGCAATTTTTATTCTGCTTTAGCAAGCGAGCATGAATTATAAACATTGTTAGCTACTGTTAGCCTTGAAGATAGATTGCATTCATGCCTATACCTAAATCGTCATGTTTAGGTCTCCAATTAGTATTTGAATCAGTTACTATTTTAGATCCATTATTTGTATAATGAAATTCAAGTACTTGGCTGTTTTCTTTGATTCTCCAAACAACTTCTTGAGCTTTGATGATTTTCAAATAACTAATAGAATGATGAATCATTCTAGGGTTTTTAATATGTAACTCAGAATTATCATCAAATGAAATTTTAAGAGTTTTAAGATTCTTATCAAATTGAATTTCTGAAATGTTTCTTTTTTCTTTTAATCTTGGTGCATTAGTATCTCCCCATATTTCTATTGAATATTGAGAAAAATTTATAGACTGCTGCTCAAAGTGTTTAACCAACATATCAGATGTTAATTCTGTTACTCCACTTCCGGGAACTGGTTTGAGATTGTCAAGTTCATAACTTGCGTTATCACCAGTCATAGTAGTGATATAGCCCCTTCTGCTAATCATTCTAAAAACTCTTGAACTTAAATAGATAGCAATGATTAATAAAATAGATACAGAAATGTAATTGTAGGGATTAGACAACTCTGAGTAGAAAACTAGGCCAATAAAGGCAACTCCAATAAATGTTAAGAGAGCTTGAATAATCGCCATTAATGTTTTCATAGTTTTCTGGGTAATTGTCACTAACTTTCATAATATGAGTCTGTTTCAATACTTCGACCACGCTCAGTACAGGTTTTTATATCAGACGATAGCGAAGTTCGGCTAAATTTTTGAGAAAGTCAAACTACAAACTCTCCACAAACTGCAAAAACACAGCTTTATGCTTTTCCAAGTCTAAATCTGGTGAAACCGCAACTCTGGCAATATAGTCTTTGTCTCCTTCCTTGGTAGTACCTTGTGTTGAAGTAGCAGGAATGGTCCAATAACATCCTTTTAGTTGGCCATAACTAACACAGTATTTACTTTCGGTAGGAATTTCAGTAATCATCAAATTGATTAATCTGAGATTTAAAGCACGTTTATACGCTTCGCGTTCTTCATCTGTATTACCTTTTGTTGGTAAGTCTAACGAAAAAACCGATGGTGTAAAGCCTTCAGCGGCTAGTTCTTCTGAAACAAAGTTAATTTTAGCATCTGGTAATGCCTCGTGAATGTAATTTACAAAGGCTCTTGTGTTTTTATAAGCATCTGCAATACGCATTAACATCGTTGGCATTTGAGTAGCCAAAATTTGGTATTGCAAACCTGTGGCTTCGTTATCACAAAGCTCTAAATGTTTTGCTATTGGTTGCATTAAATGCTCTGCTTTTGCATTGGCTACAGCGTAACCAGCAGTACATTTTCCGCCACTTGGAAATTTAGAGCCACTCACGTAAGCGATGGTTTTTACGTTGGAAAGTATACCGTCATCGGCTAAAAACTGCACATTAGGACAAAATGTTTGGTCTAAAATAAAGACAGGTGCGATTGCGGTTTGTCCATTAATGGTTTGTCGTTTTTTTGTAAGTACAGCCTTAAGATGATCTAGATTAGGTACTTCAACACGAGGATTGGTGGGAATCTCCGCAATGATGTATGGCACGGCATCCTCTTGTGCTACCTTGTGCAAAACCGTTTCTAAACTGGTTACCATATCATTTTCACCATCCACTTGCAAATCCATAATCGCAACATGGTCGAGGCATGCGGCAACGCGTCTAGCCTGATCATTAGTACCACCATAACAGTTTGGTGGCACTACAAATTTTATGGCTTTGCCAGAATGCTCTTTTTGAGCGTTGTCTATCAATCCCATCATAATGGCATACTGCATAGATAAACCGCTAGAAGCCACTAAAGCCTCGCCAGAAGTCGCATTAATGTCATTAATAATAGATTTAACCCTGGCTTTGTGAGTAGCTGTATCTAATAGCTGTGGTGAAAAAGTAGTTTCATTGGTATAGGCGTTTAAAGCAACCAAACAATTAGCAGGTGTCATAGCAATAGTCTCGCGACGTCTTACATGCTGAATGTCTGAAATAAAACTCGTTTTTGTTTTACCAGAAATTAACAATACACTGCCTAAATCTTCATAAAGATTAACATAAAAATCAATTGCATCATTTTGAAGATTAGCAGCAACAGTTTGATGCTTGGAGACTAAAATTGTAGAACCATTAAAAGCTTTGACGTTTTTTAAATTATCAATTTGTTGAATTTCCAATTGATAACCATAAACCGATTTTAAAAGGTCTCGGTTAAAGGATTTCGGTAAACGTTCGGTATAAAGGATTCTAGTTGCTCTATGTTCTAAGGCGTTGGTGCGTAAAATGGCCAGTATTGGCATGCTTTCTGAAGAAAAACTAATTACATTTTCGGTTGGTAATCCGTTTAACTTTGCAATCACCCATTCTAATACAGAAGATAATGGATGTCCAAGCCTAATATAATCGTAAGCTGTAGGTAACTGGCTTAAAGCATTTTTGCTAGAATCCTTGCTTGTATATAGATTTTCAAATTGTTCTGTAAACTGTATTTTAGCCAGCTTTTCGTTATAAATATCTAGTCGATGCGTGGTTAAGTTTAGCCAATCACTAGGCATATTTTTAATAACATCTTTGATGTAATTCAGCATTTAAAAAATCTTTTGTGAGGTTATAAATCTATAGACTCACAAAGATACATTAGTTGCCTTGACTATGAAACCTTACAGGTTGTTTTTGTCATTTGGTATAACGAGGTAGAGTAAAATAAAACAACAAAAACTTACCTTAAATACTTGTTGAAAAACGATATGGTACGATCCCAGGATAATTGTGCAGCCTCCTTGTCATAACGCGGTGTAGTATTGTTATGGAAACCATGGTTAACACCTGGATAAATGTATGCTTGGTAATCGATATTATTTTCCTTTAAAATCTTTTCAAAATCCGGCCAGCCAGCATTGACCCTTGTGTCCAGCTCAGCATATTGTAGCAAAAGGGGTGTTTTAATTTTTTTAGCATCTTCAGCTTCAGGCTGTCTCCCATAATAAGGTACTGCAGCTCCTAGCTCGGGTAATTTTACAGCCATCATATTAGAGATCCACCCTCCAAAGCAAAAGCCGACAACACCAACTTTACCATTGCAATCTTCATGATTTTTAAGGTAGTGGTAAGCTGCTATAAAATCTTCTAGCATGTCGTTGCGATCTCGTTTTTTCTGCATTTCTCTTCCATCATCATCATTGCCAGGGTAACCGCCTAAAGGTGAAAGTGCATCTGGAGCTAATGATATAAAGTCGGCCTTAGCTGTGCGTCTACCTACATCCTCTACATACGGATTGAGTCCTCTGTTTTCATGAACAACCACAACACCTGGTAATTTTTTATTTATTTCCTTCGGTTTGGATAATAATCCTTTAATAGTCCCTCCACCTTTTGGAGATTCGTATTCAATATATTTGGAATCTAAAGTTGGATCATCTGGTTTTACCAATAGTGTATCGACATAATTTGGGGACATAAAGCTTAATAGCGATGAAACGGTTAAACCACCAACAGCATATAAGGATAGTTTTTCTACAAATTGACGTCTATTGAGTTTATTGTGTGCGTAGTCATCGTAAAGGTCAAACACTTCTTGTTTGATATCTTCTTTCTTTATGTCTTTCATGGGAGTAGATTAAAAAATTCCTTTTAAAGTTACTGATTTTCAGAATACTTTATCTAGAAATTGTTTAATACTTTCTTGACTTCTTTTGATTAATTCCTTTCGTGCAGCTTCAGTATCTTTTGGCTTCTTGTCTTGAGACAGTTTGAATTTTCCTTCCCATTGGGTGATATTAATCTCAAACATTTTGATGTAATCAAGGTTCGCCTCTAAACGCGGATTATTGGGTTCTAAAGTATATTTAGGATTTGGCGCCTCTAGAAACTCGGTCATCATGATTAGTGATTGCTTTAAGGCTTCCCTGTTTTCAATAGCTTCTACAGTTCCTTTCAGATGAACACGTATATAGTTGTAAGTTGGTAACTGAGTACTATTGTAAACACTAGGGGAAATGTAACATTGCGGTCCGTAAAAGAGAACAGTAATGTCGTTATTATTTTTTAGCAATTCGGTTTGCGGATTGTAAATGTCAATATGTCCAATAAGTTTTCCTTTTTCATAAACCAAAGGTAAATGTGTAATATGAGGTACGTTATCCTTTACTGAAATAATAGTTGCCAAAGGATAGGTTTTTATAACCTCTATTATGTGGTTAAGGTCTGAGTCTTGGTGATGCTTAGGTGGGTACTTCATATTTTTTCATGCTGAACTTATAACAGTAGCTCTTGGTATATTGTAATAAGTCTTGAATTTTGTTTACTAAGGCGTAAGTTAAACGCCAAACTGTCTAAAATGATGGTCTAAATGTTTGTATTGCATTTGTCCCCATTGTTGTGCGGTAAAATAGCCAAATGCAGGATGTGTATTCCATTCGGTCTTATCTTTATGCGCGTAGGTTTCTTCAATTAATGCCTCAAGTTTAGCTTTTTCAGTATTGAAGTCTTTATTGTCTTTAGTTTTTAGAAACTTAGCAGTTGGCAGCCCTTTTTTCCAGGGTTTATCGTTGTACAAGGATTTTTTGAAAAATACTTTTGCAAGCCAGCTAGGTTTCAAGCCATAGTCTTCTTTTTCTAAAATAATATTCAGAGGACCTTGGCAATGCCATACCATTTGCCCAACATTCATTTTACCCCAATTTGCTTCGGCATCTTCGTTTAAATTTTCTAATCGCTTTTTAATTTCATCATAAGCGCTTTCTTCAAAAATAGATTTCATAGCCATTCATTTTAATTGAAAAATTTAGACGCTTCAAGTTACAATTTTTTATCTTTAGAGCATGTCGGAAAATTCAAAATCGTTCTCCATAAAGAATTGGTCGCAAGACGACCAACCCAGAGAAAAATTAAGAGACAAAGGAAAGACTGTTTTAAGTGATGCAGAGCTTGTCGCTATACTTATAGGATCTGGGAGCAGAGAAGAAAGCGCTGTTGATTTGTGTAAGCGAATTTTAGCAAGTGTAGATCATAATCTTAATGCTTTGGGAAAATTGTCCATAAATCAATTAATGGAATTTAAAGGTATTGGTGAAGCCAAAGCCATAACCATTGTGGCTGCTATGGAATTAGGAAGGAGACGACGATTAGAAGATGCTGTGCAATTGGATAAAATAACCTCTAGTCGCTCCGTATTTGATGTAATGCAGCCCGTACTTGGGGAATTGCCTCATGAAGAATTCTGGATTTTATATCTCAATAATTCCAATAAAGTCATTCAGAAAAATCAATTGAGTAAGGGTGGTATTACTGGTACTTTGGTTGATGTACGTTTGGTGCTTAAATCTGCTTTAGAAGTAGGCGCCACGTCATTAATTTTGTGTCATAATCATCCCTCGGGTACTTTAAAACCAAGCCAGGCGGATAAGGATATAACTCAGAAATTAAAAAATGCTGCCCAAAGCTTAGACATAAAAGTCTTGGACCATTTAATCATTACTGAGAAAACCTATTTTAGTTTTGCAGATGAAAGTATTCTTTAATTTAAGATTTCTCACTGCTACTGAATACTACAAGCTTAAAATATGCTATTAGTTTATACACATAAGATTACACCTCGATTAAAGTTTACTTTTAAGCACATTTGTAAACGAATTTTAGGTTTAGAAGTGAAGTTTACATCAAAGGTAGAAGATTTTATTGCGCACGATAGCCTTAAAATGTCTTACGCTAAGCAGCCTTTGAGTAATGAATTATTTGTGCGTAGTCATAATTTGTTATTTGAGAGCGGTATATCAGATTTAGATATAACCATACATCAATGGGAAAATACCAAAGGCATTTTTTCAACTGGTGAGCGTAGTGATTTACCATTTGATATTTTTGCAGCTTCATTTTATTTATTGAGTCGATACGAAGAGTATTTGCCACATGTTAAGGACGATTTTGGCCGTTTTATGGCAAAGGAAAGTATAGCATATAAACATCGTTTTTTAAATCAGCCAATTGTGGATATTTGGGCTTATAAATTTAGAGATGTTCTTTTAGAACATTTCCCAGAATTTAATTTTCCTGAGAGAACATATAAAATTAAGCCAGTAATAGATGTGCCGATGGCTTATTATTATAGAAAAAAAGGATTATTGCGTACCATTGGAGGCACGTTGAAAGATATAGGGAAGTTCAGATTTAAACAATTGTACCAACGCTACTTGGTGCTTATGGGTTTTAAGCGCGACCCTTATGATACTTTTAAGTGGATTATAACTAAGCAAAAGCAGTCCGATTTTAAGTTTATGGTTTTGTTTTTAATTGGGGATTATTCCACTTATGATAAAAACATAAGTGTTAATAAAAAAGAATTCGTTTCATTGATAAAATCGGTTGCAGATTATTGTGATGTAGGAATTAAAGCATCATATTTTTCGTTAGAGGATATTACTATTCTAAAGAAAGAAAAGCTAAAAATGGAAGCTGTAATCAATAGAGACCTACAAGCAGTTAGGCATTCATTTTCTAAGCTCAATCTTCCGCAATCTTACAGAAATTTAATTGAATTAGAAATTCATCAGGACTACACGATGGGTTATATTGATACCCTTGGTTTTAGAGCAGGCACATGTACACCTTTTCAGTATTATGATATTGATTTTGAGGTAGAAACACCTTTGAAAATCAATCCTTATCATTGCTTAGATTTCGCTTTGTTAAAATATCAATCTGAGTTAGATAAAAAAGAACATTTGCAAAAGCTTATCAAAGAAGTTAAAGATGTTAACGGTACATTTACACCTGTGTTTCATAATTATACATTTAGCAACTTAGAGCGCTGGAATGGTTTCAGATCACTTTTTTCTTTAATATTAGAATCTGCTGATGAGGAATAAAATAAAGCATGTTTTTTTTGACTTAGATCATACCCTTTGGGATTTTGATAAAAATTCTGGACTAACATTCGAAAAGATTTTTAAACTCAACAGCTTGGATGTTGACCTTTCAGCATTTCTTGAAGTTTACGAGCCTATAAACTTAAAGTATTGGAAACTCTACAGAGAAGAAAAAGTTACCAAGCCAGCATTACGATATGGTCGGTTGAAGGATGCTTTTAAAGCAATAGGTAGAGAAGTAGAGGATGATATGATAAATCATTTATCTGTTGCGTATATAGATTATCTCACGACTTTCAATCATTTATTTGATGGTGCATTGGATATACTGAACTATTTGAGAAACAAGTATCATTTGCACATTATAACTAATGGTTTTGAAGAAGCTCAGGAGCGTAAGATGCATAACGCCAACATTAGAGATTATTTTATAACCGTTACAAACTCTGAAATGGTTGGTGTAAAGAAGCCTAATCCTAGAATTTTTAATTTTGCATTAGACATTGCAAATGCCAGTCCAACGGATAGTGTAATGATTGGTGATAGTCTTGAAGCCGATATAGAAGGAGCTCATAATGTTGGAATGGAAACCATTTATTTTGATTACAGAAACCTAAATAATTCTAATGAATATAAAAGAGTGACAAATTTAATATCAATCAAAAATTATCTTTAAAATTATTATGAATAAGAGACTAATTATTCTGATCCTTTTTTTATGTATTGGACTTACGGGCATGGCACAAAATGATATTAATAAATACAAGTATTTGATAGTACCAGTTCAATTTGAATTTAAGAAGGGCAAAAATCCGCTAAAGTTAAGTACGTTAACACGCCATTTATTCAATAAAGAGGGATTTACGACCTATTATGAAGGTGAGGAACTTCCTGATGATTTATTTAAGGATCGCTGTTTAGCATGTTATGCCGAAATTATTGAGCTAAAAGAAGGTTTTAGAATGACGAGATTGAAAATTCTACTCAAAGATTGCAAGGATAATATCATTTTTGAATCTGGTGTTGGTGAATCTGGTGAAAATAACCATGAAAAACGGTATCACGAAGCATTACGAGAAGCGTTTAACTCCATAAAAAGTTTAAATTATAAATATGAACCTGAGATAGAGGAAATTGAGATGGGTGTTGAGCAGAATAATAATGTTATTGCTATTACTGAGGAACCAATAGCCTCAGATAAAGTACTAAATGAAGATAAAATTAAAGATACATCACACGAAGACAATGAATCATTGACTGATTCAGAATTAAGCACTGATTTAAAGACTAAAGAAAGCTATAAATCTAAAAAAAATGGACTATCAGGAAATACTGATAACTTATTTTATGCGCGAGAGATAGAAAATGGATATCAATTGATTGACAATACATCTAATGCAGTCATGGTTTTGTTAAAAACAACAAAACAAAAGTTGTTTGTTGTTAAAGGTAAAGACGCTATAGTCTATTCAGAAAATGAAAAATGGATTTTTTGCGAAACTACTAGCACAGGATTAAATACCTATACTATCACGATAGAGTTTTAATAGCCATATTTCTCTTTCCAACGTGATTTTAAAAATTGACGTTGTGCATTTTCGCGTGTATTATTTCCTGGATCGTAGAGCTTAGTGTTCTTAATGTCTTCAGGAAGAAACTCATGCTCAGCAAAATTGTTCTCATAGTGGTGTGCATATTTGTAGTCATCACCATAGCCAAGTTCCTTCATCAATTTGGTAGGAGCATTTCTAATGGATAAAGGTACAGATAAGTCGCCTGTTTCCTTAACGAGTTGTTGTGCTTTATTAATGGCATTATAGGCCGCATTGCTTTTTGGAGAGCTCGCTAAATAGGTAGCGCATTGACTTAAAATAATACGAGACTCAGGATTACCAATAACAGAAACTGCTTGAAATGTGTTATTAGCAATAACTAAAGCCGTTGGGTTTGCATTGCCAATATCTTCACTTGCTAAGATAAGCAAACGTCTAGCTATAAATTTTACATCTTCACCACCTTCAATCATTCGAGCTAAATAGTAAACAGCAGCATTAGGGTCGCTACCTCTTATAGATTTAATAAATGCCGAAATGATATCGTAATGCTGTTCTCCAGTTTTGTCATAACGAGCAGCTTTACTTTGCACTTGTTTTGTAACGAGATCATTGGTAATAACAATTGGTTGGTTTTCAAAAGACGTTACCAATAATTCAAAAATATTAAGTAGCTTTCTTGCATCGCCACCAGAAAATCGTAGTAGTGCTTCTGTTTCTTTTAATTCAATCTTTAATTTAGATAGCACTTCATCTTCAGACATGGCACGTTTAAGCAACGCTTCTAAATCGGCTTTGATAAAAGCGTTTAAAGTATAAACCTGACAACGCGAAAGCAATGCCGATATCACTTCGAAACTTGGATTTTCAGTAGTGGCGCCAATTAAGGTTACCCAACCTTTTTCCACAGCTTCTAAAAGCGAATCTTGTTGCGATTTGCTAAAACGATGAATTTCATCAATAAACAAAATAGGATTTTTAGCTGTAAAGAGTCCTCCACTTTTTTTTGCCTTGTCAATAACGTCTCTAATGTCTTTAACACCAGAATTTATGGCACTTAGCTTAAAAAACGGACGTGCTGACTCATTAGCTATGATATTTGCTAATGTGGTTTTTCCAATTCCAGGAGGTCCCCAAAGTATAAGAGAAGGTATAATACCACTTTTAATTTGATGATACAGCATACCGTCTTTGCCTACCAAATGTTGTTGGCTTAGATAGTCATTTAAGGTTTTAGGTCTAAGACGTTCTGCTAATGGAATATTCATAAATCAAAATTACAAAATGAGAACATAAAGAAAGTGATTGTGACAATATTTCATACAATTATATTTTGGTTATAAATTTGAAGACAGTTTAGAAAATAGTTCAATGTCCAAACAACAATTTAAATTTTCAAATAGTGTCATCATTTTCCCAGTTTTGATGTTACTCTCTGTCTGGTTGGTGTTTTGGTATCAGACAACGATAAACTATGGCATTAAATCATATGGTATAAGACCACATAGATTAGAGGGTTTGTTGGGTATTGTTACGAGTCCTTTTTTGCATGGTGATTTAAATCACTTATATAATAACTCGTTTCCTTTATTAATCCTATCGCTTGCGTTGTTCTATTTTTATAATAGAGTTGCATGGAAGGTTATAGGTTTTGGTATACTGTTCTCTGGATTGTTAACTTGGCTTATTGGGAGTTCTGGAAATCATATAGGCGCTAGTGGACTAATCTATGTACTGTTTAGTTTTATCTTTTTTAAAGGCATTTTTGCCAAACACTACAGGTTAATTGCATTGTCTTTAGTGGTAATTTTCTTGTATGGAAGCATGATTTGGTATGTGTTTCCGATAAAACAAGGTATGTCTTGGGAAGGGCATTTAGGTGGTTTAATAACGGGTTTATTATTTGCGTTAGTATTTAAAAATAACGTAGCGAAACCAGAGCGATACGTTTGGCAACAACCAGACTATAATGAAGATGACGATCCTTTTATGAAGCATTTTGATGAAAACGGTAACTTTATAGAATCCTTACCTGATGAGGAAACGGAAATAGACTCAGAAGATAATTCTGAAACTCCAATCAATTATATTTTTAGACAATCGAAAGATAAAAGTCTTTAAGAGCGTTGTCGTACAGCTTCATATAAAAAAGCTCCACAAGCTACGGATACATTAAGGGATTCGATCTCACCCAAAATAGGAAGCTTTGCTTGTTCATCAACAACCTTTAATACTGAAGGATTGATGCCTCTTCCTTCGGATCCCATGATGATGGCACAAGGTTCACTAAAAGAAACATCATAAATAAAATCATTAGCTTTTTCTGAAGCTGCAATGACTTTTATCCCAGATGATTGCATATAAAAGACAGCGTCTTTAATGTGGTCTACCTTACAAATAGGAATTTTAAAAATAGCACCAGCACTTGTTTTGATGGTATCTCCATTGATGGGAGCTCCACCTTTTTTCTGAATAATAATTCCTGAAACACCTGTACATTCTGCTGTTCTTACGATAGCACCAAAGTTTCTAACATCGCTTAGCTGATCTAAAAGCAGGAATAAGGGTGTTTTGCCAGACTCTATAACGGTTAAAACTAAATCGTCAATATTATGAAATTCAATAGGCGAAATATGAGCTACAGCACCTTGATGATTTCCACTTTTACTCAGACGGTTTAATTTTTCAATGGGCACATAAGATGAGTTGATGCCTTCTGAACGCAATAGCGCTTCTAATTCTTGGAAGAGTTCTCCTTTTAATCCCTTTTGAACAAAAACCTTGTCTATAGTTTCATTAGACTTTATAGCTTCAATGATAGCTCTAATCCCAAATATGGTAGTTTCATTTTTCATTGGTGTAAAGGTATAAAAAAACCATCCTAAGAAAGGATGGTTTCATTGAATTTAGTTTGCGTTAATTTTTAACAACCTTTCTTGTAATACTTTTGTTGCCAGAATGTATTTTTAAGATGTAAATACCACTTGGTTGTTGCGATAAATCGATTTTAGATTCTCTAGATACAGAAATTTGTCTTCCAGAAATAGTATACAACTCAACTTTGTCAATTTCATTTAGCGATTCAATTTGGATAAAATTGGATGTAGGATTCGGATAGACAACAATATATTGAATTTTAAATTCTGAAGTACTCAAATTATTGCATGGCGTTAAATCTGGATTTAACTCGATTGGGTCACTTGGTGTTAAATCCCTCCCTACAAATGCAGCATACGTTATCGGGTATTTCTCAGCTCTGAAAGTAAGGTTTGCATTGGGTGGTGGATTACCTTGTGAAGAAATAGCACCAGTATTACTATTAACAGGATTTACATATTCCCATACTTTTTCTTCGTTGGAGTTAATTTCAAAAAAATACCCTTGGTTACCTTCGCATATAAGAATATTTCCATTAGGTAATTGCTGTGCACTACTTACAATAGGTGTATAAAAATCTGAACCTCCTGGAGCAAATTCATCATATGTGTAATCTGTACTATTTGGTAGGTAGGAAGTATTTGGTGTGTAATCGTATACCCCTAAACTAATTTCGGGAGGGGAAATTATATCAACTTGGGAGTAAGAAGGGGTTCTTTCAATGCCATTATTAAATAATAAGATTTTTCCGCCATTAGGTAAGCCAGATGGTATAAAGTGAGGTGTGTGCTGTCCAAATAAAGTACGATCAGAAAAAGTACCTTGCCTGTAGGCTTCAGGATTTCCCCAGCGATAAAGTAGATCTCCACCTTTACCATAAGTGCCACCATTACCAGTAGCAGCTTCAGCTGTTGTGGTGGAATGGTCAATAATCCAAATTTCACTCATATGTCTAGAGCTCAAAACTATTTGATCTCTTTCTTCATTGTATTGAATGGAGTTGATATGCAGCCAATTAGATGCTCCTGATCCACCGTTCAAGAAATTTACATCAAGTTTATTTGGGCTAAGTGCTACATCACCAAAATTATCTTTTGTAGCATCAAAATCTTGCACAAGATGATCTTTAATATTCCATTCCCAAACTATGTTGCCGCCGTTTAATCCTACAGGTGCAACTTCAACAATTTGTTCATTATATAAATCCGTTTCGGTTAGTAAGGCAGGATTTCTTCCAGCTTGAATGGCTTCACTGTTGCTCATCACAGTAGCAGCCAAAATCAGTACATTTCCATTAGGTAAAGGATAGACATCGTGGTGCTGTCTCATTGTAGGTGTATCATAGAAGTATTGCCAAATCAAATTTCCATCCCAATCATATATTTCTACAACGCCACCTTGTCCACCAAAAGTAATATCAGTTGAAGATGTTCTGCCTGGTCTTAAAAGATTTCCATTTTCTAATAAATAGACAGAGTTGCCAGGTGGGAAGGTACTTGACCACTGTTTGATTACTTCGCCACAGTTATTAATTAAATACGTTTCATTGAAAACCGTAAATAATGTGTAACCATCATAAACATCTTCAGTAATATTTGTAGTGCCAACAGTATTTTGGGCAACCATAAAATTTGAAACAATAAAAAATGTAAAGAGTATTTTTTTTATCATGAATTTTCTTTTCTAGCGTTTTCAAAAGTATCAGATTATTTTAACTAATCAAAAAGTGGCCGTTAAACTCACATGAACTTTTGAGTCTGATAATCTAAATTGTCTGTTTTCAGACTTACCACTAGAGTAATTCAATCTAAATAATCCTGCGTTGGTATGGAGACCTAGACCAAATCCAAATCCAAATAGTTTTTCTTTTGTATTTGTGATTTGATTTTCAAAATAAGCAGCATCTAAAACCGAATGTATATAAATACCATTACTCAATCTATAACGGTATTCGGTATTGATAACTCCATAAAGATTGGCCACTAAACTATTTTCTTCAAAACCTCTAATGGAATTTATTCCGCCAAATCTAAAAAGCTCATTATCTAGATAATCTTCTGAAGTTAATATAGCACCGTTCAACCTTGTATAAATACTGTTTTTGGGATTGAGATTAAAAATTTTATACGTGTCTACGCTAAAAATGGTTTGACTTTGATTTCCTAAATCATTTTTTCTGTCACCAAAACCAGCAGAAAAATCTAACCAAAAGTTGATCGGAAACAGCGGGTCGTAAAATTGTGCTTTTGTGTAGGTGTAGCCTAATATGTAGTAATTGGCGGTGTAATCGTTTAGAATAGAAGTGTCGTTATCCAAAAGATTTGTAGACTTGGTTGAAGAAATACCAGCAGCTACTCTATGCTGCGCATTTATTTGGTAATTTATTTTAGCATACTGTTTAGCATTAGAAAATGTAGTGTCTTTTCTAAAAATATTCAAGCCAGCTTGTATTCCAACAGGCGAACCAAACAAATATGGTAAGTCTGTATCAATTCTAAACGTTTGTTGGTCAATTTCATCACTTTTATAGAAAAGGTTTATGGTTTCACCATAGTTTAGATTGTTAACTAATCGCAAATCTAAGTAGCCATCAAACTCAATTTTGTTGGTGTTTTCATTAGTGCCAAATCCAAGAAAACCATCAAAATTATTGATTCGAGCTTTTTCTATATATAGGTATAACGTAGTGGAGTCTTTTGTGAATAAAACTTCAGGGTCTTTTATTTTGTTAGCAAAGCGTAAATCTTCTAATAGTTCAACTTTTTTTTTAATTTCATTCAGATTGAAAGTCTTACCAGTTCTTAACTTCAAAAAACGTTTGGTGTAGGATTGCGGAAACTTTTCATATCCTTTAACTATGATTTTATCAATCCGTCTTTTTTGATTAGTAACAATTTTAAGTTCTGAGGAAATTAATTCTGAATTGTATTTGGTGATGTTAATTAATTGAAGCGTAGAGAAAGGGTCACCTTGTTCGGCAATTTTTGAATTAAGAGTATTCAAGGAGTTTTCTAATTCAGTAATAGCAATATCAAAATATCCTTCATTAGAATAATGATTAATAAAGTTTAATAGCTCTTTGTTAAAATCGTTTCCATATTTAATCCTGATGCGTTTAATCTTTTCTCCCAAAAATAAATGAGCATAAAAAAGTGTATCATCCTTTCTTACAATGCTATCTGTAGAGGTGTCAATATAGCCTAATCTAGTAAGCTTGTTTTTAAGTTCGCTTAATTCGTTTTCAAGGCTAACATAATTATTGAAAGATTTTGTGTAGCCAACAGAGTCTATAACTTTGGTTTTTATTTCATTTTCACCTTCAATCTTTAAGCTCAATGATTGGCTAAAAATCTGATGAGGTAAAATCAACAAAAAAAGAAAAATAAAACCTTGAAAACTTGACATTAAATAAAAATGAAATAACTGAAAAGATAACGTAAAAATAGACCATTACTTATATGTACAAAATGAATTCTGATAATTCTTTGAAAAATAAATTCACAACTGTTTGAATTATAAATATATATTTCTACCTTTGCAGCCCTCAAAAGTGAGGGTTTTTAAAATTTATATTAAAAATATATGCCAACAATTTCACAATTAGTACGAAAAGGAAGAGCCAAAATAACTAAGAAGAGTAAATCGGCTGCTTTAGATTCGTGTCCTCAAAGACGTGGTGTATGTACTCGTGTTTACACGACGACTCCTAAAAAACCAAACTCAGCAATGCGTAAGGTAGCAAGGGTTCGTTTAACAAACGGAAACGAGGTTAACGCATACATTGGCGGTGAAGGTCACAATCTACAAGAGCACTCGATAGTATTAGTTAGAGGTGGAAGGGTAAAAGATTTGCCAGGTGTTAGATATCACATCGTTCGTGGTGCATTAGATACAGCAGGTGTTGCTGGTCGTACCCAACGTAGATCTAAGTATGGTGCAAAACGCCCTAAAAAGTAATTTAAAACTTTAAGAAGAAGACATGAGAAAAAGAGCAGCAAAAAAGAGACCGCTTTTACCAGATCCAAGATTTAACGATCAGTTAGTGACGCGTTTTGTTAACATGATGATGTGGGATGGTAAGAAGTCTGTAGCTTTTAAAGTATTCTACGATGCAATTGATATTGTTGAGGAGAAAAAGAATAATGACGAAAAAACAGCTTTAGAAACTTGGAAAGACGCTTTATCTAATGTGATGCCACACGTGGAAGTACGTAGTCGTCGTGTTGGTGGTGCAACATTCCAGATTCCAATGCAGATTCGTCCAGATCGTAAAGTTTCTACAGCGATGAAATGGTTAATTAGCTACGCACGCAAAAGAAACGAAAAATCTATGGCGCAACGTTTGGCATCAGAAATTTTAGCTGCGGCTAAAGAAGAAGGTGCAGCTGTTAAGAAGAGAGTAGATACTCATAAAATGGCAGAAGCAAACAAAGCATTCTCACACTTTAGATTTTAATTAGAAATGGGAAGAGATTTAAAATTCACAAGAAATATAGGTATTGCAGCACATATTGATGCTGGAAAAACAACAACAACAGAGCGTATCCTTTACTACACTGGTGTATCTCATAAAATTGGTGAGGTTCACGATGGTGCAGCTACTATGGACTGGATGGAGCAAGAGCAAGAAAGAGGTATTACTATTACTTCTGCTGCTACAACTTGTACATGGAATTTCCCGTTAGAAAATGGTCAGCCAACTCCAGATACTAAAGGATATCACTTTAATATTATCGATACCCCCGGTCACGTTGACTTTACTGTTGAGGTAAACCGTTCATTACGTGTATTAGACGGATTAGTGTTCTTGTTTAGTGCTGTTGACGGTGTAGAGCCTCAATCAGAAACTAACTGGAGACTTGCGGATAACTATAAAGTACCTCGTATCGGTTTTGTTAATAAAATGGACCGTCAAGGATCTAACTTTATGGCTGTTTGTCAACAGGTTAAGGATATGTTAGGTTCTAATGCAGTGCCAATAGTAATGAATATTGGTGATGAAGCAGATTTCAAAGGAATAGTTGACTTGGTGAAAAACCGTGCTATCGTATGGCATGATGAAACTCAAGGAGCAACTTTCGATGTTATTGAAATTCCTGAAGATTTAAAAGCTGAAGCTGCTGCATTGAGAGCGCAGTTAATTGAAGAGGTTGCAAGTTACGATGAAAACCTTCTCGAGAAGTTCATGGAAGATGAAGATTCGATTACAGAAGAAGAAGTACATGCTGCATTAAGAGCTGCTGTTATGGATATGTCTATCATTCCAATGATTTGTGGTTCTTCATTCAAAAATAAAGGTGTACAGTTCTTATTGGATGCTGTTTGTAGATATTTGCCTTCTCCATTGGATAGAGATAATATTAAAGGAATAAATCCTGATACTGAGAAAGAAGAGTCTCGTAAACCAGATGTTAAAGAGCCATTTTCAGCATTGGCATTCAAAATTGCTACCGATCCTTATGTAGGTCGTTTAGCATTCTTCCGTGCATATTCAGGTCGTTTAGATGCTGGTTCTTATGTATTGAACAATCGTTCTGGAAATAAAGAGCGTATTTCACGTATCTATCAAATGCATGCTAACAAGCAAAATGCTATCGATTTTATCGAAGCTGGAGATATAGGTGCTGCTGTAGGTTTTAAAGATATTAAAACAGGAGATACTCTTACTTCAGAAAAAAATCCAATTGTTTTAGAAAGTATGAACTTCCCTGATCCAGTAATTGGTATCGCGGTTGAGCCTAAAACTAAGGCTGATGTTGATAAATTAGGAATGGCGCTTTCTAAACTGGCTGAAGAAGACCCAACGTTTACTGTTAGAACTGATGAAGCTTCAGGACAAACCATTATTTCTGGTATGGGTGAGCTTCACTTAGATATTATTGTAGATCGTTTGAAGCGTGAGTTTAAAGTAGAGGTTAATCAAGGTCAACCTCAAGTAGAGTACAAAGAAGCAATTACACAAAAAGCACAACACAGAGAGGTTTACAAAAAACAATCTGGTGGACGTGGTAAGTTTGCGGATATAGTATTTACGCTTGAACCAGCTGAAGAAGGTAAAACAGGTTTGGAATTTATTTCAGAAATTAAAGGTGGTAACGTTCCTAAAGAATTTATCCCTTCAATTGAAAAAGGATTCAAACAAGCAATGGTTAATGGACCTTTAGCAGGTTATGAAGTAGATGCTATGAAGGTGACTTTATTGGATGGTTCTTACCATGATGTGGATTCTGATCAATTGTCGTTCGAGTTAGCTGCTAAATTAGGTTTTAAAGCTGCTGCAAAAGCTGCAAAAGCAGTAATCATGGAGCCTATAATGAAACTTGAAGTTATTACTCCAGAAGAAAATATGGGTGATATTGTCGGTGACTTAAACCGTCGTCGTGGTCAAGTTAATGACATGGGTGATCGTGCTGGAGCTAAAACCGTAAAAGCACATGTTCCTTTATCAGAAATGTTTGGATATGTAACTACATTAAGAACATTGTCTTCAGGTAGAGCAACATCAACAATGGAATTCTCTCACTATGCAGAGACTCCGTCAAACATATCAGAAGAAGTAATCAAAGCAGCTAAAGGCGTAGAAGCTTAAAAACTAAAAGAAAATGAGTCAAAAAATTAGAATAAAATTAAAGTCTTACGATCATAATTTAGTTGACAAGTCTGCTGATAAGATTGTAAAAACTGTAAAAAGTACAGGTGCAGTAGTAACAGGTCCAATTCCATTGCCAACGCACAAGAAAATTTTCACTGTGTTACGTTCACCTCACGTTAACAAGAAGGCGAGAGAACAATTTCAATTAAGCTCTTACAAGAGATTATTAGATATTTACTCTTCATCTTCTAAAACAATTGATGCTTTAATGAAACTTGAATTGCCAAGCGGAGTTGAAGTAGAGATTAAGGTGTAGTTATTGTTCCTGTGAAAACAGGAACTTAAAATGTCCCACCGATGTGGTCGCGGGAAAAACGGAAAAAATACAATTCAAGGCTGAAACGTATTTTTCAGCCTTGAATTTTAAATAAAAAAGAATAATAATTAATAAATAATAATATGTCTGGGTTAATTGGAAAAAAAATCGGCATGACCAGCATCTTTGATGAAAATGGAAAGAATATTCCATGTACAGTAATCGAAGCAGGTCCATGTATCGTTACCCAAGTCAGAACAGAAGAAGTGGATGGTTACAATGCACTTCAGTTAGGTTTCGATGACGCGACAGAAAAAAACGCTACTAAAGCAGCTGTAGGGCATGCTAAGAAAGCGGGTACTTCTGTAAAACGCAAAGTCGTAGAATTTAAAGGTTTTGGCGAGGAGTACAAATTAGGTGATGCTATCACTGTAGAACAGTTTATTGAAGGAGAGTTCGTAGATATTTCAGGAATCTCAAAAGGTAAAGGTTTCCAAGGTGTTGTAAAGCGTCATGGTTTTGGTGGTGTTGGGCAATCAACACATGGTCAGCATAACCGTTTAAGAGCCCCTGGTTCTATCGGTGCTGCTTCTTATCCTGCGAGAGTATTCAAAGGAATGAAAATGGCTGGAAGAATGGGAGGCCAAACAGTTAAAGTAGAAAATTTAAGAGTTTACAAAGTTGTTCCTGAAAAGAATTTACTTGTTGTAAAGGGTTGTGTGCCTGGTCATAAAAACTCTTATGTAATCATTGAGAAGTAATGAAGGTAGCAGTTTTAGATATAAACGGAAAAGATACGGGTAGAAAAGCAGAACTTTCTAAGGACGTATTCGAAATAGAGCCTAATAATCATGCTGTTTATTTAGATGTTAAGCAATACTTAGCAAACCAAAGACAGGGTACGCACAAGGCTAAAGAAAGAGCAGAGATTGCTGGTAGTACACGAAAAATTAAAAAACAAAAGGGAACAGGTACAGCACGTGCAGGTTCTATAAAGTCTGGTGTATTCAAAGGTGGTGGTCGTATGTTTGGTCCAAGACCAAGAAATTACGGTTTTAAATTAAACAAAAACCTTAAGCGATTAGCACGTAAATCAGCTTTAAGTATTAAGGCAAATGACAAATCAATAGTAGTATTAGAAGACTTCAATTTTGATGCACCTAAGACTAAAAATTTCGTCAATGTCTTGAAAGCATTAGAGATAGATAACAAAAAATCCTTGTTTGTGTTGGGTGACTCAAATAATAACGTATATTTGTCGTCGCGCAATTTGCAGGGGTCTGAAGTTGTAACATCTTCAGAATTAAGCACTTATAAAATTATGAATGCTAATAAAGTCGTTCTTTTAGAAGGTGCATTAGAAGGAATTGAATCGAATTTAAGTAAATAGAACACAGATGAGTATCTTAATTAAACCTATCATCACAGAAAAAGCAACCGCTCAAAGTGAGTTGTTAAATGCATATGCATTTGAAGTGAACACAAAGGCGAACAAGGTAGAAATTAAAAAAGCGGTTGAGTCTGCTTATGGTGTTTCTGTAGAAAAAGTTCGTACGATAAATGTCCGTCCAGATAGAAGAACACGTTATACAAAAACGGGTATTCAACATGGTAAAACAAATGCTGTTAAAAAGGCAATTGTACAGCTGGCGGAAGGTGAAACAATAGATTTATACGCTAACATGTAATTAGACAAAAATGTCAGTTAGAAAATTAAAACCGATCACATCAGCTCAGCGTTTTAGAGTAGTAAATGGATTTGACGCCATCACTACTGATAAGCCGGAGAAAAGTTTATTAGCTCCGAAAAAAAGATCTGGTGGTAGAAACAGTCAAGGAAAAATGACCATGCGCCAAATAGGTGGAGGTCATAAGAAGAAGTATCGTATTATTGATTTTAAACGTAACAAAACTGGTATCCCAGCTGAAGTAAAATCAATTGAATACGATCCAAACAGAACAGCATTTATTGCGTTGTTAAACTATCAAGATGGTGAAAAGAGATATATCATAGCCCAAAATGGTTTACAAGTAGGTCAAAGTGTTGTGTCAGGTCAAAGTGGTATTGCACCAGAAATAGGTAACGCAATGCCATTGAGTGAGATCCCTTTAGGTACTATCATTTCTTGTATAGAGCTACGTCCTGGTCAGGGAGCTGTAATGGCACGAAGTGCAGGCGCATTTGCTCAGTTAATGGCAAGAGATGGTAAGTTTGCAACTATAAAATTGCCTTCTGGAGAAACTAGAATGGTTTTAGTAACGTGCATGGCTACAATAGGTGTTATCTCTAACTCAGATCATCAGTTATTAGTTTCTGGTAAAGCAGGTAGAAGTAGATGGTTAGGAAGACGCCCAAGAGTAAGACCAGTAGTGATGAATCCAGTAGATCACCCAATGGGTGGTGGAGAAGGTAGATCATCTGGTGGTCACCCTAGATCTAGAAACGGTATTCCTGCCAAAGGTTATAGAACACGTTCTAAGACAAAAGCGAGTAATAAATATATTGTAGAACGTAGAAAGAAATAAGTAAGATAGTATGGCACGTTCATTAAAAAAAGGACCTTATATCCATTATAAGTTAGAGAAGAAAGTTGCGGAAAATGTAGCTTCGAATAAAAAGACCGTAATAAAGACTTGGTCTAGAGCATCTATGATTTCGCCAGATTTCGTAGGTCAGACTATAGCAGTACACAATGGCCGTCAATTTGTTCCAGTATATGTAACTGAGAATATGGTAGGTCATAAATTAGGAGAATTTTCACCAACAAGATCGTTTAGAGGTCATGCAGGTGCTAAGAATAAAGGTAAAAAATAAGAATCATGGGAAGTCGTAAAAAACAAATGGCAGAAGCTATTAAAGCTGAGAAGAAGCAGGTTGCTTTTGCTAAGCTAAATAACTGTCCTACATCTCCAAGAAAAATGCGTTTAGTTGCAGATTTAGTAAGAGGTGAGAAGGCCGAGAAAGCTCTTCAGATTCTTAGATTTAGCCCTAAGGAAGCGTCACGCCGTTTAGAGAAACTGTTAGTTTCTGCAATTGCAAACTGGCAAGCTAAAAATGAAGATGCTGATGTTGAGGAAGCTAATCTATTTATCAAAGAGATTAGAGTAGATGGCGGTACAATGCTTAAGCGTTTAAGACCAGCACCTCAGGGTAGAGCTCACAGAATTAGAAAAAGATCTAATCACGTAACAGTGGTTGTAGATTCATTAAATAAAACACAAAGCTAAGATAAAGATATGGGACAAAAGACAAATCCAATCGGAAATCGCTTAGGAATTATCAGAGGATGGGAATCTAACTGGTATGGCGGAAATGATTATGGAGACAAACTTGCAGAGGATGATAAAATCCGTAAGTATGTCCACGCTCGTTTATCTAAAGCTAGTGTGAGTAGAGTAATTATTGAGCGTACGCTTAAACTTGTAACCGTTACTATCACTACTGCTAGACCTGGTATTATTATCGGTAAAGGTGGTCAAGAGGTAGACAAGCTAAAAGAAGAGCTTAAGAAAATTACTGGTAAAGAAGTTCAATTGAACATCTTTGAGATTAAAAGACCGGAACTAGACGCATATTTAGTAGCAGCAAGTATTGCTCGTCAGATAGAAAGTCGTATTTCTTACAGACGTGCAATAAAAATGGCTATCGCTGCCGCTATGCGTATGAATGCTGAAGGGATTAAAGTTCAAATTAGTGGTCGTTTAAATGGTGCTGAAATGGCACGTTCTGAACACTACAAAGAAGGACGTATTCCGTTATCTACATTTAGAGCAGATATTGATTATGCTCTTGTTGAAGCACATACTACTTATGGTAGATTAGGTGTAAAAGTGTGGATTATGAAAGGTGAAGTTTATGGAAAAAGAGAACTTTCTCCATTAGTTGGTCTTTCTAAAAAGCAAAGTAAAGGTGGACGTACTGGAAACAAAAGTCAACGTCGAAGAAAGTAATTTTTTAAAGAAAAGACAAAATGTTACAGCCTAAAAGAACAAAATTTCGTAAGCAGCAAAAAGGTCGTATGAAAGGTAATGCTGGAAGAGGTCATTTGTTATCAAATGGTACTTTTGGTATTAAATCATTAGACACGTCATTTATAACTGCACGCCAAATAGAAGCAGCTCGTATTGCCGCTACGCGTTACATGAAAAGAGAAGGATCGTTATGGATTAAAATATTTCCAGACAAGCCTATTACAAAAAAGCCTCTTGAAGTACGTATGGGTAAAGGTAAAGGTGGAGTAGAATATTGGGTAGCAGTTGTAAAACCTGGACGCGTATTATTTGAAGTAAGTGGTGTGCCATTAGAAACAGCTCAAGAAGCATTACGTTTAGCAGCACAAAAACTTCCTGTAAAAACTAAGTTTATCATTGCTAGAGATTACGAAGCATAATAAGTAAAAATTATGAAGCAATCAGAAATTAAACAGCTTTCTACAGCTGAGTTACAAGAAAAACTTAGTGAGACAAAAAAGAGTTACGCAGACCTTAAAATGGCTCACACAGTTTCTCCTTTAGAAAATCCAATTCAATTACGTACTGTAAGACGTACTGTAGCAAGATTGGCAACAGAGTTAACTAAAAGAGACGAACAATAATTGTATTCTGCTGAAAGATGGAAAAAAGAAATTTAAGAAAAGAACGTATAGGTGTAGTTACTAGTAACAAAATGGAGAAATCCATAGTTGTTTCTGAAGTAAAAAAAGTAAAACATCCTATGTATGGAAAGTTCGTGTTAAAAACAAAGAAATATGTTGCGCACGATGAGAAAAATGACTGCAACGAAGGAGATACTGTAAAGATCATGGAAACAAGACCTTTAAGTAAATCTAAGTGTTGGAGATTAGTAGAAATAATTGAAAGAGCGAAGTAATTATGGTACAACAAGAATCAAGATTAAAAGTAGCAGACAACACAGGAGCTAAAGAAGTTTTAGTAATCCGTGTTTTAGGTGGTACAAAAAGAAGATACGCTTCTGTTGGCGATAAGGTAGTAGTTTCTGTTAAAGACGCTACTCCAAACGGAAATGTAAAGAAGAAAGCAGTTTCTACGGCAGTTGTTGTACGTACAGCTAAAGAAGTAAGACGCCCTGACGGCTCTTACATCAGATTTGATGATAATGCCTGTGTATTATTAAACCCACAAGGTGAAATGAGAGGTACACGTGTGTTTGGTCCAGTAGCGAGAGAACTTCGTGATAAACAATTCATGAAAATTGTATCATTAGCACCAGAAGTGCTTTAATTGATAAATAAGATGACAAAGCTTAAAATAAAATCAGGAGATACTGTAAAAGTAATATCTGGAGATCATAAAGGATCTGAAGGTAAAGTACTTAAAGTATTAAAAGATAAGAACAAAGCCATTGTGGAAGGTGTAAATATGGTGAAGAAACATACTAAGCCAAGCGCACAAAACCCACAAGGTGGTATTGTAGAGAAAGAAGCATCAATTCATATTTCAAACTTGTCTTTATTAACAAGCAAGGGTGAGACTACAAGAGTAGGTTACAGAATGGATGGCGACAAAAAAGTAAGATTTTCTAAAAAATCTAATGAAGTAATTTAATTATGGCTTACGTTGCAAGATTAAAAAAAGAGTATAAGGAAAAAGTTATTCCAGCTCTTACAGAAGAATTTGGATATAAAAATGTAATGCAAGTACCTAAGCTTGAAAAGATAATTTTATCTAGAGGTGTTGGTGCTGCTGTAGCTGATAAGAAGTTAATAGATCATGCAGTTGAAGAATTAACAAAAATATCTGGTCAAAAAGCTGTAGCCACAATTTCTAAGAAAGACGTTGCTTCATTTAAATTACGTAAAGGAATGCCAATTGGTGCTAGAGTAACTTTACGAGGTGAACAAATGTATGAATTCTTAGATAGATTAGTGACAACTGCTCTACCACGAGTTAGAGATTTTAACGGAATTAAAGCTACAGGTTTTGATGGTCGTGGAAATTATAACCTAGGTGTTACAGAACAAATCATTTTCCCTGAGATAGACATTGATAAAATCAACAAAATTTCAGGAATGGATATTACATTTGTGACTTCTGCTGAAACAGATAAAGAAGCAAAGTCTTTATTAACAGAACTGGGATTACCATTTAAAAAGAATTAATTATGGCTAAAGAATCAATGAAAGCTCGTGAGGTGAAGCGTGCAAAAATGGTTGCTAAATATGCTGAGAAGAGAAAAGCTTTAAAAGAAGCTGGTGATTACGAAGCATTACAAAAGTTACCAGTAAACGCATCACCAATACGTAAGCATAATAGATGTAAACTTACAGGAAGACCAAAAGGTTATATGAGACAGTTTGGTATCTCTCGTGTAATGTTTAGAGAAATGGCTAACCAAGGGTTAATTCCTGGTGTAAAAAAAGCAAGTTGGTAAAATTGAGGAAGCGAATTAGCTTCTGTACAATTATCAATATAACTATTGTATAATCGGAATCTAGGTTCGAAAAAATCGAAAACCATTTTCCTAAATTTTAAACTATGTACACAGATCCAATAGCGGATTATTTAACGCGAGTTAGAAATGCTGTGAAAGCCAACCACAGAGTGGTAGAAATTCCTGCTTCTAACTTAAAAAAGGAAATAACTAAAATATTATTCGATCAAGGATATATTTTAAGTTACAAATTCGACGACTCAACAGTACAAGGTACAATTAAGATTGCCTTAAAGTACAACAAAGAGACAAAAGAGTCTGTCATTAAAAAAATTCAAAGAATCAGTAAACCAGGTTTACGTAAATATGCTGGTGCCAACGAAATGCCAAGAATCTTAAATGGTTTAGGTATTGCAATTGTGTCTACATCTCACGGTGTAATGACAGGAAAGCAAGCACAAAGAGAAAACGTTGGTGGCGAAGTATTATGTTACGTTTACTAAAAACAGGAAATTATGTCAAGAATAGGTAAAAGCCCAATCACAGTTCCTGAAGGTGTAACTGTAGAGATAAAAGATAACGTAATTACTACAAAAGGTAAATTAGGTGAATTATCTCAAGCATATTCAGATGTTGAAATAAAATTAGAAGAAGGTACTATTACAATAGAGCGTCCTTCTGATAAGAAAGATCACAGAGCAAAGCACGGTCTATACAGAGCGTTAATTGCTAATATGATAGAAGGTGTCTCTAACGGATTTACTAAACAATTAGAATTAGTAGGTGTAGGTTATAGAGCATCTAATCAAGGACAAAAGTTAGATTTAGCAATTGGTTTCTCACACAATATCATAATGGACATCGCTCCAGAAGTTAAAGTAGAGACCGTATCAGAAAAGGGTAAAAATCCAATAGTTAAATTAACATCTCACGATAAACAATTGGTTGGTCAGGTAGCAGCGAAAATTCGTGGTTTCCGTAAACCAGAGCCTTACAAAGGAAAAGGTATCAAGTTTGTTGGTGAAGAAATTAGAAGAAAAGCAGGTAAATCAGCTTAATAAGTAAGTTATGGCATTGACAAAGAACGAAAGAAGAATAAGAATAAAGAACAGAATCCGTAAGGTGGTATCTGGTACAGAAACCAGACCAAGATTAGCTGTTTTTAGAAGCAATAAAGAAATTTATGCTCAGGTCGTAAATGATGTAACTGGTGTAACTATAGCTGCTGCATCTTCAAGAGATAAAGATATAGCAAAGTCTAAAGGAAATAAGACTGAAGTTGCTGCTTTAGTAGGAAAAGCCGTTGCAGAAAAAGCTATGAAAGCTGGTGTAGAAACTATTTCTTTTGATAGAGGTGGTTATTTATATCATGGTAGAGTAAAATCATTAGCAGAAGGTGCTAGAGAAGCAGGACTTAAATTTTAAGACATTATGTATCAAAACTATAAAAACGCAGAATTAGTAAAACCGGGCGGATTAGATTTAAAAGACCGTTTAGTAGGTGTGCAGCGTGTAACTAAAGTAACAAAAGGTGGTAGAGCATTTGGTTTTTCTGCTATTGTTGTAGTAGGTGACGAAGCAGGTGTTGTAGGTCATGGATTAGGAAAATCTAAAGACGTAGCAACAGCAATTGCAAAAGCTGTAGAAGATGCTAAAAAGAACTTAGTAAGAATTCCTATTTCAAAAGGAACATTACCACACGAACAAAAAGGTAAATATGGTGGTGCTAGAGTAAATATTATTCCTGCTGCACCTGGTACCGGAGTTATTGCTGGTGGTGCTGTAAGAACAGTGCTTGAAGCTGTTGGTGTACATGATGTATTATCAAAATCTCAAGGATCTTCAAATCCTCATAATGTTGTAAAAGCTAC
Source organism: Winogradskyella sp. HB-48 (assembly GCF_049942685.1). GTDB lineage: Bacteria > Bacteroidota > Bacteroidia > Flavobacteriales > Flavobacteriaceae > Winogradskyella. The sequence goes on from NZ_CP187934.1 coordinate 1,841,260, forward strand.
TTTCGATGCTTTACTACAATTAAGAGATGCAAACGCTGTAGCAAGAGAACGTGGAATTTCACTTGAAAAAGTATATAAAGGATAATCTAGGACAAGATGGCAAAGATTAAAGTAACTAAAGTAAAAAGTGCAATCAATCGTACTAAAAGACAAAAGCAAACATTAGAAGCCTTAGGTCTTAGAAAGATTGGTCAAGTCGTAGAGCACGATGCCACACCAAATATCCTTGGTATGGTGAAGAAAGTTGAACATTTAGTTTCTGTAGAAGAAGCTTAAAAATATAAACTTAACAATGGATTTAAGTAATTTAAAACCTGCAGAAGGTTCAGTTAAAAATCAAGGAAAACGTGTTGGACGTGGTCAAGGATCTGGTAAAGGTGGTACTGCGACAAGAGGACACAAAGGTGCAAAATCACGCTCTGGATACTCTAAGAAATTAGGTTTTGAAGGTGGTCAAATGCCTTTACAAAGACGTGTTCCTAAATTTGGATTTACTAACGTTAACAGAGTAGATTATCAAGGTGTAAACTTAGATACATTACAACAGTTAGTAGACGAAAAGAAAATTAAGGATACTGTAGATTTTGAAACACTTGTATCATTAGGTAAAGCTGGAAAAAACGATCTAGTAAAAATCTTAGGTAGAGGTGAGTTAAAAGCAAAATTAACAGTAACTGCACATAAATTTACTGCTACGGCAAAAGCTGCTATTGAAGCTGCTGGTGGTGAAGCTGTAACTTTATAAGATTTAAAAGATGAAGATAATAGAAACTTTAAAAAACGTCTGGAAAATCACTGAGCTTAAGGATAGGATAATTCTAACCTTAGGCTTATTGTTAGTGTATCGTTTTGGTGCTCAAGTGGTTTTACCAGGTGTAGATTTTCCTAAGTTAGCTGAGCTACAAAGTTCTGCTGCACAAGGTGGTTTATTGTGGTTAATTAATGCGTTTACTGGTGGTGGTTTTTCTAAAGCCTCGGTATTTGCTTTAGGTATAATGCCATACATCTCTGCATCTATCGTTGTACAACTTATGGGTATAGCTATTCCATATCTACAGAAGCTTCAAAAAGAGGGAGCAAGTGGACAAAAGAAAATTACCCAAATAACACGATGGTTAACTATTGGAATCTGTTTGGTTCAGGCACCTGCTTATTTAGGTACCATTCCGTCTTTATCTGGGCTTCAATCAATAAATCAAATGTTGATACCTGGTTTTTCAGAAAACATATTCTATTTCTCTTCGGTAGTAATTTTAGTAACAGGTTGTGTTTTTGCAATGTGGTTAGGTGAAAAAATTACTGATAAAGGTATAGGTAATGGTATTTCATTATTAATCATGGTTGGTATAATAGCAACTATGCCACAATCGTTTGCACAAAATATGTTCTCTAGACTAGAAGGTGGAAATGGTGGATTTATGATGATTTTAATAGAATTAGTCATATGGTTCTTAGTCATTTTAGGTTCAGTATTGTTAGTAATGGCAGTACGCAAGATTGCAGTACAATACGCTAGAAGAACAGCCTCTGGTGGGTACGAGAAAAATGTATTTGGATCACGTCAGTTTTTACCATTAAAGCTAAACGCATCAGGTGTAATGCCTATCATATTTGCACAAGCGATAATGTTCGCGCCAGCATACATTGGTAAGTTATTTGGTCCTGAAAGTGGTGTAGGGCAATGGATGCAAACTAACTTTCAAGATATATTTGGATTTTGGTACAACCTAGTATTTGCATTATTGATTATAATATTTACATATTTCTATACTGCAATTACAGTACCTACTAATAAAATGGCCGACGATTTAAAGCGTAGTGGTGGTTTTATACCAGGAATTAGACCAGGAACAGAAACAGCTGAGTACTTAGATAAAATTATGTCTCAGATCACCTTACCAGGATCTATTTTCTTAGCATTAGTTGCTATTTTCCCTGCATTTGTTTATCAATTAGTAGGGGTACAGCAAGGTTGGGCATTATTCTTTGGTGGTACATCATTATTAATTATGGTAGGTGTTGCTATTGATACGATGCAGCAGATTAATTCTTATTTATTGAATAAGCATTATGATGGCTTGATGAAAACTGGTAAAAACAGAAAATCAGTTACCTCATAATTAAGAAAAATTATGGCTAAACAAGCAGCAATAGAACAAGACGGAACAATTATAGAAGCATTATCAAATGCAATGTTCCGTGTAGAATTAGAAAACGGTCACATTGTGACAGCGCATATATCTGGTAAAATGCGTATGCATTATATTAAATTGTTACCAGGTGATAAAGTAAAATTAGAAATGAGTCCTTATGATTTAACTAAGGCCCGTATAACCTATAGATACTAACAAGATGAAAGTAAGAGCATCAGTTAAGAAGAGAAGTGCTGATTGTAAATTAGTACGTCGTAAAGGAAGACTTTACGTTATTAACAAAAAGAATCCTAGATTCAAACAAAGACAAGGATAAAAAAGTCATCAGTAATTAGTAGTTAGATGAATCTGTTCGAAATCGAAAGGTTTAGGATTCTAACAACTAAACGCTAACACTAAACACTAAATTAATATGGCAAGAATTGCAGGTGTAGACATACCAAAACAAAAAAGAGGAGTAGTATCCTTAACCTATATCTATGGAATAGGTAGAAGTAGAGCTAAGGAAATTTTAGAAACTGCTAAAGTTGACGAAAGCACTAAAGTACAAGATTGGACTGACGACGAGATTGGTGCAATCCGTGAGGCTGTTGGTACATTTAAAATTGAAGGAGAGTTACGTTCTGAAATTCAATTAAACATTAAGCGATTAATGGATATTGGATGTTACAGAGGTATTCGTCACAGAGCTGGTCTTCCTTTAAGAGGACAGCGTACTAAGAACAACTCTCGTACAAGAAAAGGTAAAAGAAAAACAGTTGCTAACAAGAAAAAAGTAACTAAATAATAATAAAAGACGTTAGTCATTAGTAATTAGAGGTTAGATGAATCTGTCTGAAATGTAAAAGTTTAGGATTCTAACAACTAAAAGCTAACAACTAGAAACTAAAAAATATGGCAAAGTCAAACACAAAAAAGCGTAAAGTAATAGTTGATGCGATTGGAGAAGCTCACGTAAACGCATCTTTCAACAACATCATCATTTCTTTAACGAATAAAAAAGGTGACGTTATTTCTTGGTCATCAGCTGGTAAAATGGGCTTTAGAGGTTCTAAAAAGAATACTCCTTATGCAGCGCAATTAGCTGCTGAAGATGCTGCTGAAGTAGCAAAAGAAGCTGGTTTAAAGAAAGTTAAAGTATACGTAAAAGGTCCAGGTAACGGTAGAGAATCTGCTATCAGATCTATCCACAATGCAGGTATTGAAGTATCAGAGATTATCGATGTAACTCCAATGCCACATAATGGTTGTCGTCCTCCTAAGAGACGTCGCGTATAATATTTATAACATATGAAGTTAATATCAATCGTTTATTCGGTTGATATTAGCTTTTTTATATGTAAATTTGCAAACTGAAAAAATTTAAAACAAGTATCAACGGGAGATTAACGGTTATAGAAGGATAAGCTTAAGACCTTAATTTTATAATCACTCTCAAAATTAATTTAAAATGGCAAGATATACTGGTCCTAAAACTAAAATAGCTCGTAAATTCGGACAAGCTATCTACGGAGACGATAAAGCCTTCGAAAAAAGAAATTACCCACCTGGACAACACGGAATCAACAAGAGAAGAGGTAAGAAATCTGAGTACGCTATCCAATTAATGGAGAAGCAAAAAGCTAAATATACTTACGGTATATTAGAGCGTCAATTCAGAAATATGTTCAAAAGAGCAACTTCAGCTCAAGGTATTACAGGTGAGGTGTTGTTACAATTATGTGAATCTCGTTTAGATAATGTAGTATTCAGAATGGGTATTGCACCTACAAGAAGTGCAGCAAGACAATTAGTATCTCACAGACACATTACAGTAAATGGAGAAAAAGTAAATATTCCATCTTACCAATTAAAAGCTGGTGATGTTGTAGCGGTAAGAGAAAAATCTAAATCTTTAGACGCTATTCAAAGTTCGTTAGCTAATTCTAGCAGTGTTTATGAATGGATTACTTGGAATAATGATACAATGCAAGGTACTTATGTATCTGTACCAGCAAGAATTCAGATTCCAGAGCAAATCAACGAACAGTTCATCGTCGAACTTTACTCTAAATAATAAATTAATCATTGGTATTTGGCCAAAGGGTTTATTAGTGTTCTTCAAACTTTTAAACCGCGCAACTAAATAACAATTAAAACGAAGAATAAAAATGGCAATATTAAATTTTCAGAAACCAGATAAAGTAATCATGATTGATTCAACTGATTTTGAAGGTAAGTTTGAATTCAGACCTTTAGAACCAGGATACGGATTAACAGTTGGTAATGCTCTTCGTAGAGTGTTATTATCTTCTTTAGAAGGTTTTGCAATAACATCTGTTAGAATAGAAGGTGTAGATCATGAGTTCTCAACAATTTCTGGTGTAGTAGAAGATGTTACTGAAATGATATTAAACTTAAAGCAAGTAAACTTTAAGCGTCAAATAGATGAAATAGATAACGAAACTGTTACTATTTCTATTTCAGGACAAGAGCAAATCACTGCAGGTGATTTTCAAAAGTTTATTTCTGGTTTCCAAGTATTAAATACAGATTTAGTAATCTGTAACTTAGATCCTAAAGTAAATATCAACATGGAGTTAACTATTGAAAAAGGTAGAGGTTATGTTCCTGCTGAAGAAAACAAGAAAGCTTCTGCACCAATGGGTACAATCTTTACAGATTCTATTTATACTCCTATAAAGAATGTTAAGTATAGTATTGAAAACTTCCGTGTTGAGCAAAAGACGGATTATGAAAAATTAGTTTTCGAAATCTTAACAGATGGTTCTATCCACCCAAAGGATGCTTTAACAGAAGCAGCTAAGATATTAATCCACCACTTCATGTTATTCTCTGATGAGCGTATTACATTAGAAGCGGATGAGATTGCACAAACAGAAACTTATGACGAAGAATCACTTCACATGAGACAGTTACTTAAGACTAAGTTAGTTGATATGGATCTTTCTGTACGCGCACTTAACTGTTTAAAAGCTGCTGAAGTAGATACTTTAGGAGATTTAGTATCATTCAACAAAAACGATTTAATGAAATTCAGAAACTTTGGTAAGAAGTCTTTAACTGAGCTAGAAGAATTAGTAAATGTTAAGGGTCTTAACTTCGGAATGGATTTAAGTAAATATAAATTAGATAAAGATTAATTCTAACTCTTCTATAATTTGCGCCTTATAAAAAGTTGATGCAAGATAGAAGTTTAAAACAAGAGTCATGAGACACGGAAAAAAAGTAAACCATTTAGGTAGAAAATCTGCTCACAGAAAGTCAATGCTAGCTAATATGGCATGTTCTTTAATAGAGCATAAACGCATTAACACAACAACTGCAAAAGCTAAAGCTTTAAAACAGTTTGTAGAGCCATTAATTACTAAGTCTAAAGAAGATACTACTCACAATAGAAGAATTGTGATGTCTAGACTAAGACAAAAAGAGGCCGTTGCAGAATTGTTTAGAGATGTAGCAGCTAAGGTAGGTGATCGTCCAGGTGGTTACACACGTATCATTAAGTTAGGAAACCGTTTAGGTGATAACGCTGATATGGCAATGATTGAATTAGTAGATTACAATGAGTTATATAATGCTGGTAAATCTGCTAAGAAAACAACTCGTAGAAGTAGAAGAGGTGGTAAGAAAAGCACAACTGCTGTTACACCAGTAGAAACTAAAGCTTCAAACGAAGAAGAATAAAATGATGTTAATAATCATTAATAAATATAAAGGATAGACTTTTTAAGTTTATCCTTTTTTTTTGGAATTTTGTAAAACTTTTTTCTGCAAAGGCAGAAATCCCATAAATATTGCACATGAAATACAAACAAAGAAAAAAAGCACTGATTCTATTAGAAGATGGTACCATTTTTTATGGTAAATCTATAGGAAAAGATGGTACAGCATTTGGCGAAGTATGTTTTAATACAGGTACTACAGGTTATCAAGAAATTTTTACTGACCCTTCTTACTTTGGTCAATTGATGGTAACTACCAATGCACATATTGGTAATTATGGCACCAAAGAAGGTGAAATGGAATCTGAAAATATAAAAATAGCAGGTTTAATATGTAAGAACTTCAGTTTTGAATATTCACGTCCTGCAGCAGACAGTTCTTTAGAAGATTTCTTTGAAAAATATAATACACTAGCCATAGCAGATGTAGATACCAGAGCTTTAGTAAGTTATATAAGAGACAATGGAGCAATGAATGCCGTTATTTCTACCGAAGTTGATAATATTGATGGTCTTAAAAAACAGTTAGCAGAACAACCAGATATGAAAGGTTTAGAGTTGGCTTCAAAAGTATCAACTAAAGAACCGTATTATTTTGGTGATGAGAACGCAACATATAAAATTGCAGCTCTAGATATTGGAATAAAGAAAAATATACTGAGAAATCTAGCAAAGCGTGATGCTTATATAAAAGTATTCCCTTACAATTCAAAGTTTGAAGATTTAGAAGCATTTAATCCTGATGGTTACTTTTTGTCAAACGGACCAGGTGATCCAGAGCCATTGGTTGAAGCCCAAGCTGTGGCAAAAGAGATTATTGCCAGAAATAAACCATTATTTGGCATTTGTTTAGGACATCAAGTTATAGCTTTGGCCAATGGTATTTCTACATACAAGATGCACAATGGTCATAGAGGTATAAATCACCCTGTTAAAAACCTAATTACTGGTAAAGGTGAAATCACGTCTCAAAATCATGGTTTTGCAATTAATAGAGAAGAAACCGAGGCTAATGAGAATGTAGAAATAACCCATGTACATCTTAATGATAATACCGTTGCAGGTATTAAAATTAAGAATAAGAATTGTTTCTCAGTTCAGTACCATCCAGAAGCAAGTCCTGGACCAAACGATTCGGTATATCTCTTTGATCAGTTTATAGAAAATATTAAAAATAGCTAATATAAAAAACGCAACAAATCTCAAGTTTTGTTGCGTTTTTTTAGTTTCGAAAACATTGTAGTAAATATTAATCGTAATTATGATTTTTGTTCTGTTTTACGGTCTATATTTTCGTAATTTTGGAATAATCAACAATAAAAAAATAAAGAAATGAGCATTATAGTTAATGTACACGCAAGACAAATTCTAGATTCTAGAGGTAATCCAACAGTAGAGGTCGATGTTGTTACAGAAAATGGTGTTATGGGAAGAGCAGCTGTTCCATCAGGTGCTTCAACTGGTGAACACGAAGCTGTAGAATTACGAGATGGAGGTGATACTTACATGGGTAAAGGCGTGTTAAAGGCTGTAGAGAATGTAAATTCAACCATAGCTCAAGAATTACTAGGTATTTCGGTATTTGAACAAAATATGATAGACCAATTAATGATAGAGATTGATGGTACAAAAAATAAAAGCAACCTAGGAGCTAATGCTATTTTAGGTGTTTCACTTGCCGTTGCTAAAGCAGCAGCTAATGAGTTAGGAATGCCATTATACCGATATGTTGGTGGTGTGTCAGCAAATACGTTGCCATTGCCAATGATGAATATTATTAATGGTGGTTCGCATAGTGATGCACCAATTGCTTTTCAGGAATTTATGATCATGCCTGTTAAAGCAAAAAACTTCACCCATGCCATGCAAATGGGAACAGAGATTTTCCATAACCTTAAAAAAGTATTACACGATAGAGGTCTAAGCACTGCAGTAGGTGATGAAGGTGGTTTTGCACCGAACTTGGCAGGCGGAACGGAAGATGCGTTGGATTCAATTAAATTAGCAGTAGAAAAGGCTGGTTACAGATTTGGCGAGGATGTTAAGATAGCCTTAGACTGCGCAGCAGCAGAGTTTTACGTAGATGGCAAATATGACTATACAAAGTTCGAAGGTGAATCAGGTAAAATAAGAACATCTGCAGAACAAGCAGAATACTTAGCCGAGTTGGCGTCTAAATATCCAATTATTTCTATTGAAGATGGTATGGATGAAAACGATTGGGATGGTTGGAAAGTATTAACAGACAAGATTGGTGATAAAGTACAATTAGTCGGTGACGATTTATTTGTTACTAATGTAGAACGTTTATCTCGTGGTATTGAAAACGGAATAGCAAATTCTATATTAATCAAAGTAAATCAAATTGGTACTTTGTCTGAAACTATTTCGGCAGTAAATATGGCGCACAATGCAGGTTATACATCTGTAATGTCTCATAGATCAGGTGAAACCGAAGATAACACTATAGCTGATCTAGCGGTAGCATTAAATACTGGCCAGATTAAAACAGGTTCAGCATCGCGTAGCGATCGTATGGCAAAATACAATCAGTTATTACGTATAGAGGAAGAGCTTGGGGATGTAGCTTATTTTCCACAAGAGAAAGCATTTAAGGTGAGATAAAATGTCATACCTTACAATTTTTAAAAGCGGTTGTCCATTAGATAATCGCTTTTCTTTTTTATAAAGGATTATGGTGTTAAATCATTGGTAAATTGACTTCCGAAATCGTTTGATATTTCGTAAATTAGCAATCCTTAAAAATTCACAAAAACAAGTAAAAATATGTCAGATAAAGCTACCTTAGAAATTAATGGTAAAAAATACGAATTTCCTCTAGTATTAGGTTCAGAAAACGAAGTTGCTATTGATATTAAAGATTTAAGAAGTGCAACAGGCGGTGTCATAACTATAGATCCTGGTTATAAAAATACAGGAAGTTGTGAAAGTGCCATCACCTTTTTAGATGGAGAAAAAGGTATCTTAAGATATAGAGGATATGCAATTGAAGAGCTTGCTGAGAAAGCTGATTTCTTAGAGGTAGCATACCTGTTGATTTTCGGAGAGCTTCCGACCAAAGAAGAATTAGAAAAGTTTCATGCCGACATTAAGTTCCACTCTGTAGTTAGTGAAGATGTAAAAAAGATTATTGATGCTTTTCCTGTGTCCGCCCATCCTATGGGAGTTCTATCTTCTCTTACTAGTGCTTTAACAGCATTTAACCCAACTTCTGTTGATGTCAATTCCGAAGAGGCTATGTACAATGCCATAGTTAGAATATTGGGTAAATTCCCTGTTCTTGTTGCTTGGACTATGCGTAAAAAGCATGGTTTACCATTAGAGTATGGAGACGATAACTTGGGTTATGTTGAGAATGTTTTAAAGATGATGTTCAAAAATCCAAATAAGGATTATGAGCAAAATCCTATACTTGTAAATGCATTAGATAAGTTACTTATTCTTCATGCCGACCATGAGCAAAACTGTTCTGCCTCAACTGTGAGAATAGCTGGCTCTTCTCATGCTGGTTTATTTGTGTCTTTAGCCTCTGGTATTTCGGCGCTTTGGGGTCCTTTACACGGAGGTGCTAACCAAGCTGTGTTAGAAATGCTTGAAGCAATAAAAGAAGATGGAGGAGATACAAAGAAATATATGGCAAAGGCGAAGGATAAGGATGATCCTTTCCGTTTAATGGGCTTTGGTCACCGTGTATACAAGAACTTTGATCCTAGAGCAAAAATCATTAAAAAAGCGGCTGATGAAGTTTTGGGTGATTTAGGTGTTGAAGATCCTATTTTAGATATTGCTAAAGGATTAGAAAAAGAAGCATTAGAAGATCAATATTTTGTTGATAGAAAATTATATCCTAACGTAGATTTCTACTCGGGTATTATATATAGAGCTATGGGAATTCCTATCGAGATGTTCACCGTAATGTTTGCTTTAGGTCGTTTACCTGGTTGGATAGCACAATGGCGCGAAATGCGTTTAAGAAAAGAACCAATAGGAAGACCAAGACAGCTATATGTAGGAGAAACTTACAGGGCATTTAAATCTATTGATAAGCGATAATTTATTGAAATTATAAACAAAAAGCTTCATAAGTTCTATGAGGCTTTTTTGTGTTTTTTGGTTATGGAGTTGAATATTCAGAACGAAACCTCAAGATTAAGAGCTGTAATACTAGGTACTGCTGAGAGTAATGGACCTGTGCCTTCTATTGAAGATGCTTATGATCCTAAATCATTGGAGCACATTAAAGCAGGAACATATCCAACTGAAAAAGATATGGTTGCTGAGATGGAAGCTGTCGCCAAAGTATTCAAAAAGTATGGTGTTAAAGTGTACAGACCAGAAATTATTCAAGATTGCAATCAAATTTTCACAAGAGATATAGGTTTTGTAATAGATGATGTTTTTATTAAAGCCAATATTTTACCAGACAGAGAAGAAGAGTTAGATGCTATTCAATACATTATAGATCAAATCGACCCGAAAAAAGTAATGCGTCCACCGGTAGAAGCACATATAGAGGGAGGTGATGTTATTGTATGGAACAAACATATTTTTATTGGAACATATAGAGGTGCAGATTATGCGGATTATATTGTAGCACGTACCAATAAAGCTGGTGTGGATTATATTGCTGAAAAGTTTCCAAACAAAATAATTAAGAGCTTCAACTTAAGAAAATCTCAAACAAATGCTATGGAAAATGCTTTGCATTTAGATTGTTGTTTTCAGCCTATCGGTAGAGACAAAGCCATATTGCATAAGAATGGATTTTTAGAAGAAGAGGAATACCAATGGCTAGTTGATTTCTTCGGAAAGGATAACATCTTCGAAATCACGAAAGAAGAAATGTACCACATGAACAGTAATGTGTTTTCTATTTCTGAAGATGTTATAATTTCAGAAAAAAGCTTTACCAGATTGAACACTTGGTTACGTGGTAATGGTTTTACTGTAGAAGAAGTTCCTTATGCAGAAATTTCTAAGCAGGAAGGTCTTTTACGTTGCTCAACTTTACCTTTGGTAAGAGACTAATCCTTATACAAAATCAGTTTTTCTCTTTTTTAAAGAAACCATAAGTATTTTGCCCAATAAAATCCTGTGGAAATTTATCATCACCTTCAAATCCTATTTCTATAGTTCCGCTATCTTCTGGTATATAATTAGTTTTAAAAATATAATCCCATAGACTTAGGCTTATCCCATAATTAACACCATGTTTACCTTCAGGTAAATGATAAGCATGATGATATAAGTGCATTACAGGATTATTAAAAATGTATTTTAATGGTCCCCAAGTTATTTTAATATTTGCATGGTTTAAGTGCCCTATAGCAATAGCTATAAAATGTACAATATAGGCCTGTTCTGGCTCAAAACCACCGATTAGCATTACCCCGAATGTTTTTAGTGGTTTATATAAAATATTCTCCATCCAATGATATCTTAAATGTGCTGCGAACCCCATTTCCTTTACGCTATGATGCACCTTATGAAAATTCCATAAAAAATAATAACGATGTAATAAAACATGTGTAAACCATTGCACAAAATCTAGAATAATGAAAAACACCAATAATTGAAGAGCAGGAGACCAGTTAGAGATGTCAATAATGGCAAAGCTTTTGGCTGTAATATTGACTTCGGCAAATAATAAACCTAAAACTTTGTAGACTCCACTAATAACAATTGCAAACATGAAGAAGTTAAAAAACATATAAAAAGCATCTAACCAAAAGTCGCGTCTAAAGATAGATTGGTTTTTCCTCCACGGAAATGCAATTTCCAGTAACCATACAATTAAAGATATAGCAATGAGTCCCCAAAAATAATTGGTATACCATGGCACTTCAAATAGTATAGATTTCCAAGTCCAGTTCAAAGTGCCTTCAAATGCGTTTACAAATGCGTCTAAATACTTTTCCATTTTAATTCTTATTTTTAGTTTTTGTGATATGGTCATTTTCTATTGGTAAGTCATCAAAATGACTCCATTCTGTCCATGACCCATCATAGTTCATAACATTTTTATAGCCCAATAATTCTGATAGCACAAAAGTGGTATGAGCGGAACGCACACCACTATGACAATATAAAATTATGGAATCTGTTTTTTTTATATTCAATTTATTATAAATCAATTCAATATCATTTTTTGGTTTTAACTTTTTAGTGCCATGGTAATCAATGGAATTGGCCCAGTCTATATGAATACTTCCAGGGATTCTACCAGCACGTCTAGCACCATTCTTAAGCAATTTACCCGAAAACTCATCTTCAGATCTTGTGTCGATAATGGTAACATTTTTACCCAATGATTTTGAAAGCGTCTCCTTTGATATGTAATGTGTCATATTTGTATTTACAGGTAATTTAAATTTTGATCGTTTTTTTATTGGTGTAAAAGTATCCAGTCTTCCATCAGTTTCCACCCATGCTGTAAAGCCACCATTTAAAAGTTTTACATTATTAAAATTATAATTTTTTAAAATCCACCATAGTCTAGCAGATTCACACATGCCTCTGTCATCATAAACAATTATAGTATCTTCAGTCTCAATGCCAAGTTTCTGAAATAATGATTCTATATGTTCTTTACTCGCCATCATCCCTCCATAGGGGAATGAAGTGTCTTCTATATCAGATCTCCACAAGTTTATTGCACCAGAAATGTGTCCTTTTCTGTAATCCTCTCTTTCCCTAAAATCGATTAATTTTATTTGAGGATTATCCAAATGTTTTATTAATGTGTTAACTTCAATTAATGGGCCATCATTTAAGTCACTTAGTTCAGTCACTTTTCTATTTTGGCATGACCAAAAGCAAACAACTAATAGAAAGATACTAATCCTCAAGGTCATACCATTCTATATTAGTTAAGCTCATTCGTCTACCCTTAGATTTGGGTGGGTAATTAGTAACTAAATAGTTGACAATTATTTTTTGATTACCACCTAAATCCCACAAATTTTGGGTTTCCTGCATCCACTTTATGGTAGCATTCCAGCGCTCTTCTGTCATTCTATTTTGTGTTATAATTTTAGCAGAATGACAATTAGTACAGTTGTTAACGACTACCATTAAACCTTCAGCATCTACCAAACCAGTTCTTACATGAATGCCATTTTCAATTAAATCTTCGTCTTCAATCTTTTCTACATTAACTATATCTTGAGAGGTATTGCTAAAAACATTAGGATTATTTGCATAATACAATATTCCACCACTGGCAATTACAAAAAGTACCAATAACATAAAAAGTGTTTGGTGTAACGACTTTACTTGTTTACTAAATGTACTTTCTTTTTCCATTAGTTTACTTTAACTGCAATACGATGACATGCGTTATTGAGATATCCTTTAGGATTCCATCCTGGTAATAGCATAGGTTGTGACATACCGTTAGAATCTGTAGCTTTTGCCCAAACTTCATAATATCCTCTCTTAGGAAAACTTACAGAGGCATTAAAATGTTGCCATGCCAACCTATTTACTGGTGGTTCTACCTCACATGTTTTCCAAGTAGCACCGAAATCAATGGAATACTCCATTTTTTTTACTTCTAGTTCGCCAGCCCAGGCATGACCTCTTATATTTAGTGTTTTTCCTTCTTTGATAATGGCACCCGATTTAGGATATGTAATTAATGATTTAACAGGCATAGACTCGATAATACACATGTCTTCATCTTTCACTTTTTCTCCAGGAGCTACAGTTTCACAAGGAATTTTATAAGATGAACCAGTCATTTTTTCACCATCATGTACTTTGTTTCTTACACTTATTCTATTAACCCATTTACCAGAAACAGATGCTGGCCAACCACCAGCAACAAGACGAAGTGGATAACCATGTATTAGTGGTATTTCTTTTCCATTCATTTCATATGCTAATAAGGTTTCGTCTTGGAGTGCTTTTGACATAGGACAACCTCTTGATATAGCTTCTTTATTAGGATCTCTGCTTAAATGTTGGTCAACTGCATGAAAACCAATGTAAACAGCATCATTTTTAATGCCAGCATCATCCAGAACATCACGAAGTCTAACACCACTCCAGGATGCGCAATGAACGGCACCTACGGTCCATTGATTACCTTTTGCAGGTGGGTCAAATTCGGCACGACCATTACCACCACACTCAATAGTCAACTGATATGTATGCTTTTGAAATTTTGATTTTAACTCATCAAGTGTGTATGATTTTTTTGATTTAACGGATTCACCGTCAATAGTAAGCGTCCATGCTTTTGCATCAATGGCATCGGGTACTAAACCATTATTTCTTATGAACATTGATGAATTTGGGGTGACTTTATCATCCAATAAATGTGCTTGAGCTTCAATATTCCATGGTCTGTCATTTAAGACAACCATATCTTTATGCTTATTAAAGAGCTTGTAAGGATCAGGATCCTGAAGCGCTAACGGTGTATATCCATGAGGCATTTTAGAACCGAAAACCACTTCAGCACCAATTAAGGCAGCTATGGAACCTAAAGTCCCTTTTTTTACAAAATCTCTTCTTTTCAAAACTATAAAGTATTAGCAGTTTAATTGTAATTAAACAAATTACATTTAAAATATTAAATGTTATGTAACCATTGTTACATTTCTGTTAAGCGATTACGTGTGAGTTATTTTAATGTCTTGTAGTCAGTAATGTCGTAATGCTTGAGTACGGAATTAAACAATGTTGTTCTTATCACAAGAATACTATGTAAGTTTTCATTGTTTCTGGTTTTTTCAATAATCAATTGAGCTGAAGGATGCAATCCTTTATTCTCTAACTCTAGCTTTCCAAGTTCATCGATAATTATAAATCCAGTATCTTGTTGAGTACAAGCCCTTTTTAAAATTGTATTAGCTTTTTTAAAGGCAGATTTCAAAAAATGAAAGCGTCCAATTGATATTGTGGTTTCTTCAATATTATTTGTCTGAATTCTAAAAATATCTTTCGATTTTATGTCGTAGATATGTCGTATATAGTTTGAATCTTTAAGACAAAGTATACCACTAATATTAGACTTGTTTTCAATCCAACTATAAAGAAATGAACTTTTACCAGATTCAATTTTTCCAGAAACTATATAAATCAATGATTAGAGGGATTAAAATGTATACTATAAACAATACTTTTTGCTAAAAAACTCTGTACTCTATTAATTCCCTTTAGGGATTTACTTTCCTTCCAAGCATAGCTTATTATAGACTTTAGGTGTGGTAAAAGTTTAAGAATGACATCAATTTCAGCTTTATATTTTGTTTCTCTTTTGCCTAAAAAGATATTAATGCCTTTCATAATGATTGGTGCAAGTAACAGGTACCACAACCCAATAATAAGTAAACTTCTTGCAACAACGTAAAGCCCAGCTTTCCATCCAAATTGATTTCCTCCAAATAATAATAATGGTAGGAGAATGATTAAAATGGTAATTAACCAGAACTTGGCTAATTTGATAGAATTTCTTGACTGACTTCCGTTTTTGCTTTGTGTTGCATTATCTATAGAATTGAAATCTATTTTTATAGTATCTATCATATCTATAGATTTGATGATTTTTATAATTATAAAACCTGTCATTAAACCAGTAAAAATATAGAACGATATATAGTTGATTGCTAAGAAGGTAGACGATACCTTAAATGACGTTATATTAAAACTGGAAGTTATCCAATCTAGATAGGTATCTATTGCCAGCCATAATGATTTGCCATAAATAATGGTCAGTGTTAAAATTTTTTGCACTGCAGATTCAAAAAAAGTTAACATGCCTAGGCATAAAATAGTCACTTTATTAATTGAAAATAAATTGTATAAAGCTATACTTAAAAATGCTTGAAAAGAAACGGCAAAATAAGCCGTAACCGGTGAGTGTGGGCTAACAGTTAGTTTCACCAACAAAACTATACATAACGCTTTTACTATTGAATTCTTAATGTTAGAACTATTCGAAGCAATAAGTGTAATAAGTAAAATAGAGATGCCACCAACCAAAATACCGGTAAACGGTGATCCTAAGGCATGCATAAATCCTCCCAAACCACATTCATTTAATGCCCATAATGCGGTTAGTCTAGTAATGATATAGTTTTGATTAGTTGTCATATACTATCCTAAGCTAAATTACCTCTTTAATTTGAAATATAATGATATCAAATTTATCATTTATGTAACATATGTTACATAATGTTGAGTGTTGTATCTATAACTTAACTTTTTAAAAACAAAAAAGAACACAATCATGAAACAAATCCAAAAAGATTTTGAGACTAGATTTACAGGATGGGCATTTGTATTAGGAGCCCTATTATTATGGTTAGGATGGGCGTTATCGCCACATCATATAGGAGAGTATATCAAAGCTTCGGATTTTGAGGCTATAGGAGAAAATGTATGGACTTGGATTTGGATGTATCGTGTTCATATTTTTGGTTGGGTAACTATGGGTATTGCTTTATTTGCTTTGGTTTCCGTTACAGCAAGAAAACCCTTTAGAGTTATTATTTTACCTGGTGCTGGTATGGTTATAATTGGAACGTTTTCATTGGCAATAGCGAATGCCTATTATTATAATTTCGGTGCTTGGGGTGTTGGTCAAACTTCTGGGATGACGGCTACAGAAATAAGTACATTTATGAATGATATTTTGTTCACAAATCAATATGTAACATGTTTTATACGTTTTGGTAGAATATTTTCTGGTGTTGGTCTTGTATTGTTGGGATATGCTTTTTTAAAATGGCATATTGTGAGTAAGTGGCTAGGTTGGTTTACTTTACTGCTGGGATTAGCTGCTATGGGAATAATTCTTAGTATACCTGACAATTTTGAGATTTACAAGCCGCTATTTCATGTTAAAGTTGTTTGGTTAATTGCAATGGGCTTTATGATCTTAAAGCAAGGGGTAAACTTGCCTAAGGTATCTAACTAATATTAAATAATCACTTTCTATACAAAAAGTAAGTATTAACTAAGTTAATGTACTCTCTTTTGGCTTCATCAGGAGTAATATCCTGTACCTGAAAAAGGGCATTGGTTTTAAAGGCGTTGATGATGGGCTTCCGACTACTTGGTCTTCCGTAATCATTTGTAGCTTTTTTGTAATAGGCGTATAAGCGAAGTAAAAAATCAGCAGGAAATGGGTCTATATGGGTATTAATGCGCTCTACAGCATCTTCAAACTCCTTATTTAAATCTTCTGATGTCATTTCATTTCGGCAATAATACTTTCACCACCTCTAACTTTCTGATTAAGTTTTACCTTAATCTCGGCATCTAAAGGTAAAAATAAATCTACTCTAGAGCCAAATTTTATAAATCCGGAGTCTTCCCCTTGTATAGCTTTAGAATTTACAGTAGCATAGTTTACAATTCGCTTGGCAAGTGCACCTGCAATTTGGCGATATAATACTTTACCAAAATTTTCATTTTCAACTACAACGGTTGTGCGTTCATTTTCTTCACTAGCCTTAGGGTGCCAAGCTACTAAATATTTACCTGGATGGTATTTGCTAAAGCTCACATTTCCGCTTATAGGATATCTTGTAACATGCACATTAATAGGCGACATAAATACGGAAACCTGAATGCGTTTATCTTTAAGAACTTCATTTTCCATCACCTCTTCTATGACAACTACTTTACCATCAACAGGGGATAAAGCTTGTTTTTCATTAGCATGAGTATGACGTTTTGGATTTCTAAAAAATTGAAGAATAAGAATAAAGAAAATGAGTATAGCTATCATTAAACCTTTTCTAATCCATTCATTTGTGATAAACTCATCTATTATAAAAAATGAGCCTACTACTAGGACTAATGTGATAAATATAATTTTATGACCTTCTTTATGAAACATAGCTTAGTATTCTTAAAAACAAATATATAAAAGGTGATGCAAAGATAATACTATCTAATCGGTCTAAAAGCCCTCCATGACCAGGCATTATAACTCCACTATCTTTTACACCTGCCTGACGTTTAAATTTAGACTCTATTAAATCACCAAACGTACCCAAGACACTTACAATTATAGCCATTATTAACCAACTTGTAAAGCCCAATGTTTCGGTGTACTTAGCGATGAAGTGACTTGCTATACAAGCAAAAAATAAACCACCAAGGAACCCTTCAACTGTTTTTTTTGGCGAAATACTGGGGAATAACTTTTGCTTGCCAAAATTTTTACCCACTAAGTAGGCTGCACTGTCATTAACCCATATGAGTATAAAACTTCCTAGAAGTAAAAGAGGCGTGAATGTATTTTTATAATTAGCTATGAGTAACATAAAAATAAAACCACTGGTCAGATAGAAGGTTGTTACAATAAAACTTTTTGAGTCGAAAATAGGTATTCGTTTCGTTGTAAATAGATCCTTAATAAGAATAAGATTAACAAATATAGTGGTGACCAATAAAATCTGAATGGCTTCGTCACTACCAGTTGTGTTTTTATTCCAAAGGCATAAGTACCAAAATCCACCAAAAAGTAAAATAAAAATTACATACTGGGCAAAAGATTTTAACTTAATAAGGTTGCTGAATTCAGCTAAGCTTAAAATTCCAAACAAAGCAAGTAATGCAGTGAGAGCATTTTGCATATATAAAGACCCAATGAGTAATAAAACATAGATTGTGCCAGATATAGCTCTTATAGAGAATTCTTTCATTACAAATCTTCTAGGAGAAGTAGATATAGGTTTTTGGCACTACTTCCATAGGTGAGAAAATCTTTATCGTCAGCTGTTTTAAAATGCTTTATAGTGGTAATGTTAGTTGGGATTTTAGATTTACTTTTTGCCTTAATGCCTTTAAGGCCCTCACCAATGCTCTCTGCGAATTGACTTGTCGTAGCATAGATAATAAAATGCTCTGGTAGTTCTTTGAGTTTTTTCTCTGCGATTTGATTAGATGAAATCAACAGAGAACCATCATCAGAAATTAAATACTCGCAGGTAGATAAAAAGTACTTGCTTTCAGAAACTTTGTTAGTACTGTTAAGCTTAAAATCTTTAAATAGGTCTAACAGCCTCTGATCAATAACAAATACTTTGTCATTGTGCCATTGATTTTCTTCTAAAATAGAATTGAAACTTTCCTTAACTTCGTTCATGTTTTCACAATACAAGAACTTGCCTCCATTTGCTTTGAAGTTTATGGTAAAACGTTCATCGGCAGGCAATTTAATTTCAGGCATATACTTGCCACGTTCTTGATTTGGTATTTGTTCTTCGGACTGATTTGATTTTTTTCCGAAGAGTTTACGAAATAAGCTCATTCAACCGCTACTATTAATCCTAGGTTAGTGCACTTCTCAAATATAAAAAAACTTAAATTAACATAAAGTCAATTTAAGTTTTTTATATGATTACAGGGTAGTTTATTCTTTTTCTTCTACGACTGTTTCCTCTTTATCGAAAGCACGTTTTCCAAATATTTTTTCTAGGTTGTCCTTGAAAATCACCTCTTTATCTAGTAGTACTTCGGCAAGTTCAGTGAGTTTGTCTTTATTTTCTTCAAGAAGTTTTACCGCTCGCTTATATTGTGTTTCAATAATATCAGAAATTTCCTTATCAATAAGTTCTGCAGTCTGCTCACTGTAAGGTTTTGTAAATCCGTATTCAGATTGCCCAGATGAGTCATAATAAGTTAAGTTTCCTACTTTATCACTTAGACCATAAATGGTAACCATGGCTCTAGCTTGTTTGGTTACTTTTTCTAAATCACTCAATGCACCAGTAGAAATTTTACCAAAAATAACCTGTTCAGCAGCTCTACCACCTAAAGCAGCGCACATCTCATCTAGCATTTGCTCAGGTCTTACAATAAGGCGCTCTTCTGGTAAATACCAAGCAGCACCGAGAGAACGACCTCTGGGTACAATAGTAACCTTTACCAAAGGTGCAGCATGTTCTAACATCCAACTTATAGTTGCATGACCAGCTTCGTGGAAGGCTACTGCGCGTTTTTCATCAGGAGTTATGATTTTGTTTTTCTTTTCTAAACCACCTATAATTCTATCTACAGCGTCTAAGAAATCTTGTTTGTTAACTGCTTTTTTACCTTTTCTTGCGGCAATTAAAGCCGCTTCATTACAAACATTAGCAATGTCAGCTCCAGAGAAACCTGGTGTTTGTTTTGCCAAGAAATCGATATCTAAGGTTTCTTCTTTTTTAAGTGGACGAAGGTGTACTTCAAATATTTCTTTACGTTCTCTAACATCTGGAAGATCTACATAAATCTGTCTGTCAAAACGACCTGCACGCATTAAAGCACTATCTAAAACATCTGCTCGGTTGGTTGCTGCAAGTACAATAACATTTGTGTTTGTACCAAAACCATCCATCTCAGTTAATAATTGATTTAGAGTGTTTTCTCTCTCGTCATTAGAACCAGAGAAGTTGTTTTTTCCTCTTGCTCTACCAATAGCATCAATCTCGTCAATAAAAATAATTGAAGGCGACTTCTCTTTAGCTTGCTTAAATAAGTCACGTACACGTGATGCACCTACACCAACGAACATTTCAACAAAATCCGATCCTGATAATGAAAAGAAAGGTACTTTAGCTTCACCGGCTACAGCTTTTGCTAATAATGTTTTACCTGTTCCTGGAGGTCCTACAAGTAATGCTCCTTTAGGTATTTTACCACCAAGAGAAGTATATTTTTCTGGGAATTTTAAAAAGTCTACAATCTCTTGTACTTCTTCTTTTGCACCTTCTAAACCTGCCACATCTTTAAAAGATGTCTTAGTGTCTGATTTCTCATCAAAAAGTTTGGCTTTAGATTTTCCAATATTGAAAATCTGTCCACCAGCTCCGCCACCGCCGCCAGATGACATACGTCTCATTATAAAAATCCAAACACCAATAATAAGAATGAAAGGTAGAAGCGTAAGTAAGAAATCTCCCCAAACGTTTTGTTCTGTTTCATACTCAACAACAGTATTGAGATTATTATCTTCTATACTTTTTCTAATATCTTTTTCAAAGTTCTGAAGGTCACCAAATTCAAATTTATAATTTGGGATAGCTGTTACCGAAGGCAAAATAGTATTTGGCTTCGATTTTTTATGAACTTCTTGTTGTTGAGCTTCTTTAGTTAAATAGACTCGAGCTTCACGTTTGTTTACAATTTCTACCTTAGCTACATCACCCTTGTCTAAGTATTCGATAAACTGAGATGGATTAATCTGTAAACCTGTAGATCCACCAAATCCACCGGAGAATAATTGAATTGATAAGAATATAGCAATGATTACTCCGTAGATCCAATAAGGATTTACTTTAGGTTTTTTATTTAAATTTTTATTGTCTTTTGCCATTATTAGCTTTTTCTCTTTTAGTAACTTGTTTCTATTTGCGTCATTTTAGCGTCTCCCCAAAGACTTTCTATGTCGTAGTATTCTCTTATGTGTTTTTGAAACACATGTACTACAACATTTACATAATCCATTAAAACCCACTCAGCATTATCTGTTCCTTCTACATGCCAAGGTTTGTCTTTGGTGGTTTTGCTTACTAGCTTTTGTATGGAGTTGACGATTGCGTTAACTTGTGTGTTAGAAGTACCTTCACAAACTATAAAATAATCGCAAACCGTATTTTCAATATCTCTTAAATCTAAAATTGTAATTTCTTTTCCTTTAACCTCTTCTATTCCAGCTATGATTGTTGTAATGAGTTGGTCTGCACTAGTTTTTTCTTTCGTCATTAAATTGAATTAAATTTATGCAAAGTTATTATTTTTTTAGTTCTTGTAAATGCTAATTGTCATAAGAAAACTATAAAAATAAACCTCTATTTGTATGTACATAATCAAACTTGATGCCATTGACTCAACAAACAGTTACCTTAAGGCCATGTCTTCAGTTAATATACCAAAGGATTTTACGGTTGTTGTTGCTGATTATCAAACTCAGGGAAGAGGGCAAATGGGAACAACATGGCAAACAGAAGATGGTAAAAACCTGACGGCTAGTGTGTTTAAAGAGGTTGGTTCTGTTGAGGTTGAGAAGCAATTCTATATAAGTATGGCAGTAGCTTTAGCAATATGTAAGGCGCTTGATAGTTTAAAAATACCAAAATTATCTATAAAATGGCCTAACGACATTTTGTCAGCAAGCCAAAAAATTTGTGGTACACTTATAGAAAATGTTATCAAACAAAATCAGCTTAAAGGTTCTATTATTGGTTTTGGATTAAATGTTAATCAGAGGTATTTTGAAAACTTACCTAAAGCAACTTCTATGACTTTGCTAACTGGGGTTGTTTATGATAAGGATGAAGTTCTATCAGGTATTCTAACAGAATTTCAAAATTATTTTAAGCTACTTGATGCTAAAAACTACTCAGAAATAAAAGCGCAATACAAAGCACTATTATTTAGAAAGGATAAGCCTTCAACATTTAAATTAGAAAATGGTGTTACTTTTTCTGGAATAATTAAAGGTGTAACAGAATCTGGCAAACTAAATGTTTGGACAGAAGATGATATTATCAAAACCTTTGACTTAAAGGAAGTAACCTTGCTTTACTAAACCGCAGTTTTCATATTGGTTACTAAGGTCTCAATAAACTTATTGATAGGCCCCTTTATCATCATGGCCATCATGGCATTAAATTCACCACTAAAAGTTAATTGAATTTCACTTTTGTTAGCTTCAACTTCTGCGATATGGCCTACTAATGAGAAATCTAATTTTCCGCCAGCAGCACCTAAAACAATTTTGCTGTGAGGAACTTCTTCCTTCTTCTTAAGTACTATTTCTGGCATGCCTTTTAATGCAAAAAGGAATTTGTCTTCTTCAAGAACTTCAAATTTACTTATGTTCTCTGGCATTAAAATTTCAAAATTTTTAAGGTCTGATAAGAAATTGAACATTTCTTCTGCTGATTTATCTAAAGTTACTCTTGGTGATTCTAAATTCATGTTTAAATAAGTTTATACGTTTTATTGTTTATTCGTTTAGAGATTACTATGAAGCTATTTAGTATATTCAAATAATCAAATACACGACTAAACGAATCCACATCAGATATATCAATTAGCGTTCCATTCACTAGGGTTGGCATTCCATTGTGCTAAAATATCTTGCTCTGCTTGTGTAATATAGTTGGTGTCTAAAGCTTGTTCTAAAAGATTTTCGTAGTTACCAAGCGTGTGTAGTTCTACATTGGCGTCCTTAAAGTTTTTTTCTGCCACATCAAATCCGTAAGAAAAAATAGCTACCATACCTTTGATGTTAACTTCTGCTTCTCTCAACGCGTCAACAGCATTTAGACTACTTTTACCAGTACTTATTAAGTCCTCTACCACAACAACAGTTTGCCCTTTTTCTATATGGCCTTCAATTTGGTTTTGGCGACCATGTTTTTTTGCTTCTGGTCTTACGTAAACAAATGGAAGGTTTAAGTACTCTGCCACTAAGGCACCAATTCCAATAGCACCTGTTGCTACACCAGCAATAACATCTGGCTTTCCATATTGTGCTTCGATATGTTTTGCCATGGTCTCCCTAATATAATTTCTTATCAGAGGATAAGATAAGACAATTCTATTGTCACAATATATTGGTGATTTCCAGCCAGAAGCCCATGTGAAAGGCTCATTAGGTTGTAGTTTTATAGCATTGATTTGCAATAAAACTTCTGCGGTTTTTTTAGCGGTATCTTTATTAAAAATCATGCTGCAAAATTAATGAATTTTATAAGTTTTTAAATTTTAAAACTAATTTAATTCTAAGTTTAAAAGTGGTTTAATAAAAAATAATACTTTTATATTTGATTAGTTATAACTAACCAAATCCATGTATACTATTTATGTAGGTGATAAGCCTATAATTTTAACTACAAAAGTTGAAAAGGAGACTGATTTTAAATCTTTCCTTCTTAAATCTGTCAATATAGGTAAGGTTATAAAAATACTTAATACTACGGATATTAAGGAAGTACGCTTAATTCACCATAATCCTGATAAGCTCTTAAAGCATTTTCTTAAACTTTTACCTAACGTTGTTGCAGGTGGTGGTAAAGCCTACAATGCCAATGACGAAATCCTTTTTATTTACAGGAACAATAAATGGGACTTACCAAAAGGTAAAATAGAAGGAAAAGAATCTATTGAAGAGACTGCTGTCAGGGAGGTAGAAGAGGAAACAGGGGTTAAAGGTCTTAAAATAACAAAAGCATTACCAACTACTTATCATATTTTTAAGCGTAATGGTAAGCATAAAATTAAAATTACCTATTGGTTTGAAATGAAAACTAAGTTTAAAGGCAAGCTTTATCCGCAAGAAAATGAAGGTATCACCAGAGTAGAATGGTTAGACCAAAAAGCCTTACAGGAGGCTATGGAGAATAGTTATGCCAATATTAGGATTTTGATGTAATCATTTTAGGTATATGTCTACTTACTCAGCTTATCAATAGTTTTAAATAAATTCTCCTTTATTTCAGTATTCATTTTGTTGTTTTTGCAAAACTTTTGGTTCACTTCTATCTCAATACCTAGATAGTTATTTGGAAATTGCTTCCTTAAAAATGTAGTGAAACCGTCAGACTTACCTAAATACGGATAATTAAAGCGTACATTTAAATTCGAATTATAGTTTAAAATTTCTGTTTTAAAGTATTTGCAAAACTCTTGTTCTTCTTTTTTTTGTGAGTCGTACAATAAACCTATATCACAGTTGCGAATATTACCATTTAACTGTGGTGTAAAACTATGAATGGATAAATGCAGTACCTTATTATTTGAAGCTATTAGATTTGCTATTTTATGCTCAACAGCTGTCCTGTAAGGCAAGTAATAGGTTTCGATAATGCTATTTTTTTGGGCTCTAGATAAAGATTTTGTGAATTCAGAAAACAACTGTTTGTGAAACAAAGACCTATTGAGTTCTATCAATAAGCGCGAATTTTTACTATAAAATGATGCATCAGCTAATGGTTCTAAATATTCAAATACATCCAAAGCACCAAGATCAAAACCACGATGGGTCTTTAAAACTTCTTTATCCGTAAACTGTTGGGCATAAGCTTTTGGTATAACATTACCTCCATGCTCGCAGGTCAAGACAAGTTTCAAGGTTGAAACATTTTATTTTTTATTAAGCAATCTTGAAGCTTTTGATAAACTTCAATGATTTGGGCATCAGAGATGTCTTTTCCAATAGCTTTTAAAAGTCTTGTAGATAAAGTACCTTCTTCTAAAATGAGCTCAATAGATTCGTGATGATTCTTATGAATTTGTGGTTTTACCTTTTTGTATAGGTGTTTCCAAACGTCGTTCATTGTTGAAACTTTGTTTAAGCCAAACAGCTTTAAATAAGGTATATTTTCAATTATACTATTTTCACCGTTTTTAATGCCTTCATCTAAAATCAAAAATAATTCTTGTTTTGTCCAAAGTTTTTGAGCTTGCAACGTACAAAATTCTTTGTTAATGATGGCTTTCAATACCTCAATTACAAAAGCACAGATGGCTATGTCAGCCTTTGGACATTCTTGAATATCCATTAATCGTATTTCAATCGCATTTCTGTCGAAACGTGCTATGGCGCCACGAGAATTTAAAAAATGATGATCTAAAATTTTATTCTTGTCATAAGGTCTCATGGCACGCTTAATAGGTTCAAAAATAGACGCATGATAATCTAATTTTGAAAATACCCTCTCAGGAATAACCATACCAGTTAAATCTGGGATTTCCTTTTGGTTGGTTTTATAAAACTCTAAGCGCGTATCCATGAAGCCTGTAATTTTCCCTTCTAAGATTGGTGAACTTGCACAAATTCCTGGAAGCAAAGGCAGAATGATTCTTATGGCTGCGTGTAGTTTTTCAAATTCCTTATCATCATTAAATGGTAGATTAAGATGTGTACTCTGCACATTGCTCCATCCATGACCTTTACAGTTAAAAATCGTATTGTAAAGTGCATAAACCTCACTATAACTGTGTTTCCAAAGCTGTGTATCTGTATCAGGATTCATCAATGGATGAGCAGCAGATCCTAATAATTTTAATTGTAGGTTACTTAAAAGCCCATCTATCTCTAAAACATTTGCATGAAATTTTGAAGCTAAATCATCTATGTTAGAGGTTGGTCCATTCGTTTTTAATTCAACAACATGTGCCACAAGTTCGTTGCTCCATGCTATGTCGCCATTGTTAATATCAGAGGTGATTTTCCCTGCTTTTTTTGTTAAAAGTTCATCCACTTGTGGCGCAACTTTAAACGTATTTTTATTTACCAACATGTATTCAAGTTCTATTCCATAAACTTCGAATAAATGATATTTTTTTGCCATTTTTTAGTCTAATCGTTTTTTTAGTGCGGAGAGTATTTCGGTATATACCAAATCTCCATAGTGTAAATCCTCAACACCAAAATCAATGTTTGGATTATCATTAATCTCAATAACCATAAGCTTTCCGTCCACTACTTTAATATCAATACCATAAAGGCCTTCGCCCATAAGTTTTGCGGATTTTAATGCCATGTCTATGACATTTTTTGGTACATCTTCAATAGCCATACAATCGGCATTACCGTCTTGTTCGGTTTTCTTTTTGGCTTTCCAATTATAGATTTGCCAGTGACCTTTAGCCATGTAATAACGACAGGCATAAAAAGGCTTGTTGTCAATAATACCAATGCGCCAATCGTAATCCGAAGGACAAAACTCTTGAGCAATGATAAGGTCTGATTCTTTCAACATTTCTGTTACCAGCGTATCAAACTCCTCTTTAGTATTAGCTTTTTTTACGCCAAAAGAAAATGTAGAGTCTGGTGCCTTGAGTACACAAGGCAATCCTGTTTCCTTTAGTACTGAATTTCTATTGTTGTTATGAACTATAACTGTTTTTGGAGTGTCAATATTAGCATTTTGTAAGGCCTCTGCCATGTAAACCTTATTACAGCATTTTAAAATAGCATCAGGATAGTCAATGATTGCAATACCTTCTTGCTGAGCCTTTCTGGAAAAAGTGTATGCTTCATTGTTTACTTCGGTGCTTTGTCTTAAGAATAAGGCATCAAAAGAAGATAGTCGAGACAAATCTTTAGGTTCTATAATTTCTGCGTAGATATTCATCTTCTCGGCAATGTCCACAAACTTTTTTAGGGCTTTAGGGTTGCTCGGTGGTGCAGGATCATTTGGGTTAACCAATATTGCCAAGTCAAAATCGTAGTTACTTACTTTTGCAGTATCATAACGTTTTTTTGAAAAATACTGATTGGCAAATTCGCGCACACTAGCAATATGTTCTACCGGAATTTCAGATTCTGAAATTGCCTTTATGCTCTGTACATTCCATTTGTTGTTATAATTGAATTTAACACGCAAAAAAGGTACTTGAAAATGTTTGTAAAATAATGTGCTCAATACTTTATACTTTTGAGCTACATTTTGCCCAAAGTAGATGCTTAGCGTAAATTCTCTTGACTTAATATTTTTAAGGCTTTTCTGAATTTCATCATCAAACTCATCGGAAACAATCCTAACAAGTTTTAGTGTTTTTAAATCTACAATATTTTTAGTAGTAGGAATTGGCAAATGCCCTCTGGCTTCTGCCAAAAGCGATACGTAATAGCCTTTGGATTGGTACGAATAATCCTTACACAAATTAAAAATACGTGCGTTTTTTAAAAGGGCATATTTTGGATTGGTAAGGTAATCTTGTGAGGAAATGACGTTGATATTGCCTGTTGAAAAGTTCCAGTTTTCAGGCTGATTTACGACAATGTATTTATTCATTTAGAGCGCAATACGCTATTAAAATTTTATACAAAATTATAGTATTTTTTGATTGGTTTTACGAGGATGTGTAAATAAATATTTTTGAGCTTTTAGGTGGGTTATTTAAGGGTTTTTGGGATGAATGTTTGAGTAGTTTAGCAACTAATTAAGCAAATAAAAACGAGTATAATATTTTGTAGAAATATTTGTAAGTAGGCTAGAACAGATAATTACTTATGTACTATGTTATATTGTGTTTTTATTTCCAAAATTCCCACCATTTCCCTTTTTCTAAAGTTTTCTTTTTTTCTTTATAATTATCTTTTTCTAATTCAGATCGATTATCAATGTATTCTAATTTTCCAAATTCATTAGTTTTTCCTGTTAGGATTATTTTTTCACTTTGAATCCAGTTCAATACTCTATCAATTTCATTAATTATATCTGGATAACAATCATTAATCAAAATCTGTTTTTGGGCTTTAGTTAATTGTTCGAATGTTTCCGTTCTGTAATATTTGTATGGGCATTCAAGAGATAATCCATAATCGAAAGCTAAATTTTCCATAAAATCATAACCTTTACAATACAAAGTGTAAAAGTTCCTGATTGATTTCGAGTAATTACCAATTCGGCTTTTTGCTTTTAATAAATCTCTCTTGATTTTCCACTTTTCAACTTCGCTTTGACTTATTTGTTTTTCAATAATTTTTTTTAATTCTGAATGTGCATTTTCTTTTTTATAATTGATAGAGAGAAGTTCGTAATAAGAATTCGGATTTAACTTCTCTTTTAATTCCATTGATTCATAAACCCAATTTTCAAAATTTGGCAGAAGTTCTTTTTCTAACCAAACTTTGAAAAATTCTTCTTTTATGTTAATTGAAATATCGTTCATTCCTCAAATGCATTACAACGACTTAATATGACATCGTTTTAATATTTTATATAATACTAAACGAATTTAGCTGAAATATTTATAAGGTCAAGGCTAATAATTCCTATAAACAGGATACTGCAAATGCGCTTTTTCGTAGTGTTTGCTTTTTTTGTGCAGCCAATCGAGTTGGGCAAACCAGTTATTGGCAAACGCTTCATCATAGCTTATTTTAACATTGTACTCAATTTGTAACCTTGGGTTTTCTCTTAGAAGTTGTTTGGCTTTGTCCTCCCAAACATAAGGGGAGAATCCTTCTTTTTGCTGTAAAATGGTGTCAAAGAAATTCCAATTAAAAAAAGAATCTGGTGCAGTAGGCTCTAAGGTTTCTATAAGGTAACGTATTGCTTTTTGATCGGTTATTACCAAATAATCTCCTTGTCTAAAAGTGATGTTTTCTTTAGAGGCTTTTACCTTAACATTGTAATGTGGATAATGTCCTTCGTATGGAGATGTTCTGGTTTTGTAATCATCAATTCTATAAGATTCTACAGTTAATGTAGTATCTCTTTCAAACGGAGTTAGCTCTACCTTATTCAATTTAAGTAAATCTATCACATTGTGCCAACCTTGTGGAATGACGTATGCCTTTGGAATGGTAACAGAATCCGTTGCCAAAAAAAAGTTTTGATAAGCCACATCTTTTGTGAAAGGTTTAGTTCTGTCATATTTTAAACGTTGGGCACCTGTTAATTCACTAGGAATCATTTCACCTTCATAACCTTTAAATTGCAGTGTTGTTGATTTTGTGGTATCTACTGTCCACGTAATAGGATAGCTGTCTCCTTGCTTCCATTTAGTTTGTTGGATTCTTCTTAGCTCAGCTATTTTATCCGCATCTTCTTCGGTAATTTCTATCATGCTTTTCATTAGCTCGTAAGTACCTTCAACTCTTTGTTTGTAAGGTTTTAGCATGTGCGTTTCTACCATCATGCCAAGTGTGTTAAACAATGTGGTATAGCCTGTAGAATAACGTGGGGAATCCATAAACTGCGAAAAACCAGATTCTGGAGTTCGGTTGAATACATTAACATAAGGTGTAATATCCCAGTCTTTTTTTGCTAGTTTTTGTTCTAATTTTGGCATCATTTCCAAATGAAGATAAGCTCCCATATTGCCACCCAATTTATTGTGTTGGGTAAATAAATGCGTTAAGATGTATTGATAATCAGCACCATTGCTTACATGGTTATCGATAAAGACATCTGGCTGAACCAAATGATAAATTTCAGCAAAGGTCCTTGCATTTTTGGTGTCACATTTTATAAAATCTCTGTTTAAATCGTAATTGCGTGCATTGCCTCTAAAACCATATTCTTTAGGGCCATTTTGATTGGTGCGCGTACCAGAATTTCGGTTAAGACTTCCACCAACATTATAAATAGGTATGGTTACTATAATAGTATGCTTAGGTGCTTCAACTTTTCCTTGAACTAAATCTCTGTACAGCATCATGGTTGCATCGATGCCATCGGATTCACCAGGATGAATGCCATTATTGATAAGCATAATTCTGTTTTTATCTCTTAAAAGATTGAAATCATTATGAACTTGAGTTGGATTGAAAATTACAATATGCAAGGGCTCGCCTGAATCAGTTTCGCCAATTTCACGGATTGAGATTTCTCTATAATTGTTGGCCAAATCCGTATAAAACTGAATGGTCTCGTGATAGGTTGCGGTTTCAGTACCGTTGCTTTTTTCAAAAACCGTCGTGAAATCGATGTTTTCAGAATTGTTACTTTTTTCTGTGCAGGATGCAAGTACCAAAAGTATAATGATGAGTTTTTTCATTTGTTGAATAATTGTCATCCAAACTTAAAGATTTTAAATCTAAAAAGTGTTAATCTGGTAAATTTCAGAGGAGAAAAAAGACTAATTTTGCATCACTTTCAAAAATTGGATAATGCAACAAACAACCAATACCATTTTAATGATACGTCCTGTGAGTTTTAGGATGAATGAGCAGACTGCTGTAAACAACTATTTTCAGGAAGATCTTGATTTAAAAAATGTGGAAATCAATGCTAAAGCACAAGAAGAATTTGATGCCTTTGTAGAGAAATTAAAAGCTGTTGGAATTAATGTTGTTGTAGAACATGATGATAAATTAATGGACACTCCAGATTCTATTTTTCCTAACAACTGGGTAAGTTTTCACAGTAATGGTGATGTGGCTTTATACCCAATGTTTGCTGAAAATAGACGCAAAGAGCGACGCGATGAGGTATTTATTAGATTGGAAAATGAAGGGTTTAAAATTGAAAATATTGTAGACTATACCTCTGCTGAAGATGAAGGGGTGTTTTTAGAAGGTACAGGTAGCCTAATTTTAGATCGTGTTAACAGAAAGGCATACTGTGCATTATCACCAAGAGCAGATGAAGATTTATTTATTGAGTTTTGCGAAGATTTTGAATATACTCCTGTAGTCTTTGTTGCCAACCAAACTGTTGAAGGCAAGCGTTTACCAATTTACCATACCAATGTTATGATGTGCTTGGCAGAAACCTTTGCTGTGATTTGCCTAGATTCCATAGATGACAAAAAAGAGCGTAAAAATGTGGTTAAGCATTTAAAAGAAGGTGGTAAGGAAATTATTGCAATTACAGAAGCACAAATGCATCAATTTGCTGGCAACATGTTGCAACTTCGCGGAAAGAATGACCAACGCTACTTAATAATGAGTGAGGCAGCTTTTAAAAGCTTAAATAAAGATCAGATTAATAAAATTGAAAAGCACTGTCCAATTATCTCAAGTTCATTAGAAACCATTGAAACTTGTGGAGGCGGAAGTGCACGCTGTATGATGGCTGAGGTGTTTTTGCCAAAGACTTCTTAGGTTAGGCTTTCGGTGCTGACTTAGGAAGTTCGATAAAGAATTTGCTACCAACGTTTACGTTACTTTCTACCCAAATACGTCCAT
The DNA here is from genome assembly GCF_049942685.1 of Winogradskyella sp. HB-48. Lineage (GTDB taxonomy): Bacteria > Bacteroidota > Bacteroidia > Flavobacteriales > Flavobacteriaceae > Winogradskyella. The sequence continues at coordinate 1,872,759 of NZ_CP187934.1, forward strand.
TGTTAAGTTCCACTAAATCTTTGGCTATTGTTAATCCAAGACCTGTACCTTTTTCATTTTTAGTGCCAACAGTTGTAAAGTTTTTGTTAGCATTAAAAAGTTTTTTGATATTTTCCTCAGAAATACCAACACCTGTATCTTCAACACAAATTAGAGCTTTGCCATTAACATCTTGGTTAGATACTGTAATAACATCACCAGTTCTACTAAACTTAACAGCATTGGTGATTAAATTCTGAATGACGATTTCTATCATGCTCTTATCAGCATATACAAAATCGCGTTGAGATTCATCGATGAGTACAATGCGTTTGTCTTCAACTTTTTGCTCAACTAATGCCATTTTAGTGTGAAAAACGTCTTGAATATTAAATAACTCTGGGTTTGGTTCTAAATTCTGCATTTGGGATTTAGACCAGTTCAATAAATTGAACAAAAGTGAAGATGCATTGTTGGCATTTTCACTTAGCTCTGGTATTAATTCCCGAAACTCTTCTTTAGAAATACTGTCTTCTTTTAATAAATCTAAAAAGGCTTTAATAGATGAAATGGAGTCTTTTAAATCGTGAGAAACTATTGAGAAGAGTTTATCCTTCACTTGGTTAACTTCCTCTAGGTGATGTACCTGCTCTAATATAGCTTCACTTCGGGTCTGTTCTTGCTTTAGTTTTTCTCGCTGTTCTATTATTGTCTCTCTATATTTTTTACTTTTCAAATAGTTTAGTAATAACAGCGTAAGAAAAATAGCAGTTGCGGCAAGTGCGCCATATAGTACTAATGGATTATTAAGCCAGCTATTTTTGGTTTGATTGTTTTGCTCCTCGTCAAAATTATCTATTTCTTGTTCAATAGGATTCGCATTATTCAAATCCAAAGGTTCAGTATCAATAGGAAAAACAGGTTGGTCTATTTTTGATAATTCATCCTTTAAATCGTAATATTTGTTTTGCCAGAAAAATGCATTTTGAAAATAACCACGAGTTGAGTCTAATGCAATATGAAGCTTGTAGTTTTCTAAAAGTGCTGGTTTGTTGTCAATTCTTTGAGCAATATCATAAGCCTCATTAAGTTGAATCTCTGCTAACTTAACTTTTTGTTTTTGAAGGTTTAAATTACCGATTGCGTTTAATGCTAATAGAATACCTTCTTGGTTGTTTTGTTTCCTATTATACTTTAAACCTTCTACAAGATAATCTGAAGCTTTGTCATATTCTTTAAATTGTAAGTACTCACTACCAAGTTTTGGCAATATCTCACCACGTAAGTTTTGGTCTTTGGTAGGATTTAACATCTCTAAAACATTCTCATAGTATTCAATAGCCTTACGATGTTCTTTCCTAAGAGAGTAAAGTTCTGCAATGTTTTTGGTAGAGGTAATTATGCCAGCTCGATCATTGATTCTTTTTCTAACATCGAGTGCTTTGAAATTAAAATCTATAGCTTTATCAATCTGATTAGTTTTAAAATAGGCTTCTGCCAAATTATTGTAAGCAGAACTGAGCTCGTCAAAAAGATTTTGCTTTTCAAAAATGTCAATTGCTGATAAAGAGTTTTTGAGACCAACAGCGTAATTGCCACGTTTTATTTCTATGAGTCCAATACTATTGCTCACTTTAGCCACACCAAGAGTGTCGCTTATCTGCAAATAAAATTTTCTGGATTTGTCATAATTATCAATGGCATTGAAATAATCATTCAGTTGCGTGTAGATTAGCGCTCTGTAGTAGGTGCTTTCTGCAAGACCTTTTGTGTAATTTAAATTTTCCGAAAGTTTGGCTGTCTGGTTTATGTAAAGTAAAGCCTTGTCATAATCTTTAACAGCATATAGTTCATCAATTAGCATTAACGAGATATCAACTTTGGTAGAATCGGCTTCTTGGTAAGCTAATTTTACCGTAAGGTCGTCTATTCTTTCATTTTGGGAAAAACCAATGAAAGTTATTAGACAAACAGTTAATATCATTAACTGCTTCATCATTTAGCGGTTGATAGACGAAGTGTTATGTTTTGGTTTACGTAACTTTTATTGAGGGGTATAAAAAGTAAGTCAACACTAAACAAAAACAACGCGGTTAATGTTCGATTATAAAGCCTCATTTAATGTTTGGGACATTTGTTAATAGCCTACCAAAAATGCCATAATGTGCTTAAATACGCTAATTATTAGGATTTAATGCTAATAAATTAGATGAAATGACAGATGAAATTCACGAAAAAAAAGTTGAATCGATTAACGGCAAAAATCATAGGAAAACGACCATTTTATCGATGAAATGCATATTTGATGTAATGTTTTGAAATTCAGTATTTTGAAATTAATGTAGGAGGGCAATTACATTACAGATTCTATATTTTAATTTTCAATTTCTTGACCAAATTTAATCAAGTTTCCGTCGAGATCTAAAATAGCAAATTCGCGCATACCATAAGGGTGATTTTTTAAGGTGCCTTTAGGGTGAATTACATCGAAAGTTTTTAACTCTTCATAGAGTGTGTCGATATCCTCAACATCTACATAACAACTTGTGTTTTCTGGGTGAATTTTGTCGTTACACTTCCAGAAATGAACCACAAAATTATCACGTGCAATTACAGCATAATTGTCGTCTAAATAACCAACTTTATTAAACCCTAGTTTGTTTTTATAAAAGTCTACAGTCTTCTTAATATTTAGCGAAGCTAAGACAGGAATCCCTCTAAGGAGGTGCGATTTTCGTTCCATTTTTAATTGATGTTTTAATGAGTCTTTAAAAATAGGGAATTATGATGCTCTAAACTCTTAATAGAATAATAAAACACCTATCTTTGCATGCGTTTTTAAAAGCAAAATTAACTAAGAGAATGAAACTTCAGGATACTTTAGAATTACATGTAAAAGCAGCTGTTAAGGGCTTGTTTCAGGCAGATTTAGAATCTGTAGAATTTCAGGCAACTCGCAAGGAGTTTGCTGGCGATATTACTGTTGTAGTTTTTCCGATGTTGCGCGTGGTAAAAGGAAACCCTGTAGTTATTGGTGAGCAGATTGGTCAATACCTTCAAGATAACGTTACCTTGGTTAAAGGGTTTAATGTGGTTAAAGGCTTTTTGAACATAGAAATTGATGATTCCTATTACATTAATTTCTTCAATAAAATTAAAGATCTAACTAAATACGGTTTTGCTGATTTAAAGGATGATAAAGCCATAATGGTAGAATACTCCTCACCCAATACCAACAAGCCATTGCATTTAGGCCATGTTAGAAATGTGCTTTTGGGCTATTCGGTTTCTGAGATTTTGAAAGCTTCAGGAAAGAAAGTTTACAAAACGCAGATTATAAACGATAGAGGCATTCATATTTGTAAAAGTATGTTGGCTTGGCAGCGTTTTGGTAATGGTGAAACACCTGAATCTACTGGATTAAAAGGTGATAAACTTGTTGGGAATTATTATGTGGAATTTGATAAAGCTTACAAACTAGAGATTTCACAATTAGTTGCTCAAGGACAGTCTGAAGAAGAAGCCAAAAAGAATGCAACAATACTTTTAGAAGCCCAAGAAATGCTCAGACAATGGGAAGCAGGAAATACTGAAGTTGTAGCGCTTTGGGAAAAAATGAACGGCTGGGTTTATGATGGTTTTGAAGCTACTTACAAAGCTATTGGTGTAGACTTTGATGAGTATTATTACGAAAGCCAAACCTATCTATTAGGTAAAGAGTTTGTAGCCGAAGGTTTAAAAAGTGGTGTTTTCTATAAGAAAGAAGATGGTTCGGTTTGGTGTGATTTAACCGAAGACGGTCTTGATGAAAAAATAGTGCTAAGAGCTGATGGTACTGCGGTTTACATGACTCAAGATATTGGTACTGCTATTCAGCGTATAAAAGATTATCCAGATGTTGGTGGTATGGTTTATACTGTTGGTAATGAGCAAGACTATCACTTTAAGGTGTTGTTTTTAATTCTTAAAAAATTGGGATTTGATTGGGCAAAAAACCTATATCACCTTAGTTATGGTATGGTAGATTTACCAAGTGGTAAAATGAAGAGTAGGGAAGGAACTGTAGTTGATGCTGATGATCTTATACAAGAAATGACTGATACTGCCGAAGAAATTTCTAAAGAACTAGGTAAGCTAGACGATTATTCAGAAGCCGATAAAAAAGCACTTTACAAAACCATTGGTTTGGGTGCGCTAAAGTATTATATCTTAAAGGTAGATCCCAAAAAGCGAATTTTATTTGATCCAAAAGAATCTATAGATTTTCAAGGTAATACAGGGCCATTTATTCAATATACTTATGCTAGGATTCAATCTATATTAAGAAAATCGAGTATTGATGAAAATGTAAATCTAAATGCTGCTGAAGTATCACTTCATGATAAGGAAAGAGACCTTCTTAAACAACTAGAACAATTTCCTGAAATCATTCAAAATGCAGCAGAACAACATAGTCCTGCATTAATTGCTAATTATACTTACGATTTAGTAAAAGATTTTAATTCGTTCTATCAAAATGTATCTATTCTTGGTGCTGACAAAGAAGATGAGAAAATCTTTAGAGTCCAATTATCTAAAACAGTTGGACAAACCATTAAAAATGCATTTAGCGTATTAGGTATTGATGTGCCAGAGCGCATGTAGATGTATTGAGAAGTATCCTACCTAACATAGCATTATAGGAGTTTTAACAAATTGCTATAAAATTGTTTGCCTAATTTTAGGTATCTTAGAAGAGGTTAAAATTAATGAATCATGCTATGAAAACTACACTGTATTTTAAAACTTTAGCCAACACATTTCTTACTGTTTTGTTGGTGACATTTACTTTAACTGCTCAAGAGGATTTCTCAGAATATAGCGGTAAAGTAGTTGATGGTAAAACAAATAAGGCTCTAGAAGCAGTTAGCCTAAATGTTAATGAAACTAATGTGAGTACCATTACCAACTCCGAAGGTGAGTTTGTGTTAAAAGTCTCAAAAGAATATTTAGATTCTAAAGTCATTATTAGTTTTTTGGGCTATAACACTAAAGTTGTTACATTATCTGAATTGTCTGATAGCAATAATACGATTGAATTGTATAGATCGGTTACGGAACTTTCAGAGGTTAATATCTCTGCCTTTAAGAATGCAGAAAGCTTGGTTAGAACAGTGTTTGGTAATAAGAACAAAAACCATCAGGACGAATCGGTTTACATGACTGCTTTTTACAGGGAAACCATTAAACGTAGAAATAGAAATGTATCGCTAACAGAAGCTGTAGTTAACATTTTAAAATATCCAAACAAATCTCCGGTAGCAGACGCAATATCTTTAAATAAAGCTAGGAAAAGTACAGATTATAAACGATTAGATACTGTCTCTGTAAAATTACAAGGCGGTCCATTTTCAACTATCTATTTGGATATCATGAAATATCCTGAATACATCTTTACTGAAGCCACAATAGATAGCTATAACTTTTCATTTGACAAACCATCCAACATTAATAACAGAAATGTTTACGTGGTTAATTTTAGTCCTAAAAATAATGCGTTAAATTATAGTTATAACGGTAAACTGTTTATAGATGTCGAATCTTTGGCATTAGTGAGTGCAGATTATTCCTTAGACCTTAGCAATAAAAGTAGAAGTAAAAATCTTTTAGTAAAAAAGAAGCCAAGTAATGTTATCGTTTACCCTCTAGAAGCCAATTATAAGGTTAATTATAAAGAAAGAGGTGGAAAGTGGTATTACAGTTATTCTAATTTGTTTTTGGAATTTAAAGTGAATAAAAAGCGAGAAATTTTTAATAAGGTTTATTCACTTTCAAGTGAAATGGCCGTAACTGATTGGGAAATCAACTCAACCGAACAAAGAATAAAAAATAAAGATAAGTTAAGACCAACTGTTATTATAACCGATGCTATATCGGGTTTTTCGGATCCGGATTTTTGGGGGAAATATAATCTCATAGAGCCAGATAAATCTATTGAGTCTGCAATAGAAAAAATTAAAAAAAATATTGAAAAACAAAAGCAAAAGGAAGAATCTACAGCAAATGGTAATCCTTAAATTTTCTTTCATTAGAAATTAACTCTAAAACTTAAATTAGGTGTGAACTTTAAAGATTTATTGTCAATTTCAACAATGTTGTTGTCTATGTCTAAAGTATAATAACGGTTTATAATGTTGTTTTGGTTAAACATATTCCATACCGAAGCACCAGCCTCAGCTTTTACGCCTTTTTTGGAAATTTGAAATTTATAAATGGCAGATAAGTCGGCTCTAAAATAGTCTGCTAACCTAGAGTTGTTAGGACTTTGATATTCTATAGCTGAATTACTGTTGTCTTGTGTTTCTAAAGGTTTTGTGTAAGTTCTTCCAGAATGCCAATTAAGCCCTAAACCAATTTTGAAGTTGTTTAAACTGTAAGTCAGTGAAGCATTTGCAACATGTGTTAAATCTACGGTATTAGGGAAGGGTTCGCCTTCATTAATCACATCAAATTTACAGTCATTATTACTTAGGGTATAACTGAGCCACGTACTAAAATTGTTGAAGCGTTTATTTATCAAAAAATCTAAACCTGTAACAGTATAAGCACCTATATCATTTACAAACTGAAATTGATTTTGAAATCCTTGACTCTGAGCAGTAATACCTTCTACGTTTTTGTAATACCCTTCAAGCGAAACCAATAAGTTGTTTTGGTTGTAGCTTAACCCGAGTGAAACTTGCTGGCTTTTTACAAGAGGAACACTTTCTAAATTAGACAATTGCCAACGTCGTTTTTCAATACCAAAAAAGTCTTGCTGTAGGTCTATAACTTGAGAAATAGTCTGGCTTTTTAGTTCACCTAAAACCTCTAATCTTATATAGTCTAAGATTTTTTGATTAAAAGCAAATCTGGGCTCAAGTACTAGATCTTTTAGCTTTTCAAAATAGCTGATACGCGCACCTAAGCGTATATATGTGTTTCGAGATTTTGAATAGCGTTCTGTCTCACCAAAAATAGCATGTGTTCTTACAATCTCTTTTACCAATCGAGTAAAGTCTGGATTAGATACATCTTCAAAATTAGTAACACCAACTTCGTTAAATTGATAACCACCTCTAACTTCAATATCATTGTCTATAATTTTTTTAATGTCTAAACGTAGTCCATAGTCTTCAACTTTGTTTTCTTGAATGAGTAATTGACTATTAGTTATATCGTTATTTTGGGCATCTAAATCGTAATTAGAATAATACAGCTGCGCAGAAGTGTGAACATTGTTCTTAAATATTTTAGAGTAAGTGGCGCTAGCACCATAGCTTACTTGGTTGAGTACGCTTCTAGTTTCTTGGATATTGTTATTGGAATTAACAAAAACCCGATTGTAATCTAAATTGTTGTAAATATTTAGCAGGTTGATTCTTAGCTTAGAAGTATCGTTAATGTCATAAAGAAATTTAGTATTTATATCATAAAACAAAAATCGCTCATCTAAAGCTAAGAGTGTATTAACATCGTTTGCTGTATTGAGCTCAGAGTCTCTAAAGATTCTATCAAAATAGGCATCGTAAGTTTTGGAAACTAACACATCAGTAAAAGAACGCCTTGCAGATAATTGTAGTTCAGTTTTTTTACTTAAAGGGATCTTAGCAAAGCCATCAACACTAAGTAAATTACTACCTAAACCTGCATTAAAATTGTTATCTAATTCATCTATGTTTTTAATAGAAATAGTACTAGAAACACCATCACCATAAAGTGCACTTGTGCCATTTTTAGAAATACGTATGTCATTTGATAAGTAAGGATTAAATGCCGAAATCAATCCAAAAAAATGCCCAGATTGGTACATGCGTATGCCTTCATATAGAATAAGATTTTGGTCGTTGGTGCCACCTCGTACGTTTATGTTGGAAATACGTTCATCTACACTTACAACACCAGGTAAATTCTGTACAATTTGCAAAACATCTGGCTCTATTAGGCCTGGTAAAATATCAAACGCATTGGCGTCTACTGTAATGGTACCATTATTAGTTTTTGAAATACCTCTAGATAGGTAGTTGTTAACAACTACCTCCTCTAGTCTGTGTACTATTTTATCGCTTGGTGTAATAGCAATAAAACGTTTGCTTAAAACTTCAAAATTAAGGTTGGTAATTGACTTTAGTTTTTCTAAAGCTTCATTTAAAGAAAGGTCCTCTTTTAAAGGGTATAGCTCAATATTAAGAATGGTTTTTGTCTCAAAGGAAAACTTTACTTCATAGCGTTTTTCTAAAATTTCTAGAATATGAACGAGTTGTTGCGGTTCCTCTTTTTGACAGTTTGCAAGATTAGAGAAGGTAATAATTAGTAGAAATAAAACAATACGATGTATAAGTTTATTCACGCTTTAATACAATAGAAGTTCCAGACTTTCTATAGCTTAAATTTAATGGTATTGTTACAGATTGCAATGCTAAATCTAGATTTTTATGAGTAAAACCACCAGTATATAGTCGGTTAGCATCTGCTTTATCTACAACTATTTTTATGTCATAATAATTCTCTAATTCAGTAATAACATGTTTAAGAGGTGCACTTATGAAGTTGCTTTCACCACGCAACCAACTTGGCTGCGTAGTGATTTCTTTTTCATTGGCAAATAACTTCCCATCAATTATTTTTAAACCATTTCCTGGTTGTAGTTCTGTATAGTTGTCTTTTGTTTTAACACCTACCAAACCTTCATAACATCTCACTTCAAAAAAACCATCACGTTGCTTTACATTAAATTGCGTACCAAGGACGCTCACAATACCATCTTTAGTAACCACATCAAATCTTTCACCTTTCGCAACTTTAAAAAACGCTTCGCCATTAAGCTGTACTTCACGCTTGTTGTTCCAGTTATTTTCGTTAAAAACTAAATTAGAGTTTGCATTAAGAATAACTTCAGAAGCATCAGGTAGTTTTATAGTTGTTTGCGATGCAATCTCAGTATTGAATGTGCTGTCTAAGGTTGTTGTATAGTAATAGACGCTTAAGCAAATTGCTAAAATGGCAGCAATTTTAAGTAATGGCTTATGCCAAGATTGTGACGTTCTTGTATTTAACTTATGTTTTAATGCCTCGTAATTTTTATCCACAGAGAATTCAGGAGACTTAAAAGATTGTAAAGCACTGTTTAGTTGTATTAAATCTTTATAGTCCTCCAACTGCTCAAAAGCTTTTTGCTCTTCAGGGTTAAGGCTATGATCTAACCATTTTTGTATGAGTTCTTCTCTTGTCATAATTACATTTCAACAATAGAACAGTTGAGTTCTAAAAATTCCTACCCCAATTATTTTTATAATTCATCTATATCTTCTCGTAGCTTAGCTAGTGCGCCATAAATTCGCTTTTCTACTGCTTTAGTAGAAATATCCAAAAGGTCTGCAATCTCTTTAAATTTTTTGCCTTCAACTCTGTTCATTAAAAAGGCAACACGTTGAGCTTCGGTTAATTTTTCAAGTGCCTTTTGTAGTTTGTCATGATATTCCTTTTCACGTAAAAGAAACTCAGGATTTTCATTAGTTGAATTTTTTTGAGGTAATTTCTCGTATTTTAAAACTACTTTTCTGTGGGCAACAGCATTGAGCATTAGATTGTTTGCAGTGGTAAATAAAAAACTCTTAGCCTTATCTGGTGAAACTTTGCTACAGTTTTGCCATAATTTTATAAAAGCTTCCTGTACTTTATCACTTGGATTTAAGTGATCGCCAAATTTGTAGTACAAAAAATCATGCAAATTCTTTGAGTGTTTTTTGTATAAACGCTCAAACAATTGTTCTTCGCAAATATGATTTTTTATAGGTTGGCTCATAATTTTCGTTCACAAATTATAAATAAATTTTCTAAAGCAAGGGTAGGAGATTCAAAACTATAGTTGTTACATAATAAAACATAAAGCTCCGAATGTTATGAAAATTAAAATCAACCTTTTATTTATTTACGCCTTTTTTGCCCTTTTGATATTTACTGCTTGTCAAGATGAAGCAATAGATATCAATAATTCTGAAGAGCAGGAAATGATTCAACCAAACACACCATTGGCAAGTTTCATGAGCAATGTAACGGCTAATTATGGTGAGTATGATAATATTTTAGATGAATCTAGTTGTTTTTCTATAGAATTACCAGTAACTATTATAGTTGGTGATGTTACCATTATTATTGAGACTTTAAATGATTTAGAAACTCTGGAAGATTTATTTGCACAGTATGAAAACGAAGACGATTTCTTCGATTTTGTGTTTCCGTTTACCATTATTTTTAATGATTACACAGAGGTAGTTATTGAAAGCGAAGAGCAACTACAAGATTTTATTGAAGACTGCGAAATTGAAGATGACGAAGTTATTGAATGTGTGGATTTTGTTTATCCGATTTCGTTCTCAGTGTTCAATGCTAATTTCAATATTGTGGATACGATTACTATAGCCAATGATGAAGCACTATATAATTTTCTCGAAGAGTTGGAAGATGATAACAATGCTCTGATTGTAAGTCTTAATTATCCCGTAACACTTGTTTACGCTAATGGTAATACGATAGAAGTAAACTCTAACCAGGAATTGTCAGATGCTATTGCATCAGCAGAGGCGGATTGTGATTATTATGATGAAGTATTTGATTGTTTTGGCGATTTTGAGTTGTTAGAATGTTTAGGTTCAAATAATGAAGCAGAATTTAACCTTAGTGCAGATACTATTGGTTTAATAGATTGTCAATACGCATTTGTACCATCCTTCCATGAGACTGTAGCTGATGCTGAAGCAGGTCTTAATGCCATCGTAGAAACAGAATCGTATTGGTCTGCAGGTGGAGAAGTGTATCTTAGAATTGAAGCAGAAAATGGAAATTTCGAAGTGTTTACTATTTACCTTAATACAGAAGATTGCTCTGAAAATTTAGGTTGTCTTGAAGGGTTAGAAATTGTTAAATGCGATGAGAATAATGACGGTTTTGAAACTTTTAACCTTTATGAGGGTCTAAATGAGTTAGAAAACTGTGAGGTCAATGATACAGTAAACGTAACTTATCATGAAACTTTAGTAGATGCACAAAATAATACCAATCCTTTGCCAGAGGTAACGGCATATACTAACATATCAAACCCTCAGACCATTTACGTTAGAGTTGAGTTACTTTCAAATCCAGCAGTATTTGAGATTTTAGAAATTGGACTTTTCCTTGAGGACTGTAGCCAGTCTGGTTGTTCAGAAGAAGATGTCGATGGCTTTTTAGCAAGCTGTATTTGGAATGCCGTTAATTATAACGGTAGTGATAATTTATTGAATTGGAACTTCGATTTTGAACCAAACAGTCAAATAGTAGTTATTTACAATAATGAATCTACGATTGATGCCACATGGATAACCTCGCAATCAGAAGATGGAGTAATAGTTACCTTTTCTAACATAGCTGGGCCAAATATTCAGGCAATCACAGGTGAGTGGCTGGTGGTAGAATGTGAAGAAGATAGATTGCAGTTACATAGAGGTGATGATATCTTAGTTTTAGAAAGAACTTGTGAATAACATATAAACGAACCGCTTAGTTAGTAATTTTAGTAAGTTTAAGTTGATGAAGAGAGTTGCCAACCGCTAGGGCAGCTCTTTTCTTTTGTAATATTATTAAAGATAGAAGTGTAGAATTATAGATATGCCATTCGTTTATCTCTTGTAAATTCTTAAATTTGCAACTTCAAAAAGAGAAAAAGATTATGTTCAATAATTTAAGTGATAAGTTAGATAAAGCGCTACACGTATTAAAAGGTCATGGTAGTATTACCGAAGTCAATGTAGCAGAGACTTTAAAAGAAGTAAGACGTGCGCTTTTAGATGCCGATGTTAACTTTAAAATAGCCAAGGAATTTACCAATAAAGTAAAGGAGAAATCACTAGGTCAAAATGTATTGACAACGCTTCAACCTGGTCAGTTAATGGTTAAAATCGTTAAGGACGAGTTAACCGAACTTATGGGTGGAGATGCAGAAGGTATTAATCTTTCAGGTAACCCAAGTGTAATTTTAATGTCTGGGTTACAGGGTTCTGGTAAAACTACCTTCTCAGGTAAACTAGCGAACTACTTAAAAAATAAAAAAACTAAAAAACCTTTATTAGTTGCCTGTGATGTGTACCGACCAGCAGCGATAGACCAGCTTCATGTTGTTGGAGATCAAATAAACGTTGAGGTTTATAGCGATAAAGGAAACAATGACCCAGTTTCAATTGCACAAGCTGGTATTGCTCATGCAAAAGCTAATGGTCATAACGTTGTGATTATAGATACCGCAGGGCGTTTGGCTGTTGATGAAGCTATGATGACCGAAATTTCTAACATCCACAAAGCTATTCAGCCACAAGAAACCTTATTTGTGGTAGATTCAATGACCGGTCAGGATGCTGTGAATACCGCAAAAGCTTTCAATGATATTTTAAATTTTGACGGTGTTATTCTTACAAAACTAGATGGTGATACGCGTGGTGGTGCCGCAATCTCGATTAAGTCAGTTGTAAACAAACCAATCAAGTTTATTGGTACAGGTGAAAAGATGGAAGCTATTGATGTTTTCTATCCTTCACGTATGGCAGACCGTATTCTTGGAATGGGTGACGTTGTATCTCTTGTAGAGCGTGCACAAGAACAATTTGATGAAGAGGAAGCTAGAAAACTTCAAAAGAAAATTGCCAAAAATCAGTTTGGATTTGATGATTTCTTAAAACAGATTCAGCAAATCAAAAAGATGGGTAATATGAAGGATTTGATTGGGATGATTCCTGGAGCAGGAAAGATGATGAAAGGTATAGATATTGATGATGATGCCTTTAAAGGTATTGAAGCCATTATACATTCTATGACACCAGATGAACGTAGCAACCCTTCTGTTATGGATGCTAGTCGTAAAAAACGAATAGCTAAAGGTTCCGGCACCTCTGTTCAAGAAGTTAATCAGTTGCTAAAACAATTCACTCAAATGAGTAAAATGATGAAGATGATGCAAGGTGGCGGCGGAAAGCGTATGATGCAGATGATGAAAAATATGCCACGATAATTTAATTTTAATACCAACAACATGACAATTCTAGACGGAAGAAAAACCAGCAACGATATTAAAAATGAAATTAAAGCCGAAGTTGATAAAATGAAGGCTAACGGCGAAAAGGTGCCTCACCTTGCCGCAGTGATTGTTGGTAATGATGGTGCGAGTTTAACATACGTGGGTAGTAAAGTAAGAGCTTGTGAACGTGTTGGTTTTCAATCTACAATGGTACGCTTATCTAATACGACAAGTGAAATAGAATTGTTGGACAAAATTGAAGAGCTCAATAAAAATGATGATATCGATGGTTTTATAATTCAACTGCCTTTGCCTCGTCAAATAAATACGCAAAAGGTATTAATGGCTGTAGACCCAAATAAAGATGTAGATGGCTTTCATCCAACTAACTTTGGAAAAATGGCTCTAGATATGTCTACCTTTATTCCTGCAACACCATTTGGTATTTTGGAATTGTTGGAGCGCTATAATGTAGAGACAGATGGAAAACATACGGTTATTATCGGTCGTTCGCATATTGTTGGTCGCCCGATGAGCATATTAATGGGACGTAAAGGTTTTCCTGGAAATTCAACCGTAACCTTAACGCATAGTCATACTAAAAATATTACCCAAATCACATCACAAGCTGATATTATTATTTCGGCCTTAGGTATTCCTAATTTCTTAAAGGCCGAAATGGTTAAAGATGATGTAGTCATAATTGACGTAGGTATTACGCGTGTGCCTGACGATTCTGAGAAAGGCTATCACATTACTGGTGATGTAGATTTTGAAAATGTGAGTAAAAAGGCAAGTTATATTACTCCAGTACCTGGAGGTGTAGGGCCTATGACCATTGCAATGCTATTAAAAAACACACTTTTAGCTAGAGAACAGCATAGAAAACTTAGAGGTTAATTGAAGTTAATCCTATTTGGCAAATAACTGACTTATATCCTTAAAAGCTTTAAACTCTAGAGCATTACCCGAAGGATCTTTAAAAAACATGGTAGCCTGTTCACCAACTTGACCCTCAAAACGAATGTAGGGTTCTATAATGAATTTTATGTTTTTGCTTTTGAGCAACTCAGCAAAATCATGAAAGTCCTTCCAAGCTAAAACGACACCAAAATGCGGTACAGGTACATCCTTTCCGTCAACTAAGTTGGTGTGTAAGTCCCCTTCAATTTGGGGTTTGTAGTGTATTACCAACTGATGTCCGAAAAAGTTATAATCTACCCAATGATTACTACTTCTACCTTCTTCAAAATTTAAAATATTAGTATAAAAATCTCTACATTCTGAAAGATTATGAACCGGAATTGCTAAGTGAAAAGGAGATAGTGCCATGGTCTAGATTATTTTTTTCGAGTTAGACGTTGATTTGGTTGATATGTTTTTTTGGAATCGCTGATTAATTCGCTCAGCGTTTTAAATTCTTCTTTTCTAAGTTCTCGATAGGTACCTATGGGTATATCGAGTTTAATATTCATTATTCGAACACGCTTCAATGTTTTTACGTCGTAGTTTAAATACTCGCACATTCGACGTATTTGACGGTTTAAGCCTTGCGTTAATATGATGCTGAATGTGAATTTATCTATTTTTTTGACGACACAATTTTTTGTGCGTTGTTTTAATTCTTCAAGATAAATACCACCAGACATATGTTGAATAAAGGTCTGCGAAATAGGCTTATCTACCGTTACGATATATTCTTTTTCGTGATTGTTGCTGGCGCGTAGAATTTTATTCACGATATCACCGTCATCCGTTAGTAGAATTAAGCCTTCACTTGGTTTATCTAATCTACCTATAGGAAAAATACGTTTTGGATAATTGATAAAGTCAATAATATTATCTTTTTCAACTCGAGTATCTGTAGTACAAACAATACCAATAGGTTTATTAAAAGCTAAATAAACAAACTCTTTTTTTCGTTCACCAACAATTTCGCCATCAACTTTTACAACATCATCAGGTGCAACTTTTGTTCCCATTTCAGGCACGGTATCATTAATAGTTACTCTACCAGCATCGATTAAACGATCGGCTTCGCGACGCGAACAATAACCAGCTTCGCTGAGGTACTTGTTTAGTCTTGTATAGTTATCGGACATATTGCAAAAATACAACAAAGATTAACCATTTATAAACTCAATAATCTTTGGTGTTAAAGACTTATCTTTTAAACCATGGCCAAAACCTTCAGTTTCTATGAGTTTAGAATTCTGATAACGGTTAGCAAATAATAATGCATCTTCAAAAGGAATAATTTTATCCTTTTTATCGTGAATTATTAGCCCTTCAGCTTCAATTGCCTTTGTAAAGTTTGCTGCTGAAAAGTAATCTACCGGCTTGCCAAAGCGTTCAAAAACTATTGCGTCCAGACCATTTGAAACACGTTTATTATAACCCATCATGGATTTGTATCTTGAGAATACACCTGTAAAATGCGCTGGTGCTCCAAGTAAAACAAGTTTTTTTACCGAATGTAGTTGATATTTGTGCATAAAAAATACTGTTGCCATACCACCAACGGAGTGACCAATAATCACTTCTGGTTGGTGTTTTTCAGAAACTACATTAATATATTCGGAATATAAAAGCGCATTGAATTGCTTTCCGCCAGAGCGTCCATGTGCTGGTGCGTCTAAAGCAATAATATTATAACCTTGAGATTTCAATTTATTGAGGATATAGCTCCAACGTGATGCATTACTTTCCCAACCATGAGCCAACAAAATGGTCTTTCCATTACCTTTCCAGCGATAAGTAGCAATATATTGGCCTTTATAAGACAATTCTTCAAAGAACGCAGAATCAACTATTATTCTTTGTTTTTCAGTGTAACGACCCTTGCGAGGAGAGGCAAACAGATGCAATGCTTTTTTTGAAGCATATTTTGAAGAGATTAAACTGGTTGCGTTTAAAGCACTGCCTATAGATTTTATAACAAAACTGCTCATGCTATTCGCTTTCTCTGTTTACAGATTCTATTGAAAATGCTGGTAGACAAATGGCTATATATTCACAAGGCTCGTCAAACGGATTAGAGTATTGCAGTCTTGTGTTTTTTTCCACTTTAATAGATTGTCCTGCTTCAAGAATTATGGTTTCATTCTGTATAATGAACTGTTTTTTACCTTTAATAATAAAAGTGTATTCATCAAATTCCGGTGTTTGAAAGGGTTCACTCCATCCAGGAGGTGCAACCATGTGAGCAATACTAATTTCAGAATTGCCATCAGAGGCTTGTCCAAAATGTTCTTTTATGATTTTTCCATCATAAGTTGGTACAAGAAATGGGGATTTTTGAACTTTATATTTCTTTTTCAATTTTTTAATCTTTTGATAAATCCATTTTTTGACGCTCCTTATTTGCTCGTATTTGTAATTGTCGATTTTGAGGGTCTTTCATTAACTTTTTTTCAGCTTCAATGTAATCAGGAAAATTTTTGTACTTCAATTCTAAAAGATTTTCGCTGGATATAAAAAACAGCAGCAATCCATAAATGCCAAAAGTTAATAATCTAATTAGATAATTTGAGTAAAACTTATTTTTCGAAATGAAATATTTTACTAAAACAATTAAGCCAATAAAAGCTAGTAAAATTAAACTAATCATTAATCCATACTGCCCATAAGGCCATCTTTGAAATTTGAATAGCATATAGATAATCAGCATTGATAAAATCAATCCTGTAAAAAAGGTTAGTAGAATTCGTAAGGCGCTAATTCCCTTGTAACTTTCTTTTTTTAATATATCCCTAAATCTAATGTTGTTTAAAACTGCAAAACCAAAGAATAAATAGAGAAGAGACAATAAAATGCATGATAATGAGATTAAAATGGAAGAGAAAGGGTAGGTGAAAATTAAACGACTTATCATAAGTACGATAATTAATCCACCAAGTATCTTTTCAGCTTTTCTCATTCTACCAATGAATCATAAAATACTTAATCTTTGCCTTTTCTGGTATTTGAATAGGATCTATAGTTGCGTCCATGTCAAACAATAAACCACTTGGTAGCTCCTTTTTGTCAATGGTAAAAGATGCATTTATTTCATTAACCGAAACTACAACGGAATTGATAAGATTATCAATTTTTGAAATTTTATAATTATCCTTAATGTCTTTAAACGTACTTAGTAATGAGATGTTTTTCTCAGTTCTATAACGTTCATCGTTAATACGTACACTAGAAATTACAGAAGTAGAATCTAGAGCTTCTCTTGGTGACAAATCCAGAAGTTTTTTGCCACTCTTGTCAAAAATTTCAATGATATTTACTGAGCCCGCAAATTCATCTCCAGAAACATATCTTACAATAGAATCATTGCTAAAAACCGCATCTAATTCTTTTACAGTAGTTGAATCTGTTAATAATCCGATATTGTGTTTTTTAACTAAAAAAGGGTCTATAGGTTTCTCGTTTGAACAACTTGTTATTAATACAGTTACAATTAAAATTGTAAAAAATGTGTTTTTCATGTTTTAGATTTAGGGGTGTTATTTTAGCATTTTGGTTAATATTCCCAAAACACTTCTTATTACTGTTGGGCTGGAGAGTACTTTAACTATTGGATTTTGTCTGTTACTACGGCTTCCGCTAGAAGTTGTCTTTCTATTGCTTTCTGCTTTTTTCAAAGCTGCTTTCTCTTCTTCAGCTTTTCGTTTGGCTTCCTCGGCTTCAGCTTGTTTTATTTTTTCATTCAGCATTTCATAGGCACTTTCTCTATCAACCTCTTTATTGTATTTTCTTGCTAATTGAGATTGCGCCAATAAACTGCTAAGTTCCCCCTCTGTTAATATATCCATACGACTCATAGGAGCTCGCATCATAGTAGCAGCAAGTGGTGTAGGCTTGCCTTTTTCATCTAAAGCAGATACTAAAGCTTCACCAATTCCTAATGAGGTTAAAACTTCAGCGGTATCGTAATATTCTGTGTCTGGGTAGTTTTGTGCGGTTAATTTTATAGCTTTTCGATCATTCGCTGTAAAAGCTCTTAAAGCATGTTGAACTTTTAAGCCTAGTTGGCTAAGTACAGCCTCTGGAACATCCGTTGGGTTTTGGGTTACAAAATACAAGCCAACTCCTTTACTTCGTATAAGCTTTACAATACTCTCAATCTGATTTAACAAAGCATCAGAAGCCTCATTAAAAATTAAATGAGCTTCATCAATAAACAAGATGAGTTCTGGTCTGCCACTATCACCTTGTTCTGGGAATGTTGAATAAATTTCAGCTAATAAACTCAACATAAAGGTTGAAAACAATTTAGGTCTATCCTGAATGTCAGTAAGCCGAATGATGTTAATATAACCACGACCATTTTCGTCTATTCTTAATAAGTCTTGCGTGTCAAAAGAGGTCTCCCCAAAGAATAAATCGCCTCCTTGTTGTTCAATCTCTATTATTTTTCTCAGAATTGCACCAGTTGAAGCCGTTGAAATACGACCATAAGCGTCTTCAAACTCTTGTTTGCCCTCATTTGTGGCATATTGTAAAATTTTCTTGAAATCCTTTAAGTCTAAAAGTGGCAATTTGTGGTCATCACAATATTTAAAAATTACTGATATGATGCCAGCTTGTGTCTCTGTAACATCTAGAATTCTAGAAATAAGAACAGGCCCAAATTCGCTAATTGTAGCACGCAGCCTGACCCCATTTTGTTCAGATAATGTTAGAATTTCAACAGGAAATGATTTTGGTTCAAAAGGCAACCCTATTTTTTCATGACGTTCATTAATTTTAGGATGTCCAGGACTTGGCTTTGCCAATCCGCTTAAATCACCTTTAATGTCCATTAATAAAACAGGCACACCCTTTTCAGAGAGATTTTCGGCCAACACCTGAAGTGTTTTTGTTTTTCCTGTACCAGTTGCGCCAGCAATAAGTCCATGACGGTTCATAGTTTTTAAAGGTACATTGACAAAGGCATTTGTTTTGGTCTCACCATCCAACATGGCAGCGCCTAAGGTGATATAATCACCTTTAAAAGTATTGCCAGTATTGATATCGTTTATGAATTTCTCAGAATTGCTCATCGATAAAAAAAATTTGCATAAAAATAGTGTAATTTTAATCAAGTTTAAAACTGTTGCGTATGAAGAAGATACCATTTTTAATTTTTTGTTTGGCTGTAATTACTTGTATTCAAGGCTGCAATAATTCAAATTCAGAAATTATATTTCACAAATCCCACGAGCCCAATAGAGCAAATGCACCTTTTAGTGATGCTGTAGAAACTGAAGACTTTTTGTTTTTAACGGGTCAGATAGGAAAAGATCATAGAAAGGGAGAGCTAGTTACTGGTGGAATCGAAGCCGAAACCAAACAAGTCATTGAGAATATAGAGGGTGTTTTAAGACATCATGGTCTCTCCCTTGATAATGTGGTAAAGTGTACAGTAATACTCAAGGATATAGAGGATTTTACAGCTTTCAATTCAGTTTACACAACCTATTTTACAAAAAAACCAGCACGAACTACTTATGCGGCATCAGGCTTAGCTGGTGGTGCCAATATTGAGATAGATGTTATTGCAGCCAAGTAAAATCAGTTATCTTGTACTTCTAACTTTATCACTTATCTTTGCCAACCATGACAAGAAGAGAACGACAAGAATTAATAGATAAAGGCCATTTATTGCCTTTAATGGAAGAGTTTTACACTATTCAAGGTGAGGGATATCATAAAGGTACTGCAGCTTATTTTGTAAGGATTGGTGGTTGCGATGTGGGTTGTCATTGGTGTGACGTAAAGGAAAGCTGGTTGGCAGAACTACACCCACCTACAGAAACAGAAAAGATTGTTGCCAATGCTGTGAAGTATAGTAATACTATTGTGGTTACAGGTGGAGAACCGTTAACTTGGGATATGGGACCATTAACAGAACAGTTAAAAGCAAAAGGAGTGCAAACCCATATTGAAACTTCTGGTGCTTATAAATTAACAGGAATTTGGGATTGGATCTGTCTATCACCAAAAAAAGTAAAATTACCAACCGAAGAAATTTATGATAAGGCACACGAATTAAAATGTATTATCTATAATAAAGACGACTTTAGGTTTGCAGAAGAGCAAGCTGCAAAGGTTAACAAGAATTGCATTTTGTACTTGCAGCCTGAGTGGAGCAATAGAGAAAAAATGATGCCTCAAATTGTCGATTATGTCATGGCTAATCCTAAATGGAAAGTCTCATTACAGACCCACAAATATTTAAATATTCCTTAGCCTTACTAATTTTTATAAAGCAAACGTAATTACTTTTTAGTAAACTTTAAAGAGGTTCTACCAGAGTTATTGTGAAAATCTATAATGTATGTTCCTGATGTTAATTCAGAAAGATCGAAACGGTAATTGTTTAAGGTTTGTTGTAGAATTATTTCTCTGGAAAGTTGCTTTATAAACTTACCATTAATATCATAAAGCTCAATTAGTAAATTATCGTCCGCTGGAAAATCAATTGTAAACTCAAGATAGTCTTCAACAGGATTTTTAAGAATTTTTACTGCTAGCTCGTCTTTAATAAACGGTTCTTCTTGAGTACTTAAAGTTGTATCAGTAAATTTATATACAGTAGTCCCTGAAGCAAAAGCAGTAGTAGAATTGATAATAAAAATTCGATTTAAATTATTACCAATATTTAAGTTATTCCACGTTTGTCCACCATCAAGCGTTTCATAAAATCCTGTTGTGTGGCCACCCATCCAACCCTGGTTCTCGTTTATAAATCCCACGGCTTGTATATTTGTTTCGACTGAATCTAAGGTTGTCCAATTGGTTCCACCATCAGTAGATTTAATTAGTTTACCAATATTGGGTGAAACGGAACTCACTGCGCCAAACATCAAATTACTATTATAATCTAAAACCTGTAATTTCCATACATACTCACCCACGATGTTCGAATTGTAAATTTCAGTCCATGTAGCGCCACCATCTATCGTCTTTAGGACACAACCTCCATTATCATTTCTGCCAGCAGCAAAACCAGTGTCTTCATCTAAAAATAAAACTTCTACCAAAGCATTAGCATAACTAGACATATCTGTATAGGTCCAAGTCTCACCACTATCTATCGATTTAATAATATGAGCGGGACCGAAATATGCGCCACAACCATATACCGTTGAAGAACCAACAGTTTCAATACCACAAATGGCGTTAGGATTCGTTGGAAAATTAGTTACTTCGGCCCAATTGTCACCTCCATCGTTAGTTTTAAAAAATGTTCCATTTAATGTGCCAAGAAAACCAATATCCTCATTTAAAAATTCAATATTTCTGAAGTAATAATTTCCTGGAATGTTGTTTTCATTGAGTTGTTCTGTCCAATTTAAGCCTCCATTAGTGGTTTTATAAACTCTAGCATAAAAGCCATTTGCTGCCCACCCAAGATTTTCATTCAGGAAAAAGACATCATCAAAGCGTTGTCCATTGGGATTTGAAAAAATATTAGGCACAGGTTGCCAAGTTGGTTGTGCACCTAAAGTTATTGTTATTAGAAAAACAAATAGCTGTTGTAACCGCATGTATGAACATTATTAGTTTATGTAAAGTTATGAATATGTTTTTTATAATTAATCTTTTCATATTGTAAACCCTGCACCAAATAAAAAAGCACCTTGATAATCAAGGTACTTTTTTATTTGATTTCAACAAATCTAAGATTTAGAAAAAGGAACAGCAACTCTGACGGTTCCCCAACCTAAATGCATGTGTACACCGTCATCAGACGCTTCAAAAGCAATAGAAAAAGCTTCTAAAGATTCATCGCTTTCACTGGTTGGTACAGTCATTCGCACTACATCATTCTTTTCATCATAAAAATAGCTTCCCCAAACATTAAGATCTGTACTTACAATGATAGTCCATTCTTTCTCACCAGGAATAGCATAAACTGTATATGTCCCTTCTTTGATTTCAGTACCGTTTAATTCCATATCGGTATAAACGTGAAGTTCAGCTGCTTCATTTGCTCCTAATCTCCATACTTTACCTGGCTCAGCTAAATCGTAAACTTTTCTATCCTTTAATTGTGGTCTACTGTATACAATCTTGATAAGTTTATTGGATTCCTTGTAATTGCTAGGAAAAGATGCAGCATCCATAGGACTTTTGTCTAGTCCAGAAAATTTTTGAGCTTCAGCATTAAAAGATAAAAGCATCATAAATACAAAAGCAATGGTAGTAATTAGTCGTGTTGTTTTCATGTTTTTGGTTTTTAGTTTTAATAAAATTAAGTTTTGATACATCAAATGGTCGAAAAGAAATCTTAAAGTTTACAGATTAAAAGTTAAATAGAAGAATTGATATAATTTAAGTTTCATAATTAAATTAATTCAAATTTTAAAGTTTTATATTGAAACTATTATTGTATTTTATATTTAAAAAATGAAAGTTTAATTTCATATTTGCCTCATAATTAATAATAAAATAAAAAAATATGTGCGGGATAGTATGTGCATTTGATATAAAGCAGAAATCGGAAGACTTAAGACCACAGGTTTTAGAAATGGCAAAGACCATTCGTCATCGTGGACCAGATTGGAGTGGTATATATAGTGATGAGAAAGTGATTATGGCTCATGAGCGCTTAGCAATCGTTGATCCTGCGTCAGGCAAGCAACCTTTGTTTAGTGATGATAAAAAGCTGATTTTGGCAGCGAATGGTGAAATCTACAACCACAAAGCCTTAAAAGCCCAATTTCCTGAGTATAAGTTTCAAACTGAAAGTGATTGCGAAGTCATTTTAGCTTTATATAAGGAAAAGAGCCACGATTTTGTAGACCAAATGAACGGTATTTTCGGTTTTGCAATTTATGATGCTGAAAAGGATGAATATTTCATTGCTAGGGACCATATGGGTATTATTCCATTATATATGGGTTGGGACAAACACGGAACATTCTATGTGGCTTCAGAATTAAAAGCTTTGGAAGGTGTTTGTACCAAAATTGAGTTGTTTCCACCAGGTCATTATATGAGCAGTAGAGATGGAGAATTGGTACAATGGTACAAGCGTGATTGGGAAGATTTTGATGCTGTAAAGGATAATGAAACTAGTATTGCGGAAATTAGACAAGCACTTGAAGATGCTGTGCACAGACAACTAAT
The DNA here is from genome assembly GCF_049942685.1 of Winogradskyella sp. HB-48. Classification (GTDB taxonomy): domain Bacteria; phylum Bacteroidota; class Bacteroidia; order Flavobacteriales; family Flavobacteriaceae; genus Winogradskyella. The sequence continues at coordinate 1,895,911 of NZ_CP187934.1, forward strand.
GAGTGATGTGCCTTATGGGGTATTATTGTCTGGCGGGTTGGATTCTTCAGTAACCTCTGCTATTGCTAAAAAATATTCACAACGTCGTATAGAGTCAGATGATAAAGAACAAGCGTGGTGGCCACAATTACATAGTTTTTCTGTAGGTTTAGAAGGTTCACCAGATTTGGCTGCTGCAAGAAAAGTAGCTGACCATATTGGTACGGTACATCACGAAATTAAATTTACCATCCAAGAAGGATTAGATGCTATTAAAGATGTGATTTACCAATTAGAAACTTATGATATTACAACCATTAGAGCAAGCACACCTATGTACTTAATGGCGCGTGTTATAAAATCGATGGGCATAAAAATGGTACTTTCGGGAGAAGGTGCAGATGAATTATTTGGTGGTTATTTGTATTTCCATAAAGCACCAAATGCTAAAGAATTTCATGAAGAAACAGTACGTAAGTTAAGCAAGTTGCATATGTATGATTGCTTAAGAGCCAACAAAAGTTTAGCCGCTTGGGGAATTGAAGGTCGTGTACCATTTTTAGACAAGGAATTTATGGATGTCGCCATGCGAATTAACCCAGAAGATAAAATGATAAAAGATGGTAGAATAGAAAAATGGGTGGTTCGTAAAGCATTTGAAGATATGTTGCCAGAGAGTGTAGCTTGGAGACAAAAAGAACAGTTTAGTGATGGAGTAGGGTATAGCTGGATAGATACTTTAAAAGCTTTGGTTAACGAAGAAGTAACAGACGAACAAATGGCTAATGCCCATTTCCGTTTCTCGATACAAACTCCGCAAAACAAGGAAGAGTATTATTACAGAACTATTTTTGAAGGACATTTTCCAAGTGATGCAGCTGCATTAAGTGTGCCGCAAGAGCCAAGTGTAGCTTGTAGTACAAAAATAGCGTTGGAATGGGACGAAGCATTTAAAAACATGAACGATCCAAGTGGTAGAGCAGTTGCCAAGGTACATGATGACGCATACTAAAAAAGCAACTAAAATTTAAATAATTGAAAGCCAGTTTTTAAGCTGGCTTTTTTTGTGCTGTATTTTGTAACAATTTATTACATTTATAAACACATAAGCATAACCAACCATCTCTACTTTATAATTACCTGCTTACAATTGCTGTAAGCTGATGATTAAATTCTTTAGAAAAATTCGAAAAAACCTTTTAGCAGAAGGTAAAACGGGCAAGTATCTTAAATATGCTATAGGAGAAATTATCCTCGTGGTGATTGGCATTTTGATTGCATTACAGGTCAATAATTGGAATATAGATAGACAGGTACGAAATAAGGAACAGTCATATTTACTCGAAATCCGAAATAATCTTCAGCAAGATTCACTGAAACTACAAGTGGTATTAGACTTTAATGAGAATAAGTCAAGAATCGTTGAAGAGATGTTGCAGATTTTTGTAGACACACTTACAAATCAAGAGCGCTTTCATATTTTAAATAAAAATGCTAATGATTTTACCTATTATGAAGTCTTTAATCCTGTAAGCATTGCGTTCAATAATATGTTGTCTGCAGAAAGTATAGGCCTCATTGGTAATGGTGAGCTTCGGGAAGCATTGTCGGAGTATTATAACTATCCTTATTTAGACGGAATCCAGAATCGTATATCAGTTATAAATAGAAGAGTTGTAGATGAGCATTATCCTAAGTTTTTTACCAAAGAATTTGTGCAAAATTGGATGGGTTTTTCTTCCAATATGCCTCCATTGAGCGATTTGGATATTGCAACGGACAATAAACTGATGTCCGATCTTTTTGGTATTAAAATGATTATTAATGTTCAAAATGAATTAATTAAGAATACCCAAAAACGAAATCAAGAAGTTGTTGCCTTATTGAATTCAAGCTTAAAAAACTAATCAAAACCTAATGATAAAGTTCTTCAGAAACATCCGAAAAACTCTTCTTAATGAAGGTAAGACCAGAAAATACTTTAGATATGCAACTGGCGAAATCATTTTGGTAGTCATTGGTATTTTGATTGCACTCCAGATCAATAATTGGAATGAGGGTCGAAAAGAACGCATGCAAGAGTCTATTTTATTGGAACAACTATTATCCGATTTCAATAGTAATCTCGAGCAATTGGATCAAAAAATATCCATGCGTGAAGATTTTATCAATTCTGTCAAACAGCTATTCAATTATATAGACAACCCGTTACACGCCACCAAAGACAGTTTAGACATTCATATTGGTAAAACCATGCCCTATGCCACCTTTGATCCCATAGTTGTGGATTTAGCCAGCTCCGGTGAGTTAAAACTAATATCCAGTAATGACTTGAAACAAGCCGTTACACGTTGGACATCGGATATTAATGATGTCATTGAAGATGAAATTATTTGGCGTGATTATCGAAACGATATATACGCACCGTTTTTAATTCAAAACTACCAATTAAGAACCATTAGAAACCAGGCTTATAAGCTTAATATTCTGGGTAACTACACTATGGATAGGGAAAACACCATCGCAAATGAAACCAGCAACAATATCGGTAATTCCAATTTCGAAGCAGATTATGTGGCTCTGTTAAAAAACCCCGATTTTGAAGACCATCTCACGCGCTGTTATGCTGTGAACTACTGGACCAATGTGCAATCTCATATTTTGAGAAAACGCATTGTTGAAATCATTGATTTAATAAAGCACGAGTTAGAACATGATTAAGTTTTTCAGAAAAATACGCTACAACCTTATGAGCGAAAACAAAATGGGCAAGTATTTCAAGTACGCCATAGGTGAAATTGTTTTAGTGGTCATTGGGATTTTGATTGCATTGCAGATCAACAATTGGAATGAACAACGAAAGGAAATCGCTGAAGAACAAAAAATATTGCGTCAACTCGAGAATGAATTTAAAAAAAACTTAAATCAGCTAGACGAAAAAATATACATGCGAAATAAAATGACCCTAGCCAGTGAGGGCCTTTTAAATTATATAGATAATCCAGAAAAGTATGTAAAAGACAGTTTGTTATATTACTTATTTAGACTTACACAAGAACCAACCTTCGATCCTATAGAAAATGACCTTGCTGTATCCGGAAAACTTCGAATAATTAAAAATGACAGTCTTAAAATGCTGTTATCTAATTGGTCATCAGATGCCTATCAAGTTCAGGAATTAGAACGCAGTTGGCAAGAGCTTCGAAGAGATGTGGTTATACCTGTTTTTATAAAAAAAGATTTTGCTCGTAATACAGCATCCTATCTATTAACTAATGGTTACACACCAGACCATGCATTTGATAAAACAATACCTCTAACCTACCATATAAAACCTTCTGAAACCGATTTGCAAAAAGCACTTTTAGAGGGTGCCATTGAAATACAAGGTGCAGCAAGTACTTGTATTCTGTACAATAAAATAATAAATGCCCAATCGTTAACACTCAGAATGAGAATTGAAAAAACACTGTCACTAATAGCCTCTGAACTCAACGATGATTAAATTCTTTAGAAAAATTCGTCAAAAATTAGTGGAACAGAACCGAGTTTCTAAATACCTATTGTATGCATTTGGTGAAATAATACTTGTGGTTATTGGTATTTTAATCGCCCTACAAATTAACAATTGGAATGAAAACAGAAAAGACAATTTACAAGAGGCCGTTTTCATTAAACAGTTAAAAGAAGATCTTAACCAAACCAATAGTGATTTAGATGAAATAAGGGCATTTTTTCTAAAACGCGCTCTAGCAGCTCAAAATGTAATTCATTCGTATTGGCAGGACAAACCTTTACAAGATTCTTTACTTTATAATTTTGGTGAAGTACTTCAGAACTTAAAATATAATCCAATATTAGGAACAGCTAAATCTTTAATCAATTCTGGAAATATTGAACTCATTAAATCAGAAAAACTTAAAACTGCTATCATAAAATACAATGAAACAGTAGATGCGTTACTAAGAGACATTACACGCTATGAAGAAACGTATTACAGAACAGCTATACATACAATAAATAACGAGTTTGATATCCATAGTTTGTATTTGACTTATGATACTGAAAATTAAAAGGTCTATTTAAGTAATATGAGAAAAAATAGAGAAAATTACTTACCCTTTGTACCCGAAAATTTTAAAAAAGTACCCTTTCCAGTGAGTCTTGACGATATTTACAATAATAAAAATGTTTATGCTGCCTATAATAATGTTTTTATAGCTCATAGAAATACGTCTAGCAGATATTCTCATATCCATAGAGAAACAAAAAAATTGTTACAACTATTAAAAGAAGAAGGCTATGATTAAATTCTTTAGAAAAATTCGTCAAAACTTACTTGCACAAAACCGAGTTTCAAAATACTTAGTTTATGCTATTGGTGAAATTCTTCTTGTGGTTATTGGTATTTTGATTGCATTACAAATTAACAATTGGAATGAAAATAATAAAATCAATAAAATAAGAACCCTGAAATTATCTCAAATTGAAAGTGATTTAAGAGCAGATGTTGTTTCATTAGAAGAAGGAATTTTAATTAAAGAAAAAGAGATTGCCACTTTAAAAAACTATCATGATAGATTATCGCAATCTAATGCCTCAATAGATACTTTAGATAAAATAGTAAACACTGAATTTGCTGGTAGTGTTAGAGTTGGATTTTCTGGTTTTAATAATATCACATACAATTCAATGGTACAATCAGGAGAGTTAGGAATACTGAGTGATGATCTTGTTAAAGATTTATCAAACTTAAATATTCAACAACAAAAATCAGTAAACAGTTTTAATGATCACTGGGAAATATATTTAAAGCAAAGTCAAACTTTCCAAGCTAATTACCCTGTAAAAGGGAAAATAATTATTGTTGGAGATGGTCCTTTGGGTGATTATTTAAGAGAGCATAGAGACGATAAGAACTTTATTGTTGCCTTTAATGAAGTCTTTACAGCCAAATGGCTAATGTACTCTCAAAACCTACGTAATCACAAAAACATTTTAGAAATCACAAAAGCTATTTTAAAAAAACATTTTCAGAATGATACAGTTCTTAAGAAAAATTAGACAGAAACTACTGGTTGAAAACAAATTAAATAAATACCTGATTTATGCTATTGGAGAAATAGTTTTAGTAGTGATTGGGATTTTAATTGCCTTACAAATTAATAATTGGAATGAGAGGAAAAAATTAAAAAACCATGAACGTGAATTGCTAACACATGTTTTAGAAGACATTGCTCAAGATTCGTTAACCATAGTAAATGTAATGGATTTAAGAGATAAGATTATGGAAGTACACCAATCGGTTTTTGATTATACAAAGAATTTAAAAGATAGTTCGCAAGTTGGTGATTTGGATTTGTTGCGAAGAACGTTTCATGATAAACTAATAACCAAAGAAAACAATCCAAATCTTTCTAAAGAAGTTATGAATCAAGACCTGAGTAAACAAATACAAGAATATTATAATGCCATAAACTTAGCTGAATTTGTTATGAATAATAACAACACTATCATAGAAAATAAAGTACGTCCATTTTTGGGTGAGAAGCAACTTCTTATCTATGGTAATCAACTAGAAGATTTAGAGATAAACCAACTACATTTAATAGACCGTTACCGATTTTTTTTAGAAATTAGAAATGAACAAATGCAACAACTTTTGTTCGAGTCAGGGATAAAATTATATGCTCTAAGAAATTGGGGTATTACTGCAAGTAAAGAGAATGATAAATTGAAAAAATCGATTAATGATTATTTATCAAGCAATGATTAAATTCTTTAGAAAAATCCGTCAAAGTTTACTTTCCGAAAATAAATTCAGCAAGTACATAATATATGCTATTGGTGAAATCATCCTTGTAGTTATTGGTATTTTGATTGCTCTACAGATTAATAACTGGAATGAAAACCGAAAATCTAGAAATCAAGAAAAACTCTATCTCAATAGGCTATTATCAGAAAACAAGGAAGACCTAGAGACCTTTAAAAATAGCGTCATAGACTTAGAAAAAGGTATAGAAACCGTTGAATCCTTATCAAAAGCACTCAATAACGAGAACAGCTCAGATTCGTTATTGGTACTGGCTGCAAATGACTATTTTGGCTACGGAAGCATTTACCCAATCTTCACGTCATCTACATCAACATTCGATGACCTATCAAGCACAGGAAACTTAAAGGACATACAAAATTCGGTACTGCGCGATCAATTGGTAAAACATTATGCTTTACACAAACAAGTAAAAGAGCGCATTAGAATTGGAACTGATTGGGCTTTGCCTCTGGATGCTCCATTTACATACCAAAACAGTATTATGCGGTTTGAGCCTGTTTCAAACTATTTGTTTGGACAACAGTCCAATAAAGCATTAGCTGAGCACTTAAGAGACAAAAAGGACGAATATATCAACAATGCTGCAGCACATCTTTGGATCAACAAAGATGCTATACTACAAATGGAAATGCTTATTAAAGAAACAGACAAAATCATAACCTCCATCAAAAGGGAATTGAAAAACCAGTAATTGTCATAATAAGAATTCCACTCTTACATAAAAAAAACCGCTGTAAATCTCAACAAAATAACATCAAAAGAACAACTCTAAGCTACTTTCATAAATTTCATTTTTCTGTTAGGTAAAAAAATCATCAAAATCCAATTTAAGGTACTTTTTAGCCGTTTTAAGCAACTTTCAGGTTTTTAACAATTGTTGATAATTATTGCTTTAAGTCGTTAAAATGCTATCATTAGGCTTTAAAATTTTGTATCTTTGAAGGTACTCAAAAAGAGACGCAATAGGCGTCTTTTTTGCTGTAAAATTAGAACTAAATCTTTTAAAAATAATATGAGCGAAGAAAACAAAAAACAGTATGGCGCAGATAGTATCCAGGCCCTAGAGGGAATGGAGCACGTGCGTATGCGTCCATCCATGTATATTGGAGATGTTGGTACTCGTGGTTTGCACCATTTGGTTTATGAAGTAGTAGACAACTCTATAGATGAAGCTTTGGCTGGCTACTGTAATAACATTACTGTAACTATAAACGAAGATAATTCCATCACTACTGAAGATGATGGTCGTGGTATTCCTGTTGGTCTTCATAAAAAAGAAGGAGTATCTGCATTAGAGGTTGTAATGACCAAGATCGGTGCAGGTGGTAAATTCGATAAGGATTCCTATAAAGTTTCTGGTGGTTTGCATGGTGTTGGTGTAAGTTGTGTTAACGCACTTTCTGAGCATTTAAAAGCTACAGTACATCGTGAAGGCAAGATATGGGAGCAAGAATATGAGCGTGGTAAAACCATGTATCCTGTTAAATCTGTTGGTGATTCTGACAAAACAGGCACGATAGTTACTTTTAAACCAGACCCACAAATCTTCCAGCAAACGGTAGAATATAACTACGATACTTTGGCAAGCCGTATGCGAGAGTTGGCATATCTAAATAAAGGTATTACTATTCATTTAGTAGATCGTCGCCATAAAAAAACTGATGGTTCTTTTGAAGGGGAAACTTTTCATTCTGAAAACGGACTGCCAGAATTTGTGAAGTATTTAGATGGTAACAGAGAACCGTTGATGAAAGATGTTATCTCATTCGAAGGTGAAAAGAATGGAGTTCCTGTTGAGGTTGCAATGGTTTATAACACATCTTATGCTGAGAATCTTCATTCTTACGTTAACAATATCAATACACACGAAGGTGGTACGCACCTTTCAGGTTTCCGTCGTGGTTTAACACATACATTAAAAAAGTATGCGGATTCTTCTGGAATGACTGATAAACTTAAATTTGATATTTCAGGTGATGATTTCCGAGAAGGTCTTACAGCTATAGTTTCTGTAAAAGTTGCTGAACCTCAGTTTGAGGGTCAGACCAAGACCAAATTGGGTAACCGTGAAGTTTCGGCTTCAGTTTCTCAAGCCGTTTCAGAAATGTTAACAGATTACTTAGAGGAACATCCAGAAGATGCTAAAATTATTGTGCAAAAAGTGATTTTGGCAGCTCAAGCACGTCATGCAGCACAGAAAGCTCGTGAAATGGTGCAGCGAAAAACTGTAATGAGTATAGGTGGATTACCAGGAAAATTAAGCGATTGTTCTGAGCAAGATCCTGCAAAGTGCGAATTGTATCTTGTTGAGGGAGATTCTGCTGGTGGAACTGCTAAGGCTGGTCGTGATAGAAATTTCCAGGCGATATTGCCATTAAGAGGTAAAATCCTTAATGTAGAAAAGGCAATGCAACATAAAGTGTTTGAGAATGAAGAAATTAAAAACATCTTTACGGCATTGGGAGTTACTATTGGTACAGAGGAAGATCCTAGAGCGTTAAATCTTTCAAAGCTGAGATACCATAAAATTGTCATTATGTGTGATGCCGATATTGATGGTAGCCACATTGCAACCTTGATTTTAACGTTCTTTTTCAGATATATGAAAGAACTTGTTGAAAACGGTCACGTTTATATCGCAACACCACCATTATATTTAGTGAAAAAAGGTGCAAAGAAACAATATGCATGGTCAGACAAAGAGCGTGATGCCATTATTGCCGATTTTGGTGATGGTTCTAAAATTCAACGATATAAAGGTTTGGGTGAAATGAATGCTGAACAACTTTGGGATACTACTATGGACCCAGAGTTTAGAACGATGCGCCAGGTACAGATTGATAACGGAACTGAAGCCGATCGTATATTTTCAATGTTAATGGGTGATGAAGTGCCGCCTCGTAGAGAGTTTATTGAGAAGAACGCTATTTATGCCAATATTGATGCATAAATAAAAACTCATAAAACCAAAACTAAAGCAATTACGTGTATAATGTAGTTGCTTTTTTTGTACTATTAAAATTCGATTAAAAGCATTTAATAACGATTAAAAGCAGTCTTTGATGTTATTTTAATATATTTGTCTCATATTATAAACTTAACCACAATGAGAAATTTTTTTGTATTCCTAGTATTCAGTACTTCGTTCTTGCTATCTAAAGCACAAAATGATATAGATGTTTTGCTTTCTGCAGGTATAGATGATGCCAAGCGTTTTGCTAACGATTACTTAGCTCCTGGGACTAACGGAGCAATGTACAGTATTAATGCCAATTGGTTTAATTCAGCAAAAGTAAAACCATTAGGTGGCTTTGAAATCTCAATTATAGCTAACGCATCTTTGATTAGTGATGAGGATAAGATGTTCAATATGAATACAGCAGACTACAATAATGTACAGTTTGTTTCTGGATCAAGCACTCAAAATGTAGCAAGTGTTTTAGGTGAAAATGACCCTTCAATTTTTGTTGAAGTAGAGTATGACGATCCTATTTTTGGATCTCAAACTGCTGAATTTGAATTACCTCAAGGTATAGGTGAGGATAGTTATAATTTAATTCCATCTGCTGCTGTGCAAGCTGCTGTAGGTTTGGGAAGTGGAATAGAAGTAAAAGCACGTTATTTTCCTAAAGTTGACACGGATGAGGTTACATTTAATATGTATGGTGCAGGCTTACAATTAGAATTTACCGAATGGTTGCCAGCTGATAAGTTATGGCCAGTGGCATTGTCAGGTATTGTGGCTTACAGCCATTTAGATGGTTCTTATAATTTAACTGAATCTTCAGGAATTGAAGGTGAAAATCAAAGATTAGAGAACAATACAAATACATGGTTATTTCAATTAGCGGTTTCTACTAAGCTTCCAGTTTTTAATTTATATGGAGGGTTAGGATATATAACTGGAAAATCAGAATCAGATTTACTTGGTAATTATAGAGTAACCAATGGCATATTAACCTCACAGACAATAACTGACCCATTCTCAGTATCTAGCGATGTATCTTCTTTAAGAGGAACTGTAGGGTTCAAATTAAAATTAGGATTCTTTAGGTTGAACGGAGAATACCATATTTCGGAGTTTGATGCATTTTCTGTGGGAGTAAATTTTGGGTTTAGATAAAACAAATTAAATATATTTTCAAAAGCAGTCTTAAAGGCTGCTTTTTTATTTTAGATAGATGACATAAGTCATGGAATTTAGATAGTAAAGCCGTAAATTTGCACTAAATTTTAACGATTTAAAACATTAAATATTATCAGTATGAAAGTAACCGTAGTTGGCGCTGGTGCAGTAGGCGCAAGTTGTGCAGAATATATAGCTATTAAAAATTTTGCTTCAGAAGTAGTTTTGTTAGATATCAAAGAAGGTTATGCTGAAGGTAAGGCAATGGATTTAATGCAATGCGCTTCCTTAAATGGTTTTGATACTAAAATTACAGGAAGTACAAACGATTATTCTAAAACTGCAAATAGCGATATTTGTGTAATTACCTCTGGTATTCCTCGCAAACCAGGTATGACTCGTGAAGAGTTGATAGGGATAAACGCAGGTATTGTAAAAACAGTTTGTGCCAATTTGGTTGAGCACTCACCAAACACGATTTTGATTGTTGTAAGTAATCCAATGGATACAATGACTTACTTGGCTCATAAAACTACAGGTTTACCAAAACATAAAATTATAGGAATGGGTGGAGCACTAGACTCTGCTCGTTTTAAGTACAGATTAGCTGAAGCTTTAGATGCACCAATTAGTGATGTAGACGGTATGGTAATAGGTGGTCATAGTGATACAGGTATGGTGCCGCTAACTTCTCATGCTACAAGAAACAGTATCAAAGTTTCTGAATTCTTATCAGAAGAGCGTTTAAACCAAGTTAAAGAAGACACTAAAGTAGGTGGCGCAACCTTAACTAAATTACTTGGAACTTCAGCATGGTATGCACCTGGTGCTGCTGTAAGTGGATTGGTTCAGGCAATTGCTTGCGATCAAAAGAAAATGTATCCATGTTCAACATTATTGGATGGTGAGTACGGATTAAGCGACCTTTGTATAGGTGTGCCAGTAATTTTAGGTAAAAACGGTATTGAAAAAATTGTAGATGTACCATTAAGTGCTGCCGAAAAACAACACATGGCTGAAAGTGCTGAAGGTGTGAAAAAGACAAATGCCCTTTTAGAATTATAAGATTTATTTCGCTAATTACATTTTAATAAAGACTGCAGAAATGTGGTCTTTATTTTTTGTTATATTTGCCGGATGCGATCCAAATTACATTTTGGTATTATAATAGTTCTATTGGCCTTTTTAGGAAGGTTTTTAGAAGCTCCCGTTACTCCCAATCAAGAGATCACTATTCAATTTTCTGATGATAACGTTTCAGAAATTGAAGTACAGAATGCACTTGAAGATATTCAGAAAAAACTACAAAAAATAGGTGCTGAAAACTTTTTGATTGACCAAGATGAAAACGGAAATCTTAAAATTACTTACTATAGTGCTACTGACGCACAAAGTATTCAGCAAATTTTAACTAATACTTCTGACTTCAATTTTTTATTTGGAATAGACGCAAATAGTTCAAATAAAAATCCTGAAAAAGAAGTACTAAAAGATTATAAGCTTAATGTATCCGAAATTCAAAAGAAAAACCAAAAGAATGATTGGGATTTTGATGGAGTTCAGATTGTAGAGCATAATCAAAAAAGTGATAGATCTTATACCTTAAAAAAGGATGTTTCAGGTCATCTAAATAAGTTAAAAGTATTACATCAATTAGTTGAAACTGCTTTTAGAATTAATACAGGTGCTTTTACTTTAAACGATAAAAACACTTACGAAATACCTGAAGTAAGAGCAGGACCTATGGCTTAAGGAATTCATCTGAAAAAATTCCACACTTCTCGTTCAACTTTTGAATCAATCAAAAGACAGAAAAAATAATTTATAACGTAAAAAATCAATTGTCTGATTATACGGTAAACTCTATATTTGCGCGTTAAAAATTAGACGTAAAACAAAACAAAATGCAAAACAAAGGAATAATTAAACTGTTTGCGCTACTATTTGGTTTGGTAAGTATTTACCAATTGTCTTTCACTTTTAAAGCCAACCAAATTGAAGACGAGGCAAAACAAGCTGCCATAGCAAAGTATGACGAAACAGTAGATGGCTATCATGATTTAAGAATTCAAGAAGAGATAAATTACTTAGATTCTTTAAAAACTTCTAAAGTTCAAGTAGGTGATAAATACGAGCCAATTGAAGTTTACAACTTACTGGGTGTATCTCAGTACACTTATAATGAAGTGGAAAACAATGCCATGAAGTTAGGTTTAGACCTTAAGGGTGGTATTAATGCTATCATTCAGATTTCTGTAAAGGATATCTTAAAAGGCTTGGCAAATAATAGTAAGGATCCTGTTTTCAACAAAGCATTAGCTGATGCAGAAGAATTACAAAAAGATGCTCAAGAGCCTTATTTAGAGTCATTTTTTAGAGCTTTTGATGCTATTAAAGGTGATACCAAATTAGCATCACCAGATATTTTTGCAACAAGAGACCTTATAGACGATATCAAATTAGATATGTCTGATGATGAGGTAAAAGGAATTTTGGAAAAGAAAATAGATGAGTCTATAGTTTCTGCTTTTGAAGTATTGCGTAATCGTATTGATGGTTTTGGTGTATCATCCCCAAACATTCAACGTTTAGGAAATTCTGGTCGTATTTTAATAGAACTACCAGGTGCAAGAGACAAAAAGCGTGTAGTAGATATTATTACTAAAACAGCACAATTACAGTTCTGGGAAACTTACAAAGCAGAGGAGATGCTTCCTTATGTGTTTCAGGTTAACCAAGCTATGGTAGAAGCTGCAAAGGATAAAGATGGTGAGGGAGAAGTTGCTGATACTACTGAAGAAGAAGTAGATCAAGATTCTACAAAAAGCACTATTGATGAGCTAACTGGACAAATTGAAACCGATACAACAAATGTTGCAGATATTAATCCTTTAGGTATTCAAGGACCTGGTGGTGGACCAATGATTGCTAGTTTCTTGGCTAAGGATAAAGAAAGAGTTTTAGAGGCACTTAATGCACCTAAAAACAGAGCTTTGTTACCAGCTGAGATGCGCTATGCAAAATTCGTTTGGGAAAAACAGGATAAGGATTCTGAGTTTTCAAATTTATATGCTATTAAGAGCAATAGAGATGGAGTACCACCTTTAAGCGGAGCTGTTATAACTGATGCTAGACAGGATTTTGACGAGTTAAGTAGACCTGCGGTAAGCATGCAAATGAATCCTCAAGGTGCTAGAGAATGGCAAGAAATGACTAAAAAAGCCAATCAAGAAAATGGATATATAGCTATAGTTTTAGATAATATACTTTACTCAGCACCAAGTGTAAGAAACCAACCAGAGGGTATTGCAGGAGGAAGATCCCAGATTTCAGGTGCATTTACACTCAACGAAGCGGTAGATTTAGCAAACGTTTTAAGAGCTGGTAAATTACCAGCATCTGCTGAGATTGTTCAGGCAGATGAAGTTGGTCCATCTTTAGGACAAGAGGCTATTGACAGTGGAATGATGTCGTTCTTAATTGCATTGGCATTTGTTGTACTATGGATGATTTTCTATTACGGAAAAGCTGGTGCTTTTGCTGATGTTGCATTATTGTTAAACATCTTATTGATATTTGGGGTATTAGCAAGTTTAGGTGCAGTATTAACCTTACCTGGTATTGCTGGTATCGTATTAACTATAGGTATTTCGGTAGATGCTAACGTACTTATCTTTGAGCGTATTAGGGAAGAATTAGCAAAAGGCAAATCGCAAAAGGAATCTATTAAAGACGGATTTTCAAACGCATTGTCTTCGATTTTGGATGCAAACATAACTACAGGTTTAACCGCCTTGATTTTGTTCTTGTTTGGTACAGGTCCAATTAAAGGTTTTGCTACAACGTTAATCATAGGTATTTTAACATCACTATTTACAGCAATTTTCATTACACGTTTATTAATTGACTGGTGGGTAAACAGAGGAGGTACTTTAGATTTCTCAACAGCAATGACAAAAGGCCTATTTAAAAATGTTAATATCAATTTCTTAAAGAAGCGTAAGATGGCTTATGTTATTTCTGGTGCTTTAATACTTGCAAGTTTAGGTTCTTTATTTACAACAGGTTTAGACCAAGGTATCGATTTTGTTGGAGGTAGAACTTACCAAGTACGTTTTGAGCAACCAGTGAGTACTGAAGAAATTACAAGTGTACTAAATGATCCAAATGTATTTGGAAGTGCTGAGGTGAAAACTATCGGAGCGGCAAATCAGTTAAAGATTTCAACTAAGTATAGAGTAGAGGATAATTCTGTTGAGGCTGATGAAGAAGTGCAAACAAGATTATTTGAAGCACTTAAACCTTATTTGCCAGATGGAATGACCTATGAAGAATTTGATAATGGTTCAGACGAGGCCAAAATTGGTAAAATGCTTTCTAGTAAAGTGAGTCCTACTATTGCTGATGATATTAAAAAATCTTCATTTTGGGCAGTTTTAGGGTCTTTAGTAGTAGTGTTCCTTTATATCTTATTTAGATTTAAGAAATGGCAATTCTCACTTGGTGCAGTTGCTGCAGTTTTCCATGATGTTTTAATCGTGTTGGGTATATTCTCATTAACATGGAAGTTTATGCCATTTAGTATGGAAATTGACCAAGCGTTTATTGCAGCGATCTTAACAGTAATTGGTTACTCACTTAACGATACCGTGGTAGTGTTTGATAGAATTAGAGAATACTTAAATGAGCACACATCATGGGAATTTGGTAAAACCATAAACGCCTCGTTAAATAGCACATTAAGTAGAACATTAAATACCTCTGTAACCACTTTAGTGGTATTATTGGCAATGTTCATTTTTGGTGCAGAATCTCTTAGAGGTTTATTATTTGCATTAATAGTTGGTGTGGTAGTTGGTACCTATTCTTCTATGTTTATTGCAACGCCATTAATGTACGATACAGCTAAGAAAGGTGATGCCGCAGAATCATTAAAGAAGAAAGTAAAAGAAGAGGACGAAGAATAAAACTTCGATATCTAGATTATAACAAAAGCGCCTTTCTGAAAAGAAAGGCGTTTTTTTAATTTTAGATTTTATATTAATCAACCTTTTTTAAGGTAATCTGGTTGGTTTCAAAGTCAGTTGGTCGTGATGATCCGTCAAAGCCTAATGCTAAAACCATTTCTGTCTCAGAGTTTATCTTAAAAATTCCTTGAAGGATTCCCATAGTTTCATCAGTTTCATTTTTTTTAACTATGATATCCATATTGTAAAAATTGTCTTTTTTCTGTACTTCGTAATGCATTGAAGCTTCAACACCGTCTCTCACAAATGATTTACCACCCATTATTTGACCATCAAATTCAAATAAGGCATAACCATCTTTGGTAAAGGTAACATAGCCGATATCTCCTTTGTCTTCACCACGCCACTTACCAACATAAGGAGGTGTTTGAATCAGCGTAAAAGCACTAAATAAGACAAATGATACGATTAAAATTGAAAGGCGTTTTAGTGATTTCATATAGTTGGGAATTAAAATTATTTCCACAATATATATCATTTTAAATTTAAAAGACTAAAATAGGTTGCTTAGTTTTTTTTGAATTCAATCTTATCACCAACTTCAAGCTGCCATTCATCAGATAGACCAGCTTTGATTTCTAAGACATATTGTGCTGGCGCATCGGATGGAAGCGAGGTTTCATCAAAGGGTTTAGCGTTTTTTTGAAAGCTTACAATTTCATATAATTCATTTATGTAGATAATATCTAAAGGGATTTTAGTATTCTTCATGTAAAAACTACGTATCTGCTCATCAGGGAATATAAACAACATACCTTGCTTAGTACCAAGTTTGGTTCGGTACATTAAACCAGTTTGTGTTTCATACACGTCTTCTGCAATTTCTATGTCTAAAGTTTTTATAATAGAATCCGTATTCGCTTTTTTAAGATGTAAAATACCTTCTTTTTTAAAGATAACTTCTACCTTATCACTAGAAGTAGTATTCTTTTCATTTTTACAACTGAAAAAAATAACCAAAGAAAAAATAAGAAATGAAAATCTTATGATACGGTTAAAACGCATTAAGCAATTTTGTTTTTTGGTTTGTAAACAAACATAAAGTATAATCCAATTAGTATAAATGGTATACTTAAAAGTTGACCATTATTAAGCACGTTCCCAAAGAAGGCAGCTAAATCTTCATCTCCTTGCGGTTCTTTAACGAATTCAACAAAGAATCTAATAGTCCATAGAAAGACTAAAAACAATCCAAACAAAAATCCTTCTTGTTTAGATTTATTGGTTTTCCAGTAGAAGTAAAGTAATATTAAAAATACAAAGATGTAGCAAAATGCTTCATATAATTGTGCGGGATGGCGCGCAAAGGTTTCGTTATTTTGCGAAAAAATAACACCTAGTGAGCTATCGGTTTTTATACCGACAATTTCTGAATTGATAAAGTTTCCAATCCTTACAAATACAGCACCTAGAGCTGTTGCAATTACTACACGGTCTAAAATCCAAAGAATGGTTTTCTTTAAAACCTTCTTATTAAACAAATACATTGAGATAATCATGCCTATAGCTGCACCATGACTAGCCAAACCCTGAAAACCTGTAAATCGAATACCATCTTTAAAACTAAAAGGTAAAAAGATGCTAAAGAAATCATCCTTTATTAATTCAGATTGGTAAAAAATCACATGTCCTAATCTAGCACCAATCATAATTCCTAAAACAGAATAGATAAACAAGGAGTCTAATGATTCGTTTGATTGATTTTCGTTTTTCCAAATCTTTTTGGTAATGTAGAAGCCTAGTATAAAGGCAACAATCCACATCACGCTATAAAAATGAAGTTCGAAAAAACCTAAATCGATGGATTTTATAGGATCCCAAGGAATTTGTAATGCATGCATATTTTATATCTTTTCACTGTAAATATAAGATTTTGTTAGGGAGTGAAAATAGGATTAACGTAATATTAATCTTCTTTTGGAGGCACAGGGTCGTATCCTTTTCCTCCCCAAGGATGGCAACTAAAAATCCGTTTCAATGCCAATTTACCTCCTTTAAAAAAACCATGCACTTCCAAAGCTTCTTTAGCATAATGCGAACATGTAGGTTGATACCTGCAAGTAGCAGGTGTAATAGGAGATATAAAAGTTTGATAGACTTTGATTAAAAATAAAAAAGGGTATGCAAGTATTTTTTTCACGATTAATTAGTCGTAAATGTAGTGCCTTCCCTACTGTCATTAAGCTGGATACCAACTTCTGCGAGTTCATCTCTAATCTTATCAGACAATGCAAAATCTTTATTTTGTCTTGCTTCTTTTCTAAGATTTATTAAAATTTCAACAGTACCAGTTAATTTGTCTGAATCTGTACTCTCTTTAGATACATTAACTAAACCTAAAACGTCAAAAGTGAAATTTTCTAATGTTTCTTTCAATAGATTCAGGTCTTCTTTAGTTATTGATGCACTGCCATCTTTAACCTGATTAATGAATTTTGCTGCATCAAACAAGGTGGCTATTAAAATTGGAGTGTTAAAATCATCATTCATAGCATCATAACATTTCTGTTTCCATTCAGAAACATCAAATGATGAAGATTCTCCAGTTTTTAAATCATCAATTAAATTGATAGCATCCATTAATCTGTAAAATCCTTTTTCACTAGCTAATAAACCATTATTGGTAAAATCTAAAATACTTCTGTAATGTGCCTGAAGCATAAAAAACCTAGCAATACTAGGAGCATAAGCTTTAGTAATATGTGGATTGTCTCCAGAAAAAATTTCATTTGGAAGAATAAAATTCCCTGTGGATTTTGCCATTTTCTTTCCATTCATAATAAGCATATTGGCATGCATCCAATAATTTACTGGCGAATGGTTATTGCAAGCTTCTGCCTGAGCAATTTCACACTCGTGATGCGGAAATTTTAAATCCATTCCACCACCATGAATATCAAACTGTTCACCAAGATATTTGGTACTCATAGCAGTACACTCTAAGTGCCATCCTGGGAAACCATCACTCCAAGGAGAAGGCCAACGCATTATATGTTGCGGTTCTGCTTTTTTCCAAAGTGCAAAATCCTGTGGATTTCTTTTGTCCGATTGTCCGTCTAAAGCTCTTGTGTTATGAATTAAGTCTTCGAGTTTACGCTTACTTAAAATGCCGTAAGGCTTAGTTTCGTTGTACTTATGTACATCAAAATACACAGAACCGTTAACGACATACGCCATGCCATTATCTATAATGGTCTTAATGAGTTCTATTTGTTCAATAATATGACCAGTTGCAGTAGGCTCTATACTAGGTGGTAAAAAGTTGAATTTATTCAAAATATTATGAAAGTCCACCGTGTAACGTTGTACCACTTCCATAGGTTCTATAGCTTCCAATCTGGCTTTTTTTGCTATGCGATCCTCACCTTCGTCGGCATCATTTTCTAAATGACCAGCATCAGTAATATTTCTGACATATCTTATTTTGTAACCCAAATGTTTTAGATATCTAAAAATAACATCGAAGGACATAAAGGTTCTTACATTACCTAGGTGTACGTTGCTATATACCGTTGGACCACAAACATACATACCCACATAACCATCGTTAATAGGTTTAAAGACTTCTTTTTCACCAGATAATGAATTGTATATTTTTATAGTTTGGGTATCGTATAAAGGCATGCTGTAAAATTCAAAAAATGTTTAAACAAAGCTAAAGAACAAGGCAAGAGTATACAAACTAAAAATGAGTCTCTAACTGAATGTAATCTAGGAATTCTCTACGCGTTTCTTTTTCTTTAAACTTTCCACCGAATTCAGACGTTACTGTGCTACTTTCAATGTCTCTTATACCACGAGAGTTTACACATAAATGTTTGGCGTCAATAACACAAGCAACATCTTCAGTATTTAACACTTTTTGAAGTTCTTTTACAATTTGTATAGTAAGACGTTCTTGTACTTGTGGACGTTTTGCATAATAATCAACAATTCTATTCATTTTAGACAACCCTACCACTGTACCATTAGAAATATAAGCCACATGAGCTTTTCCTACTATTGGTAATAAGTGATGCTCGCAAGTAGAATAGACCGTGATATTTTTTTCTACAAGCATCTCTCCATACTTATATTTATTTTCAAAAGTAGAAGCACTTGGCTTTTTATTAGGGTCTAAACCGCCAAAAATTTCGTTTACGAACATTTTTGCTACACGGTTTGGGGTACCACGTAGGCTATCATCATTAAGATCAAGGCCTAAGGTTTCCATAATGTGCTTTACATCATCTTTAATGATATCAATTTTCTCTTCTTTTGATAATTCAAAAGCATCATCCCTCATAGGAGTATCACTCGACGAGCCAATGTGATTGTCACCTAAAGCATCTATATCGTTAAAATCGTTGTCGATTTTCATAGTTAAATAATTATTAATCAATCTCTAAAAAGAAGTTGCAAAGATAAGTAATAAAAATAGGATGATAAAGGTAGGAGTTTTACAATTATGCTTGTTATATACTTAAAACCGTTAAAATGTTAATATCATTGACGAATTAACAAAGGTTTTTATAAAATTTTCTTAATTTTCCAAACTTTAAAATAAGGTTAAGCTATGAAAAAAATTCTTACAATTTTCATTTTAATACTTTTGCCGCTTTGTTCATTTGGGCAAGAGAAAAGTAATAAAGTTCCGTTAAAAGTTATTGAGTTTAAAGACAATGTAGATTTACCATTAACAGCTAAAGAGAGGCTTCAGATTGATGAAGTTTATGGTGAATATGCAGAAAAATATATTTACAGTAATGCTTTCCGATTAAAGAGTATAAAGGATATATTAAGAAACAGAGTGGTTATTGAATATATCACTAAAGAAAGTGATAAAAAAGACTGCCAGAAATTATCGGAAATTCCACTCTTGGATAGTTTTGTTTCGGATTTAGAAGGCGATAAGACCTTTGACCCAAAGAACTTTAATCCTCTGAAGTATAATTTCGCTTTTCATTCTAAAGGAGATACAGTCTATCAGGTAGATAATACTAATTATTTCATAACCATTAAGTCTCAATATCATTAAAAATTTTACAAAAATGAAGTATTTATTAACTTTAATAACAGTAGTATTTTCATCGATATTGACGGCTCAAGATGTTAATATGCAAAATGGTACAGTCAGTCAGTGTGGTGGAATTTTCTACGATTCTGGAGGTGAATTTGGGAATTATGGAAATGATGAAAGTTTTGTCATAACGATTTGCCCAGAAAATGCAGGGCAAAGAGTGCAACTAGATTTTACGGAGTTTAACACGCAGTTAAACGCAGATGTAATGACAATTTATAATGGAGACTCAACAGCTGCAGATGCTTTTGGTACATTTTCAGGAGTTGCTTCACCGGGTTTAGTTGCTGCCACTGAAGAAAATACAGGCGGTTGCTTAACCATTGAATTTGTTTCTAATGGTTCCGCTAATGGAAGTGGTTGGGCAGCAAATATTTCATGTCGTACACCATGTCAGGTTATTACCTCTCAAATAGACTCATCTACACCTGCACCAAATGGTGATGGCTATATAAGAGTATGTCCTAATGAAGAAATTACTTTAAACGGTAGTGGTAATTTTCAAGTGGATGGAACTGGTGCAACGTATGAGTGGGATTTAGGAGACGGTAATACACTTACAGGTCAAACAGCAGTTTTTTCTTATCCTAATCCTGGTGTATATATAGTAAATTTAAATATTAGAGATGCTAATACATCAATAGATCCAGAGGGTTGCCCTAATACTAACCTTATTAATCAAGTCATTCAGGTAGCCACTGAACCAGACTTTACAGGTACTGGTGCTGCTGAAACTACAATTTGTTATGGTGAAAGCACAGATATAACAGGAGTTGTCAACTCTGTTCCATTTATAAACGATTGTACACCACCTGTTAGTGGTACAACATTTTTACCAGATGGCTCAGGAGCACAGTACGAAACTTGTATCACTGTAGATTGTTTTGATTCTGCACAGACATTAACTGATCCAAATCAATTAATAGAAGTCTGTGTTAATATAGAGCATTCCTATTCTGGAGATTTAGATATCTTTATTCAAAGTCCAAACGGACAGGAAGTTAGATTGTTTGATCAAGCTGGTGGTGGTACCTACTTCGGTGGTGCTAACGATGACAACTCTAATACTCCTGGTACTGGTGAGCAATATTGTTTTTCTATGAGTGCTTCAGTATTATTAGCGAATGCACCAACTGAAATTAACGGTACAAACCCTCCAAACAACTCATGGGTACCAGGTACTTATCTGCCTTTTGAAAGTTTTAATGGT
This sequence comes from Winogradskyella sp. HB-48, assembly GCF_049942685.1. Lineage (GTDB taxonomy): Bacteria > Bacteroidota > Bacteroidia > Flavobacteriales > Flavobacteriaceae > Winogradskyella. The sequence goes on from NZ_CP187934.1 coordinate 1,917,148, forward strand.
TTAGTGGGAAGCCCTTTGAATGGGGATTGGTGTATTAGAGTTGTAGATAACTTATCGATTGATAATGGCTATATTTTTGAATGGTTTTTAAATTTCGATCCTAATATTCAACCACCAGAATTGTCATTTACTCCAGTTATTACATCAGAGGTATGGGATGCAGACCCTACAATTACTAACACAAATGGAAATATTATTACTGTGACTCCACCTGATGCAGGACAATACTGTTATACCTACAGAGCTGTGGACGACTTTGGTTGTGAGTATACAGAACAAGTATGTATAGATGTATTACCAGAAATAGTAACAGAGGCACCAAACAATTTATTTATTTGTGATACAGGTGTTCCACCATATATATTCGATTTAGAAACTAATACTGCAGTTGTTCTAGCTAGCGCTACCAATGTAGCAGATTTGGTAATTACATACCATAATTCATTAGCAGATGCTGATGCAGATGTTAGTGCTATTACAGGCTTGAATAATTATTCGGGTACAGATGGGGAGGCTATTTATATAAGAGTTGAATATTTAGATTCTGGTTGTTATGAAGTTTTACCATTTACATTAAATGTAGCCGGTCAACCAGATATTAATCCAGTTTTAGATATGGAAGTTTGTGATGATGGATTAAATGATGGTATTGAATTATTTAATCTAGAATCTCAAACTTTGGGGATTTTAGGACCTCAGGCTATTACTGACTTCAATGTGACTTATCATTTAAGTGCTAGTGACGCCGATATGGGTATAAATTCTTTAGCAAGTCCTTATCCAAATACCATTAGTAATCCAGAAGAAATTTTTGTAAGAATAGAAAGTGTTGGGGATTCATCATGTTATAATGCATCGGTAAATCCAGAATTTCTTTTAATTGTTAACTCTAGAGATAACCCGTCGTTTGATGTCACACCAACTTGTGATGGTGCAACGGTATTAATTACAGGAAATACAGGTGGTACTTTTAATTTTAACCCGGCACCAACAGATACAGCTGTCATTAACCCTTTAACCGGTGAAGTCACAGGTGGAACTTCTGGTACCACATACACTATAGAATATACTACATCTGGTATTTGCCCATCAACTAATATGCAATCGTTTAATGTAATAGATGAGGATGATCCTTCATTTACAATAACACCAACTTGTGATGGTGGTATAACCACTATTACAGGGGATGTAGGCGGGACATTTAGTTTTGACGTTCCACCAATGGACACGGCTGTTATTGACCCTAATACAGGGGAAGTCACAAATGCCACTCCTGGTGCTTCATACGGAATTGTGTATATGACTTCTGGAGCTTGTCCATCTTCAAGTACACAAACTTTAAATGTTTTAGCTTTAGATAATCCTAGCTTTACCCTTACGGCATCTTGCGATGGAGGAACAGCTACAATAACAGGAGATATAGGTGGTGTTTTTAATTTTAATCCTGCACCTACTGATACTGCCGTTATAGACATTAATACAGGAACAATTACAAATGGTGTTTCTGGGACAACCTATTTTGTTGAATATACTACAGCAGGAGATTGTCCTCAATCATCCATAGAATCTGTAACGGTCTTAGATGCTGATGATGCTTCATTTACAGTGACTCCGACATGTGATGGCGGAACAGTAACAATTACTGGAACTCTAGGTGGAATTTTTAGCTTTGATACACCGCCAACAGATACTGCTGTGATTGATCCAAATACGGGCATAGTGACAAATGGTACATCAGGTGCTACCTACGGAATTGCGTACACAACTTCTGGTGTTTGTTCAGAGACACAGACAGTTTCGTTTAATGTACTTCCTATTGATGATGCAACATTCACAGTGAATCCCACTTGTGATGGGGGTATACCAACTGTAACTGGAACTCTGGGAGGAACATTTACTTTTAATATTCCACCTACAGATACAGCTGTTATTGATATAAATACAGGTGTAGTCTCAAATGGTACACCAGATGAAACCTACACTATTGAGTACCTAACTTCTGGAGCGTGTCCAAATAGTAGTATTGTAGAGTTTACAGCGCATCCTTTACCATCACTGATAGCCCCGACCCCTTTGGAGGTATGCGATGATGGCACACCAGATGGATTAACGTCGATAGACATCAGCATCAAGAACATAGAGATCAGCGGCAACAACCCGGGCTATTCGGTGAGCTATTACCTGAACCAGTCCGATGCCGATGCAGAGGTGAACCCGCTGGCCATACCGTACACCAATATCAGCAACCCACAGACCATTTTCGTACGCGTAGAGGACACCACAACGGGCTGTTACGATACGACGACCTTGGATCTTGTAGTAGAGCAGGCGCCAGTAGCCAACACACCGGCACCGCTGCGCTATTGTGATCCGGACAACGATGGGTTTGGGATATTTACCCTTACCGATGCGGACAATGAGATCACGGGAGGGATAGCAGGCCTAACGGTAACCTATCACGAAACTTTTGCCAATGCGGATAATGGTGTAGATGCCATAGATACCACTGTAGACTACAACAATATCGTAGTAAACGCACAGACCCTATATGCACGCGTGGAGAGTGCCACTATTGCCACGGACTGTGCGACCATAGTGGAGCTACAGCTTATCGTAGAGCCAACGCCGCAGATCATAGAACCGACACCATTGGAAGAATGCGACGATGCCTCGGCCGATGGTTTTGCACTGTTCGATCTCACGAGCAAGGCACCTGAAATACTGAACGGTCTGGATGCGATGCAGTACACGGTAAGTTATTACGAGAGCCAGGCCAATGCAGAGCTTGGCAACAACCCGATAGCGAACCCAACGGGCTATACCAATACCACGGCCAATACCCAGATCATTTGGGTACGTGTGGAAGACACCAATACGGTGGAAGGCTGTTACAAGATCACAAGTCTGGAACTGATCGTCAACCCATTGCCGGTATTGGTACAGCCAATGCCATTGGAGCTTTGTGACGTCGACAATCCAGGGGACGAGCAGGAAGCCTTCACCTTGGAAGATGCCAATGCAGAGATACTGAACGGGCAGACCGGGATCACACTGACGTACTACGAGACCCAAATGGATGCGGACAATGCAACGAACCCGATAGCGAGCCCATATGTCAATACGATGAACGCCCAAACAATCTATGTAAGGGCGGAGAACGACGTCACGGGTTGCTACAGTACCATAACGGTGACCTTGAGGGTAGATCCGATCCCATCGCCAGAACCGGATCCGGACCCAATAGAAGTCTGTGATGATGACAATGATGGCTTTGCGGAGTTCGATTTGGAGATCCGTACGTTAGAGATTACCAATGGAGAGCCAAACGTGGTGATTACCTACCACGAGACACAGGAAGAAGCCGAACAGGGCACCAATGCCATTACGGGACTGTACACCAATATTGTAGCGAACAGCCAAATGATCTATGTACGTTCCGAGAGTACCGTTACGGGCTGTTACAGTTTGACACAGAACACGTTGGAACTGATCGTGGTGCCATCGCCGGAAGTACCAACGGACCTAGAGCCATTGGCGATCTGTGATGACAACGATGATGGCATAGCACAGTTTGACCTGACGCAGCGCGATACCGATATCTTAGGGGGGCAAGACCCAACAGAAGTAACATTAACCTACCATGTTACGGCAGTAGATGCGCAGACGGGGAACAACCCGATCATCAATGTAGGGAACTACACCAACACCATGAACCCTCAGACCGTTTACGTAAGGTTGTACAACCCGACCACGGGCTGTCAGGATACTGGCGAGTTCGAGATCCAGGTACAGTTACCGCCAGAGCCGGTACAACCAACGCCATTGGAGCTGTGCGATGATCTGGGTGAGGTACCAGGGGACGAGATGACGGTGTTCGACTTAACGGTCAAGGACTCTGAAATAACAGGAGGCAATGCAAGTTGGTCGGTAGCGTACTATGAAACCAATGCCGATGCACAGGCACAGACGAATGTCATCGCCGACCCAACACAGTATACCAACACTTCCGTAAACGGTCTTCCGGCCAACCCACAGACTTTGTACGTTGTGGTAACGGATACGGATACGGGCTGTGTGGCCTATACGACGATGACCATAAGGGTATTGCCAAACCCTACACCGACACCAAGTGATCAATTACCGGATCTGGAACTGTGCGATGATATCAATACAGGAGATGGGGTAGAGGTGTTCGATCTAACAGAGAACGAAGTGCTGATCATAAACGGTGAGGCCGGAGTGACAGCGACGTACCACGAAACACCGGAAGACGCAGACTCAGGTGATAATGCGATAGCAGACCCAACGCAGTATACCAATGCAGATACACCGGAACAGGAGATCTATGTAAGGGTGACCAATGACGTAACAGGCTGTTATGCCGTTGTCAACTTTACGATACGCGTCTATCCATTACCGGAAGTAGTTGCAGTAACGGACTTTATACAGTGTGAGCTGAACACTGACGGATTTGACAGTTTTGACCTGACCAGCAAGGATGAGGAAGTCTTAAACGGACAAGACCCAGCACGTTATATCGTAACCTACCATGAGACCTTGGCAGACGCAGAAGCAGGTATGAACGCACTTGTAAGCCCATACACCAATATTACAAACCCACAAGAGATCTATGTAACGATAACGGATAACGTAACGGGCTGTTCCATCAGTACGCAGCGCTTTGACCTTCAGGTAGACGAAGCGGCACAGGCCAATCCGGATATGATGGATATTGTCTATGAAGCCTGTGATGATAATATAGAGACCGACGGAGATCCAAGTGACGACAGCACCCAGTTTACCTTGTCCACACAGGATGGGTTTGTACTGGACGGGCAAGACCCGGCCAATTATATCGTTACGTACTTCGCTACGGAAGAAGATGCAAATCTCAACGTTAACCCACTGCCAGACCTTTATGAGAACGTGGTAAACCCACAGGTCATCTATGCAAGAGTAGATAACAATGCCTTAGCGGTAATACCTATCGCATTAGATTTAACTGCATTGACTGCAGGATTGGATCTAGATGCCAATGGAACTGTAGATACCTATGACACGGATGCAGACGGAGTATTCGATTTGATAGACGTCGATGGGGACGGCCTATCGGATGGCATCGATGCCAATGCCGATGGTCTGTATGAGTTTGTGGACATAGATGGGGACGGAAACGGAGACCCAGTGGACCTTAACAATGACGGAATATTCGATAACCAGCAGGACGGTTCCATCTGTTACGAAGTCGCACCATTGACCCTTCAGGTCAATCCAAGACCGAACTTTGACCTAGCTGAGAGCTACATTTTGTGTGTGGATACCAACGGCACCGAAATCCTGGACCCATTGGTGTTGGATACTGGATTGTCGGATACCGATTACAGTTTTGTATGGACCTTTAACGGAGAGGTTATTGCAGCCGAGACCGGTTCGAGCATGATGCCGGGCCAAGGGGGTACCTATGGTGTCACGGTAACGGATATCAGTACCTCTACGGTAACCAATTGTGAGACTTACGATGAGACCGTAGTAGTGGAAAGTGCACCGCCGACGTTAGTGGCCGAAGTGGTAACACAAGTTTTTGGCAATAACAACGTTATAGAAGCATTGGCTACCGGAATAGGTGAGTACGAGTACAGCCTTGACGGAGGCCCATGGGTGGATGCACTGGAAGATGGCTCGGTACGGTTTACTGGGGTGTCGCAAGGATTGCATACGGTAACGGCCAGGGACAGGAACGGTTGTGGCATCACGACCCAGGAGGTGTTCGTGATCGATTATCCGAAGTACTTTACGCCGAACGGTGACGGGATACACGAGACGTGGAACATAGAGGGCATTGGAAGTAGCGCCAAAATTTATATATTTGACCGCTACGGGAAGCTGCTCAAGCAGATCAGCCCGGAAGGCCAGGGATGGGACGGGACGTTCAACGGCAACAACATGCCGTCTAGCGACTACTGGTTCACGGTAGAGTACGAAGAGCCCCTTACCAACCAGATTAAAGAGTTCAAAGCCCATTTTACCTTGAGGCGTTAAGTTAATATTTAAAGTAAAAAAAAAGCCTGAATAATTTTGTTCAGGCTTTTTTTGTCTTTTTGATTATGTTTTACAATTAAATTTTAAATCCTAGAGTCAAAATTACATCTGTAAATTTAGATTGAAATTCTGCCGAATCGGTAAGCCCAACATTATAAAGCTGGTAATTTGTATCACGCTCAGCTTGACTAAAAGCTAGATCGAGATTTAGATTTCCAAAATTATAACCAAGACCTAATGAATACCCTGTTAAATCTCCAAAGAAAGAATCATCTTTATATGGACTTTCTTCAAAACGATAACCTCCTCTAAAACTTAATTGTTTATATCTGTATTCTCCACCAATTCTATAAGAATTTGCTGTATCTAATGAGCTATTAATGTTATTATTTAAAGCTGAGAAAAACATATCTGAAGTTGGTCTAAATTTTGCACCACTATAATCTTTGATTGTATAATCAAAACTTATTAATCCCTGTTTTCCAAAAACGTATGCTAAACTTCCTGTAAGTTTTGAAGGTGTTTGCAATCTATATTCAGGGAATATATTAATAACGTTAGGACTTACAATAGTGTTCCCAGCAATAGTGCTTGTTGTAGCTAAATATTGAGATGTTTCTTCAGATATTCTGTACCAAGTAGGTGAGTTATAAGATAATCCAACTCTAAATTCTTCGGTAACTTTTGCTATTCCACCTAATTGAAATGAAAAACCGCTTCCTGTTGTTAGAAGATTATTTTCAAAATCAACATTAGTTATGGTAGAGTTCGTATTTGAATTGGTCTCATTCAAAAATGTACTTCTTTCATAATTAATAAAATGTGCGTTAAGATTAATTCCTAAGAATATCTTGTCTTCATAACTTGTAGCAAAATTAAAAGCTAACTTTCCATTATAGCCTCTACTGGCATAATAATACTCTTGACTAAAATTATTCCCGTTAAGATCTATATTAGAGGTGTATGCAGTATTTTCATCAGTATTTTCTATAGGGTCTAAAATAAATCCTTCATAGCCTAAAAACGCTTGCTGGTTTTCAAATCCATAAAAAGATCCTATTTCGGAATATGCTTGTGATATTGTTTCACCAGAAAAAGCAGAAATCTCATCTAGTCGCTTTCCTTGAGCATTAAGAAGAAAATAGCTTCCTATAGAATTATTAGGGTTGATACCTATTGCTGCCCAGTCGTCATCAAAGTCTGCAGATCTATCGTAAGTAGCACCTAATGTAAATTTTTTCCAAGGTGAATTTTCGTCTCTGTTTACAAAAACAAAAGTTGCACCTAACTGATTTAAATCGAAATTAGTATTTGAAGAATTTGTAAATCCATTAAAGTAATTGATATCATCATTTTTACTAAAAACACCTATAGAAACAGAAGCGTTGCTATTATTAAAAATGGCTGATCCCGCTGGGTTGATATTTACGGCAGACATATCTCCACCAAGCGCACCAAATGCACCGCTCATTGCTCTAAAACGAGCTGTTCCTTGAATTTCGTCCATAGAATAGCGGACAGCATCTGATACATCTTGTGCTAAAATACAAGATGAACTCGCTATGCCTATGCAAAGCATAAGTAATTTTTTCATAAGTTATTTTTTTAATTAAAAGAAAGGGGTTAAATGCTAATTATCCTCTACCTCGTCTACTACTGCTACTACCACCAGATCTTGATCCGCTACTAGAAGACCTTGAACTACCAGATGAACGCATACTACCAGAAGATCTAGATGATGAACTTCCCGAAGATCTTACTGAGCCAGAAGATCTTGTACTTCTTGTAGATCTTATAGAACCAGATGATGATCTATTGCTTCTCGTGGAGCTTACAGTACCTGAAGATCTACTCGTACCAGGTCTGGTAATTCTACTGTTAGATGTCGAAGAAGAATTTCTTATAGTACCATTTCTTGATGTACGGACTGCAGAATTTGATCGACTTACATTAGAACGTATCGCACTACGAGATAATCTATTTGTAGAATAATCTCTTCTTGATAATGCCGATGTACTTCTGTTTACACGGTTTAAATAATTGTTACTTAGTAAAGAACCTCTTCTTCCTGCATTGAACGCATAAGTATTACTTCTGTAATAGCCGTTCCAGCCCCAATTGTTCAAGCCGTAGCCCCAGCCAGGACCCCAACCCCAATTATTCCATCCATATCCCCAGCCAGCATTCCAGCCCCAGTTATTCCAACCAAAGCCCCAACCAGCGTTCCAACCCCAGTTGTTCCAGCCCCAGCTATTCCAACCCCAAGGTCGTCCCCAACCCCAGTTATTCCAGCCCCAGCCCCAACCAGCATTCCAAAGCCATGGGTCATTCCAGCCATACCAACCATTATCTATAATATTAATGGTTATACTTTCATTATTTTGTCCCCAACCACCATACACAGATCTTTTTTCAATTGTGTCTTGTGCTCTTTCAAAGTAATTACCTTCATAGGAATCTATGTCTGTAAAAATTTCGCTATTTTCCATAGCTGCGTCTATTTGCGCAGCATTTTCAGCAAAATAGTTTTTATAATAGTCAGAATCGTTTGTAGATGTCGTTGCCACAGGTTGTTCAACATCAGCAGTATCATAATCTTGAGATGAGTAAATACCGTCATTATCATAGCCTACATATTGAAAAGAACCACATGAAGTTAACACGGCCATTAAACCGATTGCAACAAAAAATGGCAATTTGTGTTTTGTAATGGTTTTAAATTGCATATCTCTTATATTTTATTGTTGAACATAGCAAAAATAGTTAGTTTTGTGCAACTATTTTTTTATTTAACATAGGTGCAATATTTGTGCCAAAACATCGAAAATGAGTAAAAATCTTACTACTAGAGCTGAAGATTATTCAAAATGGTACAATGAATTAGTTGTCAAAGCCGATTTAGCTGAAAATTCAGCCGTAAGAGGTTGCATGGTCATTAAGCCATATGGTTATGCAATTTGGGAAAAAATGCAGGCAGAACTAGATAGAATGTTCAAAGAAACAGGACATCAAAATGCTTATTTTCCTCTTTTTGTTCCAAAAAGTTTGTTTGAAGCTGAAGAGAAAAATGCTGAAGGTTTTGCCAAAGAGTGTGCTGTAGTAACACATTACAGATTACAGTCTGATCCTGATAATGAAGGTAAACTCCGAGTGGATCCTAATGCCAAGCTAGAAGAAGAGCTTGTAGTAAGACCAACTAGTGAGGCCATCATTTGGAATACCTATAAGGGGTGGATTCAAAGTTATAGAGATTTACCAATTTTAGTAAATCAATGGGCCAATGTTGTACGATGGGAAATGAGAACACGATTATTTCTTAGAACAGCGGAGTTTTTATGGCAAGAAGGACATACTGCGCATGCAACTAAGGAAGAGGCAATTGCAGAGACCGTGCAAATGAATAATGTATACGCTCAATTTGCCGAGAATTTTATGGCAATACCAGTAATACAAGGTGTAAAAACTGAAAGCGAACGCTTTGCTGGAGCAGAAGATACCTACTGTATAGAGGCTTTAATGCAAGATGGGAAGGCTTTACAGGCAGGAACATCCCATTTTTTGGGGCAGAATTTTGCGGAAGCATTTGATGTAAAATTCACAAATAAAGAAGGAAAGCTAGATTATGTTTGGGCAACATCTTGGGGTGTTTCTACGCGACTTATGGGGGCTTTGATCATGACCCATAGTGATGATAAAGGATTGGTCTTGCCACCAAATTTGGCACCTTATCAAGTAGTTATTGTCCCTATTTATAAGAATGATGAGCAGTTTGACGCTATTAAAAAAGTAGCGGAGCAAATAATAAGTGATTTAAGTAAATTAAATATTAGAGTGAAATTTGATGGTAGAGATACTTTAAGACCTGGTGCCAAATTTGCACAGCACGAGTTACAAGGTGTTCCACTAAGAATAGCTATTGGTCCTAAAGATCTTGAAAACAAAACAGTAGAATTAGTGCGTAGAGATACTTTTTCGAAAGAGACTGTGATTCTTGATAAAATTAATAACATAGTAGAAAATTTGCTGAAGGAAATCCAAGAGAGTTTATTTAATAAGGCATTAGATTTTAGAGATTCTCATATTACTGAGGTCAATGATTTTGAAGAGTTTAAAAAAGTATTAGAAACCAAAACAGGATTTATTTCTGCCCATTGGGATGGTACAGCAGAAACGGAGCAAAAAATAAAAGAGCTAACAAAAGCAACAATTAGATGTATACCTTTAAACAACAAAAAAGAAGAGGGAAAGTGTGTGCTCACAGGTAATCCATCTCATCAAAGAGTGCTTTTTGCAAAGGCTTATTAAAAATTTTTCAAAAAAAATAAATTAGTTGTTGCAACATTTAAAAATAGTTGTATTTTTGCATCCGCAATGGAAACATTGGATGTTCATTAAAGAACAACAATAACCAAATGGCCCGTTCGTCTATCGGCTAGGACGCCAGGTTTTCATCCTGGTAAGAGGGGTTCGATTCCCCTACGGGCTACAATTTTTAATTAGAAAAAAATAAAATGGCAAATCATAAGTCAGCTTTAAAAAGAATTAGAAGCAGCGAAAAGAAAAGAGTGCTTAACAGATACCAGCACAAGACTACTCGTAATGCTATTAAAAAATTACGTGAGTTAACTGATGCTAAAGAAGCAGAAAAATTGTTGCCTTCTGTAATCAGCATGATTGATAAGTTAGCTAAGAAGAATATTATTCATTCTAATAAAGCTGGTAATTTAAAATCTCAATTAACTAAACACGTTGCTGCGATCTAATCGTAGAAACTACTAAGATATTCAATAAGCTTCCAGAAATGGGAGCTTTTTTTTGCTCATTATTAAAGTGTATAATTAAAAAAGCCTCAGAATATATCCAAGGCTCTTTTAATTAAATAAGAAGATTTTCTTTACCCATTCATAGAGATTAAGAACTCTTCGTTGTTTCTTGTTTGCTTGAATCTATCGATAATAAATTCCATCGCTTCAACAGGATTCATATCTGCGAGATACTTACGCATCACCCACATCCTTTGAATTGTATTGTCGTCTAATAATAGATCATCTCTTCTTGTACTTGAAGATGTCAGGTCTATCGCTGGGAAAATACGACGGTTAGAAATCTTACGATCTAACTGTAATTCCATATTACCAGTACCTTTAAATTCTTCAAAGATAACTTCATCCATTTTAGAACCTGTTTCTGTTAAAGCCGTTGCTATGATGGTTAATGAGCCACCATTTTCAATATTACGAGCCGCACCAAAGAAACGTTTTGGTTTATGTAAGGCGTTAGCATCAACACCACCAGACAAAATTTTACCAGAAGCAGGTTGTACTGTATTGTATGCTCTCGCCAAACGTGTAATAGAGTCAAGAAGTATAACAACATCATGTCCACATTCTACAAGGCGTTTTGCTTTTTCTAAAACTATATCAGCAATCTTGACATGCTCATGAGCTTCTTTGTCAAAAGTAGAAGCAATTACTTCTCCACGCACATTACGCTGCATATCTGTAACTTCTTCAGGTCTTTCATCGATAAGAAGAATCATTTGATATACTTCAGGATGATTAGCCGCAATGGCATTAGCAACATCCTTTAGTAACATAGTTTTACCAGTCTTAGGTTGAGATACAATCATACCACGCTGACCTTTTCCTATTGGAGAAAACAAATCCATGATTCTTGTAGAAATAGTGCTTTGCTTTTCTGCTATGTTGAATTTTTCTTTAGGGAAAAGAGGTGTTAAGTGCTCAAAAGCCACACGGTCTCTAACAACATTAGGATCTTGACCATTAATTTTACTTACTTTGATAAGAGGGAAATATTTTTCTCCTTCTTTTGGTGGCCTAACATGTCCTAATACTGTATCTCCCTTTTTAAGTCCAAATAATCTTATCTGAGATTGCGATACATAAATATCATCAGGTGAAGTTAAATAGTTATAATCTGATGATCTTAAGAAACCATAACCATCTTGCATAATATCTAATACACCTTCACTCTCAATAATAGCATCAAACTCAAAATCTGGCTCACGGTAACGGTTTCTGTTATCCTTGTTGCCATTATTTTTCTGATTGTTATTATTGCTATTTCGGTTTTGTCTATTATCGTTTTTCTGATTGTTGTTAGAGCGTCTATTGTCGTCTTTGCGATCATTGGATTTACTGTCTTGACGCTGCTGACTTTGCTTGTCGTTATTAGACTTTTGTTCTTGAGGTTTAGAATCCTCTTTTTTATCTGAAAAATCTAAAGATTTTTGATCGTTATTTTCTTTTGGATTTCTCTGTACTCTTTCCCTTCTTTGTTGAGGCTTATTATGTTTTTGCTCTGGTTTAGAGTCTGTTTCAACCTTAGACTTTACAGCATCAGGATTAGCGGCTTGGTGATCTAAAATTTGATACACTAAGTCTAACTTTTTCATTGTGCGATACTTAGGTACATTAAGTTGTTTAGCTATATCCTGTAGCTCAGGAAGCTTTTTAGCTTTTAACTGTGAAATTTCAAACATTCGTATGTTGTATAATGTATTACAATTTGATATTATTAATTCAATATTTTCTAAATGAAATAAAAAGAAAAAAAGTGAAATTAATTTGGAAGATAGAATGATGCAACTCAGTATATTGCCACATTCTATTGCAATAATACAATTTTATTTTAAAACAAATTCTATCTTTTTAAAAAATAAACTACTAATTTTGCCGAGCAAATTTTAATTGAAGATATGATTCAACGCATACAAACACTTTATTTATTGTTATCTGTTGTTATTTCTGCAGGACTAATATTTGTGTTTCATCTGTGGACTAATACAGAAGATGTGAAAGTTTTTGCTACAGATGATTATTTATATTTAGGCTTGTTTTTAGCATCTGCTTTATTATCTTTAATTTCGATTTTTAGTTTTAAAAATAGAAAGTCTCAATTTGTTATGGGACGAGTTAATATAATATTAAACTTTATTTTACTAGGAATCTTTGTATATCAATCTCTAAATGTATCTGGAGAAGCGAATGTTTCTGAGAAAGGTATTGGGATTCTTCTTCCTATTTTTTCTATTGTGTGTTTAGTCTTGGCAAACAAGGCTATTAAAAAGGATGAAGATCTCGTAAAATCTGTAGATAGATTGCGATAGAACCTAAAATCTTAGTAGTATTAGTGCGAAAAACCCAGACGCTGCCGTCTGGGTTTTTCATTTTTATCTATCAAATTCTATAACTTCTAAATCCCTTATCTGTTTACCATCAATCTTAAAGCGTAGCATTGTTCTTTTTTGATGAAATCCATGTTTGCCAACAGCACCAGGATTCATATGAAGCAGGTTTAATTTTTTATCTGGTATTACCTTAAGTATGTGTGAGTGGCCACAGATAAATAAGTCTGGTGGATTATTTTTAAGTGCCTCTCTAATACGACTATTATATTTGGGTGGATAACCACCTATATGTGTTACCCAAACATCAATGTCTTCACACATAAAGCGTAAGTTCAAAGGGAATTCGGTTCTTGCTTTGGTGTCATCAATGTTACCGTAAACAGCCTTTAGTGGCTTATGTTTTTTTATTTCATCGGTAACTGATGAATCTCCAATATCACCAGCATGCCAAACTTCATCAGCTTGTTTTACATATTTGATGATGTTCTCATCAATATAACTGTGAGTGTCCGATAAGAGGAGTATCTTTTGCATTAAGATAATATTGTGATTTTAACTATTGATTCTATGTATCTTTGTGACTTTAAAAGCAAAAATAGCCAATCTTTTGAGATATTTTTTAGAGTTATCATATAATGGTAAAGCCTATCATGGTTGGCAAAATCAGCCAAATGCTATTTCGGTGCAAGAAGCTTTAGAAAAAGCACTTAGTACCATGTTGAAAGATAATATAGAAATTGTTGGTGCCGGTAGAACAGATGCAGGTGTGCATGCTTCGCAAATGTTTGCTCATTTTGATTTTGAAGGACAATTTAAATCAGAAGATTTAACTTACAAGCTAAACTCCTTTTTACCTAAGGACATAGCAATACATTCTGTTTTTAAAGTTTTACCCGAAGCGCATGCAAGATTTGATGCAATTAGTAGGACTTATCATTATAAAGTTTCTACTATAAAAAATGTGTTTGATTATGATTTTGCATATCAAATGCATTTGCCTTTAAATATTGAAGATATGAATGAAGCTTGTAAAATCTTATTTCAGTATAAGGATTTTCAATGCTTCTCTAAAAGTAATACTGATGTAAAAACGTATAATTGTGATATAAAAGAAGCGTTTTGGACCAAAAATGAAAATGAACTTTTATTCATAATTAAAGCCAATCGTTTCTTGAGAAATATGGTAAGAGCCATTGTAGGCACTATGATAAATATTGGTTTAGGAAAATTAAAACCTGAGGATTTGCATCAGATAATAGCATCAAAAGACAGAAGTGAGGCAGGTTTTTCAGTTCCGGCACATGGATTATATTTGGTAAATATTGAATATCCAGATACAATAAAATTGAATTAAAATAGATACTGAAACAAGTTCAGTACAAGATGGCAGAAAAAGAAAAAAAGAAAATATTTGACACCACGCTCTTTAAGCGATTGCTATTTTATATAAAGCCATATAAAACAGTTTTTATAATTTCTTTAGTATGTGTTATCGGTCTTGCTGCATTTGGAGCTTTAAGGCCTTTAGTGTTGAAAGAAGCTATAGATGTAAAAATAGCAAATAAAGAATATGATGGTTTTGTATTCTATATGGGCATTATGCTGGTGCTCCTTATCTTAGAAGTTATTTCTCAATTACTTTTTATATACTATGCAAGTTGGCTAGGTCAATCTGTGGTAAAAGATGTACGTGTTAAGCTTTTTAAACATATTTTAAAGTTTAAGATGACGTATTTCGATAAATCCTCTGTTGGTGTGTTGATTACAAGAGCAGTAACAGATATGGAACGTATTGCTGATATTTTTGGTGAAGGTTTATTCATGATTTTTAGTGATATTCTAAAAATGTTGGTTGTAGCCATCTTTATGTCATTCATAAATCTGAAAATGAGCTTAATCGTTTTTGCAACCATGCCTATTATTATAGTGGCAACTAGAATTTTTCAGAAGTATATGAAGCGTGCTTTCGAAGATGTGCGTACCGAGGTGTCCAACCTTAATTCCTTTGTGCAAGAGCGTGTAACTGGTATGAAAATTTTGCAACTCTTTACTCGTGAAGCCACAGAGTATAAAAAATTCAAAGCTATAAACGAACGTCATAAAAAAGGGTGGTTAAAAACCGTTTGGTATAACTCTATTTTCTTTCCGGTTGCCGAGTTTGTATCTTCGCTTACAATGGCTTTGGTGATTTTAGTTGGTGGTTTTGATGCTGTTTCAGAGAGTGCAGGCACAACCTTGGGAGAACTTATTTCGTTTACTATGTTTATCCCAATGTTGTTTAGGCCATTATATCAAATAGCCAACAAATTCAATACGTTGCAAATGGGAATGGTTGCTGCGGACCGTGTGTTTAAAGTATTGGATACGACTTCTAATATTGATGATAACGGTACAATTGAAGCTAATCATTTCAAAGGAGAAATTGAGTTTGACAACGTCAGGTTTTCTTATGTTAAAGATGAAGAAGTGCTAAAAGGGATTTCTCTTAATGTTGAAGCTGGTGAAACTGTTGCTATTGTCGGTGCAACAGGTGCAGGTAAATCTACAATCATTAATTTATTAAATCGTTTTTATGAGATAGATTCTGGTCAAATAAGAATTGACGGCACTGATATAAAAGAAATGACCTTAAGCTCATTGCGAAACCAAATCGCCGTAGTGTTGCAAGATGTCTTCTTATTTGCTGATACCATTTTAAATAATATTACGCTTAATAATGAGTACATCACAGAAGAAGACGTTGTTATTGCTGCTAAAGCCATAGGGATTCATGATTTTATAACAAGTCTTCCAGGTGGGTATAATTATAATGTTAAAGAACGGGGAGTTATGTTGTCCTCTGGTCAGCGCCAGTTGATTTCATTTTTAAGAGCTTATGTGACTAACCCTAGCATTCTTATATTAGATGAGGCTACGTCATCTGTAGATTCATATTCTGAGCAATTAATTCAGGAAGCTACGGATACAATAACAAAAGGTAGAACTTCTATTGTAATTGCTCACAGATTAGCAACCATTCAGCAAGCAGATAAAATCATTGTAATGGATGCTGGAAAAATTGTTGAAATAGGCACGCACAAATCATTGCTCAAAAAGAAAGATGGCTACTATAAGAATTTATATGAGGTACAATTCTTAAAGGCTGAAACCATTTAAAAAGGACTTATTTTGGTCTAAAATCCTCTAAATTTATAATGCCTGTTATCAACATGATAACAAAGACTAGAATGGAAATAATAATATAAGCTACAAAAAACAAAGCTAAGAATATTACGGTTCTAAGTGCCAAATCACCAAATGTTAGCTTAAAAATTCTTTTTAATATATAACAATGATAAATAAACATCAATGGCCACGTCAATAAACTAAATGTAAAGTAACCATCGGGCATTAACATTAGAACAATCTGAGACGCAAATGCCAGCAGTACTGACAACATTGACATGGAGTACAAATAGATAATGATGTGTTCAGTAAAATTGTATTTCTTATTTAAAAAAACTATCCAAGATATAAATCCAAAAAGTGGTATTAAAAATGAATAAAAAAGTGAGTTGTATTCAAAAATACCACTTGAAGTTTGGTCAAAGATTTCTTTATTAATACCTCCAAATTTTTCCGCAAAGTCTAAATGCTGGAGATAGAATTTTTTTATAATAAATAATGAAAGTCCTGAAATCGTAAGGGACAATCCAAAGAAACTTATTGGGTTTATATAGCGTTTTCTAACACCATTAATGTAGCCGACAATTACATCTTCAGGTTGTTTAAAAAGCTGAACAAAGGTTCTTAACAACTTATTGTCATAATTAAAAAACGTCTCGCTTAAATGTTCAAATAGATTTTTAAATGATAAGCGCTTTCTGATTACCTTACCACCGCATTTCTTGCAGTAGTCGTCTTTTTCATCTAATTCGGTATGACAGTTTTTACAGTTCATTTGTTTATAAGTACTATGGCTAACAAAATCAACATTATTAAAACGAATAGGACTAATAAAGATCCCATATAAATAATCATGGCTAGAATAAATTTAGCCAAAGTATTCCAGAAACTATCTTTAAAAACCTGTTTAAGAACATAGAAAAAGTAAATAAAGGTAGGTAAAGTTAGTATGGTTGACACTATGATGTAATTTAGGCCAAATAGTAAGAACAAAATGCTAAAAACAGCAGTGATAATTATAATTTGACCAGAATAGTATAGGTTTAGCACCAAATGCTCAGTGTAATTCAATTTTCTGTCTCCTGAAATATGATAGGCCAACCAGGTACCTAAGGCAGAAAATGGTACGGTTAAGATGTAAATCAGTCCTTGATATTTTGTAAACATATCATATTCAATTCCAGCAAAAGGATTGTTTTCTTGACCTGGCATGCTTTGAAAGGTTTCGGTAAATTCTTTATCAAATCCGAGGGCATCCCTAAAAAAAGTAGTCATCAAAAATACTTGGATACCCGCTAATGTCAATGATACTGCGAAATACTGTAATACATCAATATATCTTTTTCTCGTACCATTGATGTATCCGCAAATAACATCTTCCGGGTTTTTAAAAAGGTCTATAAATGTTTTTAAAAACTTATTGTCAATGGATAAAAATTGCTCATTTACTTGAGCGGCTAATACTTTTGGTGTTAAGCGATTTTGAATGACTTTTGCTCCACACTCATCACAAAACTTTTGAGTATCCTTAAGGGCTTTATTGCAATTTTTACAATTCACTAGTTTAAGTCTTCTTTAATCTTTTTAACAAGATCGTCAGTGTCTTTAAACATGACGAATTCACCATTTTTGATATATGAAATTTGCCCGGTTTCTTCACTAACTGCAATGGCAAGTGCATCTGTTTTTTCGGTTATACCAATGGCAGCTCGATGTCGAAGGCCAAATCGTTCAGGTATGTGCTTTTCGTTATTAACTGGTAGGATAACACGTGTGGCCTTTACCACATTTTTATCAATAACTATGGCTCCATCATGTAGTGGACTGTTTTTAAAAAAGATACTTTCTATAATGGGTTGAGAGACTAAAATATTGGTGTCATCACCAGTATTGGTTAAAAAATCTAAGTTATTGTTGCGTTCAATAACGATTAACGCACCAGTATTTGTGGCTCCCATTCTGTTACAGGCATTGATTATGGCCTCAACATCCGTAGAGGTTTGGTCGTCGTTTTTAAGGAATTTAAAATTCTTGAAAATCCCTTTCTTGCCACCAATATTTGTGGAACCAACAAGCAGTAAAAATTTTCTGATTTCGGGTTGAAAAACCACAATAAGCGCAATAATACCAACCTTCATAAAACCATCAAAGATGCTGTAAAGCATCTGCATTTTTAAGTAGTCTGTAAGGCGCCATGCTATGTAGATAATAAGAATACCAATAAAAATATTGATGGCAACAGTTCCCCTTACAAGCTTGTAGATGTAATAGAGTAGAATAGCCACAAGGAAAACATCTACAAAGTCTATAAATCTAAATTCCCAAAGTTGTAAGTTTTCCAAGGTTAGTGCTTTTTGCTAATTTAATAATTTATGTTAATAAATGAATTCAAAAGGACTAACAATGATATCTTCTCTTTCTATTTGTGATAATTCTGATTTAATTGATATGTAATCTTCGAATGTTAATTTTTTATCAAAATATAGTTGTAATGAAAATCCCAATGCTACTATTGGAAATTCTGTTTTGGGAATCTCGCTTATGTATTCAGAAAATTTGAGTGATCTATCTTTATATTCAATATTTTTATTCCTGTCAAAAACTAAAGATAAAGTAACATATACGTGTTCAACATAACCTTTTCTGTAAAATTCACTTGAAGGCTCTAAAGGTTGAAGATTTAAGGAATCATTTCTTATGTCAACATATTTGTAATCGACATCCGTAAACTCCAAAAACCCCAAATTCTTAATGCTAATATCATTACAAGTAAAGTAGTTCTTCGCATTTTCATTTTTATGCATAGATTCTTTTTTGCGTTTGTTTTGCAAATATTGAATATGCGGTATAGCTTGTTTTAAGGTTAAGCGTTTATCTACATTAACCAGCCAGTTGGTAGTGCCGATAAGATTTTTTCTATTGAAAAGGGTAGAGTCTGGTTGGGTTTCATCATAAAAAATATAAACAGGTGAAACGTCTAAGACTTCTGTGATTTTAGCATTTTCAATTTCTGGTAGCTGTAATACACGTTCGTTGTTGCAACTTAAGATTATTGTAATTACAAGGAAGTATATAAGTTTCTTCATTTAATTTTTAGATAATTGATTGTACAACGTCACACATTCCACAGCTTCTTTAACATCGTGCACTCGCAGAATTTTTGCGCCTTTTTGCAAAGCAACCATGTGCAGTGCTGTTGTGCCATTGAGTGCATTTTCGGATGTGGTATTTAAAGTTTTGTAAATCATGGATTTTCTTGAAACACCTGCTAAAATGGGTTTGTCTACAATTTGAAGTAGTTCCATATGGTTAAGTAGCTCGTAATTTTGGTCTAGGGTTTTAGCGAAGCCAAAACCCGGATCTATAATAATATCGTTGATTTTTGCAGCATGTGCCTTTACAATCCGTTCAGCAAAATAGCTGTTGATGTCTTTAATCAAGTCATCATAATCCGTTTGCTGTTGCATGTTTTTAGGATTCCCTTTCATGTGCATCATAATATACGGTACACCAAGTTGCCCAACTGTTGCAATCATGTTGTCGTCTAAATGACCAGCCGAAATATCATTAATTATTGCGGCACCAACTTCAATACTTTTTTTGGCAACTTCACTTCTAAAGGTATCAATGGAAATTAAGGTTTCAGGAAAATATTTCAGAATTAACTCTACCACAGGAATCACACGATTCAGTTCTTCTGTTTCACTAACATCATCTGCACTTGGACGCGAACTATAACCACCAATATCTATAAAAGTAGCGCCTTCGTTAAGCATGGTTTCAACCTGATTTAAAATAGATTGTTCATCTCTATATTGTCCACCATCGTAGAAAGAATCTGGTGTCACATTGAGAATTCCCATTACTTTGGGTGTAGATATATCAATGAGTTTGCCTTTGCAATTTATGGTCATACAACTTATTAAAAGAGGCTGCTTAAAACTTTAAACCTCAAACTTTGAACTTCTAACTTATTTATGCGAAATTTACACAAATTTTTACGGAATTATATGCAAAATACATCTAAACAATACGATGCGGTAGTTGCTAAATGTAGAGCACTTTTTATAAACAAAATGAGTGATTATGGAAGTGCATGGAGGATACTAAGATTGCCTTCACTAACCGATCAGATTTTTATAAAAGCCCAGCGTATTAGAAGTTTACAGGAAAATGCAGTCCGTAAAGTAGATGAAGGGGAAGTCAGTGAGTTCATAGGTATCATTAACTATTGTATAATGGCATTAATTCAGTTAGAAAAAGGTGTTGTGGAGCAACCAGATATGGATACTGAGGAGGCTACAAAACTCTATGACGAAAAAGTTGCATTGACCAAGGAACTCATGATGAATAAAAATCACGATTATGGTGAAGCATGGAGAGATATGCGCGTGAGTTCGTTAACCGATTTGATTTTACAAAAGCTATTGCGTGTTAAGCAAATTGAAGATAACTCAGGGAAAACAATAGTAAGCGAAGGTATTGGTGCCAATTATCAAGACATGATAAATTATGCCATTTTCGCCATGATTCATTTGGGTGAAGGTGAATAAAATGAATGAGTATTAGGTTGAGCGCAGTCGAAGCTTTGATAATTTAAAATAAATTCCTACTGACACAGGAACGACAAAACATATGAAATACATTACACACATAAGTAGAATATTTGTTGGAGTTTTATTTATAATCTCAGGATTTATAAAGCTTAATGATCCATTAGGCTTTTCGTATAAACTTGAAGAATATTTTGGGGCTGATGTACTCAATCTAGAGTTCTTAATTCCTTATGCTCTGCTATTTTCGGTATTTGTGGTGGTTTTTGAAGTGGTTCTGGGAGTGTTTTTGCTTGTAGGATATAAACCAAAGTTTACAGTTTATAGCTTATTAGCCATGATTGTATTCTTCACGTTTTTAACCTTTTATTCGGCATATTTCGATAAGGTAAAAGACTGTGGTTGCTTTGGAGATGCGTTAAAACTAACGCCTTGGGAAAGTTTTACGAAAGATGTTGTATTACTAGTTTTAATATTGATTTTGGTAGCTGGCTTAAGGCATATAAAACCACTTTTCACCAAATTACCAACAACAGTTTTGGCTTTGTTGAGTTTTATAGTATCGTTATGGTTTGGCTATCATGTACTAATGCACTTACCAGCAATAGATTTTAGGGCATATGCTATTGGGAAAAATATACAGAAGCAAATGGAAATTCCTGAAAATGCCGCAAAACCAGTTTTAGAGTATACTTGGAAATTTAATATTAATGGCGAAGAAAAAGAATTTGTGACTAATGGAAGTTATCCAACTGTAGAAGGCGATTATGTTGGTGTTGAAACAAAGACGATTGATGAAGGTTATGTACCGCCAATTCAGGATTTTTCTATTGAGTCCGAAGATGAAAACCTTACGACTTATTTTATGGAAAAAGATAAGCTTGTAATGATTGCAATGTACAATATTACAACTGCAGAGTCGGATGGTGTTGCTAAATTAAAAGACTTTACAGACCAAGCTATTAAAAAAGGATATACTGTGATTGGTTTAACGTCTTCTGGTGAAGCCGAAAAGCAAAAAGTAAAACAAGATTATAACCTTAATTTTGATTTTTATCTATGTGATGAAAAAGTGGTTAAAACAATTGTCCGTGCAAATCCAGGTATCGTTATTTTAGAAAAAGGAACAGTTGTAAATAAAGCACATTGGAACGATATTGAAGATATAGAACTATAATTTGATAAGATACTTTGTAAATAAACTGTTCTATGCATTTATCACCTTATTAGGTGTCGTTACAGTTATTTTCTTTTTATTTACAATTCTTCCTGGTGATCCAGCAAAAATGATGCTTGGGCAAAATCAATCTGCCGAACAAGTAGAAGCAGTAAAAAAGAAATATGGTTTTGATAAACCAATTGGCACCCAATTTTTGTATTATCTTAATGATTTATCGCCAATTTCATTTCATTCAAACAATCCTGAAGACTATACCTACTTAAGTGCAGGTAAATATAATGCAGCAAAGCTGTTTACAATCGGAAATACTACAACGGTTGTAAAAACACCTTACTTAAGAGAATCCTTTACTAAACAAGGAAAAAAAGTAACAAATGTTATTGGTGAAACTATTCCAAACACCTTTGTTTTAGCAGTTTCAGCTATTATAATAGCAATAATTCTTGGGATTATCTTTGGGATTATTTCTGCTTTATACCGAGATACATGGATAGATAAAACCATACAAATTTTAAGTACATTTGGTATGAGTGTGCCTTCCTTTTTTAGTGCCATTCTTTTTGCATGGCTGTTTGGGTTTGTGCTGCACAAATATACCAACCTAGAGATGACAGGAAGTTTATATGAATTGGATGATTTTGGAGAAAAAATGACTATAAAATGGAAGAATTTAATTCTACCAGCTATAGTTTTAGGCATTCGTCCATTAGCTGTAGTTATTCAGTTGATGCGAAATTCACTATTAGATGTAATGAGTCAAGATTACATAAGAACGGCAAGAGCTAAAGGGTTGAGCGAGTTTAAAGTGATAAAAAATCATGCAGTTAAAAATGCTTTAAATCCAGTAGTTACTGCAATTTCAGGATGGTTTGCGTCAATGTTAGCTGGTGCTGTCTTTGTAGAATATATTTTTGGTTGGAATGGTCTAGGAAAAGAAATTGTTAATGCGCTCAATACTCTGGATTTGCCCGTAATAATGGGTTCAGTTTTAGTGATAGCCATTGTCTTTATAACCATTAATATTCTTGTAGATTTAGTCTATGCTAGGTTAGATCCTCGTGTCAAGTTATCTTAATAATTAACTGACAATTATCAACCAGCATTGAGCTTTAAAGTCTTATTTTTGTATACTTCAAACTATTAGTAGAATCAATTTAAAAGATCATGAGAAAACATATTGTCGCTGGAAACTGGAAAATGAACAATGGTTTAATTCAAACCAAAACCTTAATCACAGAGTTAAAAAAGCAAGAGAAAACATCTAATGCTGAGGTGATGATTGCGCCAACGTTTACCAATTTGTGGCATGCGTTTGAGGCTACAAGACAATATGATATAGAAGTAATTGCTCAAAATATGCATTTTGCTGAAAATGGAGCGTATACTGGAGAGATTAGTGCAGGTATGCTGACGAGCATTGGTATTAAAACAGTGATACTTGGTCATAGTGAGCGTAGAGCATATTTTAATGAAACAGATGAATCTTTAGCTAAAAAAGTAGATGCAGCTTTAGTACATGACATGCGAGTGATTTTTTGTTTTGGCGAAGAATTATCTGACCGTAAATCGGGTAATGAAGAAGCGGTGGTAGAAAGTCAAATTAAAAATGCCTTATTTCATTTAGGTTCAGATGCCTTTAAGCATATTGTATTGGCTTATGAGCCAGTTTGGGCTATTGGTACAGGTGAAACAGCTACACCTGACCAGGCACAAGACATGCATGCATTCATAAGAAAAACTTTAGCTGTAAAGTATGGTAATGACGTCGCAGAATCAGTATCTATCTTATATGGTGGAAGCGTAAAGCCAGATAATGCTAAAGAAATTTTTTCTAAGCCAGATGTAGATGGTGGACTAATTGGTGGTGCTTCATTGAAGGCTGAAGATTTCTTTGCGATTGTGAATGCATTTTAAAATGGCAAACCCTATATACATAGGCTACGAGTTTAAAGTAAATCCGCTACAGCCTGCTTCAGAAATTTTAATTGCAGAACTGGGCAATGCCGGATTTGAGAGTTTTGTGGAACATTCTGAGGGTGTTACAGCATATATTCAAAAAGATGATTGGAACGCTTTTATTCTTGAGGATATTCAGATTTTAAAATCAGATGAATTCAATATTTCCTATGAGTTTAATGAAATAGAGCAAACCAACTGGAATGAAGAATGGGAGAAGAACTTTAAACCCATAGTTGTAGATGATTTGGTAATGGTTCGTGCACCATTTCATGATAAGCCTAATACTAAGTACGATCTTGTTATTGAACCTAAAATGAGCTTTGGTACTGGTCATCACGAAACCACACACATGATGATTCAACATATATTAAAAAACGATTTTGTAAATAAATCTGTTTTAGATATGGGATGTGGTACTGGTGTATTAGCAATTTTGGCTGAGAAAGTAGGTGCCACAAAATTAGATGCTATAGATATTGATAACTGGTGTTACCTTAATAGTTTAGAGAATGTGGAGCGAAATGATTGTCAAAACATTTCGGTTTATGAAGGGGATGCCTCTCTACTAAAAAATAAAAAATACGATATAATTATTGCCAATATTAACAGAAACATATTGCTCACTGATATTCCGACATATGCCAACTGTCTAAATGAGAACGGAAAACTTTTCCTGAGTGGATTTTACGAAGATGATTTAAGTATCATTAAAGAAAAATGCTTTGAAAACCGTTTGACTTTTCAAAATAAAACACTCAGAAATAAGTGGGTGGGAGCTTGCTTTGCTTTTGAGTAATTATCACAAATAATTGTGTATTTTCTTATATATGTTAAAATATTCTGATAATTTAACATAAAAATTCAAAAAAGTGTGGATTTTCCGTAATCAAAAGATTGCTCATCTTCGTATTTTTAAACAAATAATATTATTTGCCCATAGTGATTTATTTTGGCTAGTGTCCTACAGATATTAGTCCTAATCTACCTATGATTTGTTTACGTAAACTTGTAAAACGAATTATTAATTTAACACACTCAAAATGAAACAATTGTCAAAATATTTAATGTATACAATAGCTGTTGCATTTACTTTTACAGCTTGTCAAAAGGATAATTCAGATGAAGAATTGTCAGGTATTCAAGAAGATTATATTATAAACCAAGATGATATTGGTAACAGAACTATCGTTACCGATGCGGCTTTGATAGAAGGTGTCAAATCTTTAGATATAGATGTTGGTTTGTTAACTAAAGGAGATTTTCACTTGCCAGACGGATCTATCGAGGAACGGTATTTTATAGGTAGTGATATTTCATTTACCCAAAAGGAATTGAATAAACTTATTCAGGCGCATGCTAATGGGCAAAAGCAATACAGAACTTTCAATTTAGTTACGGGTAGTAATCTTACTATTGATATTTTAGGATATACAGGCGGAAGTCAGGCGCTTTCAAGTAAAGCACAAACTGCTTTACAATGGGCTGTAGACAACTATAACAACCTTAATACTAATTTGCAGTTTAATTTAACTTTTGGGACAAATTATCAAGCTGCAGATATGGTTGTTTACGATAATACTATTAACAATCCTAGTAGTCAAGGAGGTGTGGCTGGTTTCCCAAACTCTAGTGGCCAACCAAACAAATTTGTTCAAATTTATGGCATAGAACAATTTTCTACAAACGTTAACGAGCATGTAATCACTCATGAAATAGGGCACTCTGTAGGATTTAGACATTCAGATTGGTTTGATCGTTTAAGTTGTCCACCAGTTGCTCAAGGTAATGAAGGCACAGGATCTGATGGTGCAGTTCACATTCCTGGCACACCAACTGGAAGAGATTTAACTTCGGTAATGCAAGCGTGCTTCTCTACAAGTGAAGATGGCGAATTTAATGCTAATGATATTACTGCATTAGAGTTTATGTATCCTTTAGCCTCTTCTGGCCCATGTGATGGTGTTTCAGAATGGCAAAGTGGTGTAAGTTATCCTATCGGTGCACGTGTTACCTATTTTGGTAATCTGTATGAAAGAGTAAGTGGCGGATGGTCATTTATTGGGCCATGTAATTAGTATTGGTCGATAACTTTTTAACATAGCAATAGGCTATTCAAAAAATGAATAGCCTATTGTTTTTTAGTATTTATCCTATTTGATATGACTATTATTATTTGCTATATAGTTTTTATGTTTTTAACTAAACATTTTTTATTTTTACTAATACTATAAAGAGGAAAATATGAGTCCCAACGAAAAACAATTAGAAGAACTACTCCTTGAAGAAGATGTGGTAAAGCAAAATGAAATTGTTTTATTCAATGACGATGTAAATACCTTTGATCACGTTATAGATACACTTATATATGCATGTGATCACACGCCAGAGCAAGCTGAGCAATGTTCAATTATTGTGCATTATAAAGGTAAATGTACTGTGAAGACAGGGCCTTATGAAGATTTAAAGCCAAGATGCTCTAAACTGCTGGAAGCAGGACTTAGTGCAGAAATAGTATAAAAGGAAAATCCCTCATAATTGAGGGATTTTTTATTTTGTCATTCTTCCAACAGCACAACTCACAAATGATTTGGCCTTTTTGGGGAGGGAGTTTGCTTCACCTATCATAGGATAGCCTAAATCTGAAAGTTTTGTTTTGGCCACTTCAAATTCTTGGTCAGAGCTGTGGTCAAAACTAACTTCGTATGTATCGTTGTTTACCATAACATTAGAAATACCTTCTAATTTAGATAGTTGTGTCGATATCGTATTAGCACAACCACCGCATTTTAGGTTTTGTACTTGTACAGTTGTATGTTTCATTTTGTAATTATTTTCGTTTGCATGTATTCCATCCAAACGGTAAATAAAGCGGACAGAAACTAATAAAACTTGTGAGTAAGAAAATAATAGCAAGTGCCATTAAAACATAAGCTAAAGTACCTTCGATAATACCAAAATAAGACAATAAGGCTATAGTAATAGCAATTACAATTCTAATGCCTTTGTCTAAACTTCCCATATTTTTTTTCATAATAAGTGCTTTTAAAGTGTTGATGGACATACAAAATTAGTTGTTGGTAATTCTGTTTTCTTAATTGCATCAAATCCACCGGCAATATCTACCAAATTATGATAGCCTCTTGCTTTTAAAATGGAAGCTGCAATAACAGAACGGTAACCGCCGGCACAGTGAATATAATAGGTTTTATCCCTATCGATTTGATCCATTTGATTATTAATATAATCAAGCGCAAAATGTTGTACATTTTCTAAATGCATGCTCTTATACTCACCGTCTTTACGAACGTCTAAAACATTTAATTTTGAGGCATTAGCTCGTTTCTCAAATTCTTCTGCAGAAATAGATTTTAAAGTGTCAATTTCCTTTCCTGAAGCTTTCCATGCATCCATACCTCCTTCAAGATAACCTAATGTATTATCATAACCAACACGAGATAATCTTGTAACGGCTTCTTTAGATTTGCCTTCTGGTACAACTAGCAATATAGGTTGTTTAATATCTGTAATTAAAGCACCAACCCATGGGGCAAACTGTCCGTTTAAACCTATAAATATAGAATTAGGAATGTGACCTTTAATAAAATCAGATTGTGTTCTAACATCTAAAACTAGTGCAGATTCGTGATTTGCCAATGCTTCAAATTCTTCTGGTGACAATGGGTTGTTTCCTGTTTTAAGAATATCATCAAAAGCGTTATAACCCATTTTATTCATCATAGCATTTTTGGCAAAATACTGAGGAGGTGGTGCAATGCCGTGAAGCACTTCCTCAATAAACTCGTTCCTTGTCATATCTGCACGTAGGGCATAGTTTGTTTTCTTTTGTTCGCCTAGAATACCAACGGTTTCTTTGCTTAAATTTTTACCGCAAGCAGAACCCGCACCATGAGCCGGATATACAATAACATCATCAGCCAATGGCATAATTTTGTTTCTGAGGGAATCATATAACATACCAGCTAAGTCACGCTCTGTAAGATCTGATTTAATGGCTAGATCTGGTCTTCCAACATCACCGAGGAAAAGCGTGTCTCCAGAAAAAATAGCATAGTCTTTACCGTTTTTATCCTTAAGTAAATAGGTAACGGATTCTAGTGTATGACCAGGCGTGTGAAGTACTTTTATCGTGAGTTCACCAAGTTTAAGCTCTTCACCATCAGAAGCAGAATAAATATTATAAGCCGTTTTTGCACCTGGGCCAAAAACGATTGTTGCACCAGTTTTCTCAGCTAAGTCTACATGTCCTGAAACAAAATCTGCATGAAAATGTGTTTCTAGAACATACTTAATCTTGGCATTATTGGCTTTGGCTTTATCAATATATTGCTGTGTTTCTCTCAAGGGATCTATTATGGCTACCTCTCCTTGAGATTCAATATAATAAGCACCTTGAGCTAAACATCCAGTATATAATTGTTCGATTTTCATAAGTTTATATTTTCTATTTTAACAATAAGTTCTAAAGACTTTCTTGCTTTTTAAATTTAAGCGAAATTATTAAAGCAAAAAAATCTCAACGTATTAATTGTTACATAAGTCGTACATCAATGAGGAAGCTTACTTTTTAATAATCCATAAACAAATGTACCTGCTAAAGCAGCAGCAATAACAATTAACATTGAGAATAACCCTGTGCCTACTAAAATGTACATTGGTCCAGGGCAAGCACCACAAAGTGCCCAGCCTAGTCCAAAAATACTTCCACCAACTACATATCGTATTAAACCTTTGTCTTTAAGCGGCACACGTATGTCAGTGCCTTCGGTAGTTTTTAGACGACCTTTTTTTGCGATTAATAAGAGGATAATGCCTGTAGTAACGGCAGTGCCGATAATTCCATACATATGAAAAGATTGAAACTTGAACATTTCAAATATACGATACCACGATACTGCTTCAGACTTGACAAGCACAATGCCAAAGAATATTCCGACAAATAAAAACTTTAAAAACTTTTTCATTTTAAAAGAGAATTGGAAAGATGAAATGAATCATGACCAGGCCACCAATAAAAAATCCTATAACGGCAATTAATGATGGTAACTGTAAACTACTTAGCCCTGTAATGGCATGCCCTGATGTACATCCACCAGCATATCGTGTGCCAAAACCAACTAAAAAACCACCTACAAGTAAAATCGCCATACCCTTTAATGTAAAGACATTTTCCCATGAAAAAAGTTCTGGTGGTAAAAGACTATTTCCAGCATTGTTAAAACCGAGTTCTCTCAAGTCGTTTATAGTCTCAGCGCTTAGATTAATATCTATTGGGTTTGAAAGAAAGTAGTGTGCAATAAATCCACCGATTACGGCACCAATCATCACGGTGAGATTCCATCTATGGCTTTTCCAATCAAAATTAAAAAAATCAGAAAGTTTGCCGGCTCCACCAATAGCGCACATTGTTCTAAGATTAGAAGACATGCCAAATGTTCTGCCAAAATAAAGTAGTAAAAACATAACTATAGCAATGCACGGACCCGATACATACCACGCCCAGGGTTCTTTAATTAGTTCCATTTAATTTTAAAAATTTGAAAGTTAAGAATTGAGGTTTTTTACAGAAATTAAAAGTCTATAACATGAATTTTATTCCTTCCTAAAGTTATGCGCTGTTGTTTTTCGAGTTGTTTTAATAATCTCGATACAACCACTCTTGATGTATGCATATCTTCTGCAATTTCCTGATGTGTAATTTCTAAATCTATAGAACCTGTGAGTTTTACCTTATCTGTTAGATATTTAAAAAGTCTCTCGTCCATTTTCATAAATGCTAAGGTGTCTATAGTTTCAAGCATTTCATCAAAACGTATCTGATAGCTTTGTAGGATAAAATTTCTCCAACTATCGTTAGTATCAAACCAGCTTCGCATCTCGTCTATTGGTATCATGATAACCGTGGTATCTTCTTCTGCTATGGCTCTTATTTTGCTAGCGGATTTTGCCATACAGCACGTTAAGGACATGGCGCAAGTATCGCCAGATTCTAATACATAAAGTAATAATTCACTACCTTCATTATCCTCTCGAAGAACTTTGATGTTTCCTCTTATTAAAAGCGGAACAAACTTTAGTTCTTGCCCAATATCTATAATGATATCATTTTTCTTAAAGGTTCTAAGCTCTGCGACTTGAGAAATATTGTTGAGAATCTCTTCATCAAACAAATATGAAAACTGTTCTAAAATATCTTTTGAAATCATGTTTCAAAAATAATCATTTAGAATTTTGAAATAAATAGTTTGGTTGTTTTTTAATAAAAGTTATATATTTGCAGCCCTTTATAAGGCCTCGTGGCGCAACTGAATAGCGCATCTGATTACGGCTCAGAAGGTTACAGGTTTGAATCCTGTCGAGGTCACTAAAAAAAAGCAAGCAGTATTAATGCTTGCTTTTTTTAATGGTATTTTATTAGATAATTTTTCGTCATGATTATCAATTTTCATTAAGACTTCATTTTTCCTGTGATATCATCTATTCTAATAAGAAAGACAATAGGAGTTTCCATATTGTAAATTTTACTCGAAAATTGGCTAATATAATCTAAGTCTTTATGCTCTTTTTTTAAAACAATGTTTTTAATGCCTAAAGAAAACTCATGTAGATAAAGCTTAGCGGTACCTCCATCAATTTCATCATAGTGACCATGTGCCATAACAGATTGCCATTTGTTATTGCTAAAAATATCCGCTACTGTCATGGAAACTGATGTGTGCTTTCGCATGGATTTGATTTTGTGTCCATTACCAGAGTAGCAAATTATATAATCTTCTTCTTCATTATAATAATAAGTAATTGGAATGGTATAAGGTCTATTACCACTTATGTAAGACAAATAGCCTATGTAATTGTTTTTTAAAATCTCAGAGCACCTATTTTGTTCTAAACTTTTAATCATGACTGTAATATTTGCTCATAAGTTAATAACTAAGTTGCTACTTTTTAATGACTTTGGTCAGCTTTATGAATAAAAAAATCACAACTGTTAGCTACCTAACAGTTTAGGTGATATACGTGTTCTAGTTTTGTTGTATAAAATTTTTAAAATAACAAGCGATGATTAAAAAAACATTTTTAGGATTATTGGCATTAAGTTTTTTTGCCGTGTCTTGCAGTAGTGACGATGATAATAATACGTCTACAACATCAGATTTAACTTTAAACCTACAAGGTTTAGAAGCTTTGGGGAGTGATTATGTTTATGAAGGGTGGATAATTGTAAATGGACAACCTATAAGTACTGGTACTTTTACAAGTGTTACTTTCCCACAAACATTTTCTGTTAACACTCAGCAATTGGAAAATGCAACAACATTTGTGCTGTCAATTGAGCCAGCAGTAGATCCAGATCCTGCACCAGCTGATACTAAAATGTTAGTTGGTGATTTTAATGGTGCTTCAGCATCTGTGAGTACAGCAATTGTAGGTGATTTTTCAAATGCTTCAGGTTCGTTCTTTTTAAGAACTCCTACTGATGAAATGGGAATGAATAATGGGAATGATCAATATGGAGTATGGTTTGGTACACCTGGTATGCCACCGGTACCAAACTTTGTATTGCCAACATTGCCTGCAGGATGGGCTTATGAAGGTTGGGTAGTTGGAGATTCAGGTCCTTTAAGTACAGGTACATTTACAGCTTTTAACTCAGCAGATAGTTTGGCACCTTTTAGTGGGACAGCAGGTGGGCCACCTGTACCAGGTGAAGACTTCTTTGAGAACGCTCCAACAGGTGAAACGTTTCCTTTAGATGTAAGAGGTCGTACGGTTGTAATATCGGTGGAGCCAGTACCAGATGATTCTCCTGCACCATTTGTGCTAAAACCATTGGTTGGTACAGCAGGTAATGATACTGCACCTGCAATACATGATTTTGGTCTTAATTTAGCCTCGTTTCCAATGGGCACTGTGACAAGAAACTAATATTGAAAAAGAGAATTTACCGCTAGAGCGATAGATTATATTGAGTTTTTAAAAGGCTGCCAATAGGCAGTCTTTTTTAGTCTAAAGCATTTTTAGTAATGAATGTTCGCCAACCTATTATAGCAAGCTGTATTTTACTGGCTTTGCTTAAGTCTAATTGTCTTTTAGAATAACTCGGGAGTATCGCTTTATTGATTTTTGCAATAATCTTAAAGATAGATGCCTTCATTTTATTGGTTTGCAAAAGGATGATTATGTCTTTTGTATGTTCTCTAAGCGATAAAAATAGTAAAACTTATTCTAGAACTAAGTTTTACTTGTTTTTTTGATTGGTTGTCCTTTTTTAATCTAAACTTAGAATATCGAGAATATGATATCGATAATCAGTTTTGCTAAAGTCATCATAATTTTTTGGTTTAGAGGTTAATTATTTGTTTTAAATTCTTGATTGAGTTTTCAATATATATCGACAACAAATATTCTTCCAAACGTTTTTATAAAAATCGACAAAATTGAATTTAAATTTATAACTAAAAAGATGAAATGTATTACTAAAAAATGTGACTTATCTTTATTAAAGTTATTAAATGAAACTATAAATTATATTTGGTATTACAAATTTACATGTTTGTAGAGGGTTTTTGGAATAACTTTTTAAATCGTAGAGGCATTTCATCTTTAAAAATCTCAATTTTTAACTTTTCATCTTTTTGAGGGTTTATTTTATGGTAAATATTATAGTATGATTCAATTAGCTTTTGTTAATAATTTTTAATTAACATTTATAGTCTTTTTTACCTTTATCTTTGGAAAAAAAATAAAAGATGAAACAATTCTTATTTGTTTTGGTATTAGTTCTATGTCATAATGCTTGGAGTCAGGTTTTGATTATTAATGAGTTAGATCCGGATTCTCCAAGTACAGATACAGCGGAGTTTATAGAGCTGAAATCACAAACACCAAATTTTTCAACTGATGGTTATATTTTGGTGTTCTTTAATGGGTCTTCAAGCGGTGCAGATTCTAGCTATATGGTTATAGATCTTAATGGTTACCAAACAGACATTAATGGGTTATTGGTAATAGGAAGTGAAGGTGTATATCCATTTCCTCAGTTAATAATATCAGAAAACGTTATTCAAAATGGTGCAGATGCAGTTGGTATTTACCAAGCTTCTGTAAGCGATTTTCCTGAAGGTACTTTGGCAACTCAAAATAATCTTATTGATGCTATGGTCTATGGCACTAATGATGCAGATGATACTGTACTTATGGGTTTGTTAGGCGAAACTGTTCAATATAATGATAATGGAACGAATTCTACCGAAAGATCCATACAACGCTTTGTAGATGGCATGGGAGTAGAATCCTATGCAACAGCAACACCAACTCCAAGACGCGAAAATAATGGGTCGGGTATTGCAATTAATCCTATTCAAATTACTGTTTCAGACACACAATATGATGAAGGTTCATCTTTTGATATCACATTTACTGCGGAAACTAATGTAACTTCAGATTTAAATTTTACGATTAGCCTTAATAATTTGGGGTTTAATACTTCAGATTTTTCAGGTAATACCAACCTCACTATTTCAAACGGAACCAATTCAACCTCTACAACTATTACTCTAACAGACGATTCTGATGATGAAGGTGATGAGGAGATAAGAATTCAGTTTTCAGATTTAGAAGAACCAATTGTTCCAGGAAATAATTTTGTGGAGGTTAGAGTAGTGGATAATGACTTTACGGTTGAAGCTTGGGGAACACCTATTAATCCAACGACAGGAATGGTTCAGAGTACACAACCAGAGGGTTACTACGATAGTCTAGATGGCTTGTCTGATTTAGCATTAAGACAAGCATTACAAGATATTATTGCAGATCCAACAGTAGTGAGGGCACAAACGTATGCAGATGTTGTTGATATTTTACTTGAAGCAGATCAAAACCCAGAAAATAGTAATCAGGTATGGCTACTGTATACCGAAGAAGGTCGAGCAAAATTAGATTTGCAAACCGGTAGTGACGGTACAGGAAAGTGGAATAGAGAGCACACATTTCCGCGTTCTAGAGGTGGATTTGATGATATTGAAGAAGATGAAATTGCAGATGGTATTGATGTGTTTTGGACAACCGAAGCCGATTCGCTTAGACATGGTAACTCTGATGCCCATGCTTTGCGTGCTGTTGATGCCGTAGAAAATAGTTCACGTGGTAATCAACACTATGGTCAATATATTGGCCCTACTGGCACATTGGGTAGTTTTAGAGGTGATGTAGCGCGCAGTGTGTTGTATATGGAAATACGTTACAACGGACTACAGGTGGTAAATGGATTTCCTGATATAACTGGGCAATTAGGTGATTTGGCAACGTTGCTGGATTGGCATAGAAATGATCCGCCAGACGATTTTGAAATGAACAGAAACAACGTGGTTTACACTTGGCAGTTTAATAGAAATCCGTTTATAGATCAACCAGATTTGGTAGAATATATTTGGGGAAATAATGTAGGTGAAGTTTGGAGTCAGCCACTGAGCATTGAAGAGAATGAGTTGAATACTATTTCATTATATCCAAACCCAACATCTGGTAGGTTGTATATAAATGCAACTGATGCGGTCAGTGTTGAAGTCTATTCTGTGGAAGGGAAAAGATTAAGACAATATAACTCTATAGATAATTATGTTGATTTGGATTTAGCGTCAGGTTTGTATTTATTAAAACTTAAAAATGAAAAAGGATTTGTAACAAGGAAAATAGTCGTTGAATAAATAACTTAAAACAAAATAGAAAAGCCAAACTCAATATTTAAGTTTGGCTTTTCCCGTTTTTGATTGATTGATGAAATTTTAGCTTACTTCTCCTTTTAGTTTCTATTTGCTTTGAAAATGAAATATTATCTTCGCAATTCTTAAAAAAGATGAATTAAATATTTGTGTTGTAGATGAGTGTATTTCTTGTTATAGTTGGGCTAGCATTGTTGGTAGTTGGTGGTGATTTTTTAGTGAGAGCATCTGTGGGATTATCTTTTAAGCTAAAGATTTCTAAACTTGTTATAGGTATGACAGTGGTATCGTTTGCTACCTCGGCACCAGAGCTTTTGGTAAGCTTGCAAGCTGCCTTAGGTGGAAGTACAGATATTGCTCTAGGTAACGTAATAGGCTCTAATATAGCCAACATAGGATTAGTGTTGGGTATTACCGCTGTTATTTCTCCTTTAGTTGTAGATAGGGATTTTTACAGACTTAATTGGCCAATGATGATGTTGGTTTCATTTGCACTTTATTATTTTTTGAAGAATGATGAGTTACTGTCGGCTTTGGAAGGTGTAATTCTTTTTGTTGCTCTTATAGTATTCTTATTTATTCTTATTAGAAGTTCTAGGAACTCCATTAAGGCCAATTTAGATGAGGTAGACGAAGCTTTGGCTGAGGTGTCAAATTTTAAAATTGTAGCTTGGTTGCTCATAGGTGCAGCAGGATTGTATTTTGGTTCTGAATGGTTGGTTGATGGTGCTAAGCAGTTAGCTACAGCAGTTGGTGTGAGCGATTATGCTATTTCAGTAACCGTTATTGCTATAGGTACAAGTGTGCCAGAATTGGCAGCTTCTGTAATTGCGGCCTTAAAAAGAGAAAAAGCCATTTCATTGGGTAACCTTATAGGGTCAAATATTTTTAATATTTCTTCTGTTTTAGGGTTAACAGCCATTATAAAGCCCATAGCTGTAAATCCTGAAACTCCAGAAATTTTGTCTACAAATATTTTTTGGATGATTGCTTTTGCAGCAATTTTAGTGCCCTTAATTCTTATTCCAAAACGTTTTGAAATTGGACGTTTAAAAGGTATGTTATTGTTTGGTGCTTATATGGTGTTCATCTTCTTAGCACTTAAATAGATGCATAAAAAAAGCTCATATAAAATATGAGCTTTCTTCTATTTCATTTTGTGCTACTTAAATTTTAGCACTTTTTACGGTTTTCACAATTCTGCCCGCAACCTTGTAAGGGTCTGCATTAGAAGCAGGACGGCGATCTTCTAGCCAACCTTTCCAGCCTTTCTCTACAGTAATAATAGGGATACGAATAGAGGCACCTCTATCAGAAATCCCATAGCTAAATTGATCTATAGATTGTGTTTCGTGCTGACCTGTTAATCGTTGATCATTAAACTCTCCATATACTTCGATGTGCTCTTTAACCACTGGTCTAAAAGCTTCACATATTTTTTCATAAGTTTCTTTGCTACCACAAGTTCTTAGGGTTGTGTTTGAGAAATTAGCATGCATACCAGAGCCATTCCAGTCCATATCTTTTCCTAATGGTTTTGGGTGATATTCAATATAGTACCCATAATCTTCAGTCAAACGGTCTAACATGTAGCGCGCAACCCAGATTTCATCACCAGCTTTCTTGGCACCTTTAGCAAATAATTGAAATTCCCACTGACCAGAGGCTACTTCTTGGTTAATGCCTTCAAAATTCAATCCTGCAGCTATACAATAATCGGCATGGCGTTCAACAAGTTCTCTACCATGAGTGTTACGACCACCAACGGAACAATAATATAAACCTTGAGGTGCTGGGTATCCTCCAACAGGGAAACCTAAAGGTAGTTGTGTTTTTCTATCCATTATGAAATATTCTTGCTCAAAACCAAACCAGAAATCATTGTCATCATCGTCAATAGTAGCTCTTCCATTAGACTCATGTGGAGTTCCATCAGGATTTAACACTTCTGTCATTACCAAATATCCATCCTTTCTGCCTGGATCTGGATAAATGGCAACAGGCTTTAATAAACAATCTGAAGAACCACCTTCTGCTTGTCTGGTAGAACTGCCATCAAAAGACCAAATAGGACAGTCCTCTAATTTTCCACTAAAATTCTCTTCAATTTTAGTTTTACTTCTCATGTTTTGAGTAGGCTTATAACCATCTAGCCATATGTACTCTAATTTAGATTTACTCATTAGTAAAAGGATTTATGATTTGACGTTGCAAATATTATCTTTTTTTTTAAACAGTCAAAAAATATAGGGGGTTTTAGATAAAATGTTATTAATAGTTGTTAATAAACCCTAATTTTTAAGGGGTAAGTACTTATGGTTTTGATAATTTCGTACTTTTGAACCATAATTTTATTAATATGTCAACATTGAGATTTTTCGCTGTAAAAGAATCATTAAAGAGAAAACCTTTAAAAATAGAAGAGCCAAAAAGGCGTTCAGAAGTATTTGGTGCTAATGTGTTTAATGAGGCGGCCATGCGTCAATATTTAACAAAAGAAGCTTTGTCTAGCATTATCGAAGCGATAACGAAGGGGACTAAAATAGATAGAGTTTTGGCAGATCATATTTCTACCGGAATGAAAGAATGGGCCATTTCTAAAGGGGCAACTCATTATACGCATTGGTTTCAACCTTTAACAGGTGCAACTGCTGAAAAGCATGATGCCTTCTTTGAAACTATTGGAGATGGTGTTGCTATTGAAAAATTTGGAGGTAGCC
Source organism: Winogradskyella sp. HB-48 (assembly GCF_049942685.1). Lineage (GTDB taxonomy): Bacteria > Bacteroidota > Bacteroidia > Flavobacteriales > Flavobacteriaceae > Winogradskyella. The sequence continues at coordinate 1,954,653 of NZ_CP187934.1, forward strand.
AGTTGGTACAACAAGAACCAGATGCTTCTAGTTTTCCTCATGGAGGTATAAGAAATACCTTTGAGGCAAGAGGTTATACCGCATGGGATCCAACCTCACCTGCGTTTGTTTATGGAACTACGCTTTGTATACCAACAGTTTTTGTGTCTTACACAGGTGAAGCTTTAGATTACAAAACACCTTTATTAAGAGCGTTGCATGCAGTAGATAAAGCAGCAGTAGCAGTTTGTAAATATTTTGATAAAAATGTGAGAAAGGTAAGTGCCTCTTTAGGTTGGGAGCAAGAGTATTTTTTAATAGATAATGCTTTAGCAACATCTAGACCAGATATTGTACTCACTGGTAGAACATTATTAGGGCACTCACCGGCAAAGGGTCAGCAGTTAGACGACCACTATTTTGGGAGTATACCATCTAGAGCAATGGCATATATGAGAGATTTAGAAAATGAATGTATGTTGCTGGGTATTCCTGTTAAAACAAGGCATAATGAGGTAGCTCCAAACCAATTTGAATTGGCACCTATTTTTGAAGAAGCCAATCTTGCTGTAGATCACAATTCATTATTAATGGATGTGATGCAAAAGGTTGCTAAACGGCATAATTTTAGTGTTTTAATGCACGAAAAACCATTTGCAGGTGTTAACGGTTCGGGTAAGCATAATAACTGGAGTCTAAGCACAGATACTGGAATAAATCTTTTATCTCCCGGTAAAACACCGATGAGTAATTTACAATTCTTAACTTTTTTTATAAACACCATAAAAGCAGTGCAGACTTATGAAGAATTATTGAGAGCGGCAATTGCTTCTGCTAGTAATGATCATCGTTTGGGCGCTAATGAAGCACCTCCTGCAATAATTTCAGTATTTATTGGTGCTCAGTTAACTAAAGTTTTAGAAGAATTAGAAACTGTAACTAAGGGTAAATTATCACCTCAAGAGAAGACGGATTTAAAACTGAATGTAGTAGGTAAAATACCTGAAATATTATTAGATAACACGGATAGAAATAGAACATCACCTTTTGCTTTTACAGGTAATAAGTTTGAATTTAGAGCAGTTGGTTCCAAAGCCAATTGTGCAAATCCTATGACAGTTTTAAATACTATTGTGGCTAAGCAATTAATCGATTTTAAAGAAGAAGTAGATGTTTTGATCGATAAAAAGGGCATGAAAAAAGACGATGCTATTTTTAATGTGTTGAGAGAATATATTAAGACGTCAAAAGCTATTCTTTTTGAAGGAAACGGTTATAGCGAGGCATGGCAAAAAGAAGCAAAAAAACGTGGGTTGAGTAACAATAAAACAACACCAGAAGCACTGAAAGTTAAAGTAGCAAAATCGTCAATAGAGTTGTTTGAGAATCTTGGTGTAATGAACGAGGTTGAGGCAAAAGCACGCTATGAGATAGAAATGGAAGAGTACATCCTTCATGTTCAAATAGAGAGTAGGGTTATTGGAGATATTGCTCGTAATCATGTAGTGCCTACAGCTGTTAGATATCAAAATATTCTTATTGAAAATGTAAAAGGACTTAAAACTATATATGGTGATCAGTTTAAAGATTTTGCAAAAGAGCAATTGAATATTATTGAGCAGATTTCAAAACATATTGAAGCTATAAATTCTTCGGTAACTAAAATGATTGACGAACGAAAAAGTTTAAATTCTCAAAACAATATCGAAAAGAAAGCAAATGGTTACTGTAACAAGGTAAAACCATTTTTTGATGATATAAGATATCATTGTGATGAACTAGAATTAATGATAGACGACGAATTATGGCCGCTAACAAAATATAGAGAGTTATTATTTACAAAATAAGACCGTATAATTTAACTTTGTACGTAGTTATACGTATAAAATTAGGTTCAAAAATTACATTTTGTGTTGTTTGTCGATAACAAATGTCCCATTGTCGAAAACCCTATAGATTGTTGCAAAAAAACTAGTTTTCTCCATTTTTGCATGCGCTTTGTTTAGTATATTTGTAGTGCTATTAATCAATATTTGTAAAAATGAAGAAGTTACTATTAAGTGTAGCTATTCTAGTGGGTGCGACTTTAATTTTATCCCGAGACAATTCTAAAGACATAAAAGATGTTGTGAAGGATGAGGTTGTTAACATACAGCCTGAGCTACAGACGGAATCTTAAAATTTAAGATATTAACAAGGCTTTGAGCCATTAAAAATTCAATAAAGGATATTATCATTATTATGATTCTATCCTTTTTTATTCTGTCGGTTTTTTATTTTTTTTATTGATTGAAAAATATTTTTCTATATTGTGAAGCCTCAGATACTTAAGTGACCTAAGCTTATTTACTAATTAAGCTTTTATGATTGTTTTAAATAAAAATCAATTCCTAACAATAATTTTTATTTTTCTGAGTCTCAATTTTGTCGAAGCACAAGAAGAAAAGCCACAAGAGGAAAAAACCCAGCAAAATAACAGAGCGCTTTATCGTGAGTTGGATTTTTTAGAGCTGAGAGGGACTCATGTTACCGATGCTGTTGTAGGTACTTCAATGATTCTTGGTGATTACCCTGATTCAGAACTTGATATTTTTTTCAGAATAGGGTATAAGTATCACATTATAAGTAATCTGAATGTAAACTTATCTTTCAATAAATATAGTATTGCCTTAGACGAAACAACTAATCTAGGCTTTATGTCCTTCGATCTTAATCTTGAATATTTAGTGAGCCCTTACAGTGAATTTTCTCCTTTTGTTTTTGGTGGCTATGGTTACAATGCATCTAATTATTTTGAAGAAACCCACACTAAGGTTCAATTTGGTTTGGGATTGGAATATATATTCATGGATGGATTTGGTGTAAAATTATTTGGTGATTATAATTTTGTACTTTCCAATGAAATGGAAGGTTTAATAATTCCAGATCAAGACGAATCCTTTCTAAGGGTTGGTTTAGGTCTTAATCTTTACTTTGGTGGTAATAAGAGAAAAGAGCAAATACTAAAGAATATTGACACTGTAATAAATTCTAATTTAATTAAATAATTAATTACTATTCTTACTTTTGCACTACTAAGAATCATTAAGAATTTCAATGAGTAATTCCGTAAGCAAAAGATATGCCCAAAGAGGTGTTTCTGCCTCAAAAGAAGATGTACATAATGCCATAAAGAACATTGATAAAGGCCTCTTTCCAAAGGCCTTTTGTAAAATTGTCCCAGATTATCTTACCAATGATGACGAGTATTGTCTAATCATGCATGCAGATGGTGCTGGTACTAAATCATCTTTAGCTTACATGTATTGGAAAGAAACGGGTGATTTATCCGTTTGGAAAGGTATTGCCCAAGATGCTTTAATAATGAATGTAGATGACCTGCTTTGTGTAGGTGCAACAGACAATATTATGTTGTCTTCTACAATAGGAAGAAATAAAAATCTTATTCCTGGCGAAGTAATTTCGGCAATTATCAACGGTACTGAAGAATTAATAGAAGATTTAAAAAGATTTGGAGTTACTATCCATTCAACAGGTGGTGAAACTGCTGATGTTGGTGATTTGGTGAGAACTATTATTGTAGATTCGACAGTAACAGCAAGAATGAAACGTTCTGATGTTATAGACAATGCAAATATTTCTGAAGGTAATGTTATTGTTGGTTTGGAATCTTTTGGTCAAGCTAATTATGAGTCAGGGTATAATGGTGGAATGGGAAGCAATGGATTAACATCTGCAAGGCATGACGTTTTTTCAAAATATTTAGCTAAAAAATATCCAGAAAGTTTTGATGCTTCTGTTCCTCAAGACTTGGTGTATTCAGGAAATATAAAACTAACAGACGCTGTAGAGGACTCTCCAATAGATGCAGGTAAATTAGTGCTCTCACCAACCAGAACATATGCTCCAATTATCAAATCTATTCTTAATAAGTATAAAAGTGATAGTATTCATGGAATTGTGCATTGTAGTGGCGGAGCACAAACTAAAATACTTCATTTTATAGACAACCTTCATGTCATTAAAGATAATATGTTCAAAATTCCACCGTTGTTTAGGCTCATACAAGAGCAATCTAACACGGATTGGAAAGAAATGTATCAGGTATTTAATTGTGGACATCGTATGGAGTTGTATGTGAAACCTGAGATTGCTGAAGATATTATTTCAATTTCAAAATCATTTAATGTAAATGCTCAGATTATTGGGAGGGTAGAAGCATCTGAGGCAAAGAAACTGACCATAAAAAGTGATTACGGAACTTTTACTTATTAATACTTTTAAAATATGCAGAATATAAAAAAGTGTGTTTTAGTTTTTGCGTTTTTATTTAGTATAGGTATTTCTGCACAGCCAGATTCTTTATTCTTAGCAGAGCCAAAGTCAGAATTAAATTTAGGTTGGAATACGAAAAATGAAGCGGGATTTTACCTTAACCAAGTTTCTTTTACCAATTGGAATGCTGGTGGGACAAACTCTATTTCAGCACTACTAAGCGGTAAGGCTTCAGCTAAATACAAACAAGAAACTTATTTTTGGAACTCTTACCTAAACTTACGTTATGGGCTTAATAAACAAGAAAAGCAGTCTCTATTTAAAACAGAAGACATAATAGAGGTAATCTCTAATTTCGGTTTAGAGAAAAGTCCTGAAAGCAATTGGTTCTATTCTGCTAGATTTAGCTTTAACACACAATTTGCAAAGGGATATAGTAGCCCAAACGATAGCAATCCTATTTCAAAGTTTATGGCTCCGGGCTATGTGTTTTTGGGTGCAGGTATGGAGTATGGTAGGCATATCGACAGATTTTCTTTGTATGCATCTCCACTTACATTAAAAACAACATTTGTGTTAGATGAAGCATTGGCAAACCAAGGTGCTTTCGGTGTTAAACCTGCTATTTATGATATGGATGGAAATGTTGTAAGAAAGGGTGAGAAGACTCGTCAGGAATTTGGTATTTTATTCACCGGTCAATTTGAAGATGAAGTTTTTGAAAACATAAATTTAAACTCGCGTTTAAGACTATATACTGACTATTTAGTGAATTTCGGCAATATAGATGTAGATTGGGAACTTAACCTTGGGATGAAAGTAAACAAATATGTGCAAGCAACTTTAGGGTCGCATCTAAGATATGATCATGATATTAATGCCGAGGTTGAAACAAACGAAATCACCAACGAAGAGATAGTGATAAAAGGACCTAGAGTTCAGTGGAAACAATTACTTGGTGTTGGTGTTGTTGTAGATTTGGACAGTATAGTGACCGGTGGTAGTTCAGAGCCTTAGTGTATTACATTTAGATAAACCCTTTTATGAGTGATAGAAAAACACAAGTAATTAAGCTATCAAATAAAAAAATAATGCTAAAGAATTTAAAATGAGATACACCTCTTATTTTATAAAACTTAAGTCGCTGTCTTAGCTTTCTGTCGCTAATCATTATCCATAGTAGAAAAACCAAAAATAATTTAGTGCAAAGCGCTAAAATTAATCCTGGATCAATAACCGTAATAGCAATGGTCACTAAAAAAGACCATAGAGCAAGCGGCTTATAGTAGTTTAGTATAGAGGTAAACTGCTTTCGCATACTACCTAAAACGCTAAAAGACTAAAAAATATTTTTTAAAACATCGACAAAATACAATTACAATAAAATCATAAAGTCAGTAGCAAGTTTCTAAATACTTAAATCTCGATTATCGAGTAAAAAATTGTACTTTTGACTTCCAATTTTTTGAAGAGAGATGTTAGAGAAAATACAGATTGTAAAACAACGATTCGATGAGGTAAATGACCTCATAATTCAACCAGATATTATTGCAGATCAAAAGCGTTACATTCAGCTAAATAAAGAGTATAAAGACCTTAAGAAAATAGTTGATAAGGGAGATGTTTACAAAGAACTATTAGATAATATTTCTGAAGCTGAAGAAATAATTGCAGATGGCTCTGATGCCGAAATGGTAGAAATGGCAAAAATGCAGTTAGATGAAGCTAAAGAAGAATTACCGAAGATCGAAGAAGAAATAAAGTTCTTACTCATACCTAAAGATCCAGACGATAATAAGAATGCTGTTGTAGAAATTAGAGCAGGTGCAGGTGGAGACGAAGCTAGTATTTTTGCAGGTGATTTGTATAGAATGTACTCAAAGTATTGCAGTGATAAAGGCTGGAAAGTAGACGTAGTAAGTACAAGCGAAGGAACATCTGGTGGCTTTAAAGAAATTATTTTTGAAGTTACAGGTGAGGATGTTTACGGAACCTTAAAATTTGAAGCAGGCGTGCATCGTGTACAACGTGTTCCACAAACCGAAACACAAGGTCGTGTACATACAAGTACCACGACAGTAATGGTTTCACCAGAAGTCGAAGAATTTGATTATGAGTTAGACATGACCGAAGTTCGTATAGAGCGTACAACCTCTACAGGTCCTGGTGGTCAGTCGGTAAATACAACCTATTCTGCAATTAAATTGCATCATGAGCCAACAGGTATGATTGTGAGTTGTCAGGATCAGAAATCGTCTCATAAAAACTTAGAAAAAGCCTTGAAGGTTTTACGTTCGCGTTTATATGAAAGAGAATTAGAAAAACAACTAGAAGCAGACTCTGAAAGACGCAAAAGTATAATTAAACGCGGTGATAGAAGTGAGAAAATTAGAACTTACAACTATCCTCAAGGACGTGTAACCGACCATAGAATTGGTTTTACGCTTTACGACTTATCAAACATCATAGATGGTGATATTCAAAAAATAATAGACGAATTAATGCTTGCTGAAAACACAGAGTTGTTAAAAGCTAGTGACAATGTAATTTAAAAATTTAAAGCCTCATTTTGAGGCTTTTTTTATAACATGACAACAAATCAATTAATCACTCAAATCAAAAAAAAGCAATCCTTTCTTTGCGTGGGATTGGATGTGGATTTAAACAAAATCCCTAAACACCTTTTAGAAGAGGAAGACCCAATATTTACTTTTAATAAAGCTATAATAGACGCAACGCATCAGTTTTGTGTTGCTTACAAACCTAATACGGCATTTTACGAAGCCTATGGTATTAAAGGCTGGCAAGCCTTAGAAAAAACCATAAATTACCTCAACAAAAATCACCCAGAAATTTATACCATTGCTGATGCAAAGCGAGGTGATATAGGTAATACCAGTTCGATGTATGCCAAGGCATTTTTTGAAGATTTAGGTTTTGATAGTGTAACTGTTGCCCCATATATGGGCAAAGATTCTGTTGAGCCGTTTTTAGCATTTAAGGACAGGCACACTATCCTTTTAGCCTTAACATCTAATCAAGGAGCGTTCGATTTTCAGACGAAGAAAGTTGAGGGTACTGAACTTTATAAGCGAGTTTTAGAAACATCCAAAACCTGGCAAAACTCTGAAAACTTAATGTACGTTGTTGGAGCTACAAAGGCAGAATATTTAGCTGATATCAGACAGATAATTCCGAATAGCTTTTTATTGGTGCCAGGAGTTGGAGCCCAAGGAGGTAATCTTCAAGAGGTGTGTAAATACGGAATGAATAAAAACGTAGGCTTGTTGATTAATTCTTCTAGAGGTATTATCTACGCTTCTCAAGATGAAGATTTTGCTCAAGCAGCAGCAGCAAAAGCTAAAGAATTGCAATTGCAGATGAAGGAAATTTTGGAACATTTAAATTTGTTTTGCTGAACTTGTTTTAGCATCTTCTAATGAAATACTTAGATCAACTTAATAGAGAGCTTCAACTTAACAAATCTCCAAAACGAATTGTGTCGTTAGTGCCATCTCAAACCGAATTGATAGTAGACTTAGGTTTAGAAAAGGAACTTGTTGGTGTTACAAAATTCTGTGTACATCCCTCTTCACTCCGAAAAAATAAAACTATTGTTGGTGGAACTAAGCAGGTTGATATTGAAAAAATAATAGCGCTTCAACCCGATATTATCCTTTGTAATAAGGAAGAAAACACAAAGGAAATGATTGATAAACTCAAGTCTATCGCACCAATACATATAAGCGATATTTATACCGTAGAGGACTGTTTAGAGCTAATTAAAACGTATGGTCAAATCTTTAATAAGTTCAACGAGGCATCAAGGTTGGTGAATGTTATAAAAACGGAAAAAGAGGCATTTCACTCTCAGCGATCAACATCAAATAAAATGAAAGTAGCCTATTTTATTTGGAAGAATCCTTTTATGGTCGCAGCGTCAAACACCTTCATTCACAGCATGCTCAATGAAGCAAATCTTTTTAATGTTTTTGAAGATGAAGAGCGTTACCCTGAAATACAATTAGACCATCCGAAAATAAAAGAAGCGGATTGTATTTTTCTTTCGAGCGAACCTTATCCATTCAAAGAAAAGGACATTGATGAGTTTAAAAAACAGTTTCCAAGCAAAAAAATAATGATAGTGGATGGGGAAATGTTTTCTTGGTACGGAAGCCGAATTTGCAAATCCTATCGGTATTTCAAAAGTTATTTTTTAGCATAAAAAAAATCGGTATGTAACTAGCATACCGACCTTAATCTAACTAACCGTTCTAATCTCTTTTAAGACTTAATCTCTTTTGCAATACAAAGATGCTGACTTTCTTTGGTTTAAATGTTATGTTAACATTAGCTTATAATTAAATGTACTTTAATAACTTACGGTAAAACTTTATCAGTCATGAGAAACATTACACTACTGTTGGCTTTAGTTATATTAAATTCAACTTTAATAGCGCAAAATTCCACTTGTAAATGTTGTACTGAAAAACATTCTGAATTCGATTTTTGGGTTGGAACTTGGGAAGTTACTAATCCTAATGGAACAAAAGCTGGTGAGAACACGATAGAAAAGATACAAGATGGATGTGTACTACAAGAAAACTGGACTAGTGCTATGGCTGGTTTTACAGGAACTAGTAATAATTTCTATAATTATAAAACAAAGCAATGGGAACAAATTTGGATTGATAACCAAGGGCATACTTTACATATAAAAGGCAACAAAGTTGCTAACCAAATGATATTACAAACAGAGGAGGCAATCAATTCTGAAGGAAAGACAGTTTATCATCGTATTACATGGACCGAAAATGAAGATGGAACAGTAAGACAATTATGGGAAACAATAATAGACGGTAAAAACGTTACAGTTGCATTTGATGGGTTATACAAGCCTAAAAGTTAATTAGCCTGTATTTTTGAATCTCCAATAATAAACTTGAGCTTATTTAATTGATTCAAAACTTTTGTAGCCTTAAATTCTGAAAAATCACTAAGTGCATGATCCGTTTGTCTAAGATTATATGCATCCTCAATTAATCTTAGGTACTCTTGATTTAATTTAAACCTCTTTCGGAGCAATTTTTCTGAATTATGCACGGTAAAGAATGTTGATTAGATTTCTAATTTACTAAATATTAAGTGAATAAGCTATGCGTTGTTAATAAAAAAATATGTTAAAATTAATTTTATCAATCCTGTAAAGCAAAAACCTTCTTAAGCAAATCTGTAGTTCTTGATGAAACCTTGTTTCTAATTTCTTTCTCTTCAATTGCAATCATAGTGTAAACTCCTTCCAAAGCTTCATTTGTCACATAATCAGTTAAATCTGGATTAACATCATTAGTTAGGGGAAGATTATTGTATTTGGTTATGAGGTTGTTCCAAATTTGGTCAGCACCAACCTTACCAAAAGAGTTACTGATTATAGGTTTAAATTTATCGTAAAGTTGTGCTTGTGTCTTAGATGTCAAATATGTTGTTGCAGCGTTATCATCGCCCAATAGAATATTTTTAGCATCATCAAAGGTGATATCTTTTACCGCATTTATAAAAATTGGTGTTGCTTCCTTTACGGCATCTTCCGCTGCTCTATTTAAGACCTTTATACCTTCGTCAGCCAAGCTGCCAAGCCCTATTTTTCGTAATGCGTCATCAACTTTTTGAAGTTCTTCCGGTAAAAGAATTTTTACTAACTCGTTTTTATAAAACCCATCGGTTTGAGTCAGTTTAGTAACTTGTTTATCAATGCCAAAATCTAACACTTGTCTCAGTGCTGCAGCGATATCCGCATTGCCTACACCACCAGATTGTGGTAATTGATTCACTACCTCTTGCAGTTCTGCACATGCAGTTACATTAAAAACAATAAGTAAGGCAAAAATTCTTTTCATGATAAATTTAGGATTTGTAGTTACTACAAAGATAATTTAAAAGACTAAGTATTTGTTTGTGACGAATTCAATTAAACATTCCTTAACTAAAGGTTGAAATTTTTATAAATTCCCTAAATTTGCACCTCAATTAAGCAAGATTTTTACGAATGGAACAAGTCGCACCATATAAACCAAAGCATAAAGTACGAATTGTAACTGCTGCCTCTCTTTTTGATGGGCACGATGCGGCCATAAATATTATGCGTCGTATCATTCAAGCCACAGGAGTAGAGGTGATTCATCTAGGCCACGATAGAAGTGTGGAAGAAGTGGTTAATACTGCTATACAAGAAGACGCCAATGCTATAGCAATGACATCCTATCAAGGAGGGCATAATGAGTACTTCAAGTATATGTATGATTTGCTGCAAGAAAAAGGAGCAGGACACATCAAGATTTTTGGTGGTGGAGGTGGAGTCATCCTTCCCGAAGAAATCAAAGAGCTTATGGATTATGGTATTACCAGAATCTACTCACCAGATGATGGTAGAGAAATGGGTTTACAGGGAATGATAAATGATTTGGTTGAAAAATCAGACTTTGCTATTGGTGACCACTTGAATGGAGAAGTTAATGAACTAAATGAAAAAAATCCAAAGTCTATTGCAAGAGTGATTTCCGCAGCTGAGAATTTTCCAGAGGTTGCCAAGGATGCCCTTGAAACTATTCACAATAAAAACAAAACCTCAAAAACACCAGTTCTCGGAATTACTGGTACTGGTGGTGCAGGGAAGTCATCTTTAGTAGATGAGTTAGTACGCCGTTTCTTAATTGATTTTCCTAATAAGACGGTTGGATTGATTTCAGTAGATCCTTCAAAGCGAAAAACAGGAGGTGCATTATTAGGAGATAGAATCCGTATGAATGCCATCAACTCACCTCGTGTGTATATGCGAAGTTTGGCAACACGTCAGTCTAATTTGGCGCTTTCAAAATATGTAAATGAAGCTGTTGAAGTTTTAAAAGCTGCAGAATACGATTTAATCATATTAGAAACCTCTGGTATAGGCCAGTCAGATACGGAAATATTAGAACATAGCGATGTGTCGCTATATGTTATGACACCTGAGTTTGGTGCTGCAACACAGCTTGAGAAAATCGATATGTTAGATTTTGCTGATCTGGTAGCCATTAACAAATTTGATAAACGTGGTGCTCTGGATGCCTTGCGCGATGTGAAGAAGCAGTATATGCGTAACCATAATCTATGGCATGAGGATCCAGATACAATGCCAGTTTTTGGAACTATTGCTTCTCAGTTTAACGATCCAGGAATGAATACGCTCTATAAGGCAATAATGGATAAAATCGCTGAAAAAACGGATTCCGATTTAAAATCTACTTTCGAGATTTCTAAAGAAATGAGTGAGAAGATTTTTGTCATTCCGCCATCACGCACACGTTACCTTTCTGAGATTGCCGAAAACAACAGGGCTTACGATAATACTGCTAATGCTCAGGTAGATGTAGCCCAAAAGTTATATGGAATTTTTAAAACGATTTGTGTTGTTGGCAATGTTAACAATAGCGAAGTGGAACGGTCTTTTTTAGGGAAGCAAGGTTTAGATCAAGATGAGATCTTAAAACATGTCCAGGATGACAAAAAGGATTTTATTAAAATGCTTATTGCAGAATTCGATCGTGTAAAATTAAACTTAGATCCTTACAATTGGGAAATCATATCAGGTTGGGAGGATAAGGTTAATCGTTATAAAGATCCTGTTTATACTTTTAAAGTAAGAGACAAGGAAATTAAGATTGAAACGCATACCAAATCCCTATCGCATTCGGATATTCCTAAAGTAGCGCTACCAAAATACCAGGCTTGGGGAGATATTTTAAGATGGTGTTTACAAGAAAATGTACCAGGAGAATTTCCCTATACCTCAGGATTATACCCTTTTAAACGTACTGGTGAGGACCCAACACGAATGTTTGCTGGAGAAGGTGGACCAGAGCGTACTAACAGACGTTTTCACTATGTAAGTTTAGGTATGCCTGCTAAGCGTTTATCCACAGCATTCGATTCGGTAACGTTGTACGGAAACGATCCAGATTACAGACCTGACATTTATGGTAAAATTGGTAATGCAGGTGTTAGTATTTGCTGTTTGGATGATGCTAAAAAACTATATTCAGGGTTTAATTTGGCAGATGCGATGACTTCGGTTAGTATGACCATTAATGGCCCTGCACCAATGTTACTTGGCTTCTTTATGAATGCAGCTATAGATCAACAATGCGAAATTTATATCAAGGAAAATGGTTTGCAAGATGAAGTTGAGAAAAAGATAAAAGCCATCTATAAAGATAAAGAGCGTCCTAAATACAATGCCGAAATCCCTGAAGGTAACGATGGTTTAGGATTGATGCTTTTGGGTGTCACTGGTGACCAAGTTTTACCAAAAGATATTTATGAAGATATAAAGGCGAAGACTATTGCTCAGGTGAGAGGAACCGTTCAGGCAGATATTTTAAAGGAAGATCAGGCACAGAATACTTGTATTTTTTCAACAGAATTTGCTTTACGTTTGATGGGTGACGTACAAGAATACTTCATTAAGAATAACGTACGAAATTTCTATTCAGTATCCATTTCTGGCTACCATATTGCCGAAGCTGGCGCCAATCCTATTTCGCAGTTGGCATTTACCTTAGCCAATGGATTTACCTATGTAGAATACTATCTCAGTAGAGGAATGGATATCAATAAATTTGGTCCGAATTTATCATTCTTCTTTTCAAACGGTATCGATCCAGAGTATGCGGTTATTGGTCGCGTAGCACGTAAGATTTGGGCAAAAGCTTTAAAACATAAGTATGGAGCTAACCCAAGAGCCCAAATGTTAAAGTATCACATTCAGACTTCTGGCCGTAGTTTACACGCTCAGGAAATTGACTTCAACGATATCAGAACTACGCTTCAGGCACTTTATGCGATTTATGATAACTGTAATTCATTGCATACCAATGCTTATGATGAAGCTATTACAACACCTACGGAAGAATCTGTGAGACGTGCGATGGCCATTCAGTTAATCATAAACAAGGAGTTAGGATTAGCAAAGAACGAAAATCCATTACAAGGGTCTTTTATCATCGAAGAATTAACCGATTTAGTCGAGGAAGCAGTATTGTTAGAATTTGACAGAATAACAGAGCGTGGTGGTGTACTTGGTGCTATGGAAACGATGTATCAGCGTTCAAAAATTCAGGAGGAAAGTTTGTATTATGAAACTTTGAAACATAATGGTGAATTCCCAATAATAGGTGTAAATACCTTCTTAAGCAGTAAAGGTTCACCAACAGTGCAGCCAGCAGAAGTTATAAGAGCAACCGAAGAGGAAAAAGAGAATCAGATAAAGACACTTCAAAATCTTCACGAGGCTCATGATACTTCAGATTTATTAAAGGATTTGCAAATGAAAGCCATCAATAATCAAAATATTTTTGAAGCATTAATGGAGGTTTGTAAAGTGTGTACTTTAGGGCAGATTACAAACGCACTTTTTGAAGTAGGTGGACAGTATCGTAGAAATATGTAAGTCAACAGGCTCTAGATTTTTTGTAAAAAAATTATAGAGTTCGTTGATACTGAGCGCAGTCGAAGTACCTTTTTTCCAAAAAGTGTGTTAGTCGCTTATGCTGAGCTCGTCGAAGCATCTATAGGACTAAATATTTTGTATTAAATGACTTATGTGAGTCGCTTACCCTGAGCTTGTCGAAGGGTATTGTAAAGCGGATCAACACATCAAATTAAAGCGTCAACATCCAATGACGTTTCAGCTTTCTAAAGGTTCTAATTTCACCGCGAAGAAGTGGTAAGTAATCTTTTCCGTTGCTTTTGGAACGCTCTAAACGTCTGCAATTACTATAAAGTTTTGTTGTAAGGCGCTCTAAGCTCTCCAGGTGTTTGTGCTTTTTTATTCTGCAATTCTCACGCTCTACATTGATGATTTCTGGCGCAAGATTTGAAGACTGCTGTACAATATCACCTGAAAAATAAATGTCGTTATCCTCAGTACCATCGTCATTCAGATGAGATAAGTCGTGATTTAAATAGGTAGAAATGCTTCTTGACAGCATTATAATATCCATTGCCTTTTGATATACAGGCAGTTCCGATAAATGAGAAGGTAGGTTGTAGTTCATAATTTCAATAGCAATTGCTACGAAATTACTCAAGAGAAATGATATTTAACTTTAAATATTAAAGTTAAATCGTATATTAGCTTTAATATTTATGTTATTAAGACTTTATTTGTTTAAATGAATATTGATAAGCTAAATTGGAAGATTTTAAAGTGCCTACAGCAAAATGCACGTATGTCTAATGCCGAAATAGGTAGACGTGTTGGGATTAGTTCACCTGCTGTAAGTGAGCGTATAAAAAAAATGGAAGATGCCGAAATTATTCAAGGCTATACAACCTTTGTATCCCCTTTTGAAGCAGGATACCAACTAAAGGCGTTAATTACTTTACGTGCTTTTATGGGAATGTTAAAACCGTTTCTGGAAAAAGTAAAAACCTATGACGAAGTAGTCAATTGTTACCGAATTACAGGAAACGAAAATATTGTAATGGAAGTGGTTTTAAAAAACCAAAAACACTTAGAAACGTTTATTGACCAATTAATTACATATGGGGAGACAAAGACTCAAATTGTTCTGTCTCATGTGGTAAAGCATAGTGAGGTAAAACCACTTAAATAATTTTCAATTTATCCGCCAAGGTGGATTTTTTCTGTTCTCACCAGCATTGTAAATGATTATTGGATTTTGGTCTGGGTCTTTTAATTTTATTTCTGTCCATAACCAAGATTGTTCGGTAATTTCAGTGTCGAAAATAATTCCTTTTTGTTTTAGAGAACTCACAGTTTCAGCAAGATTATCAACTTCAAAATAAATAGTAGTTTGGTTGTTTTTGGACAATTCTTCAATCTTATGAATTGAAAAGGTTGTATCTCCGTTAGGACATAAAAACCTTACGTATCTTGGCATGGCATCTACAATGAGTTGCAATCCTAATTTTTTATAAAATTCCGTCGCTGTTTCAACATCTAATGACGGAATTGTTATTTGGTTTAGATTCATTTGTTTTCTTTTTTTAGTATTCCTTTCAAAACTATCAGTAATAATACACCTAATAAACCAAGGCAGGTCATAATGGTCCATGTCATGTCATAACCTATAGCATTTATAAGCTGTAATCCTCCATTGTGACCAAATACATTGGCTAAGGAAAAAGCCATTAAATACATAGCTAAATATTGTCCTTTTTTTCCTCGTTTAGATCTATCCATAGCAAACGCATTTGAATATGGAAACCCTATCATTTCACCTATGGTCATTAATAAAATACTAACAATTAAAACTCCTGAAAAGGATGTTAGATTTAAGACAGCAAAACTTAATACAGTTAAAAATACACCAATAGCTGTTAGGGCTATTTTCCCATATTTGCTTTGATCTAACCAATATATTAAAGGCATTTCCAGTAAAAATATTACAAAGCCATTAAGCCCAAGTAGTAAGCCAACTTCAACCTCAGATAAAGAATGTATATTTCTATAGTATAGAGGCATCGTTGAGAAATACTGCATAAAAATAGCAGCAAAAAGAAACATTGCTAAAAAGAATATCCAATAGGGTTTGTCTTTGTAAGCAGACCCAGGATGCTTATTATTTTCATCATCTATAGCTTTTGCTACTCTTGGATTTAAGACCCTAATAAGAAGTATGGTTGCCATAATACATGTAATACCATCTACCCAAAATAGTCCGCCATATCCTAAATTGGCTATGATCAATCCACCAATAGCAGGACCAGTGGAAAAACCTAGGTTTATAGCTAACCTTATAAGGGTTACAGAGCGTGTTTTGTTTTCGGGTTTACTATACACACTCATAGCCACAAATATTGCTGGTCTAAAAGTATCTGCAACTACCATTACCAAAAAGATACCTAAACAAACTTGGGTAAAAGTTGTTAAGAATTGCAATGCAATAAAAACAATACCAGTACTCAATAGACTTCTCACCATTACTTTATAATAACCAATGTCATCTGTTAGTTTTCCACCAAGCCATGTACCTACAACAGAACCTAAACCAAAGCAACTCATAATCCAACCAATTTGCGGTATCGAAAATGATAAATCTTCATTAAGATAAATTGTAAGAAAAGGAACGACCATTGTGCCAGACCTATTTATGAAAGTAATTAAAGCAAGCCACCAAACTTCCTTGGACAATCCTCCAAAGGTCATTAAGTAATTGTTGAATAGTTTTTTCATTTTGATTGATTGTTATAAAAATAAAAAGTCCGACGGTATCGTCGGACTTTCAAATATTGTTAAATAGTATATAAGTATTACTACAATAGATAATGCGTCCGAATGTTTTCCGAAGAAATCGCACAGGTTTGCTTATAATATCTATTGACTTGTAACATTTTATTTTCTAATTACTTGAAGTAAAACTACAATAAAATTTGATAAGTTGTATTTTTGAGCATCTAAAATATCAAAGAATGAAAAAAATAATCTTGCTTTTTTTATTGATAACTTCTGTGGGTTGTGCACAAGACAAAGTTACTGTATCTGGTGAAACAGAATGGCAAAAAGAAATGAATGCAGAGTATAAAGATGCTAGTAAATCGCCATTAAAGAAAAAAGATTTAAAGAATTTTAAAGGGCTGGATTTCTTCAAGTATGATTCTACGTATGTTGTTAAAGCTACACTTAAAAGGACTCCAGA
Organism: Winogradskyella sp. HB-48; assembly: GCF_049942685.1. Lineage (GTDB taxonomy): Bacteria > Bacteroidota > Bacteroidia > Flavobacteriales > Flavobacteriaceae > Winogradskyella. The sequence continues at coordinate 1,971,605 of NZ_CP187934.1, forward strand.
TTCTAAATGGTTTAATATGAAAACCACGACAGATCGTGTTTCTAAAGAACGCATCTTTGGTATCATTACATTTTTGTTAAATGATAAAACTTATGAGTTAAATGTTTACCAAGGAAAGGATTTAATGGAAACAGAAGAGTATAGAGATTATTTGTTTTTACCATTTTTAGATGACACTAATGGTGAGGCAAGCTATGCTGGTGGACGTTATATAGATTTGCAAATTCCAGAAGGTGACACTATTGAAATAGATTTTAATAAAGCCTACAATCCGTATTGTGCTTACAACGAAAGATATTCTTGCCCAATTGTACCTAGGGAAAATTACTTGCCATTAAAAATAGAAGCAGGCGTAAAGGCGTTTAAGAAGTAGTTTCGTTAGATGTTTATCCGTTGAATTGTTTAACTGTTTAATCGTGTGTGAGAAAAGAGTAATAACATTTCATACGCTATACTAAATACTATTTACTAACAATTAAATACTACTTTACCAAATACATTCCCAAGAAAACAGCTAAAAACCCAACGATAAAACTAGTAATGGTATAAATGGCAAAACTGGTAAAGTCACCTGATTTTAGAAACACATGATTTTCATAAGCAAAGGTTGAAAATGTAGTGAAGCCACCACAAAACCCAGTGGCAAGAAACAAGGTTTGGTTTTGTGTTAGACTGTCGTTTTTAGCAGCAAGTCCAAGGATAATCCCTATCAATAAACTACCCAAAATGTTAGCAACAAAAGTGCCGTAAGGTATTCCGGTTTGGTTACTGTTCAACAATTTTCCAATAAGGTAACGTAGAGTACTCCCAAATCCACCGCCAATAAAGACTAAAATAAATTGCTTCATCTATTTTATCGGAATGTAAATTTCGGTAATCCAATCAGCAGGATTTGGATAATTCCCTGGATCGGTGGTGTATATTTCAAAAGGGTTCTCTTCAGATTGTTCCAAATTGTTCTTGACTAAATAAGCCATTGTTTCTTCCCAAGCTTTATTAAGATTAGTATAATTGCCTTTTAAGGTGGTTTTTAGAACCTTAATATTTGGGATAAAATTAATGGAAACATCAGAACCTTCAGGTAATGTGATTTTTTCATTAACAGGAATGCCATTACTCATTATCACATCTGCAGAGCTCATATCATTATATACAGTTAGAGGCATTCCAGATTGTTTGATGTCATTTTTACACATAAACATCATAATTGCACCAAAATTCTCGCCCATTTTAGCACTAATGTTTTGAGAATTGGCATTGGTAGTTTTGTACAAATAATAACCACCACCATACTCAGTGATGCCATTTATTGTTACTTCATAACGCTTCATATCTTCTTGTACGATGCTATCTAGTTTTTCTAGACTTCTTTCATAATGTGGACCAATTTGCTTTTCCATCCCACCCATTAAGGTCGAAAATAGTTTGAACACAAACGGCAAGTCTTTCCCAGAGATACCCCAAGTCACATCAGTCGAACCATCTTCTTTAACTTCAAGTTGCCATGATACATCAGATTTAGGAAATTCAGCAAACTGCATTTCTTGGGTAATTGAGTTGTAAGGATTGGCTGCTACGGTTGTCATTGTGCCAACACCATCTTTGTCTTCCCAAGAATAAGAACCACCAACACCCTCATGTTTTTCAGGAATAGTAAGTATCATTTCAGGGTCAGACTCAACCCAAGATGACCAATCTTCCCAAGTTTCAAAATCTATAATTTTATTGTAAAGAACTTCTTGAGGTGCTTTTATGTTTCGTGTTCTGGTAACTTCAAAGGAATTGGGCTGTACCGCAATGTAAATTGAAAATCCGATAAAAAGAATAAGCAGTAGCAGAAGAATATACTTAAGTGCCTTCATTTTTTAGTATGATTTAGTAGTTGTCCAAAGATAGTAATTTGTCCTATAAGTGTTACATTTGTGAGAATTCATAAAAACTAACTTATATATGAAACTAAAATCAATAGTTGTAATCTGCCTAATGGTTGTTTTTGCTTGGTCTTGTAAAAATGAAAGTAAAGAACCTGTTAAGGACGATACTGCAGAAAGAGTAGCAGATAAGTTTGACTATAATGTTGAACAATTTGCAGACATTAAAATCTTACGTTATCAAATTCCTGGATGGGATAATTTAACTTTAAAAGAACAGAAATTAGTGTATTATTTAACACAAGCTGGTTTGGCTGGTCGTGATATTATGTGGGATCAAAACTATAGACATAACCTAAAAATTAGAAAAGCTTTAGAAAACGTTTACACTAATTATTCCGGTGATAAAACTTCAGCAGACTGGAAAGCTTTTGAAGTGTATTTAAAACGTGTTTGGTTTAGTAATGGTATTCATCATCATTATTCTAACGACAAGTTAAAACCAGAATTTTCAAAAGACTACTTGAACAAATTATTCTTAGCAACCAACACTAAGCTAGATGGCGAAGCGTTTGATATGATTTTTAATGATAAAGATTCAAAAAAGGTAAATCAGGCTAAAGGTGTGGATAATGTAGCATTGTCCGCAGTGAATTTTTATGGACCAAACGTTACCAATGCAGATGTAGAAAAATTCTACGCAGCTAAAACATCTCCAAATCCAGATAAGCCATTATCATTTGGTTTAAATTCTCAGTTAGTAAAAGAAGATGGTGTGTTAAAGGAGCGAGTTTACAAATCTGGTGGACTTTATGGTTCTGCAATAGATGAAATTGTAAAGTGGTTAGAAAAAGCACAAGGCGTTTCCGAAAATAAAGCACAAGGCGATGCTATTGGTTTGTTAATTCAGTATTATAAAACAGGCGATTTGCAAACTTGGGACGATTATAACGTAGCTTGGACAGCTGCTACTGAAGGAAATGTAGATTACATCAATAGTTTTATTGAGGTGTATAACGATCCATTAGGGTATAGAGGTTCTTACGAAACTATTGTGCAAATCAATGATTTTGATATGTCTCAAAAGATGAAGGTACTTTCAGATAACGCACAGTGGTTTGAGGATAATTCGCCTTTAATGGACGAGCACAAAAAGAAAAACGTTGTAGGTGTAACTTATAAAGTGGTTACGGTTGCAGGTGAAGCTGGTGACGCCTCGCCAAGTACACCAATTGGTGTGAATTTACCAAATGCCAACTGGATTAGAAAGGAAGTGGGAAGTAAGTCTGTGTCACTTGGAAACATTATTGAAGCATACAATAATGCAGGTAGCACAGGTCGCTTAAAAGAGTTTGTACACGATGAAGAAGAGTTACAACTTGAAGAAAAGTATGGTCAATTAGCTGATAAACTTCACACTGCATTACATGAAGTTATCGGTCACGCTTCAGGACAATTAAATCCAGGTGTAGGTGAAACTAAAGAAACCTTGAAAAACTATGCGTCTACCTTAGAAGAAGGTCGAGCAGATTTAGTAGGTCTATACTATTTGTACGATTCTAAATTACAAGAATTAGGTTTAGTTGACGATTGGAAATCTGTAGGAAAAGCAGCTTACGATGGTTATATAAGAAATGGTTTAATGACGCAATTGATCCGTTTGAATCTTGGTGACGATGTAGAAGAAGCGCATATGAGAAACCGTCAATGGGTTTCTGCTTGGGCTTATGAAAAAGGAAAAGCAGACAATGTTATAGAAAAAGTAACCAGAGATGGTAAAACCTATTTTAATATTAATGATTACGATAAGTTACACGAGCTTTTCGGTCAATTATTAAGAGAGACCCAACGTATTAAATCTGAAGGTGATTATGCAGCTGTTGAAGCTTTGGTAGAAGGTTATGGCGTTAAGGTAGACCAAGCAATTCACGCAGAGGTTTTAGAACGTAATAAGCAATTTACATCTGCACCTTACAGTGGTTTTGTAAATCCTGTTTTAGTACCAGAAATGGATGAAAATGGTGAAATTACAGCGATTAAAGTTACACAGCCAGTTGGTTTCCCTGAGCAAATGTTAGAGTATAGTAAAACCTATAGTTTTTTACCAGAGGTAAATTAATAATACATATTTGATGTTGAGAAAGCAGTCTTAGTTTTAAGACTGCTTTTTGTTTTTACTAAAATCATCAGTGTTATTAGAGCTAATTAGTAAGAGTAGTCCATTAAATACAATCAAAGCCAAAACTGCATAAAGAAAAATCATAGTATCTTTTTCTATAGAACAATTGAGAGCATTTATCTCCTCTTAAAAAAGGAAAAATATGGAAATAATTACATCAAAAGAAATTTTACTGCGGCAATCATGCCAATAAAACCAATAAAGGCAATAAGAATCCAAACAGTGCCTTTATAATAAGTTTTATGAATCTTTAAATCTTTGCGATATTGATAGGCTACAGCAATGACGAAAGCTATAAAAAACAAAATCCCAAAAATCAGTTGACCTGTAGTAAACATTAGTGTATTTTTACGCAAAAATAATTAAAATCATAGCAAAATCATCAAAAAATGATGATCTATAATTTATATACGAAAAAATAATAACCTTAGTTTTTAAATTAGAATATGCAAGACAAAATCAATGCTGTAAAAGCATTTCATACCGCTTTTAAAATAGGACACAGAGAAACACCAAAAGCCGATTTAGGAATAGAAAAAAACATGTTGCGCTACAAACTCATGCGCGAGGAAAATGAGGAATATCTTGAAGCTGCAAACGATAATGATTTGGTTGAGGTAGCTGATGCTTTAGGCGATATGCTTTACATCCTTTGTGGCACAATAATAGAGCATGGACTTCAATACAAAATTGAAGAAGTTTTTGAGGAAATTCAACGTAGTAATATGAGTAAATTAGGTGAAGATGGTGAGCCAATTTATCGTGAAGACGGTAAAGTATTGAAAGGGCCTAATTATTTTAAACCAAATATAAAAGAGATTTTAGAATCATAAAAAAAAACAGCCGATTGGCTGCTTTTTTTAATTATTTTACTTCATGTCTCCAACCATGTTTATCTTCTGATAAGTTGTGTTGAATATTTGTAAGCGTCTTTTTAAATAGCGAAGCATATGAGTTTTCCAATTGAGGAATTTCATAAACATCATCAGCATGCTCAAATGCAGAAACAGGACTAATAACTGCTGCTGTACCAGCACCAAAAATTTCTTTAAGACTACCATCTATAGCAGCTTCTTTAATCTCTTTTACACTGACTGGTCTCACTTCACATTCAATACCTAAATCTTCAGCAAGCTGTATTACACTCTTTCGTGTTACACCATCCAGAATTCTGTCACTAGTAGGAGCAGTAATAAGCTTATCACCAACTCTAAAGAAAATATTCATGGTACCTGCTTCTTCTAAATACTTGTGTGTAGAAGCATCAGTCCAAATGATTTGGTCAAAACCTTTTTTCTGTGCTAATCCTGTTGGGTAAAATTGCGCTGCATAATTTCCCGCTGCTTTCGCAAATCCAACTCCACCGTCAGCAGAGCGACTGAATTTTTCAGCAAACAACACACGCACAGGCTTATTGTAGTAAGCTTTAGCTGGTGAACATATAATCATAAAACGATAAGTTGCTGCTGGTGATGCCGAAATAGCCGGTTCAGTGGCAATAACAAAAGGACGTATGTATAAAGAGTTGCCAAGTCCTGGTTTTATCCAATCGCTTTCCATTTTTAATAAGGTTTCTAAACCTTTAAAAAAGTAGTTTTCAGGAAACTCTGGTATAGCAAGTCTGGCAGCAGATTTATTAATTCTTTTAAAATTTTGGTCTGGTCTAAATAAAAAGATCTTGCCGTTTTCATCTTTGTAGGCTTTCATACCTTCAAAAACAGCTTGTCCATAATGAAAAACACGAGCAGAAGGTTCTATCGTCATTGGTTGGTAAGGCATAATCTTTGGAGTCTGCCATTTACCATCTTCAAAATCGCATACAAACATATGGTCTGTAAATACACGACCAAATGTTAAGTTGTCGAAATCAACATTTTTAATTTTAGAATTTTCGGACTTTACGATAACGATTTCGTTAGGGTTAGTTTCTACCATTAAAGAGGTGTTTTAAATTTCGGCAAAAGTACAAAATCAATGTGGTTAATAAAAGGTAATATTATCTTAAAATTCGTAATTTTGTGCTTCTATTATAAACAATACTAAATAAATCAACAATGAAAAAAATAGTTTTGATTTTAGCAATGAGCTTAGCCATAGTGTCTTGCAAAAACGAAAAGGAAGTAAAAGATGTCGACGTACAAGAGGTTAAAGATGAGATTGCTTACGCGTCTTTCGGTATGGAAATCAATGATGCCGATGCATTATCTGCTGACCGTATGATAGAGCATTATAAAGGTCTGAAAGCTGGTGATACCATCAATGCTAAAATGACTGGAAAAATCAATGAGGTCTGCTCTAAAAAAGGCTGTTGGATGACTTTAGACATGGGTAACGATAATGAAGTTATGGTGCGTTTTAAAGATTACGGTTTCTTTATGCCACTTAATGCTGAAGGCGAAGTGGTTGTAAACGGAAAAGCCTTTGTAGAAGAAACTTCTGTTGACGAATTAAGACACTACGCAGAAGATGCAGGTAAATCTGCAGAAGAGATTGCTGCAATCACAGAACCGAAATTCGAATACAAGTTCTTAGCTGATGGAGTACTCCTTAAGCAATAAGATTTTAGCGCTTTTGACATTGTTGCTATTATGTTTTAATTGCAAGAATGAAACTGAGCTAGAGGCTACTGAAAAAAAGGAAAAGCCAGAATTGATTATGCATCAACCTTCTCAGATGGCAAATCTTATGAATGGCATGTATGCTTACAATTTGCAAATAAAACAGCAGATTGTTAATGGTGAAGTTCCGGCATCAATGCCATTGGATCTGATGAAACTACATTCGGCTGAGATGAGTAATGGTCATGCCAGAACACCAGTATGGAATAGTTTTGTAAACGTTTTTATAGAGTCTCAAAAATCGGTTGTAGATACTTTGTCTAATGTTGAATTAAAGGAGCGTTATAATGCTACAATCAACAACTGTTTGGCGTGTCATAAAACAGAATGTACAGGACCAATCCCAAAGATTAGAAAACTTTTAATTCAGTAATTGAAGCGAAAAATAATCACCACATCCGATGGTTCTAAAACCATTCAGATAGAAGATTGGAATGAACAATACCATTCCATCCATGGTGCCATACAAGAAGCGAATCATGTATTTATAAAACATGGTTTGCTTTTTTGTTTAGAAGACTGTCAGACTGAGCGTAGGTCACTGAGCGAAGTCGAAGTGAGTAGAAGTGAAAAGGGTTCTCAGCCAATAAGCATCCTCGAAATTGGCTTTGGCACAGGACTCAATGCCTTTCTCACTTTTTTAAAAGCTGAAGAGCTTCAGCAACCCATAAATTATGTTGGAGTGGAGGCCTATCCTGTAAAAACCGAAGAAATTCAACAGCTGAATTACGTCGAACTAATTTCTGAACAGCATAAAGCTGAATTCGAGAACATGCATAGCATACCTTGGGAAGAAGGACGTAATATTACTCCAATATTTACACTCGAAAAACAAGAAAAATTCTTCAAGGATATCACTGACAAAAATAGGTTTGATATCATTTATTTTGATGCCTTTGGCGCACGCGTACAACCAGAGCTATGGACAGAAGACATCTTCAAGATTATGTATAAAGCATTAAAAGACAATGGTGTTTTGGTCACCTATTCAGCAAAAGGAAGCGTACGACGTGCCATGCAAGCTGTTGGTTTTATAGTTGAACGTCTTCCTGGCCCACCTGGAAAGAGGGAAATGCTTCGTGCAACGAAGCATTCGGCGAAGCGAAGCGAGCCAAATGTTTATTAAAAGCATTCGGCGAAGCGAAGCGAGCCAAATGTTTATTAGTAACGTTCAGCGAACGTAGTGAGCTAAATGTTCACTAATTGTCACTTCGAGTGATTGCGAGATATGAGCAATCGTATCGAGAAGTCTTGTAAGTTAAAATGGTTCTCGATACTAATTTTATTTGCTCTCGCATCTAAAATTCACTCGAACTGACATTTAACTAATTTTGTGTAAGTTCAAGAAATGAAAATTTATTACGTCTATATATTAAAATGCTCTGATAATATTTATTACACAGGTTTTACCTCAGACTTATCAAAAAGAGTGTTAGAGCATAAATCAGGTAAACATTTAGATAGTTACACCTATTCAAGAAGACCAATTGAGTTGGTTTATTTTGCTGAATTTACAAATGTAGAGGTAGCTATAGAAACCGAAAAACAAATAAAAAAATGGTCTCGTATTAAAAAGGAAGCTTTGATTAATGATGAATTTGAGAAGCTACCAAATTTAGCAAAGAAAAAATTCTAATAATACCTTTATTTCACTTCGAGTGATTGTGAAGGATGAACAATTGTATCGAGAAGTCTTATGTGTTAAAATGGTTCTCGATACAAATTTTATTTGCTCTCGCATCTAAAATCCACTCGAACTGACAGTGCGGTTTTGTTGTTGGTATTAGTTTAAAGTTTTATATGTTTCCACATTGTCACTTCGAGTGATTGTGAAGGATGAACAATTGTATCGAGAAGTCTTATAAGTTAAAACGGTTCTCGATACAAATTTTATTTGCTCTCGCATCTAAAATGCACTCGAACTGACAGTGAGCACACCAAACGTTAAATCCAAATTAAAGTCTCGTTGAAGGCCTAAAGCATGTCGTATCTTTGCTAAAAAGAAAAGCAATGACCGTTTTAATAACAGGAGCAACAGGATTAATTGGGCAGGAGATTGTAAAACTATGTCATGCACAGGGTATGATTGTGCACTATTTAACCACTTCAAAATCTAAATTAAGTACCGAAGCTAACTATAAAGGCTTTTACTGGAATCCCAATACCAACGAGATAGACCACACCTGTTTTGAGGGTGTTTCTGCCATTATCAATTTGGTGGGAGCGAGTATCTCTAAACGTTGGACGGATAGCTACAAAACAGAAATCCTTAAAAGCCGTACCAAAACAGCACAATTATTACAAGATACCATTATAAAGCACAGTTACCACGTAGACCATGTGGTTTCCGCAAGTGCCATTGGTATTTACCCTACAAGTTTAACCAACTATTATGAGGAAGATACCACACAAGTATCTGACACCTTTTTGGGCAAAGTGGTAGCGCAGTGGGAAACTGCCGTAGATGGTTTTAAAACCTTAGGTTGTAAAGTTGCCAAAGTGCGCATAGGTTTGGTTTTGGCCAAAGATGGTGGCGCATTACCAGAAATTGTAAAACCGATTAAGTTTGGTGCTGGAGCGGCTTTTGGAGATGGCAAACAATGGCAAAGTTGGATACACGTACAAGACCTTGCAGGTATTTTTATGCATATTTTACAGAACCAATTAGAAGGCATTTACAACGGAGTGGCACCCAATGCTGTTACCAATAAAGAACTCACCAAAATAGCTGCAAGTGTATTACAAAGGCCTTTAATTTTCCCTAATATCCCAAGATTTGTAATGCGATTAGCACTTGGTGAAATGCACATTCTCTTATTTGAAAGCCAACGTGTAAGCTCTCAAAAAATAGAAAACAAAGGGTTTAATTTTACCTATGCTAACCTAAGACCTGCTTTAGAGGATTTGTTGGTATAAGGTTTTTTTACTTGTAGATTATCTCAGAATGGCTTCCTCTCTTTTTTAATTTAAATTTTAAAGGATTCCAGTCTTCAATTTTTGGCTGTTGAATATTTTTACTAAAAAATAAAATCTCTTTTCCATCTCTAATTTCAAAAGCAGTATGCTTGAAAGAAAACTCTTTTTTAGGACATTCCTTGTATAGTTCTTGAATTTCAGGAACATTATCGTAAGACACTATCCATTTTATATTTTTAATCGACTTAATTTTTTCGCTTACTTTTTTATGATTCTTGTTTTCATAATGATTCATGTAAAGCGTGTCTGCTTTTAAGTAGTAAGGTGGATCAAAATAGAATACGACGTTATCATTATGAGCCTCATCTTTAATTTTATCAATTAATTTAATGGCATCTTTTTTATAGAGGCGTATGTTTTTTCTGTGTATAGCTATATTTTTTATTCTCTGGACTAACTCTGATTTATTGAATCGACAATCTATAAGATAATTGCCATTCTGCTCAATCCCTCCCATTACTCCTGCATTAATTATACCTGAGCGGTTAGTTCTATTTAGGTAAAATGTAGAAAAACCTAAATCAAGTAAATCTGCTTTATTTTTGTTTGTTTGTATTGCTTTTTGTTTTTTCCATTCTTCAATCGTTAGTTCTGCTTTTTCAATTCTATCGCATAATTGTTTTGGCTTATTTAGAACACAATGCCAGAAAGCATATATGGATCGATCTTTATCATTAATGGTAATTTTATTTACAAAACCCTCCATGAGCAAAAATAAAGCTACAGATGCACCACCAGAATATGGCTCAACATAGTGTCCATTTATGTCATTGTCAATGCAAATTTTAGCTATAAACGCAGATAGTTTATTTTTTCCTCCAGGATATCTTAATGGTGAATAAAACATTATTCTTCAATATTTAAATTGTTGCTCAATATGTCGAAAAGGGGTTCTAAATGTTGCCAAGCTCTTTTATTATGTTCTAAATCGACAATAGTTTCAATATTATGAACAGCTAAATCTAACCCATCTTTTATTCGGTCAATATAGTGTTTTAAGTTTTTTAATTGATTGGTATCTAAATGATTTTCTAATTCATTATTCTTTACATAATCTAGCATAATTTTTAGTGATGTACTTGAATAATCTTTTTTATTGTTGAAACGTAAAATAGTCATTATTTCAGTTGATTCAATTTCATCTTCAATAGAATATTTTCCTTTTAAGTAAGCTATTAAATTATCTATTTTTTTTAGATTATTCTTTTCATTTTCAGCATTTGTTTTAATACTTAAATCGTCAAATAACTCCTTTTCTTTAAGATAAAAGTACAACGACTGTTCCAGATAAGTTCTTAATAAAACTGCAAACGAATAAATTTTATCAATAGGTAAATGTTTCAATTCAAAAAATAAACCATCAAGCTTTTCATTATCAAAGATGATTTCTTTGTCACCCATTATGATACGATTTTCATAAGATTTTTTCCTTGATCTCTTTCTCCTGCGAGTAGTCATTTTCTTTTTTTCTTCAAGGTCAGATTTCTTTTGTGAAGACTTACTTTCAGCTTTTTCTTCTTTTGTTAAAGAAAAGTCAAATTTAGAATTTGCGTTTAATCTGTCAACGAATTTCTTTTTATCATCATCTTTATTAAAGTCACGTGAAAATCTCTCTGAGTCAATTAATATTTTGAAAACTTCTAAAAGCCTTTTCTCAAACTCTTCTTGCGGAATACTAATTTTAAGCTCACCACTTTCATCATCAAATTCAATTCCAAGAAAATTTCTAGCTGGTTCATAAGAATAAAAACGTTCAAGATTTGTAAATTCAAAATCTGCCACGTCAATTATTATTCCTTCCTCTTTTTCTAAAATTTCTTTTCCTTCATAAAATAAATTATATGCTTTTAATGGTTTTAAAATTTTTGCTCTACTTTCGTTCAAAACATCACATATATCTTCTACAACTAAGCCATCTTCATAAAACATTTCTGCAACAAAAGCATATTGATTACCAGTTTTCCATTTTTTTAGTGTATCTCCATTATGCCTTGTGTATATTATCGGATTCGCTAATAATCGATTAGGAGCTATATAACATCTTAATTTCCTGTCGACTGGGAAGTCATTTTTTAAAATATTCTTAAGTAAAGTATTTGCCTTTGCTGTTGAAAGGTACTTTTTAGGGTCTTGTAATAGTTTTAATGCTGCTGTCCTTCTATTGCCTTCAAGCACAATTTTTTTGTTATTTTCAATGCATATTATTGGCTCTTCACCCACAAAATAACCTTCTTCAGATATTTTTTTTGCTAATTCATAAACACCTTCATTATTTATTAAGAATTTTAATATCTGAGTTTGATTCAAATTATCTCCTCTGTATTTTATTCTTGGATTATTTAGGTCCAACTGTAATGTATTTAAGCTATATTCAAACGTTTCCCAAGAAGAGTAATCTATGTACATGCTAATTTCTTATTAGATTAAATTTAATTCCTTATATAGCAACTGATTATTATAGCAAATAACATTCTAGGATATTGTTACTATAAGTATTTTTTGAGTGATAAAACTACAAAACACAGAAATACAAAACTATACGTAACATTACGTATTTTTCAGGCTAATTGAGGTAGACGTTAGTGACCAATTGGGATACAGTTGGGTGGTCGTTACCACCAGCAGGCTCAATGGTAATGTTTAGGGATTCGGCATGGTCTATATAGCGCATTGCCATAAGGTTTTGGTCTTTGGCAATCACTCCCATGTTTATCATTTCGCCTTCAACATCTGCCCACATTTGGTAGTCGTGTGCATCATCTAATTTTGGTAAGCGCTCGGTATTAATCACCACAGATTTGGTACTATGGTTTACATAACTTACCACTTTGCCATCTGGCATTAAGGTATTGCCTTTTAAAACATACTGCTCAGTATCAGGATGTGTAAGCGTCGCAAATAATGCGGTTTTGTTTTCTAATTGTTGGTTAAGGTCGTTGAGTTTGTCGTTTAATTCGGTTTTTTCGGTTTCAACCGTTTGCAGCTGTTGTTTTACATTGCTCAACTCGTTATACATCCAAAAACTACCAAGCATCAATAAGGCCGCTAAACTGGCTGCAATACTTAAGTAAAACTTTAGGCTACTGTTGTTATTATTGGTTTTAGTGTCTTTGGCTTCTTTGATATCTTGTATCAATTTGTGTTTAATGGCTCTTGGTGGATCAATGGCATTTTCTAAACCAAGGATTTCAAAGTCTTTTTCCAAGACATCAAATTGCGCTTTCAGTTCGGCATCAGACGCTAAAGCTTGCTCAATCTGTTCGCATTCTTGTGCGTTGAGTTCACCAAGCAGGTATTGCTCTAAAAGTCCGTTATCTAATATCATTTTCTTATCCATCATCACAGCGCATTTAGTATTAGCAAAAGTACACTCAAGGTTTTGGCATAGGCTTGCCGCAACTGTTTTAACGCTTGGCGCACGTAAGATTTAAACGTACCAAGGGGCACATCCATCAGCTGGTGTGCTTCCTTATGCGTCAATCCCTTAAAATAGACCATTTCTATAGCTTCTTTATGGTGTGCTTCCAACTCGGTTATAGCACCATTAAGTTCTAAATACTTAGTGTCTATACTAATAGCATCGTCTTTGCTATCATATACACTAAAATCATCGGTTTGGATGAGCGGCTCAACTTTCCTTAGAAAATTTAACGTTTTGTTCCTAGCAATTCTAAAGACCCAAGTATAAAAACGGCCTTTGCTGGCATCATAGCTTTCGGCTTTGTCCCAAACGGTCATAAAGGTATCTTGGAGTAAATTTTGGGCTTTGCCTTCATCGCGTACCATTTTTATAATCACACTATAAATGGCACCAGCATATTTGTCGTAAAGCAACGCTAACGCACGCTCATCCCTGTCTTTAAGTTGTTGAATAAGAAAGTTGTCGTTTTGCATTACTGTTAAAAATTTCCCAAAAATAAAGGCTTGCTCATCCAGTAGTATCAAGCCTGTGTAAATATAAATGAAAGCACTTCAAAAACGAAATAAGTGTAATAGTTTAACCAAAAATTTAAAAAAATCATGAAAAAGTTAGTATTTGTATTAACCACAATTGTAGCCTTAGCATTCTCACAAAAAACTGTGGCACAAGAAACCATTGTAGACGCAGCAGTAGGCAATGAGAATTTTTCAACTTTAGTGGCAGCTTTAAAAGCGGCTGATTTAGTTGAAGCCTTACAAGGCGATGGTCCTTTTACTGTATTTGCACCAACCAACGATGCTTTTGCAAAAATCGATAAAGAAACTTTAGGCAACTTATTAAAACCAGAAAACAAAGAGACCTTAACTAAAATTTTGACCTACCACGTTGTGCCAGGAAAATTAATGGCTAGTGATGTAGTGGTCGCTTTAAAGAAAGGTAATGGAACAGTAGAGGTAAAAACATTGGCAGGAGAGATCTTAACTGTAATGCAAAAAGACGGAAAAATTTGGTTGAAAGATCAAAATGGTAATTATAGTGAGATTACTGCGACTGATGTAAAAGGTAGCAATGGTGTAATACACGTCATTGATACTGTAGTAATGCCGTAATTCGGTTTTAGTGTTAATAGTTAGCGCATTACTACAACGTTATTAATCGTTGTTTTGGTTGATTGATGGTTGATTAATAGCGAGGCGATTTTAGAGATAAAATTGCTATGGAGAAGAAAAGCACTTACGGAAACGTAAGTGCTTTTTGTTTGTTTTTATAGTTTAAATGTCACTTCGAGCGATTGCAAAAGATGAGCAATTGTATCGAGAAGTCTCGCATTTGAAAAAAGTTCTCGATATAAATTTTATCTGCTGTCGCATCTAAAATCCACTCGAACTGACGTTTCTATACCTTATGCTTTCTTAGCTACAAGATTTATAGTTAACTCAATATCGTCATTGATAAACTTATCACCTAAATCATCAAAAAACGATTTAGATCCATACTTTACGTTCCATTTAGAACGGTCAATCGTAAAGGTTTCACTTTTTAGGGTCATTGTGTCACCATCAATAGATGTTTTTACAGGAAAACTGATGTTATTAGTTTCATCTTTCATGGTTAAGTTACCAGAAAGCATGGTTTTGCCATCTTTTGTTTCTAAGCCAGTAATTTCAAATGTTGCTTTAGGAAAACCCTCAACATCAAAGAAATCAGGACCAGATAAGTGCCCTTGTAATTTAGCATTGCCTTCATCATCAGCAGGAATATCAGTTACAGCTATAGTTTTCATGTCAATAGCAAAGCTTCCACTTTCTATTGTACCATCATTTACTGCAACAGTTCCATCCATAAGGCTAATAGTTCCTGTGTGTGATCCTGTTGGTTTAAATCCTTTCCAGTTAATTATTGAGTTATCAATATCTGCTTTGTAAGTTACAGCAGTAGCCTCTGCTACAGCAGCTTCTTCAGCAGCTTTTGTTTCTGCTTCCTCAGCTTTGTCCTTACAGCTAGAAAAGGCTACAAGTGCAGCTAAGGCGGTAATTTTTAAAAACGTTGTTTTCATGTTAGTGTTTTTTTTGAATTTGTTTATTAAAAACACAAAGTTAAGGATATCGAACCCTATAGTATTATAAAAAAATGTTAATGACATTTTGACATTTTTATAATAATGGCAGTACTTTTGCAAACCTAAATCGTAGATTTAAAATTCAGATTCAATATAAAACAAACTCACAATGAGTAAAAAAGATAAAAAGAAGGTTGAAGAACCACAATTAGAGGACACTGCAACAACTACAGCAGAGCAAGAACAAAAGGAAGAAAAAACTGTAGAGGAACAATTGCAAGACCAACTAGCCGCTGAGAAAGATAAATTTATGCGTTTGTTTGCTGAGTTCGAAAACTACAAGAAAAGAACCAATAAAGAACGTATAGAGTTATTTAAAACAGCTAGTGAAAGCGTAATGTTGGCTATGTTGCCAGTTTTAGACGATTTTGAACGTGCCTTAATGCATATTGAAGAAGATAAGGAAGCTGAAGAATTACGTAAAGGTGTCCTTTTAATCTATAATAAATTATTAAACACCCTAGAGCAAAAAGGTTTGTCTAAAATTGAAGTAAACAAAGGTGATGTCTTTAATGCTGACGACCATGAAGCTGTTACCCAAATACCTGCTCCAACTGAAGATTTAAAAGGAAAAATCATTGATGTGGTAGAGCGCGGCTATAAACTAGGAGATAAAGTCATCCGTTTTCCAAAAGTGGTTATCGGACAAGCTTAAGAAGCATTCTCTTAATGTCACACTGAGCTTGTCGAAGTGCGGTCAAAGAGTAGACTTTTAGATTAATAAAGAATAGAAAAATAAATCCGATTTTTCGGAAGCAAAATATGAAAGAAGATTATTACGACGTATTGGGAGTAAGCAAAGGAGCTTCAGATTCTGAGATAAAGAAAGCCTATCGAAAGATGGCTTTAAAATATCATCCTGATAAAAATCCTGATGATAAAGAGGCTGAGGAAAAGTTTAAGAAAGCAGCTGAAGCTTATGAAGTTTTAAGTAATCCAGACAAGAAAGCACGTTACGACCAGTTTGGTCACCAAGCCTTTGAAGGTGCTGGTGGTTTTGGCGGAGGTGGCATGAATATGGATGACATCTTTAGCCAATTTGGCGATATTTTTGGTGGTGCTTTTGGTGGAGGCGGATTTGGCGGTTTCGGTGGTGGAGGCAGACAACGTGTAGTAAAAGGAAGCAACTTAAGAATACGTGTTAAGCTATCGTTAGAAGAAGTGGCTAATGGTGTTGAAAAGAAGATAAAAGTAAAACGAAAAGTACAGGCACCAGGCACAACCTATAAAACTTGTGGCACTTGTAATGGGTCTGGTCAGGTTACCAGAATTACCAATACAATTTTAGGCAGAATGCAAACGGCAACCACTTGCCAAACCTGTGCTGGTGCAGGTCAGATTATCGATAAAAAACCTGCGGATGCTGATGCACATGGTCTAAAAGAATCTGAAGAAACCGTTTCTGTAAAAATACCTGCAGGTGTGGTTGATGGTATGCAACTTAAAGTTACAGGAAAAGGTAACGATGCGCCAGGTAATGGTATTGCAGGTGATCTTTTAGTTGTTATTGCTGAAGAAGAGCACCCAACATTAAAGCGTGAAGGTGATAATTTACATTATGATATGTATGTAAGTTTACCAGATGCCGTTTTAGGAACATCTAAAGAAATTGATACGGTTACTGGTAAGGTGAGGATTAAGATTGAAGCAGGTGTACAATCCGGAAAAATTTTAAGACTTAGAGGTAAGGGAATTCCGAGCATAAATGGTTATGGTAGAGGTGATTTGCTGGTTCATGTTAATGTTTGGACACCAAAAACTTTGAGTAAAAAACAAAAAGAATTTTTTGAAAACATGAAAGATGACGAGCATTTTGAGCCTAAACCAGAAAGCTCTGATAAATCTTTTTTTGAAAAGGTTAAAGATATGTTTTCGTAAAATACCTTGTGTTTAATAAAAAATACTATCTTTGAATTATCGCTAATGCTAATTAGCGGTAATTTTTCTTTTTCATAGCAATTTTTTCCCATCCTTATCTAACCATAAGGGTGGGTTTTGTTTTTTTAGGCAATATGTTCTTTTAAAGCATTATTAGTTATCTCTTCTTTTACCAAAAATTAGGAACACTAAGTAGCTTTAAATCTTCAACATTTAATATATTTACAGACTAACCGTTGTAAAAAACCACTACTTATATGAACGATTTATTAGTTGCTGATTCCGTATCTAAAAGCTTCGGAAATTTCAAAGCACTAAATGAAGTCTCAATTGCTGTTCCTAAAGGCAGCATTTTTGGATTACTTGGCCCTAATGGTGCCGGAAAAACCACTTTAATTCGTATTATCAATCAGATCACAATGCCAGATGAAGGTACTGTTCAGCTAGATGGTCAACCTCTAAAATCTGAGCATATTAGAGATATTGGCTATCTACCAGAGGAACGTGGTTTATACAAATCTATGAAGGTCGGTGAGCAGGCTTTATACTTGGCACAGCTAAAAGGCATGTCTAAATCTGAAGCTAAAAGCCGATTGAAATATTGGTTTGATAAGTTAGAGATTGGGGATTGGTGGAACAAGAAAATCCAGGAATTAAGTAAAGGACAAGCCCAGAAAATACAGTTTGTTGTTACCGTATTGCACAGACCAAAGCTTTTAATTTTTGATGAACCATTTTCGGGATTCGACCCTATAAATGCCAATTTGATAAAAGATGAAATCTTACAGCTACGAGAAGAAGGTGCAACTGTTATTTTTTCAACACATCGCATGGAGTCCGTTGAGGAACTTTGCGATCATATTGCGCTCATTCACAAATCAAATAAAATTTTAGATGGGAAACTCAACGATATCAAGCGTCAGTTTAAAACAAATACGTTTGAAGTTGGTTTACAATCTAATAATAGTGAATCGGTAATTGCAGAAATCAAGCAAAAGTTTGAGGTATTACCAGCAACTTTCAAAAATTTGAATGATGATATTAAACTCAATGTAAAAATTAATGAGACAACTTCATCAAATGATTTATTATCGTTTTTAGCTTCAAAAGCAGAAGTACATCACTTTGTGGAAGTAATTCCAACAGCGAATGATATTTTTATTCAAACTGTAAAAAACAACTAAGAATGAACCATCTACCACTAATTATAAAACGCGAATACCTAACCAAGGTAAAGAACAAGTCTTTCATTGTAATGACTTTTTTAAGTCCGCTAATTATGATTGCCCTTATTGCTGTAGTGGCTTATCTGTCGCAATTAAATAATGATAAAAAGCGTACCATCACAGTTTTGGACGAATCAGGTTTTTTAAAGGATGTTTTTCAGAATACCGATAATACAACATATAATAATCTGGAAGATTTTAGTTTAGAGGAAGCAATAAAATTGGTTAAAGAAACTGAAGGTTATGGTTTGCTTCATGTTGTAAAAGTTGATTCGTTGAATGATGTTTCTAAAAACATTAAATTCTACTCAGAAGAAACACCTTCATTAACTTTAATTTCAAGTATTGAAAGTAAAATAGAAAGGCATTTACGCGATAAGAAACTTCAAAAAGATGGCGTATCACTTGCTCAAATTGAAGCTGCAAAAACGAACGTGGATATTGCTCAAGAAAGTTTTGATGGACAGAAGAGTTCTAAATTAGATAATGTTATAAAACTTGCATTTGGAGGTATTGCAGGTTATTTGCTATTTATGTTCATCATCATTTATGGTAATATGATAATGCGAAGCGTTATTGAAGAAAAAACAAGTAGGATCATTGAAGTTATTATCTCTTCCGTAAAGCCAATTCAATTAATGATGGGTAAAATAATAGGTACATCATTGGCAGGTGTAACACAGTTTGCAATTTGGGTGATTTTAGGAGGTGTGCTAATGGTTGTTGTTTCAGCAATTTTTGGAATAGATTTAGCCCAGGCTTCTGCACCACAACAAGAACTTATGAACCAAGCCATGCAAGCAGAAGGAGCACAAGCTATAGCAGAGAATCTGATAAATGGAATTAACAATTTGCCGGTTTTAAATCTTGTGATTGCTTTTGTTTTCTTTTTTATTGGAGGTTATTTATTGTATAGTTCACTTTATGCTGCTATTGGAGCTGCTGTAGATAATGAAACCGACACACAACAGTTTATGTTGCCAATTTTAATGCCACTGATTTTAGCAGTATATGTTGGTGTTTTTACAGTTATAGAAGATCCTCATGGTACAGTCTCAACAGTATTTTCATTCATTCCTTTTACATCGCCAGTAGTCATGCTTATGCGAATTCCGTTTGGAGTACCTTTGTGGCAACAAGGCTTGTCATTGTTACTGCTTATTGGTACATTTATATTTGCGGTTTGGTTTGCTGCTAAAATTTATCGTGTAGGTATTTTAATGTATGGCAAAAAACCAACCTATAAAGAACTATTTAAATGGTTGAAGTATTAAGTATATTATGCAAGGATTAAATGAATTAGAAGGAAAAATAACTGAAAGCTCGGCTTGGGAAAAAGTAAAGGACTTTCTTTATCTTCATATCGATTTTACGGACAAAATCAGTATATCCATACTAGATATGTTGGTTATTGTTACCGTAGTTGTTATTACTACAATCATTCTTCGTATTATCCTTAAACTATTAACTCGAAAATTACCAGAAACTGACAAGAGCAAGTTCAATGTGGTTTTCGGTTATTTTAGATGGTTGGTATATGTCATTATTCTTCTTATAACCTTAGATAGTCTAGGTGTTAATGTAACCGCTGTTTTCGCAGCGTCTGCAGCATTGTTGATAGGTGTTGGTCTGGCCTTGCAAACCTTTTTTCAAGATATAATTTCAGGAGTTTTTATTCTCATAGACCAATCCGTTCATGTAGGAGATATTATTGAAATAGAAGGAAAAGTAGGTCGTATAGAAGAAATTAAACTGAGGACTACAAGAGCGGTAACTATTGATAATAAGGTATTGGTAATTCCTAATCATTTGTACTTAACCAACTCGCTATACAATTGGACCCAAAATGGTTCAGAAACAAGGGAAAGTGTAGATGTTGGTGTAGCTTACGGTAGCGATGTTCAATTGGTAAAAAAGTTATTGTTGCAAGCAGCAAGTACCCATCCAGATGTGATACTAGAGCCCGAGCCCGTTGTTATTTTTATGGATTTTGGAGATAGCTCATTAAACTTTAGATTAGTGTTTACGTTGAATGACAGTTTTAAGGCAGCTTTTCCGAAGAGTGATATTCGGTTTGAAATTGATAGACTTTTCAGAGAAAATAATGTTACTATTCCGTTCCCACAGCGAGATATCCATATAATAGAAAAGAAATAAGAGCACATGATTTTTTGCTTTAAGAAATGTCATACAGTACTTGTATTTTTAGTAATGTGCTGTGTGTATTCTGCAAAAGCGCAACTTACAGATTTAGCTCGTTTAGAATATTCGTTTATCCCTAATAACAAATCTGAAGACCAATACACAAGGCTTAGAGCTTTATTTAATTATCCTATTGAAACCAGTAAAGATTGCTATTTGGTTTTAGGTGCTGAATACAATAGGGTTATCCTAAACTTAGAAGATAACTATCCTTTTGATAAATCACTTTTAGAGACTATAAATATCATTGATGTTAGTATAGGTTACACCTTTAAATCTAGTAGTAAATGGCGTTTGGGATTAAAATTCAATCCAAGGATTGCTTCAACATTAACAGAAAAGTTAACGTCTGATGATTTCTTTCTAAATGGAGGTGTGTTTGCAATAAATGATAGAACAAAGGACGAAACAGCTAAAAAACCATATCGTTTGATTTTGGGTCTTACGTATAATACTACTACCGGAATACCTATTCCATTGCCATTTATAAGTTATTACAGACGTATTAATGAAAACTGGTCGTTCAACGCAGGAGTACCAAAATCTAACATCAAATATTTTTTTAATGAAAAAAATATGCTTCAGGTATTTACAGGTCTAGATGGCTATTTTGCACATTTACAACGCCCACAACAAGTTAATGGCAAGCAAGTAGATAATATATCATTATCTTTAGCTGTTGGAGGGCTTGGGTACGAATATTGTTTTACAAAACATTTGGTAGCATATATGTACACAGGTTACACATTTAGGTTAAATAATGCCTTGCGAGATGAAAATAGAGATGAGGTTTTTAAGTTAAATGATGTAAATACCTTTTATTTAAGAACAGGATTAAAATTTAAAATATAAATATGTCTAAAATATTAATTATTGAAGATGAAGCTGCTATCCGCAGAGTATTGGTAAAGATACTTTCAGAAGAAAGTGATGCATATCAAGTTGAAGAAGCGGAAGATGGTTTGGCAGGAATTGAAAAAATAAAGAAAGACGACTATGATTTGATATTGTGCGATATTAAAATGCCAAAAATGGATGGTGTTGAAGTGCTTGAAGCTGTGAAAAAAATGAAACCAGAAATACCAATGGTCATGATTTCCGGTCACGGTGATTTAGATACAGCCGTAAATACTATGCGTTTAGGAGCTTTTGATTATATCTCAAAGCCACCAGATTTAAATCGATTATTAAATACTGTCCGTATTGCATTGGATCGAAAAGAGCTTGTTGTAGAAAACAAGATGCTTAAGAAAAAAGTTAGCAAAAACTACGAAATGATTGGTGAGAGTAATGCTATTGCTCGTATTAAAGATATGATAGATAAAGTGGCACCAACAGATGCTCGTGTTCTAGTAACAGGACCAAACGGAACAGGTAAGGAGTTGGTAGCACATTGGTTGCACCAAAAGAGCGAACGCTCTAGCGGACCAATGATTGAGGTAAACTGTGCCGCTATTCCAAGCGAGTTGATAGAGAGTGAGCTTTTTGGTCATGTTAAAGGTGCTTTTACTTCTGCAGCTAAGGATAGGGCAGGTAAGTTTGAAGCCGCAAATGGAGGAACTATTTTCTTAGACGAAATAGGTGATATGAGCCTATCAGCCCAAGCTAAAGTGCTGCGTGCATTACAAGAAAGTAGAATTCAGCGCGTAGGTAGTGATAAGGATATTAAGGTAAACGTAAGAGTAGTTGCAGCAACTAATAAAGACCTGAAAAAAGAAATTGCTGATGGTAAATTCAGAGAAGATTTATATCACAGATTAGCTGTAATTTTAATCGAAGTACCTGCACTCAACGACAGAAGAGAAGATATTCCTTTGCTGGTAGATTATTTCGCCAATAAAATTTCAGAAGAACAAGGAAATGCTAAAAAAACCTTTTCTGATAAAGCTGTAAAGCTACTACAGAATTATGATTGGACAGGTAACATTCGCGAACTAAGAAATGTAGTAGAGCGCCTTATTATCTTAGGAGGAAAAGAAGTTAGCGAAGCAGATGTAAAAGCTTTTGCTTCAAAGTAAATATTTGTCACCTTGAGCGCAGTCGAAAGGTTATAACAATTTAAAATTTAAATAGAAATGAAACATCCAAGATTAATCTTAAATCACATAGCGAAAAGATTATAGGATGTTCCATAGCTAGAACTGAGCGTAGTCGAAGAGTGACCATTGAAAAACAATAAATATTAACACATGAAAGACATCAACATAGAAGATTTTAGGGTTAAATCCCAAGTCAACATTAAAGATCTACCAACATCTTATGATTTAGGAGTCAACAAAAAGAAAACCGAACGTGAGTTAAGAACGGTAAGTGAAGAACTTGCAGAAATCCAAAATACGATGTATGCTCATGGAAAATATGCTGTTTTAATGTGTATTCAAGGTATGGATACCGCAGGTAAGGATAGCCTGATTCGTGAAGTGTTTAAAGAATTTAATGTTAGAGGAATTGTCGCACAAAGCTTTAAAAAACCAACAGAATTAGAGCTTAAACACGATTACCTTTGGAGACACTATATAGCTTTGCCTGCAAGAGGTAAGTTTGGAATTTTCAATAGGACCCATTATGAAAATGTCTTGGTAACAAGAGTTCATCCAGAGTATTTGATGTACGAAAATATGCCAGATATTCAAAGTGTTGATGATGTTAATGAAGCGTTTTGGGAAAGACGCTTTCAAGAAATCAACAATTTTGAAAAACATATCGCAGACAACGGAACCATTATCTTTAAGTTCTTTTTGAATATCTCAAAAAATGAGCAAAAAAATAGATTACTGAGACGTCTGGATAAACCATCTAAACACTGGAAGTTTTCTGCGGATGATTTAGATGAACGTAAGCTATGGGATAAATATCAGTCATGTTACGAGGACGTTTTAAATAGAAGTTCAAAACCACATGCTCCTTGGTTTAATATTCCTGCGGATGATAAACCCACAGCAAGGTATCTAGTAGCTAAGATTTTACATGATACATTAAAAACTTATTCAGATATTAAAGAGCCCGAGCTTCCTGATGAGGAAAAAGCTAATATTGATACGTATAGAAAAGAACTGGAAAATGATTAAGTCAAGACGGTTTATTCATAGCGTTACGTTATTGCTTTTGTTGATTTGTAATGGGTCAATTATGGCACAGATTGACTCGGATACAGTTAAAGAAGATTTTTCAGCATATTTAGAAGCCATAAAAAGCAAGGATTTTGAAACTTCTTTAAGCTATGTTGTAGATGAGGTTTTTGATATTGTTCCTAAAGAAACTATGCTTATGGTAATGGAACAAACATTCAATACAGAAGGTGTTGAGTTTACATTTGGTGATTTTGTTATAGATAAAATAAACGAACCTGTTGTTATTGATGGTACTTCATACGTAATTATGAATTACACAAATGATATGTCAATTAGGTTTACTTCAGAAGATGAAGACGATGAAGCTAGTGAAGAAGATAAAAAAATGACACGTTTGTTAACCCAATCTGCATTAGAACAACAATTCGGAAAAGGGAGCGTGGTCTTTAATGAGACTACTGATTTTTATGATATAAAAGCTGTTAAAAAAGCCATAGCAATTGGTGAAGAAAATGAAGGAAAATGGAAATTTTTAGTTGTAGAAAAAGGGAATCCCTTTATTTTAAAATCCATTTTACCTAGTTCTATTTTAGAAAAAGTTCTAACCGAAGATTAAGACCAATGAAAATTAGACTATTACTTGTACCAATATTTTTGTATTCTTTTTGTAATGCACAAACAGACCAAGATATATTAAAAACCATTTACAAAACCTCATTAACAAATGGGATGAGTTACCAATGGTTAGACTATTTGTCTAATACCATTGGAGGACGCTTATCGGGTTCTACCAATGCAGAACTTGCCGTACAATACACAAAGAAAGAACTTGAGAAGTTGGGTTTGGACAAAGTTTGGCTACAACCTGTAATGGTGCCAAAATGGGTAAGAGGTGAAAAGGAAATGGCTTATTTTACTACTTCTGGAGAATTAAAAAAAGTCAATATCTGTGCACTCGGAGGTTCTATAGCAACACCAGAAAATGGTTTAAAGGCAAAGGTTATAGAAGTTGGTAGTTATGAGGATTTAGAAAGTTTGGGTGAAGCTAAGGTTAAAGGTAAAATAGTATTCATTAATAGGGCTTTACAGCCAGATTTAATAAACACCTTTGAGGCTTATGGAGGTTGTTCTACGGAGCGCTACAGAGGTGCAGCCGAAGCAGCAAAATATGGAGCAGTTGGTACTATTGTACGTTCACTGAGTTCTAGGCAAGACGATTATCCGCATACGGGAAGTATGAGTTATGGGGATTTACCAGTTAAAAAGCGCATACCTTCAGCAGCAATAAGTACCAATGATGCCGTAAAACTTAGTGAAGCTTTGAAAAGGGATAAAGATTTAGAGTTTTTCTTTGAGATGAGTTGCCAACAGTTTGATGATGTAGAATCTTACAACGTTATTGGAGAAATCACAGGAAGTGAATTTCCTAACGAATATATTGCAGTTGGTGGTCATTTAGACTCATGGGATTTGGGAGATGGAGCTCATGACGATGGTGCAGGAGTTGTGCAGTCAATGGATGTATTGCGAATGTTAAAAGAAAGTGGCATTCAACCAAAACGCAGCATTAGGGTTGTTCTTTTTATGAATGAAGAAAATGGCTTAAGAGGTGGACGCAAATATGCTGAAGTAGCTAAGGAGAAAGGTGAAAAACACGTCTTTGCACTCGAAAGCGATGCAGGTGGTTTTACTCCAAGGGGTTTTAGCTTTGATGGTAATGATTTGATGCTCAAAAAGATTGATGCTTGGCGACCATTATTTAAGCCCTATTTAATTCATTTTTTTGAGAAAGGTTATAGTGGTGCGGATATTGGGCCATTAAAAAATGACAACATATTATTAGCTGGCTTACGACCAGACTCACAACGCTATTTTGATCATCACCATGCTACTAACGACACATTTGAGCACGTTAATAAACGAGAGTTGGAATTAGGTGCGGCTACCATGACAGCGTTAGTATATTTAGTAGATAAGTATGGTGTGGAAACTAGCCTAGAAATGAAAGAAATAAAAGATTAAGTTGCCACTGTACCATAGTAATAGAATCTAATTAGCTTACTATTACATACAATAAGTTCTATGTTACTCTTATGAGCTTTAAAAGATTACTATGGATTTGGTTCGGAAATCAATTTTATTAAATAAAAAAAATGCCAATTTGAATTGGCATTTTTTAATATCATAATTTGATTTTTATTCGTTATTCGGTTTTTGATAAATCATCACTTTTATCGTAGATGTAAGACCACGAATCATCGAGAGCATTTCTGAATTTGTTTCTCATTTCTTCGGTTTTCTTTTTACCATGGGCTTTTTCGTATATTTTCCATACACCATCCATATCTACATCAAGATCAGCATACTTATCAAATGGCCATGCCACCAAATAATCAGGTGAATCTGTGGATCCTCCCGCAACAGAATACCAATAACCTCTTTCATCACCTTCAGCTTTCTTAATTTCTCCAGACAAGGCCTTAACAACTTCCATAAAATCCGTTGAATTTTCAACTCTAAAATAAGTAACCCAAACTTTGTCTTTGCCTTCTTGAGAGTCATTGCTGATTTCTGGCATAGTTTCTGATATCATGTAATCCACACTTTCCATATGAGGTAATATAAAACTAGGGAAAATACTGCGACAGCTGTTACCAGCTTCATTGTTTTCATCATCCATTTCAGCCCAGTTCTCCATAGTGTCTGTTACCGCATAAACGGTATTGGCGCCTTGTACTCTTCGCCAAAAATTCCATGTGCCTTCACCATTATTCTCTTCATAGCATTTTTTGTACATTTTTACACCCTCAGCAAATTGTGCCTCATGGCCCATCTTAACCTGAATGTGTGTAATGTTGTTGATTATTGATTCGTTTTGACCTATTAAAAAAAATGGGATGGTCAGGAATAATAAACCTAGTTTTTTCATGATTGTAAATAGTTTAGTTGATTAATAATTAATAGCAATAACCAAACATAAATTCTAATGGTTAATCAGAAATATAAACTAAGTTCTAAATAAACAGGAGCTTTGGAAAATAACAAATTATGATATTTATTGAATTGAAATTCAATAAGATAATTATTGAAAGATAAGAAATATTATTCAATGTAAGACTTTTAATAGTATAAAATCTAAAATGAAAGTACTATTTGATTCCTTAAGATATCTTCAAAGGTTTCTCGTTCTCTTATAAGTTGGGGTTTTCCGTTATAAATTAAAACCTCAGCAGGTCTGTAACGCGAGTTGTAATTACTAGCCATAGTAAAACAATAGGCTCCAGCGTTTTTAAAGCAAAGTATATCCCCTTCATTGATTTCGGTAATGCGTCGGTTGTTGGCAAAAGTGTCTGTTTCACATATATAACCTACAACAGAATAAAAGCGTTCGCGACCTTTAGGATTGGAAATGTTTATAATCTCATGTTGTGAGCCATAGAGCATAGGTCTAATCAAATGGTTAAAACCTGAATCTACCTGTGCAAAAACTGTAGAAGTAGTTTGTTTTACGACATTAACTTTTGCTAAAAACACACCAGCTTCACTAACCAAGAATTTTCCTGGTTCAAAAGCCAGTGTGAGTTCTTTGCCATAATCTTTGCAAAAGAGATTAAAGCGTTTAGATAGTTTTTTTCCAAGTTCTTCAATGTTGGTTTCTATATCACCTTTTTTGTAAGGTACTTTAAAACCAGAACCAAAGTCAATAAAATCAAGGTTTTTAAAATTCTTTGCTGTTTCAAATAAAATTTCACTGGCATATAAAAATACGTCAATATCTAATATGTCGCTACCAGTATGCATGTGTATGCCATTAATGGTCATTTTGGTGTTTTCTACAATGCGAAGCAATAATGGGATCTGATGTATTGAAATCCCAAACTTGCTATCTATATGACCAACGGATATATTAGTGTTTCCACCAGCCATAACATGTGGATTTATTCTAATACATACCGGGATATTTGGGTGCTTAGAGCCAAATTGTTCTAAAATGGATAGGTTATCGATATTGATTTGGACACCTAGTTGTGCCACGTTCTCAATTTCTTCAAGTGATACGCCATTTGGTGTATAGATGATATCTTTTGGATTAAAACCAGCTCTCAGACCCAATTGAACTTCTTGTATGGAAACTGTATCCAGACCAGATCCTAAAGTATTAAAAAGTTTTAGCACTGATATGTTAGAAAGAGCCTTAACAGCATAATTGATTTTCAATTGCTTTACCGTTTTAAATGCAGTTGTTAATCTCTTGTATTGCGATATGATTTTTTCAGAATCATAAACATAAATTGGGCTTCCGTATTCTTTTGCTATTTGCAATAAATTAGTATAGTCCATTAATCCATAAAAATTGAGGGCACAAACATAGGCTTAGATACCTTATGTTGGAATTTATTATCAATTATTTACTAATTTTACACAATAAGTTAAATATTTAACAATGAAAACAGTAGCATCTTGTGTAGAAAGCATTGTGTTGGAACAGCCATTTTTAGAGGAAGGCCTAGCAAAAGAGATTATTAATTATTCAGCATTAGCAGAAGTTTTGCAAGATGAGGTATCTCGCCAATTGGGAAAACAAGTAAAAACAGGAGCGATTATGATGGCATTAAGACGTTTTAAAGATCGCTTGGAAGTGAGTAAACCATACTACAAGTTAGATGCATTACTAGGGCAGCTCGGTGATATTACTTTACGTTCTAACCTTAGTGATTTTACCTATAAGAACTCTAATACCTTAATTCATAGTCAGGCAGCGATTTTAAACAAAATAAAAGACAAGAGTAATATCTTTTACACATTTACCAGAGGTATTTTTGAAAGTAATATTATTATATCTAGTTCAGAAAGTACTTCAGTGCAAGAGAGTTTTAAAAATGAAGAATGCATTGCGGTAAAAGAGAACTTATCAGCTATAAGTCTAACCTTACCAAAAAGTAATACTACTGTTGCCGGCTTATATTATCAGATATTAAAGCGTTTGGCATGGCAAAACGTTGCACTATATGAGGTGATTTCTACAACAAATGAATTTACAATTGTAGTAGAAGATGCCTATGTAGATAGTGCATTTTCAATCATAAAAAATCTCAATAAAAAATAATGAAATTAATTATTTCAAAGGATTCAAAATTCAACCTAAAAATTATTGGTTTAAACTTAGGGTATATGTATTTTTGCGAAACGAATTAATTTCACGATTACAGATGAATTTACACGAATATCAAGGAAAAGAATTATTAAACAGTTTTGGTGTACGCATTCAACGCGGACTGGTAGCACAAAATGCAGACGATGCAGTTACAAAAGCAAAACAATTAACTAAAGAAACAGGTACAACTTGGCACGTTATTAAAGCACAAATTCACGCTGGTGGACGTGGTAAAGGGGGTGGAGTAAAATTAGCCAAAAACCTAGATGAAGTTAAAGAAATAGCTGGTAAGATTATAGGAATGAACTTAGTAACTCCTCAGACTTCTGCTGAAGGTAAACGTGTACATCAAGTTTTAGTTGCTGAGGATGTTTACTATCCAGGTGATTCAGAACCAAGCGAATTTTATATGTCCGTACTTTTAAATAGAGGCACAGGTCGTAATATGATTATGTACTCTACGGAAGGTGGAATGGACATTGAGGAAGTTGCTGAAAAAACACCTCATTTGATTTTTACAGAAGAAATTGATCCTGCAACAGGTATTCTACCATTTCAAGCACGTCGTATAGCTTTTAACTTAGGTTTAAGTGGTACTGCGTTTAAAGAAATGACAAAGTTTGTTACTGCATTATATACAGCTTATGATAAATCGGATGCTTCATTGTTTGAAATTAATCCAGTATTAAAAACAAGTGATGATAAAATTATGGCAGTTGATGCTAAAGTAACTTTAGACAACAATGCATTATTCAGACATAAAGATTTAGCAGAGTTACGTGACCTACGTGAAGAAAGTCCAATAGAAGTTGAAGCAGGAGAATTAGGATTAAACTATGTAGACCTAGACGGAAACGTTGGTTGTATGGTTAATGGTGCTGGGTTGGCAATGGCTACAATGGATTTAATTAAGCAAGCAGGTGGTGAGCCAGCTAACTTCTTAGATGTAGGCGGTACTGCTGACGCTGCGCGTGTAGAAGCTGCTTTTAGAATTATATTAAAAGACCCTAACGTAAAAGCTATTTTAATTAACATCTTTGGAGGTATTGTACGTTGCGATCGTGTAGCTCAAGGTGTTGTCGATGCTTACAAAAATATGGGTGACGCTATACAAGTACCTATTATTGTTAGATTACAAGGTACTAATGCTGATATCGCCAAAGACCTAATCGATAACTCAGGATTGGATGTATTAAGTGCTACAGAATTCCAGGAAGCTGCTGATAAAGTACAAGAAGTTCTTTCTTAAGGATATACTAGAACAATATTTTAATTGAGCGCCTTATATAAAGGCGCTTTTTTTATTGTTAATACTCTGCTAATCAATGTTAATCTGTGTTAACAAGTGTAACGTTATGAAATTAAATGTCGTCCTTTAAGTATCAATCATATTAAAACGAATAATTATGAAAACACTAAAAATGGTTATTCTAATCGCAACAATTGCGTTTAGCAGTGCTGTATCAGCCAGCACAAACCCTAACAAAAAAGCTGACGAGCCTAGCCTAATTACTAAAACAGTTAGTAATTTATTGGAAGAACCTTATTTTCAATTGACTGAAGATATTGATGCAACCGTGCAAATTGCAATAAATAAGGAAAACGAAATTGTTGTTTTGTCAGTAGACACCAAAAACAAAAAGGTGGAGAACTACATTAAAGGTAGGTTAAACTACAGGAAAATTCCAAATGATGTTATTGGTAGCGGTCATTACTATACAATACCTGTAAAGATGTTAAAATCAGAGAGACTTTAATTTTTGATTATTTTAAAAAAGAGAGTAACAATTAGTTGCTCTCTTTTTATAGATGCAACCCACATTCAGTTTTAGGATTGTTATTCCAGCGACCACTTCTGTCTTCTCCTGGTATTGTACAATGCTTACAGCCAATAGAATGATACCCGTTAGCGACTAAAGGATGAAACGGAAGGTTGTGCACTTCTATAAAAGCATCTCGTTCTTCTTTACTAACATCTAAAAGCGGATAAAACTTTAAAATATTGCCTCGCTCTTCAAAGATGTCCAAGGTTGCTCTATGATCACTTTGCCATTCCATTAAACCAGATATCCAAACCTTGTAATCTTTCTTTATTTTTTCTAAAGGTTGAACTTTATTGATTGAACAACAAAAATCTGGGTTCTTTTTCCAAGTTTCGTCTTTGGTTGTAAACTCATGTTCTTCTTTAATAGCGGAAATAGAAGTAACATTAAGATTGTATTTTTTCTCTAACGTAGTCTTGTATTTTAAGGTGTCTTCAAAATGATAACCTGTATCAATAAAGAATACTTCTTGTTTATTATTAATGTCTGAAATTAACTTCAATAAAAAAGCCGATGTAGCCGCAAACGAACTTGTCAGCATAATGTCTGCAATTTCAAAATCCATATATAATTGCTTTATACGCTCTTTTGCAGATAATGGCTTATATTTTTTATTAAGTGCTTTTATTTGCTCAGCAGAAATATCTAATAAAGGAGTGTGATTTGAAGAGGTTTCAAACATGCTATTAATCAAATTTTATACTACAATATATGGGCTTGATTTAGAACAAAAAAATGAAGCGTTTATTTTTGTGAAGTCGACAATTTATTCCTTCTTTTTTTGTGGTTTTGGCATTGGACCCCTTAAATGAATAATTAAACCATTTAGGAAATTACGAAGGATTTGGTCGCCACACTCCACATACTTAGGATGGTCTTCACGTCTAAAGAAAGCATTAAGTTCACTTTTAGAAATTCTAAAATCTACGAGTTCTAAGATTTTTACAATGTCTTCGTCCCTTAGTTTATGAGCAACTCTAAGTTTCTTTAATATATCGTTATTTGTCATAATTTAGTCATTAGTCATTAGTCATTAGTCATTAGTCATTAGTCATTAGTCATTAGCCACTGATAGGCTTTTCCAAAGTTTTCTGACCAAAGTTTTTCATTGTGCTCACCATCCTTTATAATATAGTTTTCGATTTGATTATCGTCGACACCTTTAGATTCCAATAATTCAACCATACGTATTTGATCTGGTACCATATTTTCTCCTTCTTTTTCTCCGACTAAGAAAAAGAATTTTGAGGTTTTAGGGATGTCAGTAGTTGCTGCCAAATCATAAATCTTTTCACTAAACCAAAACGATGGCGAAAATACACCTCCATTACCAAACGTTTCGGGATATTTAATTACTGCATAAAAAGAAATGAGCCCTCCAAGTGAAGCACCAAAAATGGTGGTGTTTTCTGGTTCAGATTTTGTTCTGTAAGCAACATCTATGTGTGGTTTAAGAGTATTTTTTATAAAGGTAACGTAGGCATCACCTTGTCCACCTCCATATTTTTCGTGCCTGTAAGGTGTTAATTCATTAATACGTTTTTCATTGCCATGCTCAATGCCGATAACGATACTTTCGTTTTGAGTAATAGAGTCTAAATATTCATCTACTTTCCATTCCCCAACATATGACGTTTCATCATCAAATAAGTTTTGTGCATCGTGCATATAAACCACAGGATACGCTTTTTCAGAATTTTCATAATTTTTGGGTAAATACACCCATATTGTTCGTATAGTATCAAGTTGAGGAGCTTCGATAGTAAAATTTGTAACCTGTTTAGAAGCAGTGCTTTGCGCATTAATTTTGAAACAAAAAAGTAAACAAAAAGTTAATAAAAAATGGCTGAAACGCATACTATTAAAGACTTTTGAGCTTGATAAAAGTTTAAAAAAACCGACTAAGTACAATTAATTTTTCGACAAGATACATTATATCAACGACAATAAAATAATGTACCTCAGTAACTTTACAATGTTAATTAATTCCCTCTTATAAATGATCAACCGTGCTGAAAAATTGAGTTTGCTTTCTGAGATGATTGCTTTTGCTCAAACAGATAACAATATTAGAACAATAGAATATAATTTCTTGTTTAGTATTGCAAAGCAATTGGATATTTCTAAAGAAGATTTTGAATACCTTTTTAAACATCCCGTAACCTATGTACATCTAAAAACGCATAGTGAGCGAATTGTTCAGTTTCATAGGCTGGTTCTTTTAATGAATTTAGATCATAAGGTTTCACCAAAGCAGTTGGTTAAGATTCATAACTTTGGCTTACGTATGGGTCTAAGTCATGAGTCTATAAACCGTGTTTTAGATCTAATGGATAGTTTTCCAAACAAAATTGTGCCTCCTGATTTTTTGATAGATATTTTTAAGGTTCAGTACAATTAAGTGTTTAATTGTTGAAACGTTTATTTGCTTACTATTGATACATTTATTAGCAAGCTGTTCATTTATTAAGTGATTTTCTGATTTTTTACTAGATATTAGACATTATCTATTTCACTTTCAACTTTTCTAACTTTTCCTGATAAGCTGTGATTTCATCTCTAAATTTAGCAGCTTCCATAAAGTCTAAGGCTTTTGCTGCTTGTTCCATTTGCTTCCGTTTTTCCCTGATCTTTTTCTCAAGTTGAGACTTTGTTAGGTACTCGCTCTCTGGTTCAGCAGCCAACTTTGCATCGAGTTCGGTTCTATATGTGCTTACAGAATTTTTAGCTAATGCACTATCTAAACTTTTGTTTAGTGCTTTTGGAGTGATGTTGTTTGCAGTGTTATATGCAATTTGCTTTTCGCGTCTGTAGTTGGTTTCATCGATGGTTTTCTGCATACTATTGGTAATAGTGTCTGCATACATAATAGCTTTTCCGTTTAAGTTTCTTGCTGCTCTACCAACAGTTTGTGTTAATGAGCGATTAGAACGGAGAAAACCTTCTTTATCGGCATCTAAAATAGCAACCAAAGATACTTCTGGTAAGTCTAAACCTTCACGAAGTAAGTTGACACCAACCAAAACGTCAAAAATTCCTTTGCGCAAATCCTGCATAATTTCTACACGTTCTAATGTGTCAACATCACTATGAATGTAACGACAACGGATGGCAATGCGTGTTAAGTATTTTACCAACTCTTCAGCCATACGCTTTGTTAATGTTGTAACCAAAGTACGTTCATCTTTTTCGACACGCTCTTGAATTTCTTCGATTAAATCATCAATCTGATTCAAGCTAGGACGCACCTCAATGATTGGATCTAATAAACCTGTTGGTCTAATCACTTGCTCAACATAAACACCATCGGTTTTCTGCAATTCGTAATCGGCAGGAGTGGCAGAAACATAGATGACTTGATTCTGAAGCGCTTCAAATTCTTCAAATTTAAGGGGTCTATTATCCATGGCAGCAGGTAATCTGAAACCATATTCCACTAAATTTTCCTTACGACTTCGGTCGCCACCATACATGGCATGCACCTGCGAGATGGTTACATGACTTTCATCTACAACCATTAAATAGTCATCTGGAAAATAGTCCAATAAACAGAATGGCCTTGTGCCTGGAGCTCTTCCGTCTAAATATCTTGAATAATTCTCAATACCAGAGCAGTAACCTAATTCACGAATCATTTCAAGATCAAACTCAGTACGCTCTTTGAGGCGTTTAGCTTCTAAATGCTTGCCAATGTCCTTAAAGTAATCGTGTTGTTTTACTAAGTCGTCTTGTATGTCACGGATAGCATTCTGTAGCACATCAGGTGACGTTACAAACATGTTTGCAGGATATATGTTTAATCGGTCGTAGCGCTCTATGACTTCATTAGAATAAGGGTTAAAAGCTTCAATTTCTTCAATCTCATCACCAAAAAAATGAATTCTGAAAGCATTGTCTGAATAACCAGGAAAGATATCCACAGTATCTCCCTTAATCCTGAAGTTTCCGTTTTTAAAGTCCGCTTCGGTTCGCGAGTATAAACTTTGAACTAACTGATGTAATAGTTTGGTTCTAGAAATGACCTGATCGCGCTCTAGCGTGATTACGTTTTTCTGAAACTCAACAGGATTGCCAATACCATATAAACAGGATACTGATGCTACTACCAAAACATCGCGACGGCCAGAGAGTAGAGAAGAGGTTGTGCTTAATCGCATCTTCTCAATTTCTTCGTTTATAGATAAATCTTTTTCAATGTAAACCCCAGTTACCGGTATATAAGCTTCAGGTTGATAGTAATCGTAATACGACACAAAATACTGAACAGCATTATTAGGGAAAAACTGTTTGAATTCCGAGTACAATTGTGCAGCCAAGGTTTTGTTGTGCGCCAAAACCAAAGTTGGTCGTTGCACTTTTTCAATGACATTAGCTACGGTAAAAGTTTTACCAGAACCAGTTACACCTAGTAGGGTTTGGTAACGTTCACCTTGCGTAATACCATCAGCTAGTTGTTTTATTGCTTGTGGTTGATCTCCTGTAGGTTTAAATTCTGATTCTATCTTAAAGCGCATAGCACAAATTTACGATAAAGATTGGCAGTAATCAATTAACGTTTTAAAGCAAAATGGCCTTTAATTTCGTAGTTTGAAGTGTCCTGTCTAAACTTTACGATATACCAATAATCGCTTGAAGGCATAGGATTGCCGTTGTAATTTCCGTCCCAACTAAAACCGCCAGAATACGATTGTAGCATTATTTTTCCATAGCGATCAAAAATCTGTAGGCTTTCAATTTGATTGAGGTCTGAATTTGCACCTACAATTTGCCAAATGTCATTGACATCATCACCATTGGGAGTGAAGAATTTTGGGATACCGACTATTGTTATTGTTTCTTCAATTATTCCACAGCCATTTCTGTCATTTATATAAATAGTATGTTGGCCTCCGGAAATATTAGTAAATACATTGCTTTCTTGATAAAAACCATCACTGTCATCTAAGGCATAATCATAAAAACCTTGACCAGAAACATTGACGGTAATGGTATTATTTGGCGAAATACCTTCAATGGAAATACTTTCAACAATAGCTGTTTCAGATGCGCTTACTGTTATTGTTCGGCTTGATGAACAACCGTTAGGATCAGTAACAATTACGGTGTAGTTTCCGGCTTCATTTATTTCATTGAATGAAGTGTCAGCATCTGTCAAAGTACCATTAAAGTACCATTCATAGTAGTAATTGTTTGGTAAATCGTTTAAAACACCTCCATCAATCGTAATAGTTTCAGGAAAAGTATTTGTACAATAGATTAAGGTTTCGTCTGCTTCTAATACAGGAGTGTAAAGTACATTAAGATTTGCTGTTGAAATGCTGAAACACTGGTTATCGTTTTTAATTTTCACAAAAATGGTTTGGGAATCAGCAATTATGTTGGTGTAATTATTTGGTAATGTGTTACTTTCACTTAACGCATCTTCAAGGGATTCGTAATATGATACTTGAGATCCTGTAGGAATTTGAGCAATGATGGATGCTTCAATATTACTTAAGGTAAACGTCGCAAACCCATCCATATCCACTCCGTCGCA
This sequence comes from Winogradskyella sp. HB-48, assembly GCF_049942685.1. Lineage (GTDB taxonomy): Bacteria > Bacteroidota > Bacteroidia > Flavobacteriales > Flavobacteriaceae > Winogradskyella. The sequence goes on from NZ_CP187934.1 coordinate 2,007,680, forward strand.
GGCACCTAAATCTGGAATTGAAATTGTATTGTTTGACGTTTGTAATTCCAAATCGACAACATCAAAACAATTGGCAGCATTGACAATCCGTGCATACACATTTTGAAACGATATGCTATTTTGAAAACTAGTTGGATTGCTAATCGGGTTAGTATTACTCGTAGCATCTTCTTCTGATAAAAAGAAATCTGTTACTACAAGATTATTATCATTGTTAGTTAGATCGCTTGAAGCATCAAAAAGATTGTAAGTGGTTAATCCGTCTGTATCTACGTCACATTCCCTTAAAATTGAATTCTGACCTATTGGTAAAGGAGCATATTCTATAATGACTTCTCCATAAGAGATACAGTCGTTCAAAATGGTGACTTCGACATTATAGATGCCAGATTCGGTTACGGTAAAAAAGCCGCAGTCTAAACAATTTGATGCGGTTTCTTGTAGAATACCATCTTTATACCAACGGTATGAACTTACAGAAGGATTGTTTGCGTTTAGTTCTAGGGTTTCACCTTCACATAAAGCGTTACCTGTTGCAATTAGTCTGTTTGGCCCTAAATCGGTTGACAATTGAAAGCTTCCAGCTTCAAGAAAAACGGCTGAGTCATAACGGTAGTTTTGCTCATCCGCAATGACTAGTTTTACATGGTATGACTGATTGGGAATAACATTTGCTGTTGCAGTTAAAACCGCTGTTTGACCGTTAAAATTTATAGGCGAGTTAATACCATTATAAGACCCAAAGTAAATTTCGTTTTGAGGTGGACATGAGCCAGGTACACCTGGAGTTACTGTTGTAGCTTTTACTGGTGTATTGGTATCAGGAACCAATGCAATATTTTCATATTGATTTTGACCCGTCGTTGGCCGAATTAAAAAGCCAAACAAATCGGAAAACTCGCAACTATTAGGATTGTTTTCTTGGTATTCTTCTGAAGCGAAAAGGTATCGAAAACTGACTTGAGGAGCGACAGCTGTAAAGTCAAATTCCAAAATGGTAGCGTTATAGGTGTTACTTTCATTAAGCGCATTTTCTAAGTCAATGTCACCTTGCCAATTTGGGGCATCATCATCACTTAAATTATCATTTGGACCAGGTACATTTGCCAATCTACCTGTACTTAAAACAACACCGCTTTCAAAGGGGAAATTTGTCCCAGTAGCGTCAAAATAGCCATAGCTTTGGTCTGCACTGTTAAAATTACCACCAACTATATTGGTTACGTTCACATTAGTAATGCAGTTACTATCAATTAATATGTCTTCAATGAGTTGTTGCGGAGTATAGGATTGACTATCTACTACAAAATTCTGTGAGTAGGTAAATAGTGAAATAAAAAACACAATAGATCCAAATATCTTTTTCATCTCAAATTTTAGGGACTGCAAAGATACATATACATAATATTAAAAAGTGTTAAGTATAGGTTATAACTAACGCCTTAAAGCAAAGTGCCCTTTCACTTCAAAAGCATTTTCATTTTGTCTCACTTTTGCAATGTACCAATAGTCACCTGCAGGCATAGGGTTGCCGTTGTAAGAGCCATCCCAACCAGGAGAAGTATGTAAAAGTGTTTTAAGTAGTTTGCCATACCTATCAAAAATATAGATAACTGTACCAGGAAGCGTTTCCACACCAGTAATATGCCAGGTATCGTACTGTCCATCACCATTGGGAGATAGGTGTTTTGGAGTATCTATAACCAATATCTCTCTGGTAATCTGTGCACAACCATTTTGATCAATAATGGTTACGGTGTTGTAGCCAATAGGCACATTGTAGAAGGTGCCCGAGGTCTGAAAAGGTTGATCGTTCAATTGATAGAGATAGTTGCCTATACCAGTTACCGTAATAATAATATTGTTAGGATCCGCAAAATCAACGGTCTCCACCACATCAATTTCAGCGGAGTTAGATTCCGTTACAGTGAATGTAGACGTGGTTTGGCAGCCAAATTCATTGGTAACTGTTACTGAGTAGGTACCAACAGATGTAATCTCAATTAAAGAAGATGTTTCATTTGTAGACCACTCATAGCTATCCAAAGGATTGTTGGTCTCGGCAGAGACTACCAAAGGAAAATCGTTGAGACAAAGCACCTGGTCATCAATAGCTACAAAAGGCTTGTTATTGACAATGACCGAGAATTGCGTAAAACTAAAACAACCAGTTACACTATTTTCAACCCTTGCAAAAATAATCTCATTGTTTGAAGCAACATATGGATTGGCTAAGCTATTGCTGTTTTCAATAGCATTAGCTTCAGAAGTAAAATAACTCACCAAGAACTCATCAGGATTTTGACCTAAAAGAATTGAAGCGTCTTGTTGCGATAAATCAACAAGTAACTGTCCATCAAAATCATCATCACACTCTACTATGTTATCTGGTTGATTTGCAACAGGAAGTGGATTAATGCGTAACTCAAAAGGATAGATAGCATAACAACCAGTAGTGCTATATTCTACTCTTGCTACCAAGTTTTCAATAGTGTTTGTGTAGATGTAATCTGTACTTAAAGCATTATTATCATTTTCGGCATCGTCTGTAGTTTGGTAATAACTAATCAAAACATTGAAAGTGTTATCTACCAACAGCAAATCGACATCGTGCAAGTCCAAAGTATTGGTATCATTATCACAAATATCATAAACACCAAACTGATTGATTTCAGGAGGTGAGTTGATAATCAGTTCAAAAGGTACGACCGAGAAACAATCCGTAGTTGCGTTACGAACTCTGGCATATACTGTCTCAGGGCTGCTGGTATTTGTATAAGCCGTAGGATTGCCAATAGCATTCACATTATTTTGAGCATCAGCTTCGGAATTGAAATAAGTGAAATCTATATTGTATTGTCTGCCATCTAAGATATTGAGTTCAATTTCAGTTAAATTCCACTCAACAGAAGTATCATAATTATTACCACAAGCCACTAAGGATTGTCCATAGGTCACCTCAGTCAATGACAGTGTGTTAAGATTAAAGGTTTCAACATTATAGCAGCCAGAGCTGGCATTTTCAATTCTTGCATAAATAATCTGAGGATTATTTACGGCCGTATAGTTTAACGGAATGGAATTGGTGCCAAGCTCAGCATTTAGAGGTGTTAAGTGAAAAGAAACATTAAGGTCTGTGGTGCTGCCAAGTTCAATTTCATCAATAGTACTGCTAAGGTCTGTTGTTGCCAACCCAGTATTGTTGACATCGCATACAAAAATACCAGTAGGTATGTTGTAATCTGGTGCTTGCCTAACTTCAATTTGCATTGGTGCCACTTGAAAACAGTTATTTTCTGCTTCGTTTTCTAACCTTACATAGATAGTCTGTGGGTTAGATACATTTTGGTAAGGAATAGTTTTGTCTATTTCATTTTCTCTATTAATGGCATCATCTTCAGTTTCAAAATAAAGGACTTGCATGCCTTGTTGGTTGTTGATGATTTCTAAATCTTTATCACTAAATATGAAGTCTCCTGATTGGTTTGTATCAACAATACAAGAAATATATTCAGAGATACTACTAATAATAGGTTGATTATATATCTGCACTTCAAATTGCGTAACTGTAAAGCAATCTAAACCGATTAACTGTATTCTCACATAGATAGTTTGCGTCTGGGAATTAAAATTATTAGGGTTTGATATAGCATCACTGTTTTCATTTGCTTTTCGCTCAGTTAGATGATAAGAGACATTGAATTGACTAGGGTCAATTGAGAATTGATTTAAAGCAGTTTCTAAATTTACAACTTCAAAACCATTAAGGTCATCATCACAAGCTGTGATTGGGGGAATAGAAGCTATATCTAAACTATTAAGAATGTTAAGGCCGAGAGTTGTTATTGTAAAACAACCAGTTAAGGTATTGGTAACTTTAGCATAAACTTCACCGAAATTTCCTATTACATCTATATCTTCTATGGTATTTTGATTGCCTAATGCATCTTGTTCTGTAGCAAAGAAAGTAACACTAACATTTGTTAAACCCTGCTCAACATCTGCCCGAAAAGGCAATAAATTTATAGTTGTTGAATTGTTTAACTCGTTATAGTTGCCACAGGCATCTACCGTTTGTGGTGTTACCAAAGGTGGACTTCCAACATTCAGAATAACTTTGGATAATGTTGAGCAAGCCTCAATTCCGTTAACTATATAATATGACCTAATAAATAAAGTCTTTGTGCCATTAACTGTGATATCCAAAGCTTGGTCTAACTGATTTATACTATTCTCACGATCTTCTTCAGTTTCATAATATTCGATGAATAAATTTGAAGCATAAAAAGATTCTAAATCTAATCCCTCAACAATCTCTGAATTTATTTCATCAAAGTTAAAATCTACAATACCGTCATAAGAAAAATCATCACACCCATATAATGTTACACTTTCTTCAAATATATTATATAGATAGTTTTTGTGTAGTTCTAAATTAAGTATTGTCTCACAATAGGTCTCATCGAAGGATATACCTAGTGGAAGTATGGTTGATGCATTTGTAATGGTAACTAACCTAGGATCCCCTAATATTGGAACAAGAACCCTAACATTGGCTCCAGGAAAAACTTCTTGTATTGCTGCAATAGCATCTTCTAAATTAAAGGTAGTAGGTACATTTTCATAAGTATATATTATCGATCCTTGATTGTCATAATAATCGGGACTTAAACATGCATCTATGATAAAATTTTCGATTCCTAAATCTGGTGATGTTAAATAATTAAAATATACACGTTCTAAGGAGTAACAACCTGTATTGATGCCTTCTATTCTAGCAATCATGTATTCAGGATTGTCCGTGAAGTCAGGATATTCGGTTAATTCATTAATTTCAGCTATAGCATCTTCTTCATTTAGATAATAACTTACATCACTAAAATCACCGAATTCGGTAATCAAAGGGTCTAAAACATATATGTTTGCCAATGTAAAATCAGAAAAATTACCATCACATATGTTTACGGTAATTTCGGTTGAATTAGGTTCTGAGTTGACAATAGTATTGAATGAGCCCACCTGCAAACAATCTCCACTCAAACTCTCAATTCTAACAAAAATAGTTTCTTCTTGTTCAGTGTTTTGATATATGCCATTTATTGGATTAATATTACCTTGTGCTTCATCTATACTTAAGTGATAAGATATGTTGTAGTTATTGGATGCTAACTCAGCAAAAATTTCATCATTTTTCAAAAGAGGAAAGTCAAATTCATAGATTCCATCACTAGGTGAAGAATCACAGACAGAAAGATCTTCTATAGGTGCGGCTATTTGATAGGGGATTACATCTAGCTCAATACTATCTTCTAACAAACAGTTACTCGTAGAGTTTGTAATTGTTATTTCTACTCTGTAAGTACCAGATTGACTAATCTGTAGTGTTGGGCTGGTTTCACCATTTATTAAGCTATCATCTAAAAACCACGAGTAATTTGCATCAGGATTGTCAATGTCGGCATCCAAAATTAAATCGCTGCCACAAACAGATTGGTCTGGTCCAAGATCTATGGCACCACCAAAACCTTCTGCTTCAATAAAAACTGCAGAGTCAAAACGTTGGTCTATATGGTCTGCAATTACAAATTTTATTTCATATTCCTCATTTGGTATAACTGCAGTATTTGCTATTAATATTGTAGTTTGGCCGTTGAAGTTTGTGCTTGGTAAACTATAGCCTTGAAAATAGTCTTCATTTATCGCATTACAAAACCCATTGATATTGGGATGAATGGTATTGGTACTTACTTCGGTAGTTGTTTCTGGTACTAGTGCAATATTAACGAAAGGGTCTGTACTACCAGCAGGTCTAATTAAAATAGCAAATACATCCCTGAAATTACAAGGATATTCTTGTTGGTATTCATCCGAAGCAAACAGGTATTTAAAGGCAACAAAATTATTTGCAGTACTAAAGTTAAACTGAATTGAGGTAGCATTGAGGGTTTGGTCTATGCCAAGAACATTCAGCACATCAGGATCTGTTTCCCAGTTTATATTGCCGTCACTCAGGTTTTCGGTTATGACGGAATTTCCAGCTTTTGTTATGCTTCCTGTAGATAAAACGATACCACTTTCTAAAGGGAAACCAGAAGAGCCTCTGTTAAAATTTCCATAGCTAATGATATTATTTACATTGCCATTATAAGGTGATGAAATATTGTTGACCGTAGCACAATTGTCACCTACCAAATTCTGGATAAGTTGTTGCGGAGTTAGAGTATTGTCCGTGACGATTTGTTGGGAAAACAAAAAGTTTACGAACAACAAAAAGAGGAGAAGAGTAAGTGATCTATTCCCTGTCATAGCTTTTTTTTAAGAGGACATTAGGTATTACTTTAGTTCTCTTATAATCAAAGATAGGAAAAAGCTTATACTTTCTTTTATTTTAAGTAATAATTTGCTGTATATAAGTGTTTAACGACGTATAGCAAAATGCCCTTTTACCTCAAAAGACTGATTTCCTCTTGCTACATTCGCAACAAACCAGTAGTCACTTGCAGGTAGGTTTAGACCGTTTAAAGTGCCATCCCAACCAGGACTATCATGTCTTAGAGTAGCTAAATGCTTACCGTAACGATCAAAAATATGAATAATGGTTCCAGGTAGTGTTTCGACACCAACAATATGCCAAGTATCATATTGGCCGTCTCCGTTTGGGGACATGTGTTTTGGAATATCTATTACTAAAACCTCTCTTGTTACTTCAGAACAACCATTTAAATCTATAATTGTTACAGTATGATAACCCATACCTACGTTATCAAAAAAGTTAGATTCTTGGGGTTCACCATCGTCTAATTGATACAAGTAATCTCCAATACCACTTATGGTAACTGTGATATTATTAGGGTCTGAAAAATCTATAACTTCTGTAGCTTCTATTGTTGCAGCTTCAGATTCAGCAACACTGAAAACTCTGGTATTTTCGCATCCAAACTCAGAAGTTACGGTTACCCAATAGGTTCCAATTTGTTGTATTGTAATTTCTGGTGTGGTTTCACCAGTAGACCAAATATATTGATCTGTAGGGTTGTTGGTGTTTGCAGAAACAATTAATGGTAAATTGTCCAAACAAATAACCTGATCTTCAATATCTATAATAGGTAATGGATGAATAATAACTGAAAACTGTGTTGTAGAGTAGCAACCAGTTGCATTGTTTTCTACTCTAGCGTATATGATTTCAGAATCAAAAGCCATGTAGTTGGTATCTAGTGCTGATAAATTATTGTTGGCATCACCTTCAGAATTATGGTAGGTTACTGTGAAGTTGGATAGGTTTTGAGTTCCAAGTATTTGAGCATTCTGCAGTGTTAAATCAAAGTCTAATAATCCATCGTAATCATCATCACATCCTTCTAGATCACTTGGTTGATTGGCTATAGGTAGCGGATTTACGTTAAGATTAAATTCATACACAGTAAAACAATGGGTTGTACTGAATTCAGCTCGTGCATAAAGTGTATCGTTATTGGTTGAATATGTGTAATCAGTATTTAGTGCATTTTCGTTAGCATAGGCATCGGCTTCATTTGTGTAATAACTGAATAGTACATTAAAACTTTCATCCATTATTACCTCATTGATTTCAGTTAAATCGAAACTATTGTCTTCATTTTCGCAAATGTCGAATGATTGAAAATCATTAATAAAAGGTGGCATATTTACACTTAAATCAACAGGAACCAAGACATAACAGTTTGAGATAGTATTATTTATTTTTATATAAACTGTTTGCGGATTACTCGTGTTAGTATAGGCTTCTGGATTTGAAATGGTATTGATGTTGGCCTCGGCATCATCATAGTTTTCAAAATAACTAATCTCAATATCATCTTGCCTAACATCTAAAATGTCAAATTCAGCATTGATTAAATCAAATTCTGTAAATCCGTCGTAATCTGTATCGCAGGCAATAAGAGGAACAGAAGGATTAACGTCAGGTACTTGTATTATATTAAGTTCAAAAGAAGTTATAGAGTTACATATTGTACCATTATCAATTTGAACAAAAATAGTTTGTGGGTTTACCGTATTGGTAAATTGAAGTGGTAGAGGGTCAATACTATTTTCGGCATTATTTAACGAGGTATAAAATGTTACTGTTAGGTTATCTGAAATACCTTCTGATATTTCTATAATCTTAGTTGATAAATCAAAAGTTTCAGAGCCGTCGTTAGATATGTCATCACAAACAAACCAATCTACAGGCTCATTGTATACAGGATTAGTACCAACTTCAATTATAAAACTAGAAGTACCGTAACAATCTTGATCTGTGAGATTTTCCACTCTTACAAAAATCGTTTGTGGTGTAGTAATATTTTGGTAAGCTACATCTTTGTCAATGGCATTTGTTCTATTGTCTGCATCATTTTGATTTAAATAATATAAAACTTGCTTGCCTGTTTGTCCATTTAGAATTTCTGCATCTTTAGTGTTGAAAATAAAGTCTGCAAAGCCATCGCTACTATCCTCACAAATTTTGTAATTGTCTATTGCAGTAAATACAGGTAAGGTGTTAACTGTAATATTTAGTATTTCTGTTGAATGGCAACCAGTAGTTGTGTTTTCTACTCTAACGTAAACAGTTTCTGTTTGTGCATTATAAGTGTTTTCGTTAGCTATAGCGTTATTACCATTATCAGCATCAGTTTGACTGGTATGAAATGTAATTTGTCTTTCGTTAGTAGTACTTACTACTTCTGGAATAACATCTAATAGATTGATAGTAAATAACCCATCTTGGTCATCATCGCAAATCACAATATCGGATGGTGTAGAAGTAACTGGAGCTTCTAAAACCGTAATTTCAAAAAAGGTAATGTCTGAACAACCTGTCTCATCAGATGTTATTCTAGGGTAGACTGTAAAAGGATTCGTTGTATTTGTATAAAAATTTGGTAAAACGTTTGTGTTATTTCTGGCGTCGTCTTCAGTTAAAAAATAAGTAACACCAAACCCATCTAAGTCATCTGTTACTTGAGCATCAAATTGAGATAAATCTGTTGTTGTAAAACCATCTTGGTCTTCGTCACAAACGGTTTGATTAATAATATTTTCAAACTCATATACAGGAATTAGTATTAAGTCTATTTGCTCTATATCGTAGCAAGTAGCACTGGTTAATCCTAAATAGATGGTTTGTGGATTACTGGTCGGAATGAATGGTACTGTTTGGTCTAGAGCATTTACCTGATTATCTCTATCTGTTTCAGTTAAGTAGAATTCAATAGAAATGCCAAACTCAGTTGGCAAGTCATTAATAATACTTGATGCAATGCCTAAAAAATTAAACTCTTCAACTCCATCATTATCAATATCGCAAAGGGTAATATCCCTTATTTCTGTGGCAGTAAGTAATAAATTGGTATGAATTTCTATAGGAGTTACAGAAGCACAACCTGTAGTGTTACTTTCAACCCTGATATATATAATTTGTTCTTCAGAAACAGTATTAGTGTAGTTAGTGTCATCTGCAATAGGGTTGATTCCTGTTAAAGCATCGTCATTGGTTTCATGAAATGTAACGGTAACACCAGTTAAACCTTGTAACACGTCAGGGATTATGCTTGTTAAATCAAAACTGGCGAAGCCATCATGGTCTGCATCACAAGCATCTATGTAATGGTCTTCAGTGTTTATGACAGGATTATCTAAAACCGTAATATCTAAACTTGTAGTACTAATACAACCCGTAAACTCATCTCTAACACTTACAAAAACCTGCTCATTTGTGTTGGTGTTCACATAAGGCATTGGTAATGGATTTGCACCAGATGATGCATCTATTTGAGAACTATGATAGGTAACAATTAGATTTGTAAGACCATTAGTGATCTCATCATTTTTTATGTTAAGATCTATAGTGGTAAATCCATCAGCAACTTGGTCATCACAAACCTCTAAAGATGATGGATTGTTGATGTTAGGTAAAGGATTAACAATAAGATTAAAGCTTGAAAAGGCTAAGCAGCCATTATTAATATCTTCAATTCTTGCATGTATGACTTGTGGATTTGTAGTATTTTGAATTGAGCCATTGATACCATTAATACCATTTTGTGCTTCAGTATCAGAATAGTGATATGATATGTCATAGTTTGAAGGTGGCACAGAAGCTAAAACTTCTGCATCTTTAGTGGTTAAATCAAAAGTTTCTATACCATCATTACTAGTATCATCACATATATCATAATCTGATATTGGGCCTGAAGATTGTGTAGAACTTAAAGTAAGGTTAATCTCATCTTCAATAATACAAGAACCTCCAGATAGTGGAATTTCAATTTCTACACGATAATTACCTGATTGGGTAGCATTGAGAGTGGTTTGGTTTTCACCAGAAATTAATACATCATTAAGGTACCAATTGTATGTGGCTTGAGGATTACCTATATCTCCATTTAAAATGATTTCGCTAGCACAGGTTGAAAAATCTTCGCCTAGGTCTACAGTGGCATTAAAACTATTTCCCTGTATAAAAACCGCAGAATCATAGTTCTCATCCGTTTGGTCGGCAATAATGAGTTTTATTTGATATTCTACATTAGGTTGAATGGTTGCAGTAGCAGACAATACGGTTGTTCTGCCATTATAATTCGTGTCTCCAAGGCTGTAACCTTCAAAGTATTGTTCGTTTGAAGCTTCACAAAAACCTACAATTTCTTCATGAACTGTATTTGTATTTACTGGTGTCGAAGTTCCTGGAACTAAGGCGATATTGGTATAAGGTGCACCAGTACCAGCTTCTCTAATTAAAAAAGCAAAACCATCTGAATACTGACAAGGGAAATTCCCAAAATATTCTTCAGAGGCTAAAATGTAATTAAATTGGATTTGATTAGATATAGAGATAAAATTAAACTCAATAGATGTAGCATTTAGTGTACCTGTAATGCCAAGTGCAGCTTCTAAATCAGTATCGGTTCCCCAACTATTATTACCTTCGTTTAATGTAGCTGAGTTTTCAGTATTTCCGGCAGAATTAGCATTTCCAGTGCTTAATACAATTCCATTTTCAAACGGAAAATTCGAGGCTGCCCTTTCAAAGTAGCCAAAACTACCCAAACCAACAACACTACCATTAGATGGTGAACTAATATTAGAAACTTCTACACAACCCTGAATGAAATTGTTTTCAATTAAATTTTGTGGACTAACAGAATTATCTACCGTGATTTGTTGCGCAAAAGAAAAACTGCAGATAAAGCATAAGCATAGTAGGAGGGAACGGTTAATATAATCCATAAGTTAGGTTAAGTTTACTGTACAGTTTTTTATCATTTTTTGGGGCTGATAGTTTTGTACGTTCTAAGCTTGAAAAATAACTGTAATAAAGACTAAATACAAAAAAATACGATGAAATACGTTAAATGTTAACATATTTAAATATTTTGTATTCTAAATCGCACAAAAAAGACCTCAAAAAGAGGTCTTTTTCCCAAATTGAAATTTCGAAAACATTACAGCCTCAACAAATAATGCTTCTTAACCTGAAACTCCATATTGTTGTTTTCCATGATGGAAAAACATAGCTTTCGATAAATAAAATATTAAGAGGGATTTGTGTATGATGCTCATGAGGGAGATTAAAATCTATACACAGTATTAAAATTAATTGATGATTATCTTACCTGCAAATGAAAAAGATAAACGGATAAAAATCTTAACAAATCTAGTAATTTACGTACACCCAACCTACCATTGGTCGATAGTTAGGATCATTGAGGTTTAGAATATAGTAATACGTACCTACAGGAACAGTTTTACCATGATTGTTTAATCCACTATTTATTTTTCCGTTCCAAGGCTTTTCATTGTTGCCTTCAAAAATAATATCACCATATCGGTTAAAGATTTTTAATTGATGCTCAGTAAAAATGTCATATAATCCTTGTATGTTAAACCAGTCGTTAAACGTATCGTCATTAGGTGAAAAACCATTCGGCACATAAGGTGGGCAATTTTCTATGGTAAGTTGAAACGTGTAAATTTCATAACAAGGAGGACTTTCTAACCTTACATAAATAGTCTCAGGATTTGAAGCGTTATTGTAAGTACTTGGTATTAAAATAGAATTCGATGCTGTTTCTAAGTCTTCGAGGGATAGATAAAAAGAGACATCTTCTTCATCATATTCCAGATTCATTAAGGCATCATACAAATTATAAGTTGAGACTTCAAAACCCTCGTTGCAGCCAACTAATCCTGGTAAAGTGATGATGTCTGGTATGACTAATAGCTCAATATCAACAAAGTTAACATTATTATCCTCGTTGGTTTCAGTTACGATTCCGGACATGGTACCATCGTCATCAACAATTGCGATTATGGTTAAATTAGGGTTTGAGTCTTCAGGCACAGTCACAATTATGGTATTAGATTCGGACTCACCAATATTTAAAGTGTTTATAGTTTGGCTTTGCCCAATAAGTAGACCATCTAAATAAAATGCAATTGGTGTATTAGCAGGTAGTATATCTGTACTATTAAAATTATTGACCGTATAGAATAGTTCAATACTATTGTCCCCACAGTTTACTATATAATCGTCAACATCTATGGTAGCATCTGGTAATTGGCTGTTTAGTACTGTAATGATATTGTTAATCATTACATAGTCCTGCCCAGAGGTTAAGGTTATTGTTGCAGAGGTATCTCCAATATTGATATTATTCTGAATGTTATACACATCAATATCCATATTATAAAGATTTGTAGCACCTGTAAATGAATTAGTACCATTAAAAGCATTGTTGGCAGGATTCAAAGGTGGATTACTAATAACATTACCATTAATACTTAGTTGTTCATTAACGGCAAGAGATTGATCTCCTTCCCAAGCAATGAAACCAATTTTAGCGTTTTCATTATCTAAAACATTTAGATTGTCTAATGTGATACTTAAAAAAGTCGGGACGCTTTGTAGGCCATCATAAACATTAAGTTGGTTTAAGGGTAAGGTATCGTCTTGGTAAATTATAGATATAGCCCAACCGCCAAAATTTGTACCCGTAGGACAGTATGGTGCGATAACACTATTAAGATCAAAATTTGAAATAGTATATGTGTCATTGCCTAGAGTGGTTACAATATCAGTAACATCAGCAAAAGCTGCAAAAAATACACGGTTGGCATCCAAGGCATCGCTAAAGGTACGTTCTGCAGTTATAGGTAAATCATTAATTGTAATGTCAAAATCACCTGTTCCTGAGCCTGCCCAATACAGATAGGCGGCAACAATAGTTTGATTAGTACTTAGGTTTAAATCAGCTGATGAAGTAGTAGCTATTGTGCAAGGTCCTGAAGGGCCATTCTCAGCAATATTCATGGTGTTACCTATGGCAACATAATCAAAACGTCCATTGAATTGTTGAAACAATGAGATATCTTGAGCTGATACTGGTAATACTAAGCCTAAAAAAAGCAAATAAAGTATGTGATATGCCTGTTTCAAATGGCTTGGATTGGTTTCATCTAAATTACTATTAATATTTATCGTACCAAACTAAAGTGACTTGTAAAGACTCTACCATCTTCTAGTTGTACTTTAAACCAATAATCGGCACTTGGCATTTTAGCACCATTATAAGTGCCATCCCAACCACCACCAAGAGGATTGAGTTCTACCAATAGCTTACCGTAACGGTCAAAAATTTGAATACTAGTATTGGCTTGAAATTGACTGCTAATACCTTTGACTTGCCAAAATTCGTTTGTACCATCACCATTTGGTGTGAAGAATTTAGGAAAACCAATAACCGAGACTAATTCATCTGTAATACCACAATCATTTTTATCTCTAACAAATACAGTGTAGAGTCCTGGTAATACATCTTCGAATATGTTGGAATCTTGATAAGGACCATCAACATCATCTAATGCGTATTCATAATCTCCTTCGCCTGAAACTAAAACAGTAATGGTATTATTATTGGAAGCATCAACAACTTCAATTGCTTCAATAGTTGCAATATTAGATGGTAAGACTGTAATGGTTCTGTCTTTAAAACAACCGTTAACGTTAGACACCCTAACATTGTAGGTGCCTGGTGCATCAACTTCTATGGTTGCTGTATTTTCACCAGTAGACCAATCAAATAAATAGTTACTTGGAGAGTCGTTAACAATGCCAGCATCTAATACGATTGTATCAGGGAAACTATTGAGGCAGTATAACGTTTCAAATTCGGTCTCAATATCTGGAAGTTCGTAAACGGTAAGTTCAATTTCACTAATACCATAGCAAGCATTAGAGTTTTCAACACGAGCATAAATCGTTTGATTATAAGGAATAGTATTGGTAAAGTTTGTGCCAAGCGGATTAGTTTCCAACAAAGCATCTTCATAAGTTTCAAAATATTGAAGATTTAAACCAACAGGGGCACCAGCAAGCACAATGGCATTGGTGTCGTTAAGGTTGAAAACTGCAAAACCATCTTCATTACCATCATCATCGCACACAGCCAAACTAGCATTGTTAGAAGATGTAGTACTAACTTCTAAAGATACTTCACTAAAACTCACACAGCCTGTTGAAGTATTAGTAACTCTTGTATAAACAATTTGTGGATTGAAGAAATTGTCAAAAGCATCGGCATTAATTTCATTTTCATTATTTTCTGCATCTACTTGAGATAAATAATAAGTAACATCAGCATTTGAATCTCCGTTGGTAACTTCATTAGATATTTGATTAAGATTGAAAGTAGTAAAACCTTCAGGTATGCCATCTTCATCACATTGTATTAGCGATAAATCATTAGCAATTGGCTTTGCAGCTACTACAATATCAAACGAGGTAAACCCAACACAACCACTGTTTATATCTTCAATTCTTACAAAAATTTCAGTAGGAGTTGCTACTGTATTTGTATAAATGGTTGGTAAAGCTGAATTATCAGTTTCTGCATCTGCTTGAGATAAATGGTAGGTTATATTATAATTTGCACCTAAAATACCATTGATAATCTCTTGAGTCTTTAAATCAAAATCAAATGTGACTTGTCCATTTTGGTCATCACCATCAGTGTCATCATCACACAATTGATATGTAGTTGGGTTATTAAAATTTGAAAAACCAGTAATATTGATTACAATATCGTTTATAATAAAACATCCAGTAATCGTATTCTCAATTCTGATAAAAACAGTCTGGGTGATAGGAAAGCTAGTAAAAATATCGCCAAGAGGATTTACATTGATGGTAGCATCGTTTTCAGATATGTGGTAACTCACTGCAACATCTGTAGCACCATTAATGATATCTTGTGAAAGATTAGAAAAGTCTACTTCTGTTATAGCATCATCAAAAGGTGCAATTCCGTCACAAAGTTCTAAAGGGGGTAAACTTGTGATATTCGGATTGGCTAAAGTAGGGTTTGAAGGTCTTTCAGGAAACGTTGCGGTACCAGTCCATTCTAGAGAAAACGGACTATTGCCAACAGGCCTGTCTATTACTAAAAAATAAGTTTCGCCTGCTAGTACATCTAAATCACTTACAAAACTATCGCCATCCGCACCAGGCCCTTCATCTGGATCTGGATCATCAGGACTCATTCCTGTGAGGTTATTGCCTTGATTAGCTGCTGCTGGATTGGTGGTTGAGCATCTTATGGTTTGCCCTAGATTACCACAAGTGGCATTAGGACCAAAAAGAAAAAAGTCATAATCCTCAGAAATAGCAGTACTACTTGGTGTTAATGTAAAAGCAAGCGTACCAGAAGTTGCAATAGTTACTTGAAACCAGATACTGTTATTTTCACCACTACCACAATCACTCAGTCCTTGTACTTCTTCAACACCTTGTCCATTAACATCAAACACAAAGCTTGAATTACCACAAACCGTGATGGCATTGACACAGTCATTAGGTTCTTGGCTGTAACAGAAAATGCTAAAGCATAAGATAGCTATTGCTAATAGGTTTTTATTATAAAATAGATTTGGTTTCAAATATTATCGTTTTAAAGAAAAATGACTAGTAAAGACTCTACCATCTTCTAGTTCTACCTTAAACCAATAGTCACTCGCAGGCATGTTGGCACCATTATATGTGCCATCCCAACCAGGACCGAGGGGGTTAAGCTTTGTTAAAAGTTTTCCGTAACGGTCAAAAATAAGAATTAAAGAATTAGCTTGAAACTGATTATTAATGCCTCTGACTTGCCAAAACTCGTTGCTTCCATCTCCATTTGGCGTGAAGAATTTGGGAAAACCAATAACTGAAACTAATTCATCTGCAATGCCACAGTCATTTTTGTCTCTAACAAATACCGTGTACAGACCTGGTGAAATATCTTCAAATACATTAGAATCTTGATAAGGGCCATTAATATCATCTAAAGCATACTCATAATCGCCTTCGCCTGAAACCAAAACGGTAATGGAGTTATTGTTTGAAGCATCTACAATTTCAATATTATCTATAGTAGCAATATTGGATGGTAAAACTGTTATGGTTCTGTCTTTAAAACAGCCATTGACATTACTCACTCTAACATTATAGGTGCCTGGAGCATCAACTTCTATGGTTGATGTATTTTCACCAGTAGACCAATCAAATAAATAGTTACTAGGTGCATCATTAATAATTCCTGCGTCTAATACGATAGTTTCTGGGAAACTATTGAGGCAATATAACGTTTCAAACTCGGTTTCAATATTTGGAAGCTCGTAAACTGTAAGCTCGATTTCACTTATGCCATAGCAAGCATTAGAATTTTCAACACGAGCATAGATGGTTTGATTATTCGGAATGGTATTTGTAAAGTTGGTACTTAGCGGATTAGCTTCAACTAAAGCATCTTCATAGGTTTCATAGTATTGAAGATTTAAACCTGCAGGAGCACCAGCAAGTACAATGGCATTGGTATCATTGAGATTAAAATTGGCAAAACCATCTTCATTACCATCATCATCGCACACAGCCAAACTAGCATTGTTAGAAGATGTAGTACTAACCTCTAAAGAGACTTCACTAAAACTTACGCAACCCGTTGAGGTATTCGTAACCCTTGCATAAACTATTTGAGGATTAAAGAAATTATCAAAAGCATCAGCATCAATTTCGTTTTCTTCATTTTCTGCATCTACTAGAGATAGGTAGTAGGTTACGGTTCTATTTGCTTCGTTATTAATAACATCATCACTAAATGAACCAATATTAAATGTTGTGAAGCCTTCAGGTATATCATCTTCATCACACTGCACTATAGTAATATTATTCGCTATTGGAGCATCATTAATTGTAAGCTGAAAACTTCCTGTACTGTAACAGTCTGTACTATTTGTATTTTCTATTCTAACAAAAATAGTTTCGTTAACCGCTGTTGTATTGCTATAAGATAAGGGTAATTGTGATACATTATCATCTGCATCTTGTTGAGTGGAGTGAAATGTTATATTTGTATCGGCTTCTGATTGCGCACCTCTTATAGATGGGATTAAATCTCCTAATTCTATTGTAGCAAATCCATCTGTTGGGTCACCTTCATTATCACAAAATTCAATATTATTTAGTTGAACAATTTGTGGTGTGTTAAACACTTCAAGTTGAAAACTGGTAACATCAAAGCAATTTGTATTATCGGTATTATCTACCCTGACGTATATGGTTTGTGGGTTGTTGATGTTTGTATATGGGAATGTAATTTCATTTTCAAGATTATTAGCATCATCCATCGATTCAAAATAACGTACATTATACTGCGATGCTGATTGCGTAGCAAGTGCTTCGCTATTTTTATTGGTAAAGTCGAAACCTCCAAAGATGCCATCGTTTCCAAAGTCATCACATGCAGTGATGTCTGTCACAGGATTTGCTACAGGAATATCAAAAACACCAACAACTGCACTACCTTCAATAGGGCAATCACCATTATTGGGTTCTATATAAACTTCATAAAAACCAGGAGTATCTATAAAGAGTTGCGCCTGATTGTTTCCTGGAATCGGATTACCATCAAAAGACCAAACATAATCAGCACCAGTGATATCGTCTGCTTGCAAGGTGTAACTATCACCAGTACACAAGCGTAATTCGGTGGTGCTAATACCGTTTCTGATGATATCTATTTCAAAACCAAGAAAAGAAGTAATAAATGGTGGTAGACCCAGAGTTGCGCTAGTTCCTCCAGCTAGAGATTGACCAGCAACGTTGTATGTACAAGCTAATCCAGCTTCGGCAGGTTGTTCAATAACATCTAAACTAATTGGGTTAGATTGATTACAAACATAAATTTTATTATTTGGTGCTAATTGCATAGCCGAAATAAATCCACTTGGTTGTTGGTGTACAATAGTTTCTGAATTGTTGTCTTCAAGATCAAATTGTCTCACTACTGAACCATTTGTGACATATACTTTTTTGGAATCAGCAGAGAACTCAGTTCCGTAACTTTGAACATCTGAAATTAAATTAACAGGATTACTAACTTGACCAGTCGCATTATCAAAATCATAAATCCAAAAACTACCAGTATCAGGTGCAGCATTATCATCGCTAGGAAAAACACCATTTTGAGCATGGCAAACAGCAATTTTAGTGCCGTCTGGAGATGATTTCATGTAGCCAATACCATTACGTCTATAACCTTGTGTGGTGATATTGGGTGGTACTATTGAAGTTACTGGAGTTAAATCATTGAACCCATTAGCGTCTATTTTAAAAGCATAAAAGGTGTCTACAAACTGAGTTATAACCCACATTGTTTCACAATCAGCCCCTTGAACGGCAGTTATTTTTTCGGCACACTTATATAATGTTTGGTCTTGTTGAGAGGTATCGTAAGTTATAAGGTGTACATTTTTTTCGGTAGTTACGACATCACCAAAACCTCCATTGAGTGTCATGTCTACTAAAGAGTAGTTGAAGCCATTATTAAAGCCGTCGTCATCATTTGGTACAGATTGAAAATCTCCAAAAGTTTCTTCATAAAAATTTAAGGGATTTCCATTTTGATCAGCAGGACCTTGATTGGGTGATGCCCATGCATTATTGTGATGAGGTTCATCTACAGTAAAGATATAGTATAGGTTGTTATTAGTTGGATGAGGTACAATTACACCTGAAGAGGTACTAGAAGGATCTCCTAGCAAACCTGTGCCACCAAAATAATTACCATTGGGCATAATTTGATGGTTACGGTTCCAAACTGTTCGTCCGTCTGTATAAAATTGTAAAATACCATTTTCATCAGAGATAGTAGAACACCCTTCTGAGGTACTTATGGAAGTGATAATAGGAGTTACGTTTCCTGTTGTTAAATCAAAATTAAGACCAGCATTGTTTCCAAAAGCCCAATTGGTAGTTTCTTCTTGAGCAAATGATAAGGCACAAAAAAGTATGGTAAATATTAAAACACAGCTCTTTTTCATAACAACTTTAATGTACACTACATAGTTCAATACAATATAACAAGGAGAACTTAAAAACTCCTAGATTTAGTATTAAAATTACATAGCAATTACCTCAAAGTTATTACAAATCTCTCTTTTTTAATAATTGATAAGACAAAAAGATAAAAATCGCAGACCAACCCAATACGATTGCTATTTCGTACCAATGCACTGCATAGTCGTAGGCTATATCTGTCTTTTCGGGGAATTTAGTCATTATAATACGTTGAATAGGTTGGTCTATGAGTTTATACATAGATTCTAGAGGTAAGAAGTTTTTAACTTTAAAAGCATCATCAGCATTATCAAAAACTTCGTAAGCACCCCAAAATATTAACCATTCAATAATATAGAGTACAAATAAGAAACCTAATGCAAAAGCTGAACGTTGAAGTAACATTCCGAAGAATAAACACAAACTAAAGAAGCCCACAAGTTTTACAAAATAAGCCAGTAAAAATTCTACTTCCCTAAAAATAATAGATGCTTCAGTATAACTAGAATAATACAATCCTATAAAAAATGAAGCAACTCCTATAAGTATAGTGGCACAAAGTGAAAAGAATACTATTGTATAGAACTTTGATAAAATAAACTCCTTTTTACTTAAGCCATCTATAAGATTCTGTTTTAGTGTTTTGTTACTGTATTCATTACCAATCATACTAACCACAACAATGGCAAAAAAGAATTTAAAGTATGAGGCGAAAAAGGTTGTAATGTGCCAGATAATAGGAAAGTTAAAAATCCCCAACTCACCTAATTCTAAGGTGAAAAAACCAAAAAAATTGATTTTTATTGATGATAGTACTAATACTGTAAAGGGTAATATAAATGATACAAAAATGAGTATACGGCTTACTTTATTGAGCCATAATTTTTGTAATTCTAATTTTATGAGACGTAACATATTTTTGATTGGTTTTGAAAGGTCTTAGCCTAATTTTTCTATTTCTTGATTAATTCCTGTATTGTCTGTTAATTGCAAGAATTGCTCCTCAAGACTTTCTTTTCTCTTTACTAAGTGTGATAGCAAGATGCCTTTATCGAACATCATTTTATTAAAGTCTGATGCTGACATAGGCTCATTTAAAAAAGCAGTAATTAATTCACCTTCAATTTTAAGTTTTCCAAAGTTTGGATTAGATTCAATAAGCGCAATAAGCTCTTCTCTTTTGTCTGCTTTTAACTCAAAAAAGCCATGACTATTTATCATTTCATCTACGCGACCAGAATATAATTTTTCACCTTTTCTAAGTACAACAACATGAGAACATACCTTTTCAACTTCGTCAAGAAGGTGGGAAGCTAATAATATGGTTGTACCTCCTGCAGCTATTTCTTTAATGATTTGACGGATTTGATGAATTCCTTGTGGATCTAATCCATTTGTAGGTTCATCTAAAATTAAAATCTCAGGATCATTAAGTAGGGCAGAAGCAATGGCTAAACGTTGTTTCATACCCAAAGAGTAGGTTTTAAACTTATGGTTTTTTCTATCTAAGAGTCCTACTACCTCTAGTTTTTCGTCAATTTTGTCATGATCTACTCCCTTTATTCTACAAACTAGTTTTAGATTCTGTTCTGCAGTCATATAAGGGTAAAAATTTGGACGCTCTATAATAGCACCTACTTGTTTTAAGGCATCATGAGTTGAGGTATTACCATCAAACCAATGAAAGCTTCCACTGGTTTTATTAACCACATTGAGTACGATGCCCAAAGTGGTGGATTTTCCGCTTCCATTAGGACCTAAAATACCGTAAACGTTTCCCTTGTTAATGGTAAAACTTAAATCTTTTACTGCTGTGAGATAGCCAAATTTCTTTGTAAGATTATTAATTGTTAGAATGGGTTGCTCCAAAATTGATTGGTTTTTGAATACTGAAAACTCAGTATTGATTGGTTATGTAAGTATGACGATGTTGATTATTATTTGTTACAGTTAGGTTTAGTTTTATAAACTATTTTGTAAATTTGAGGAAAACATTATCTATGAAATCTATTGTCTTAAAGGTGCTTTTACTAGTTTGTTTTGTGAATTTATCTAAGGCTCAAAGCATTGATAATAAAAGTTCTAAAGAATTTTATTTTAAGAGTGTATTGGCTGAAGATATAAATTTCAATAAAGGCTTATCATTACAAACAGAAAAGTCTATCATTAATTTTAAAAAACCAGAATGGGTTTCTATTAGAAAAGACTTTAATTTTGATGTATCAGGTATAGATTTTAGTCCACCAAAATTTATGTTGGAAGACAGAATAAATTTTGATAACCTGGATAGCTTTTTATTTTTTTGTGAGCCACTTGAAAATGGGCTGTATCAAAATTTTGATAGCAGAAATATCCTTATTGGGTCAGGCTTGGATTATTTTGTAAATGAGATTATTATCAAAAATGTATTAAATAGGAAATCATTTTTGAGGAAAGACTAATCAATTCCAATTTTCATCAAAATCAAGACTTTCGTAATCGTCAATATCTAGATCATCGTCAAATTCATTAAAATCATCATTTTCTTCAGCTTCGAATGACTTATCTGGTGCTTGATCTGGTATCTGACCATGGACAAACATTAAATTTGGATAGTCTGTGCCTTGGGTTTCGTCTACAATTTCAGCAAGTTCTACATAGAAGGTCCACATGCTTAAGAAATCGTATACATATATTAGTTTTGGTGATGCCTCGTGTACTATATCTTTGATAATAGTTGTGCTCATCATTTTGACTTCGTTACCAGCTTCACTCATGTCAAACATGGCAATTTCTTCACCTTGATTCCACTGATCATCACTTATATAAAAAGAAGCCATTTCCATACCGTCAAAACCAAAAGATTGGGTAATGATATTATGTAAATCTTCCATAGTGTCTGTTTCACGGATCTCTAAATCGCGAAACACATCATCTTCTGTATCGTTGTCTAATATGACTCTAAATCTGTAAATCATAATACAAATTTAAACTATTTACTAAAACGATGAAGTGTAAAAACCATACAACTCAATAAAATAAATGCAACAACCTGATGTAAAACTCCTAGCCAAACAGGTACGGCAAGTAGTAGTGTGAGCACACCTAAAAAAAACTGTATGCCTACTACTGCAAGTAAGCTATTGACTCCTAATTTCTGCAATTTTGAAATCTCTTTTCGTGTGGCTTTGTACCAAATGGATAAAATGAAAATTACTACAACATAAGCCAAGGTTCTGTGCACAAACTGTACTCCGCTTTTTCCCTCAATAAAATTGAGAAACGTTGGGCTTTGTTCTGTATAAACCGTTTCGTGAATCAGTTTACCTTCACTCATAAAAGGCCAATGGTTGTGTATCCATCCAGCATCTAAACCAGCAACAAAAGCACCGTAAATAATCTGAATAATTAATACAGCTAAACCTATTCTAATAAAATTTCTAAGTTTTGTATCTATAGATTTCTTATTAGGAAACATTAAATCTAAAGCAACCCAAAAGGTATAGGCAAAGGTTAGAAATGCTGTTGTTAAGTGTGCCGCTAGTCTATAATGACTTACGTCTGGTCTGTCTACCAATCCACTTTTTACCATATACCAGCCCAAAAAACCTTGAAATCCTCCCATAAGGAGAAGAATAATAGATTTTTTAATGGTGGATTTAGAGAGTCGTTTTTTTATTAAAAAATAAACGAAAGGAATAATAAATACTAACCCAATAAAGCGACCGATAACACGATGTATCCATTCCCAGAAATAAATGTCTTTAAACTCTTCTAAAGACATGCCATAGTTTAACTTTTGATATTCAGGGTACTGTTTATATAAATCAAAAGCTTCATTCCATTCTATTTCGTTCATAGGTGGAATCACACCAGAAATCAACTTGTAATTAGAAATGGAGAGGCCAGAATGCGTAAGTCTGGTAATACCACCAACTATCACCATTATAAAAATTAAGAAACAACCTGTTAGCAACCAGTAGATTACGGATTTATTATCCTTTTTCATTTTTCTATTTTCTTTTTCAATTTTTTATTATTCAATTCTGAGTAATCAACCCCAATTTCTTTCCTTTTTCTATCATTAATTTATATGCTGCCTCATGTTCGTTAGGGATCTCACCTTCAAGAATAGCTTCTTTTATAGCTTCTTTAATTATTCCTATTTCTTTTGAAGGTTTTAAATTAAACGCTTTCATTATTTCTTCACCTGAAACAGGTGGTTGAAAATTACGTACACGATCACGCTCTTCAACTTCAATAATTTTGTCTCGTACAAGTTTAAAATTACTGTGGTATTTTTTGAATTTTTTTGGGTTTTTTGTGGTGATGTCGGCCTCACAAAGCGTCATTAGATCATCTACATGCTCACCAGCATCAAATACCAAACGCCGCACAGCGGAATCTGTAACTTCACTAGCTAAAACTATTGGGCGAGAACTCATCAACACCATTTTTTGAACAAATTTCATTTTGTCATTTAATGGCATTTTAAGTCGTTTAAATAATTTATAAACCATTTTAGAGCCTACAAACTCATGAGCATGAAAAGTCCATCCAATTTTTTTGTCAAACTTTTTTGTAGGAGCTTTTCCAATGTCATGTAGAAGTGCAGCCCAACGTAACCATAAATTATCTGTAGTTTGCGCAATGTTATCAACAACTTCTAGGGTATGATAGAAGTTATCTTTATGACGTTGACCTTCAATCTCATCAATTCCTTTTAAGGCTATAAGTTCTGGTAGAATGTAGTCTAATAATCCTGTTTTTTCTAAAAGTTTAAATCCTATTGAAGGTTTATCACTTTCTAGTATTTTGTTTAACTCTGTAACAATACGCTCTTTGGTTATTATTTTGATTCGGTCTTTATTGACAGTAATAGCTTTCAGGGATTTTTCTTCAATTGCAAAGTTGAGCTGTGTTGCAAAACGAATGGCACGCAGCATACGTAGCGGATCATCACTGTACGTTATGTCTGGGTCTAATGGTGTACGAATAATGCCTTTATCTAAATCTTCTATACCTTTAAAAGGATCTAAAAGCTCACCAAAATTAGATGTATTGAGACTAAGAGCAAGTGCATTTATTGTAAAATCACGTCGGTTTTGATCATCTTGTAATGTGCCATTTTCTACTAAAGGATTACGGCTATCTTCGTTATAACTTTCTTTACGTGCGCCAACAAACTCTACTTCAATGTCTTCAAAGCGTAACATAGCTGTCCCATAGGTTTTAAATACCTGAACTTTAGGGTTTGTTGGTAGGTTTTTAGAAACTTGCTGTGCGAGATTTATACCACTCCCAACAGCAACTACATCTATATCTTTTGCATCTCCACGCTCTAAGAGATAATCACGTACATAACCTCCAATCACATAACAGTCTAATTTTAATTCTTTAGCGGATTGTGAAATGGTTTTAAAAATATCGTGTTTTAGAGCCTGTTTATGATTCATTTTTATGAATTAAAAATGGTTTTGCAAAGATACGACTAATAAATATTTATAAATACCAATGGCTCAATCTAAATAAAAGTTATAATA
Source organism: Winogradskyella sp. HB-48 (assembly GCF_049942685.1). Classification (GTDB taxonomy): domain Bacteria; phylum Bacteroidota; class Bacteroidia; order Flavobacteriales; family Flavobacteriaceae; genus Winogradskyella. Next base: position 2,032,601 of record NZ_CP187934.1, read on the forward strand.
ATTGTCTTAATTAACGTTTTTAGAACTTATTTAAACTTATATACTCCCAACGATTTTTTAAGATTTTTGTAATGATAGTTAAGGTGAGACTTAAGTCTCATTTTTATATTGTTGAATTCCCAAATATTGCCTGGTACTATATTGTCTTTAATATAGTTTTGCTGATTTTTGCTGATTTTAAAAGTATTCAAATAATCTTCAATATTCACTTTTCCGTATCCACCGAACCCATTGACTTTATTTTCTAAGTGTGAAACTGCTGTCCAAACGCTTACATTTCTAACAAAATCAACATTTTTTTCCCTTTTCCAATGTGAGTGACTAGCACTCCAGACTGTTTTTGGGTTATCGTTTTTTTCAATTAGACTAATAAAAGGGGAGTATTGGTCTATTCGCTTACCAATCTTTACATCGGGTTTTATTTGAAGTGAGTATCCATCTATAAAATCTACAGCCATGAAGTTTTGGTGATTAAATCGTTTTTGGACTTCATCTATATAATACCTACTGATGCAATCGTCATTATCTAGACGACTGGTAATAAGAAATTTGCTATTGTAGTTAGAAATATATTCCTTAATTGATGGTAAAAACAAATCCATTCCATTTACATATATAGGTATGAAATTGTCCATTTTAGACTTGAAAGTATCAACAATATCTCTAAATTTTTGGGGTGTAGTTGTATCAAAAAAAACGAGCCACTGAAAATTTTGATTTGTTTGTGCTTTCACACTTTCAAAGCAAAAATCATTGAATAATTTAAACCTGTTTTCGTGCCATTGATCCGTTAAAACCGGTGCGTTTTTTTTGTCAGCAACCCATTTAGGATTCCTAAGATTAAACCTAGTAATTAAAAAATGGTTATACTCCATCTTTTTTATAAGTTAAGATAATTAAATACTTTATCGGCAAATTTATGATTTATCTCACGACATTCTTCTAAAATTCCCGAATAACTATGGCCTTTCTTAATATCGTCCTCAAAGTTGTCAAAAGAAGAAAAAACAGGTTTGTATTTAAAATCATAGAATTTAGAGGAGTTAGGTATCGCAACTACTTTTTTATTTAAGAGTAAGGACCAGTACATAGCATGGTAACTATCTGTAACTATAGTTTCTGATTTACCAATAAAACCTACCATTTCTTCAAGATTAGTTGTGTTAGAGCTTGTAGGATAGTTTTCTAGACGTTTTAAAAGGTTGTTTTTCTTTAAAGTGTCTTTATGAAAGATAATACCAGTTTCTTGAGTGCTAGAATAATCTTTGTCAAAAATGCTATGCATGCAACTTACACAAGGGACATATTCCCCAGGCATACTATAGTCTCTTGTACCAACTAGGCCAAATCTAGAAATATTGATATTATAATCTACTTTTTTATTAAATGTCGATGGGTCTTTACGATTATGACCCAATCCCCAAAGCACTATCTTTTTGTTCTTATCGGTTAGCTTTTCAAACATTTTCATTTGTTTAGAAAAGCCAGAGCGGTTTAGCAGTCCACCACCACCTATAATTAAACTATTATTTGATATTTTTTCGATGAAATTATTGGTCACGTTCTTATCATCAACTTTATAATCAAATATGTCTAAAGATTTATCTTTTAAAACATCAAAATAAAGATGTGGAGCACAATAAAAATCACCAACATTATTTTTATCTATTCTATGAAGGTTAACTACAGAATCATTTTTTTGGTCTGAATTTAGAATAGTGCTTATAGTTTTGTTTTTTATCCGTTTTCTTTTTAATGAAGATATTATGTTTTTCATTTTCTAAGATGTCAAAGAGGAGTTATAGATTTGTTTCAATATTGGCTAAATTAAAGTAAAAGTTATAAACTAATTGTAATTTTGTAGCATGAATAGAGTGATAGAAGATAAATTCACAGCCATAACGGCCCAGTTAGATGATGTTATTATAAATTTTGATACTTCAGGAACTCCATTTGGAAATCAAGATAGAAATTCTCTTAGGCTATTCAAAATTGAAGATAAAACACTTAACGTAAAGTCATTTAAGATTCCGAATGTCATAAATCAAATAGCTTACAGGTTTTTTAGAAAAAGTAAGGCACAGCGTTCTTTTGAGTATGCTAATAAACTGCTAAATCTTGGGATTGGAACGCCACAGCCAATAGCTTACTATGAATTTATGACTGCTTTCTTCTTTAAAAAGAGTTTTTACATAAGCGAACAATTAAGTTGCGATATTACATATAGAGAATTAACCAAAGATTTAAACTACCCCAATCACGAGGATATTTTGAGGGCCTTTACTAGGTTTACTTATAATTTACACGAGAAAAATGTCAATTTCTTAGATCATTCGCCTGGTAATACGCTTATAAAAATTAAGGATAATAGTTACGAATTTTTTCTTGTAGATCTCAATCGTATGAAATTTGGTTCTATGGATTTTGAGACCAGAATTAAGAACTTTGCGAAGCTAACAACCCATGAGTCTATGGTAAAGGTTATGAGTGATGAATATGCTAAATGTTGTAATCAGCCTTATGAGAAAGTGTTTGAATTAATGTGGAATTCTACACAAAATTTCCAAGATAAATATTACAGAAAAAAGCGACTAAAGAAAAAATTAAAATTTTGGAAACGCTAATTTATCAAAGATTCTTATAAATCTCCCGTAACTTAGAGTATTTTAAAAACGTAATATTTGCAGTTTGAACACAAATTACAAATCCATTAAAACCATCTAAAATCCCAAGTCTTAATATATAAGATTTAAAAAATGCCCAAGTCGGATTCCATATTATTTTCCAAATAGGAGCTGTCTTGCCCTTATCGTAATAGGCTTTGGCTGCAATTGTAGAGAAATACTCAGTTTTTTTATTAAACTCAGAATATGTTTGGTATGTCCAATGTAAAATATCCCCTTTCAAGTGACCGCTCTTGGTTTTATTATCATGAAATTGAACATTATCGTGAGGGTTAATCCCTGTCCATTCTGCTTTTGTTTTATCAAAAACGCGCAATTTTTTATTGGGATACCAATCGCTGTATTTTATCCATTGGCCGCAAAAATTGTTATATCGGTTGGCATAATAACCATCAAACATCCAATTCTTTTTTAATTCAATTATAGAGTTCTGAAGCTCTTCGGAAAGGGCTTCATCACCATCCAAAGACACCACATACTTGTAAGTGGTTTGTTCTAAAGCGAAGTTTTTTTGTTCTATATAACCCAAAAATTCTTGCTCAATAAAGATTACATTGAATTTTTCACAAATGGCCTTGGTATTATCAGTCGAGTAGGAGTCTACTACCACTATTTCATCAACCACATTGACTAAGGATTGTAGACAGCGCTCTATATTCCGTTCTTCATTAAAGGTAATTATAACACCAGATAGTTTTAACATACTTGTTATTTCAGTGTTGTAAAAATAGTATTTTTGTGCTTATGCAATCATTACCTGTGGCTTCGGTTATCATTAGTACTTACAATCAACCAAAATGGTTAGAGTTGGTATTGCATAGTTATGTTATTCAGACGGTCTCTGATTTTGAATTGATTATTGCAGATGACGGTTCAGACGACAGTACAAAAGCGGTAATTGATGCCTTTAAAACTGGTTCAAAATTAAAAGTCATTCATGTTTGGCAAAAAGATGAAGGGTTTCAAAAAACAAAGATTCTAAATAAAGCTATCGTGGCTTCTAGTTCAGACTATCTCATTTTTACAGATGGCGATTGTATTGCTAGAGCTGATTTTGTAGCAACACACTTAAAATTAAAACGTCCAAATTATGCACTTTCTGGTGGGTATTTTAAATTGACTGAAGAAATATCACAAAGTATCACTAAAGAAATTATAGAAAATCAAAAATGTTTCGATAAACAGTGGCTCCTAACAAAGGGTCAGCCCAAAACGTTTAAGCTTAATAAATTAACCAGATCCAAATTTAAGGCGAAGCTTTTGAATGCATTCACACCAACTAAAGCGACGTTTGACGGCATGAATGTGTCTTGCTATAAGGAAGATATTATTGCTGTTAATGGTTTTGATGAACGTATGAAATATGGTGGTGAGGATAGGGAAGTGGGAGAACGAATGATGAATAACGGTATCAAATTTCTCCAAGTTAGGTATAGTACGATTTGTGTACATTTGCACCACGGAAGACCATATAAAAATGTTGAATCTGAAAGGAATAACAAGAAGATTCGACAAGAAACAAAAAGGAATAAATCAACGTATACCGAATTTGGTATCAATAAATAAATTATGGCATTACCTAAAATTACAGTTATTATTGCCACCTATAATAAAACCGATTGGTTAGAAAAAGTCTTGTACGGTTATAGTGTGCAGACTTACAAGGATTTTGACATTATTATTGCGGATGATGGGTCTACCGAAGAAACCAAGGACTTAATTGACAAGTTTAAAAAGCATTATCCCGTTGAAATTACCCATGCATGGCATGAAGATCAAGGATACCGACGTCAAAAAATATTGAACGAAGCCATTGTTATGGCTAAAAACGATTACATCTTATTTACGGACGGAGATTGTATTCCTCGCGAGGATTTTGTAGAAACCCATGCCAAACATGCCGAAAAAGGTTACTTTTTATCTGGTGGTTATTGTAAATTACCCATGGATATCAGCGAAACCATAGCCGAAGATGATATTAAGTCAAAACGTTGTTTTGAAGTTAAATGGTTGAAACAACAAGGGGAGCTTGGTGGTAAGAATAAGCTAAAGTTGTCTGTAAAGAATGGTTTGGCCAACTTTTTGGATGTTGTTACACCAACTGGTGCTACATTTAATAATTGTAATTCCTCAGCATGGAAATCTGATTTAATTGCTATTAATGGTTACGACGAGCGTATGCAATATGGTGGTCCAGATAGAGAGTTGGGTGAGCGTTTAATAAACAACGGTATTAAAACCAAGCAAATACGTTATAAAGCCATTTGTTTACACCTCGATCATGCTCGTGGTTATAAAACCAAAGAATCTTTAGACCGAAATTTGGCAATACGGGCAACTACTAAAAAGGAAAACCGCAAGTGGACCGAACATGGTATTAAAAAGAGTTAGTTTTAAAGTCTTTTTAAAAATTCTACCAAGGAATCTTCAAAAAAAGTAGGTTTAAATTTTAAATATAAATCCGACGCTTCAGATTTTAATTCCTTAGGATGATTGATGTTTAGGTATGGTTGGCCATCATAATCCTTAAGATGAACCGATACATGTTTTTTACCATCATCAAACATATTCCATGCTTCTTTTTTAATCCATGGTGAAAAGATAGTGAAGGTTGGGATATTAAGTGCTTTTGCCATATTAATTGCCCCACCCTCATTACCAATTAGGGCATCACAATGCGAAGTTATTGCTAAAAAATCTCTCAAACTTTTACCAAAAACCTCAAAATAAATGTGTTTTTGAGTTTGAGATTCACACAAATCTAAGATTGCTTTGGCATCAGCTTCTTGTTTTGGAATATAATTGAATAATATTTGACTTTCAGGGTGTGTATTAACAATCGTGTCAATCACTGTAGCCATATATTCATAAGGGTATGTCTTGTTAGCTCCACTACCCAAAACACCAATCATATAAAGTGGTTTGTTAGTGTCAATGTAATTTGATTCTAAAAATGCTTTAGCAGCAGATTCTTCCTCTCTAGTTAGATATATTTTTGGTCTAACTATTTTGGTTGTGTCTATATCTAAAGACTGCAGTAATTGTAGGCGGTTTTCAATAGCCAAGCCTGCGTTGGTATCAGCTTTAGCTTTGTGTTTGTGTAAGTTGTTATACAATAGCTTATTTCTACCTTTATCTATAGAAATTTTAATTTTTGCTTTTGAAAAAAAGGTAATTAGATTACTGGACAATTTAGAATAAACATCAATAATCACATCATAATTTTCTTTACGAAGTTGTTTTGCAAGTTTAAAAAGTTTTAGTTTACTTTTTTCGTGTTCTGGTGAAAAGAACTGAATTTCATCTATAAAGGGATTCTGATCTACAACCGGAAACGTATGCGTATTGATGAGGTAATGTAATTCTGCATTTGGAAATTTTTGCTTTATAGCTTCAAATAAGATGCTTGAAGCCAAAACATCGCCAATCATTTTCTGTTGTATGATTAAAATTTTCATTTTTTAAGAAGCCAAATAGTAATGTAACTTTTAAACCGCTACATCATATTCGCGAAGAGCATCATTTAACGATGTCTTTTTATCTGTACTTTCTTTACGTTTCCCAATAATTAATGCACATGGCACTTGGTATTCGCCAGCTGCAAATTTTTTGGTATAACTGCCAGGAATGACTACAGAACGTGCAGGCACTCTACCTTTCATTTCTACAGGTTCATCACCAGTAACATCAATAATTTTTGTACTCATTGTTAATACCACATTAGCACCCAGTACAGCTTCCTTTTCTACACGCACACCTTCAACAACGATACAACGGCTGCCAATAAAAGCACCATCTTCTATAATTACTGGTGAAGCTTGTAATGGTTCTAAAACACCACCAATTCCAACACCACCAGAAAGGTGTACATTTTTACCAATCTGTGCACAACTACCAACGGTTGCCCAAGTATCTACCATGGTACCTTCATCTACATAAGCACCAATATTTACATAACTTGGCATCATAATAACACCTTTAGAAATATAGGCACCATGTCTTGCTACAGCATTTGGTACAACTCTAATGCCTTTTTCCATATAGTTGCGCTTTAGCGGAATTTTGTCGTGGTATTCAAAAATGCCAACTTCATGAGTTTCCATCTTTTGTATTGGAAAGTAAAGTACAACCGCTTTTTTAACCCATTCGTTAACCTGCCAGCCATTTTCAGTTGGTTCAGCAACACGAAGTGTTCCAGCATCTATAAGGTCTATAACACTTCTTATAGCATCAATGGTTACATGATTGGTTAAAAGGGAGCGGTCTTCCCAGGCATTTTCTATAACGGTCTGTAATTGTTTCATTGGTAATAAAAATTTCATCAAAGATAAGTTGATAAATAGCCTTGGTAAAATATTTTTAAAAAGAATTGTGACCTAATCAAAAAAGGAGTGTCTTAATACTGTTAAATGCGACGTAAATTTATTTTCATATAGATTTATCTGAGAATTTAATTAATAGCTAATTATGAAAACTCCTCTCCCCTTAATTTGAGGGGTTTTCTTTTTTTTTGTAAGAAAATGTGACCAATGAATTACTTTGGTGTCTTATAGATATAATTAACGTGATTTATTTATAGAGGGTAATAAAATCAACGACTTAATTAATAGCTAATTTTAAAAACGCTTCTTTTTATTAAGAAGCGTTTTTTATTGCATTATCTTTGTAGCGATGGGAAGAATTTTAGCCATAGATTACGGTACAAAACGAACAGGGTTGGCAGTTACCGATCCAATGCAAATTATAGCATCGGGTTTAACAACTGTTGACACAAAAGAATTGATTCAATATCTAAGAACTTACATAGCTAATGAAGATGTAGAAAAATTTGTAGTTGGTGAGCCCAAGCAAATGGACAATACCGCTTCAGAGAGCGAAGTTCATATTCAGAAGTTTTTAGAAGAGTTGATAAAACAATTTCCTAATATTCCTGTTGAAAGAGTAGATGAACGCTTTACATCTAAAATGGCTTTTCAAACCATGATAGATAGTGGTCTAAAGAAAAAACAACGTCAAAATAAAGCACTTGTAGATGAAATAAGTGCAACCTTAATATTGCAGAGTTATTTAGCTTCAAATTCTTAAATAAGAATTGTACTTTTGCATCCGAAAACAACGAAAATTATGATATTACCAATAGTTGCTTATGGCGATGGCGTATTAAAGAAAAAAGCTAAGGAAATCGATAAAGATTATCCGAACCTCAATGAGCTTATTGAAAACATGTACGAGACGATGTATGGTGCTTATGGTGTTGGTTTAGCTGCGCCACAAATTGGTTTGCCTATCCGTTTATTTTTGGTAGATACCGAGCCTTTTTCAGACGATGAAGATTTAACTGAAAAAGATAAAGAACAAATGAAGAATTTTAAGAAAACATTTATCAATGCACAGATTTTAGAAGAAGAAGGAGATGAATGGGCTTTTAATGAAGGATGTTTGAGTATTCCAGATGTAAGAGAAGATGTTTTTAGAAAACCAAAAATCAAGATTCAATATCAAGATGAAAATTTTGAAACACATATTGAAGAATATGATGGTCTAATCGCTAGAGTTATTCAGCATGAGTACGATCATATCGAAGGAATTTTATTTACCGATAAACTATCATCATTTAAAAAGCGTTTGATAAAAGGAAAGTTGGTAAATATTTCAAAAGGAAAAATTAAAATAGATTATAAAATGCGTTTTCCTGCAATGAGCAAAAAACGTTAATACAAAAAAATTAGATTGTCTGTCACGCTGAGCTTGTCGAAGCGTATATAAGAAGTAAATAGAACAGACTTCGACAGGCTCAGTCTGACAAATTAAAAATTACTATGAGCTTAGATAAAATATTAGCTATTTCTGGTAAGCCAGGATTATACGAAATTGTAACACAAACTAGAACAGGTGCTGTTGTACAATCTTTAGTTGATAAAAAACGAATTACAGTAGGAGCGCACAGCAACATAAGTATATTAAGTGAAATAGCTATTTATACTTTAACAGAAGAAGTACCATTAAAAGATGTACTAAAGAAGGTGAAGGACAAAGAAAATGGTGGGCAAACATCTATTAGTCATAAAGATAGTAAAGATGCTTTAGAAGAGTATTTCTTTGAAGTTTTACCAGATTATGACGAAGATCGTGTGTATGCTTCTGATATTAAAAAGGTGATTCAGTGGTACAATTTACTTCATAAAAACAATCTTTTAGAATCTCTTGAAACTGAAGAAGAAGTAACTGCTTCAGACGAAGAAGAATAAATCATGTCTAGCAAAGCTGCCCAACTAAAAGCCTTTGAACGTTTGCTTATTATTATGGACGAGTTACGAGAGCAATGTCCTTGGGATAAAAAGCAAACAATGGAATCGTTGCGTCATCTCACTATAGAAGAAGTTTACGAACTTGGTGATGCCATTTTAGATAATGACTTAGATGAGGTAAAAAAAGAGTTGGGTGATGTGTTGTTACACATTGTGTTCTATTCTAAAATAGGGAGTGAAACCAAAGATTTTGATATAGCAGATGTATGCAACAGCATCTGCGATAAACTTGTAGAACGTCATCCTCATATTTACGGAGATGTAAAAGTTGAAAACGAGGAAGACGTAAAACGCAATTGGGAGCAATTAAAACTCAAAGAAGGTAAAAAAAGTGTCTTAGAGGGAGTACCAAGAAGTCTCCCAGCAATGGTAAAAGCCAATCGTATACAAGACAAAGTAGCAGGTGTAGGTTTTGATTGGGAACAACCCGAACAGGTCTTTGAAAAAGTAGAGGAGGAACTCTCCGAATTAAAGTCTGAGATTGCCAAAGGCAACCAAGATGCTATTGAAAGTGAGTTTGGTGACGTTTTGTTTTCTTTGATTAACTATGCACGTTTCCTTAAAGTAAACCCTGAAAATGCTTTAGAGCGTACCAATAAAAAATTCATAAAACGCTTTCAGTATCTCGAAAGTAAATCTAAAGAATTAAACAAACCACTAAAAGACATGTCCTTATCTGAAATGGATGTCTTTTGGGAAGAAGCTAAGTCATTGTAAAATATTTGCCACACAGAGCTTGTCGAAGTGTAAAGTAAGTGTAGTTAATATTGTAGGCTTCGACTACGCTCAGCCTGACATTCGGATGATGTTAAAATTCTCCAAAAATTAAATACCAAACATCCAAACGGAAATTACTGACGTAAATAAGGTATATAAAAGCAAAAACGTTTTTATAATCTTAGTAGGAAATCTTAATTATTATTAAGCGGTTGTAATTAAGGTTAATTTAGTTTAGTTAGGGCAAAACCCATCTGTTAGTAGCAGATGGGTTTTGATTTTTTTAGAGTTGATTTTTTGGGTCAACATTACTTATAAGGAAGCTTTTGAGTTTTAAAAATTCTAATTCAGTCATCGATTTTTTAGGAATGAGATAGGTTTCTGTTTTAGAAATCATATGCACAAAAGTAGATGTAAGTGTTAGAGATGTTATATCAATCCACTTTTCTTGAGTTATCTCTTTATCCTGAATAATTTTGAAGTATTCATTAGTTAATGATATTTGGTGTCTTGTGTATTGCTCTACATTGTCTAAATATAATTTTACTTTCTTTCTTACTTTCCATGTTTCATAAGTAACGTCAATTAAATTACCACAAGTGATTAGGGTAATTATACCAAAAATAAATAATGGCATCAAAGAACCACTAGTATCTTCAATATTATGAGAGAAGATTAAAGAAAAGATAATAAAAGATAAGATAAATAAAACCAAAGCCTTTAGGTTAGAAATGCTTCTAAAGTAAAGACCTTGATTTTTATTGAAATAGATTTCTTCAAAGTCTTTTCGATTGAAAGTAAGTTCAATTTCTAAAGACATCGGATTCCTTATATAAAAAAGGTTTAGTTATACATACCACGAAGCTTAGATAATTTAGCTTTCCAAGTTTCTAATTCCTTTTTGTGCTTAGCAATGTTTTTGTGTACATCTTGTACCAATGGGTTATCAGAGTCTATATTGGTAAAAAACTGTAAGTTATTTTCCAGCTGAGTAATTTCAGATTTTACCTCCCCAATTTTCTTACGGATAAAGTTTTGTTCATTGTCTAAAAGTCTGGTGTCATCATCATTGTTGGCCAAGTTTTCAAGCTTACTTTCAAATTTTACCATTTCTAACTTAGACTTTTCCATTTTTAGTTTATCAAACGCTTCATCTATTGCTTTATAAAATTTGCCATCGATATAGCGTTTATTTTGAGGTACATAGCCAATTTCTTTCCAATCGGCAATTCGGGTTTTTAATGCTTCCACATCTGCCTTATTATCGCCAGTAAACTCCATAGATTTTAAGTCGTCAAGTAGTTTTACTTTCTTATCAAAGGCATCATACAAATGTTGATTTTCAGCTTTACGTTGCTCATGCATTCTGTCAAAATAGTGATTGCAAGCATTTTTAAACTGCTTCCAAATTTTGTCACTATCACGTCTTGGTACATGCCCAATTTTTTTCCAATCGTTTTGAATTTTCTTCATAAGGGGAGTAACAACTGCAAAGTCTTCACTGTCCTTATTCTCTTCAGCAATTTTTATAAGCTCTTTTTTCTTCTGGAGATTGTCGTACTGGTCTTTCTTTAAATCTTTATAGAATTTGTTTTTCCCGCGATTAAAGGTTCTAACAGTATCTTTAAACTTTGCCCAAGTAGCCTCGTTTGACTTTAATGGCACTTTTCCTGCATTGAAAAATGCTTCGCGCAAAGCTTCTACTTCTTTTATTTTCTTTTGCCAAGCACTATGGGAATTGGCTTTGTCTTCAGCAACAGCTTGTATTTTTGCTATGATTTCTTCTTTCTTTTCAAGATTTTTTTCATAGGCTTTATCTAAATCAGCGTAGTAAGCTTGACGCTTATCATGAATGGTTTTTGTAGCATTGCTAAAACGCTCCCAGATTTCTTCTCTATGCTCTTTTGCTACAGGACCAAGTTCTTCTTTCCAAAGTTTATGCAGTACTTGGAGTTCTCTAAAAGCACGGTTTACATTGTCATCTTTTGCAAGTTCTTCGGCACGCTCAATAATCTTTAATTTCTGATCATAATTGTGCTTAAAGTCCATATCTCGCAAATCGTTATTGAGATGCAAGAAGTCGTAAAAGCGCTCTACGTGGTGATGGTATGTATTCCAAGCATTATTATACTTATCTCTTGGAATTGGTCCAGCATTACGCCATTTTCCTTGAAGTTCTTTAAAGGTCTTATATGTAGTACTCATATTTTCTTCTACAGAAAGTAGACCTTTAATCTCTTCGATAATAGCTAGTCTGTTTTCGAGATTTTGTTTTAGGTTTTGCTCACGTTCTTTATAATAAGCGCTTATAGACTGCTTATAATCTTTATATAATTGGTTGAATAACTTTTTGGTGTCGTTAGTGTAGTAGAAGTCTATTTCATTGCCACCATCGTTTAAAAATTCTTCTTTTTTCTCCTCAAGAAGTTCGCTGAACTTTTCATTAAATTCAGCTTTTATTTCATTGACTTGTTTAGAAATTGTCTGAATCTTGTGGTGCTTTAAAAGTCTATTAAGCTCTTCTGCCAAAGCTTGCATAGACATGGCATGGTAGTCTTTTTCCTCTACGTCATGGCGCTCAGCATTAGACTCGTCTTCTGCATCCTCAGCATTTGAAGCTTCTATCTCTGCATGTACTTCAGAATCTGCTTTTACCTCATTGTCAGAATCTTGAGTGTTCTCAGCTTCGTTTTTGGCATCAGTATGCTCTTCAACTTGTGGAGTTAATTCTTCTTGTGGAGTAGCTTCTTTTAATTCTACTTCTTTTTTTCCATCTGCATCTTGCAGGTTATCATTCTCAGACATAAGTCAAAATATATTTATTAGGAGGTTAAAGATACTAACAACTCCTTGAATTACAAAGGAAATAGAGGGATGAAGTTTGTTTGTTGAATTCTTGGAATGTTTTCGGTTAGGTATCAGATGGTTTAAACGTTAAATTGTTGAAACGTTTATTCGTTGATGTGTGCAACGGTTTATCTGTTTATTATTGAAAGGTTTACTGATTAGTTTGTATATAAGTTCTTTTGATTGTTAGTTTCACTAATGACTAATCATTCCAAATCTCCCATGATTTTTCTGCTTGTAGTTTTAGCATCTCTAAACCATTAATAGTTGTAGCGCCTTTTATATTTCCATAGTTAAGAAATTTGGTTTCTTCAGGATTATAGATAAGGTCGTACAAAATATGTTGTTCTGTTATGGCTTTGTAAGGGATGTTAGGGCACTCATTTACGTTGGGAAACGTACCAATTGGTGTGCAGTTTATGATGACTTGAAATGAATTAATGATTTCTTCAGTCAATTCAGAATAGGTATAAGTAACACCTTCTTTTTTGGTGCGAGAAACATAATGACGTTCAATGTTTAGTTTCTTTAAAGCATGAGCAATGGCTTTAGATGCACCTCCTGTGCCAAGAATTAAAGCACGTTTATGGTGCTTTTTTAAATGTGGCTTTAACGAGTTTTTAAAACCGTAGTAGTCTGTATTGTAACCAATGAGTTTACCTTTCTTGATTTTTATGGTATTAACTGCGCCAATTTTTTTGGCACGCTTGTTCAATTTATCTAATAGAGGAATAACCTCCTCTTTATAAGGGATGGTAACATTGAGTCCTTTTAAGTTAGAAGTGTTTTCAATAATATCCTTTAGTTCTTCAATTGATTCTAAGTCGAAATTAACATAAGAATGTGGTAAGCCTTCGCTTTTAAATTTATCGGCAAAATACCCTCTTGAAAATGAATAGGAAATGTTTCTTCCTACCAACCCGAATTTAAGCTTTGATTTGTCTTGTGCGTTGTCCATACCATTCTAATCCTAAAACAATGAGGATTCCTAAGCCAATATAAGCAATTGCAATGTAAGTTTCGGTTGTAGCTTCTGGGAAAAGGCGTTTGTAATTTTCAATAATCTGTTTGCCTGTTGAATCCAAAATATAACTGCCTTCAGAATTGGTTTTATAGATGGTTTCTTTCCAAGGCCAAACCACACCTAAAGAGCCAATGATAAATCCTACAATAGTTGCTAGTGTAATGTTTTTGTAATGGTGTAAAATATAGTTTAGTATGTGAGAAAATGTCACTAAACCTGTTACAGAGCCCAATGTAAAAACACCAAGTACTTTAAGCATTCTTATCCTAGCTTCGTTTTTTATGAATTCAAAATTACCAGTAAATATATCTGAAATGGTATCGTAAAGTGCATTGACAGAATCTACTAAAAGTAGAACATAATTTCCGAGTAAAATCAAAATAAATGAACCCGAAAACCCTGGAAGCGTCATACCAGAAACACTAATAATCCCACAGAAAAATACAAACCATAGATTGTCATTTTCTTTTGCAGGATCTAAAAAGCTAATGCTTATACCGATAACAGCTCCTAGGATTAATGCTATAACGGTTTTGCTATTCCAAGCTTTAAAATCTTTACTAATGTAATAGATAGAACCTAATATCATGCCAAAAAAAGCACTCCAAACATAGAGTTCGTAGTTAACGATGAGGTAGTCTAAAATTTTAGAAACACTAAAATAGCTGACAATCATTCCAAAGAATAAAAGCCCTAAGAACTTACCGTTGATATATTGATAAAAGCTTTTAAAACGACCATTGAAAAGTAGTTTAAAGGCAGTTTTATTAACACGTTGAAGCGAATAGATAAATTCTTCGTAGAAACCAGCGACAAAGGCAACAACTCCGCCAGAAACTCCAGGAACTTTATTTGCAGCACCCATTGCCAGCCCTTTTATGACCAAGAAAATACGATCCTTAAAAGTTCTGGTGCTTTGCATTAGATTTTATCTTTTCGGTTTCCTAAATGCTCTAAAATTAAAATCGTAGCAAATCCAACAATAGTAAAAATAATGGCTAAAACTATTTGATTATCTCCATCATAGCTAGACGGTAATATGCTTTGGTCTAATAAGGTAACTTCTTCTCCTTCAGAATTAATTCTGGTTTTTAGAATTTTTTTCCATGGCCATATTTTATTTAGAGAACCAATCATAAAACCGGTCAAAATAGCCAGAGTTAGATTTTTTTGGTGTTTAAACATCCAATTGAGAGCTTTAGAAAAAACTTTTAGCCCAATCACAGCACCAATAGCTAGTAATACAAACTTTAAAAGCGCATCTTTAAATAAATCCATATTACCAGTAAGAAGTCCATCTCGTAAGTTGTTTATGGTATCAATAGCGGTTTGATAGGCACCCAAGATGAGTAGTATAAATGCACCAGAAACGCCAGGTAATATCATAGCGATAATGGCTATAAATCCACAGAATAAAAGATAAAATGGACTATCAGGTGATGCAAATGGTTCAGCAAGGGTAATGAAATAAGAGAGTACTGAGGTAGCGATAATAGCAATTATGATTTTTGCTGACCATCCTTTTATTTGTTTAGCAATGTATATGATGCTTGCAAGTACCAACCCAAAAAAGAAAGACCATAATAGAATGGGTTCATTATGCAAAAGCCATTTTATAAGTTTGGCTAAGGATAAAATACTAATGGCAATGCCAGAAAATAAGGCCAAAAGGAAACTCCCATTAATAGAATTCCACGCTGTTTTAAGGCCTTGTTGTTTCCATACTTTAAAAACACCAAGATTTACTTTATCTATACTCTCTATAAGTTCTTCATATATGCCAGAAATAAAGGCTATTGTGCCACCTGAAACACCTGGTACTACATCCGCAGCTCCCATGGCTACACCCTTAAAAGCAATTATGAAATAGTCTAATAAACGTCTTTGCATTTCTTTTTTATAAGAAGTGCTAAGGTATGGATTTTTTTAGTCGGAAGCCTTTTTTGCTTGTGAAATTATAGCCTTTACCATTGGTCTATCATTAAGCATAGGAAAGAGTTCTGAAATGATAAAACTATAATCTAAATTAAGCTTTAAAGCGTTTCTAAGATGAAAACGTCCTTCTTGTGTTTGATGTATTGAGAAATATAATCCGCCAAGTCTATATTCAATTTCAGGATGTTCAGGGTAAAATTCTGCAGCTTGAATGAGGTTATAAATAGAGGCTTCATATTCTCCCAAAGCAATAAGTATATCAGAACGATCAAGCCAAGTATCAAGTTCATAATTGCCTAACTCTAAGGTTCGTTTATAGCCTATTTCTGCTTCTTCAAGAAAATTTAAACGTTTATTGATGGTTGCATAGAGTTTCCAGTACAATACGTTTTCACCATCAATATTTACGGCTTTTTTAATAAACTTTAACGCATTATGATAGTCTAAGCGTTTCATGTAAAATTTAGTAATGGCAATCCAACCTTTATCTAATAAAGCATCATCTTTAATGGTCTTGTTAAAGAATTGTAAGGCCATGTCATCTTGCCCGAGCTTTTCGTAGCAATGCCCAATTCTTAACAAAGCAAAGGATGTTGGCTCATCTAAAGCTAAAGTTACTTTATAGTTTTCTATAGCTTCCTCGTATTGTTTTAGTTTTTCTAAAACCTTACCTTTTTCTATATAAGCACCTACAAAAGTATCGTCTGAGATAATAGCGAAATCAAAAGCAGCATTAGCCTTTGCGTAATCTTTTATGGTAAAATATTGACGTCCTAGTTGATGCCAAGCGACTTCACAATATGGGTTAGAATCTAAAAAGTTATTAAGATAGCTTATGGCTTCCTCATTTTGGTCAAGAAAATCATAACAGTAAACTATATTGTGCAATGCTGAATAGTCTGTGGTATCGCTTTCCAAACACTTTTTAAAGTATATCACTGCATTTTCAAACTGATCAAGGAATAAGTATTCCATGCCTACTAAAGCATAAAGATCTGCATCCTCTTCTGGTTCTGAGGATAATTCAATTGCAATTAAAAGTGTGTCTATCGCTTTTTCGTGTTCATCTTGTTTAGAAAGTACATTGGCTTTTTGAATATATATTTCTTCGTTAGTGGGTTCAATCTCATGAAGCATGTCTAAAATCTCATCTGCTTCATTAAACTTGTTCTCTATAACTAAGATTTCAACTTGAAATAGTCTAAGGTTGATAGAAGTTGGGTGTTGTTCTAATCCAAGTTTAATGGCACGCTTAGCTAAGGCAATTTTTCCATTTTCGAGATAATGATGGATGATATTTTCAAATTCATCTGAATCAAAAAACAAAATATCATTTGTTTTTAACATGGATTCAAATTTTGTAAGTGGATAGTTCTCGTCTTCGTGACTATAATTCATAAGCGGTTTAAAGATTCACTTATCTAAATTACTGTTATCATCTAATGGTCGTCGTTAAATGCGTTTTTGTTTTTAACAAATTAATTAACATTGATTTAAACTTTTATTGAAATTGATTGATATTTGAAAACCAACAAGTTAGAATAAATCGTGCAGATTAGATGTTGTCTAAAATAGATGTTATTATTTGACAACCTTTAATAATTTCACCTTTAGAAATGGTAAGCGGAGGAGTAATTCTTATGGCTTTAGGTTCAAAAAGTAACCAAAATAAAATCAACCCTTCGTCCTGTGCTTTTAGGATAACTTCATTGGTTATTTCTGAATTATCTACCATTGCAGCTAACATTAACCCTTTTCCTCTAATTTCCTTTATATGCTTATGGTTAAGGTGGGTTCTGATTAATTGTTCTTTCTCCAAAGCTTGTACCATCAGATCAGATTCCGTTATTTCTTTTAAAGTGGCTAAGGCAGCAGCGGCAATAACAGGATTGCCTCCAAAAGTGGTAATGTGTCCTAATTTTGGATTATCGCTTAGTGTTAGCATCATGTCTTTAGACGCCGTAAACGCACCAATAGGCAAACCGCCACCAAGACCTTTGCCCGTTACTACAATATCGGGTTGACAATTATAATTTTCAAAACCAAATAGTTTTCCGGTTCTGCCTATGCCTGGCTGAATTTCATCTAAAATAAAAATAGCTCCAACCTCATTACAACGTTGCTGTACTTTTTGTAGGTAATTATTATGAGGCTCAATAAACCCTGCACCACCTTGTATGGTTTCTAAAATTACAGCTGCTGTTTTATTGGTGATTTGTTCTAAATCTATTTCAGAATTAAATGTAATATGCTTAATATCTGGAATTAATGGTAAAAATGGTGCCTTGCGTTCCTCATAATCCATAAGACTTAAAGAACCCATAGTGTTGCCGTGATAGGCATTCTTTGCAGCTATGATTTCTGTTCTGCCAGTATAACGTCTTGCTAATTTTAGACTGCCTTCTATAGCTTCCGTACCTGAGTTAACCAGATATGTTGTTTCTAAAGGTTGTGGTAAATGTTTAGCTAAAAGTTTTGCAAGTTCTAATGCTGGTTCTTGAATATATTCGCCATAAACCATTACATGTAAGTATTGGTCTAATTGTTTTTTAACAGCATTAACTACTTTAGGATGCGAATGACCTAATGAGCAAGCCGAAACACCTGCAACAAAATCTAAATAAGCTTTACCTTTTTTGTCATAAATATATGAACCTTTAGCGTGGCTAATTTCTAGAGCCAAAGGATGAGGTGTGGTTTGTGCTTGATATTTAAAAAAATCGTCTTGCAATTAAAGTCCTCCTGATGCTTTCAGTTTTTTCTTTTCTTCAGAAACTTCAGCTGGTTTGTTTTTTGGTTCCCAATCCACTTTAGGTTGTGTGGTAATTCGCTCTTTTTTGGGTTCATTTTCTTTTGAATCTCCTTCTTTTTCTCCTTCTTCTTTTGGAAGATTTTGAGCTGCCTTATTAGGTTTGTTAGGTGTAGCTTTACCAGCCTCTTCAACCCGTTCTACCACACTGTCATCCACAAAATCTTCGGGCGGAACATATTCATCTAGACCAGAAATTTTAGGTAAAACTAAAGGCGGATCATCATTAAATAAATCTTCGACAGAGTTAGGCCGTTCTTCGCCACGCCAATCAAAACCTCTAAGTCTCCTAGCGTTTCTAGGGAAATCGGGTTCTGGGAAAATGTTACCATCAATTTGGTTAATAAAACGCACTTCCTCAATAGCTTGTTCTACAATTTGAATATTAATGCTACCAGATTTAGATTTCTGAATCCCAATTAATTCGTTAGTTTCATTTCGCATATACCTTATGGTTTCTGCATTTTTAATAATGTCAACATTATAGAGCTCATTATCTCTGAATAATCCGATAAGTTGCTGACCTTTTATTTGATTGTAGCCATCTTCACTTATAGTGTCCTTACTCACCAAAAAAGCATTATTAAATACTTTTAAAGAATCTAGTTTCTCGGTTTCCACATTAGAAATCAAATGAATGGTATCACCAGTCATTTGGTTACCGATGTTCCATAGTACAGGTTTTCGAGCTGTTGCAAAAGCATCTGTAGAACTAAATCTACTTAGGTTTATAAGTTCGGTTAATCCTGTTTTATGGTTAACATGGATAGAGTCTGCTTTACCTGCTAAATCACTTTTGTAAAGTTTGGCATTATAGTAGGCTCTTGTAATCCTGTTATCTTCTTTACCTGTAACCATCAAGGTGTCTGCATGCAGATACACCGAATCTTTTTCTTGTACTGTAATAGCCAAAGCACGTTTGGTAATAAAAACAGAATCTTTATCACGCCAAACTTCAGCATAATGTCCTCTTACAATGCTGTTATTTATGGTATCTGTAACGGTAATATTGTTAGTGGCAGAAGCAAAACTACGATTACGGTCAAAGTAGATGCTATCTCCTTCAATAGTTCGGTTATCATAATCTATTTTGGCATTACGCTGAAAATAGCCTGTATTGGCTTTGGTGTCGTAAAAACCACGTTCTGTGTAAATGTTACTTTCTTCACCAACTATGGTTGAAGGGCCAAACAAATAGGCATGGCCATTATCCGGGAAAAAATCGAGGCGTTCAGTGTTTAAAGTATAATCAGGATTTACAAGAACCACATCTTTTGTAAACTGATATTTTTTAGCATTCATGTAGTAGCGACCAATTTGACTGGTAATGGTACCTGATGAGTCCCTCACCACCTTGCCGCTAGTATCATAATAAGCGAGTTGACGAGTTCTGTCAAAATAAAGCTTATCGGTTGTTAAAACAGAATTGGGTTCGGTCAACACTACATCGCCTTTTGCGACAGCAATTTCTGTTTTGCCACTATAATCTACATATTTGGCAATCATAGTAATTGAGTCGCCTTGCTGCATGTTAACATTGCTAAAGGCTTCAATATAATCTTGATCCTGATAGTAAACGGCTTTGTCGCACCATAGGTTTACACCTTTATGAACAAAGTGAACTTGCTGTGACTCGTCTCTCAAAAAAACGAAGGCACCATCTTCAATTTCTGGATCTGAAGTAGCGATACCAGCGTACTCAATGGTGATTTTTTGTTTTTCTTGAGCAAAACTAATCGCTGATAGAAAAATAGTAGTGATTAGAAGTAGATTCTTTAAACTATTCAAAGCCATATGGTTTTTAAAAATAACACTAATCAATTAGCTTTAGTATGGATTAACAGTTTTTTTAACAGAATCTAAAAATTCAAAAATTATACCGTTTTCCTAACGATAGTCTGTTTACGATCAGGACCAACAGAAACTATTGTAATAGGAATATTAAGTTCTTTTTCTAAAAACTCAACATAGTCATTAAAGGCTTTTGGTAATTGTGATGCTTCGGTCATTTCCGTTAAATCCTCAGACCAACCTTTAACTTCTGTGTAAATTGGCGTTACGTTTTCTTCTTCAATATTGTATGGAAGATGTGTAATTGTTTTACCCTTGTAATTATAAGCCGTACATACTTTTAAGGTTTTAAAACCTGAGAGTACATCACCCTTCATCATAATTAATTGCGTAACTCCATTAACCTGGCAGGCGTAACGTAAAGCCACCAAATCTAACCAACCACAACGTCTTGGACGACCTGTTGTAGCACCAAACTCATGACCAACACGTCCCATAGTTTCTCCAGCTTCGTCAAACAATTCCGTTGGAAAAGGACCAGAGCCAACACGCGTCGTGTAGGCTTTAAAAATTCCAAAGACATCACCAATTTGATTTGGTGCTACACCTAAACCTGTACAAGCACCCGCAGCTGTAGTATTGGATGATGTTACAAATGGATACGTACCAAAATCGATATCTAAAAGCGATCCTTGAGCGCCTTCTGCTAAAATCGTTTTGCCAGATTGTTGTGCTTGGTGGACATATTCTTCAGAATCGATAAAAGTTAAGGTTTTAAGCGTTTCAATAGCATCAAAGAATTCAGCTTCAAGTTCTTTTAAGTTATATTGAATATCAACATTGTAGAAGTCTATCATAGCTTCGTGCTTATCGGCTAAAGCTCTGTATTTTTCTTTCCAGTCGGCTAATTCAATATCTCCAACTCTAATGCCATTTCTACCAGTTTTGTCCATATATGTTGGACCAATACCTTTGAGCGTAGAACCTATTTTTGCTTTTCCTTTTGAAGTTTCGCTCGCAGCATCCAGTAAGCGATGCGTAGGTAAAATGATATGTGCCTTACGCGAGATGCAGAGGGATTTTTTATAATCGACATTTTGCTCGTCTAATTTGTTTAATTCCTTTTTAAAAATAACAGGATCTATAACCACTCCGTTACCAACTAAATTTACGGTATTATCGTGGAAAATCCCAGAAGGTATGGTGTGTAATACATGCTTTCTACCGTTAAAAACTAAGGTATGACCAGCGTTTGGGCCACCTTGAAAGCGTGCAATAATATCGTATTTAGAGGTGAATACATCGACAATTTTCCCTTTGCCTTCATCTCCCCATTGTAATCCAAGTAGTAAGTCTACTGCCATTTTAAAAAATTAGTTAGTCGTCTTTTTTACGATTGCCGTAAAAGTATAGTGAATGATTAGTTATTTCAATATCAAAAACCTCCTCGATGGTTTTTTTAATGGATTGAATGCGAGGATCACAGAATTCTATAACCTCACCAGTATCAGTAAGAATCACATGGTCGTGCTGCTTATCAAAATAAGACTTTTCATAATGTGCTTGATTTTGACCAAATTGATGTTTTCTTACCAAGTTGCAATCTAAAAGTAATTCTATGGTGTTGTAAAGTGTTGCTCTACTAACACGATAGTTTTTGTTTTTCATTTTAATGTAGAGTGATTCTATATCAAAATGCTCTTGACTATCGTATATTTCCTGAAGTATAGCATAACGTTCAGGTGTTTTTCTATGACCTTTATCTTCAAGGAATTGGGTAAAAACGCGTTTTACAATTTCCTGATTACTTTCTTCTGTAGTTGCATTCATAATTAAGCTGCAAATTTACGTAAAAATATAGGATATGGTTGATTTAATTTTACATTAAAACCGAAAGAAATGAACAAGTTTTCAAGACTTCATAATCCATTAAGATTAAACTCTTATAACTTTATCAATCCCATTGATTTTTTTGAGTTTATCAATAAGGTTTTTGAGCATGGTTTGGTTTTTTACTTCAACCATAATATCTCCATTAAAAATACCATCATCACTAGAAAAGCTAATACTTTTCATATTAACGTGAAGGTTTTCTGAAATGAGTTTTGTAATATCATTTACCAAGCCAAGATTGTCAATTCCAGATAGTTTGATGTGTGATGTGTAAGTACGTTGTGTTGAATCTATCCATTTTGCTGACATTATTCGGTAAGCGTAATTAGACTGAAGACTTACGGCATTTGGACAGTTCTTTTTGTGCACCTTAATACCATCGTTTATGGTAACAAATCCAAATACTTGATCACCTGGAATAGGATTACAGCAGTTTGCTAGAGTATAATTAAGACGTTCTTCCTCTTTACCAAAAACGAGCATGTCATACCTAGATGTAATCTCATCTTTGTCAATATCTTTATTAGGTACGTCTGGCTTACGAATCTTACTCTTTATATAAGTCATAAGAGCATTGCTTCTAGACGAAGCAAAGGCTTTGAGCTTGGTGTTGTCTATAGTGCCAATACCAACACGATAAAATAAATCTAAAGAGGTTTTGAGCTTAAAGTAATTCACCAACTCATTCACAGTTTTTTCATTGAGAGTGATTTTGAGTTGTTTCAGTTTACGTCTCAAAATTTCCTTTCCTTCTTCGGCTATCTCTTTTGTATGTGCGTTTAAGGCAGTTTTAATTTTGCTTCTAGCTCTGGCAGTAGTAGCATAATCTAACCAGTTAACATTAGGTTTTGCATTGTCTGAGGTTAAGATTTCTACACGATCACCACTTTGTAGTTCATGACTAAGTGGTACTAATTTTCCATTAACTTTAGCTCCGCGAGTTTTCATACCAACTTCGGTATGGATACTAAAAGCAAAGTCGAGTGGAGTAGCGCCTTTTGGCAACGATTTTAAGTCTCCTTTTGGTGAAAACACAAAGATTTCCTTAGAGTAGAGGTTGAGTTTAAATTGCTCTACAAAGTCAACAGCATCACCTTCATTGTTTTCTAAAGCTTCTTGAAGCCTGTTGATCCACATATCTAAGTTGTCCTCTTTGTCGTTAGCATTTTTGTATTTGTAGTGTGCTGCATACCCTTTTTCGGCAATCTCATTCATGCGTTCACTACGAATTTGCACTTCTACCCATCTACTTTTTGGCCCAACAACAGTAATATGCAATGCTTCATAACCAGTGGATTTTGGTGATGAAATCCAATCGCGTAAACGGATTGGGTTTGGTGTAAAGTGGTCAGTAACGATGGAGTAAATTTTCCAAGCTAAAAACTTCTCGTTTTCAAGGTCGGATTTATAAATGATTCTTACCGCAAACTTATCATAGACTTCATCAAAAGACACACCTTGTTTTACCATTTTTCGTCTAATGCTAAAAATGGATTTTGGCCGTCCCTTAATCTCGTAGTTAAGACCTTCTTTATTCAATGATTTTTCAATGACTTGGGAAAACGCTTTTATATAAGCATCTTGCTCTTCTTTGCTTTCTTGCATTTTCTCTGCAATGTCATTGTAAACTTCGGGTTCGGTATATTTTAGACCTAAATCCTCAAGTTCGGTTTTAATGTTATAAAGCCCTATTCTGTGTGCTAAAGGTGCATAGATGTATAAGGTTTCTGAAGCAATTTTTACCTGTTTGTCGTCTCGCATAGATTCCATGGTCTGCATGTTGTGCAAACGGTCTGCAATCTTGATAATGATAACACGGACATCCTCATTAAGGGTGAGCAGCATTTTACGGAAGTTTTCCGCTTGCAACGACACGTCCATTTCCTTGTTGAGCACGGATATTTTGGTTAGCCCATCAACAATTCTTGCCACGGTTTCGCCAAAAAGACGTTCCATATCTGCAATGGTATAATTTGGGTTGTCCTCAACCACATCATGAAGTAAGGCAGCGGCAATAGAAGTAGCATCAAGACCAATCTCTTGGGCAACAATTTTTGCCACGGCAATGGGATGAAAAATATAAGCCTCGCCAGACTTGCGTCGTTGGTCTTTGTGCGCATCTAGAGCGACTTCAAAAGCGTGGCGAATCAATTTTTTATCGTCCTTGCTTAAGGTCTGATAGCTTACTCTGAGTAACTCTTTGTAGGCTTGCGCAATGGCTGCATTTTCTTTTTCAATGTCTACTTCAGTCATAACAACTAAAGTAAACAAAGTCTATGAGATAGGCAATGGGATTTTTTGAGGAATTTTTGGTGGTTTTGTTAACGGTTTGGCTATGGTTTCGTTGCATGAAAATCCGCTAGGATTTTCCTCCGTAAACCTAAGATAGCAAATTTGCGAGGACTTTCCGAAAGGAAAGTCAGAAGCAATGAACTATAGCCGTTGTTGTACGTAGGTTTTTTTAATTCAGTTTAATTATTTCAGGTTCATTTTCAGACGCAACATTTATTATATGATTCAGCGTTATAAATGCATAATGCTTAAAATCTCCAGGATAGTCAGAAGAGGCATTCATATCCGCTTTTATATAATTCAAAAAATTTGAGTCAGAATATATTCGTAATCGGTTTCCAGAATATTTCTCGTTTTCAGTTAGTTTGTCAAATCGCTCATCGATTACCGAATAAGAGATGTAATTCTCAAATTTCACCTTAAATCGGTTGCAATTTTGGTCAGAATTAATTCTGCGAGCAGGTCCAATGTTAATTCCGTTAATGATTACATTTTCTTCTTTTTCCGAAACAGTACAAATTGTCAGCTCAAATTCAAATGAGTTTTCATTTGGCTCTTTTAGTTCAGATGCAAAAATGTTTTTTTCGTTATTTATTTCTTCGTAGTAATTCATTTTTCAACTTACGTACAACTATCTTGATAGGGACTTTTTTAATTGTCTATATCAGACGTTAACGAAGTTCGACTTTTTATTTTATAAAGTCAAGCTCATCACTTTTTTAAATTCTTAACTCTTGCAGCAATGTAGGATGAGAATAGTCAATAAATAAATAAGCTTTGTGCGGTGTGAGGTTGCTCAAGCTATTTTTGTAGTTATTTTTAGTAACTATCTGGACTTAGGCAAAAAATAGAATGTTTTAACATAATAGTTAATGTCTAGCTAGATTTAGCTATTCTTTAATACATCTAATTCCGCCACCAATTCTAATAGAGTTGTCAGAATAGAGAATACTTTCTGTATCAAATAGCTGTACCATAACTCTAGTTCTTGAGCCTATTGGTAAGTCTGTATTAACATTAGTTGTTGCCCAAGTGCAAATACCTTGTCCAAGAGTAGGGCCACCAAAAGCATTAATATAACCATTTGGCAAACCATTGAAGCCAATGGCATTTGTCCCATTACCAGAACTAGGAAGCCAACCATTTGAAGACTTTAAGGCAGTTGCTTCTTGATTTTCAAAACCATTTTCTGATAAGTAATTTTCTAATTCTTCAAAATCTGCTCGCGTTGGAATGCGCCAACCTTCTGGCGCTAACTTTCCACTTTCTATTGTCCAATGATTGTACATTGCTCCATAAAAATCAAATGGTAATTCTTCATCAACCACATTATTCAGGTCACTTGTATCTGCCCAAATGTATTGAGGTACTTCATTTGGTAGATCTCCCCAATCCATCCCATTAACATGTAGCGTAATCGGTGTACCATCATTAAGTGTCGTAGTTTTTAAATTTTCAAGCATCCAAACTTGGTTTCCAACTGTTATGGTGTTGTAAACATTACCGTCTATGTCTGTAACGGTTAACTCTGGATTTTGATTGGAGTTAGGATCATCATCTGAGCATGCAGCAAATATTAGTAATGTAAAAACTAAAATTTTAAATTTCTTTAATGATTTCATTTATCAATAGTTATTTGTTTTTAATAGGCTAAATGCAATGCCCAGATTATCATAGAGGTGGGTTTGCAATTTTATTAATGGGTATTTCATTCTATGTTTTTTATATAACAACTCAACAAATAAAACTCCTTTTAATCACTTTCTTAAATTCTTAACTCTCTGCAACAATGTAGGATGCGAATAATGCGCAAACACATAGGCTTTGTGAGGTGTGAGGTTGCTCAAACTGTTTTTTGAGAGCTTTTTTAATGAAGTTATTAATGGTTCAGCTTTGTATGTGTTTTTAGCATAGTCATCGGCTTGGTACTCAAATACTCGTGAGACATAATTCATTATTAAACCCGTGACTTCCGAAATGGGTGAGTAGAGCAGACCAAAAGCAATTAACCCAACATGAAAACTTGGTGTTGCCACACCAATAGCATTAGACAATAATGGATTTGAAATAAAAACCGATAAAATATAGAGTGTCAATCCAGTTAATAACACTGAAGTAACCAGATTAAAAATGATGTGTTTGCGTTTGTAATGCCCAACTTCGTGTGCTAAAACAGCTACGATTTCTTCATCATCTAAATCATTGACCAAAGTATCGTACAGTGTCACACGTTTTTCGCTTCCAAAACCAGAGAAATAAGCATTAGCTTTGGTACTGCGTTTAGACCCATCGATAATGAAAATTTTGTTCAGGCTAAAGCCTACAGACTTGGCATAATCCGAAATCTTGTTACGCAATTCTCCATCTTCTAAAGGGGTCTGTTTATTAAACATGGGCACAATTAATCGCGAATAAAACATATTCATAAATACCGTAAATACGGTTACAATTCCCCAAGCGTACAACCAAAATTGGTTACCAGTGATTTGATAAAACCAAATGATTAGGGCAATAATACCTCCGCCAAGTAAAACCATCATTAATAAGCCTTTGAGTTTATCTAAAATGAAGGTTTTTTTTGTGGTTTTATTGAAGCCGAATTTTTCTTCAATTACAAAAGTTTTGTAGTATGCAAAGGGTGTGGTGATAATATCGCTGGCAATCATAATAATGCCGAAGAAAATTAGGCCAATGATTATGGGATTTTCAGAATAACTTCTGGCAATAGTATCAACATACTCAAAACCATCTAACAACAGAAAACCTAATGTCAGCGCTAAAGAGAATAGCGATGACCAAACACCAAATCTATAATTCGTGGCTTTGTAGGCTTGCGATTTTTTATACTCGTCAGCACCATACACGTCATCTAATTCTTCTGGAATGGCATCATTAAAATGTTTGGCATTTAGAGCATCAAGAATTTTATCTTTTATAAAGTTGATAAGGATGATGGCTATGATGATATAGAAAAGGGTTTGTGCGGTCATTTTACTCAATTAGTGATTAATAATGAATAATTAATAATTTGGTTATTCCTTTGAGGATTCTATGATTTTAAATAAAATTTTTAGAATGCTTGAGAGTTCATTTTCTAAAACGTCAAACTCTTCAGTTGTTATATAGTGTGTGTCTTTAAGAATCCTTAGCCAATAATATGTTTCTCTTGCTTCTTTGTATGAAATAGATATTTTTGCTCTAAAGTCCTTTTTTGATATTCCACCAATGGCTTCCTCTACATTTGCACCAATAGAAGTTCCAGATTTTAAGATCTGTCTTGATAAAACATATTCGTTTTTTGAGACAAGAGCCTTGCTAAGATTTACTATTGATATGGCAAAATTATAAGTCTTTGAGGCAATTATATTGTCTTTCATTATTCATTGTAAATTGTTCATTACTCATTAATTCGCCTTTGACGAACTGCTTCAAAAATAAGAATTCCTGCAGCAACAGACACATTCATAGAATCAATGACACCTTGCATTGGTATGCTAATATTTTGTGTTGCTGCATCTCGCCATTCTTGAGTTAATCCTGTGGCTTCTGTACCAACCACAATAGCCGTTGGTAAAGTATAATCTTGCGTATGATACGGTTGAGACTCTTGCAGAATAGCCGAAAAAATATTGAAATTATAATGCTTCAAAAATTCGATAACTTCTGTAGTGCTTGCCATAGCGATTTCAGTCGTAAATACACAACCAACACTAGAGCGAATAATATTCGGATTGTATAAGTCTGATTTTGGGTTGGCAATAATTACCGCATCAACATTAGCCGCATCAGCTGTTCTTAATAAGGCACCAACGTTACCAGGTTTTTCTGGTGCTTCAGCAACTAAAATTAGTGGATTTTTGCTGTTGAGTTTTAAATCCTTAAGTAGATGAAGTTTTGATTTTACCACAGCAATGACACCTTCAGTCGTATCACGATGTGCCAGTTTTTGAAAAACTTCCTTAGAAATTTCAATGATCTCAATACCATATCGAGACATAGACTCAGCTTCACTTTCTGAAAACAAATCTGGGTAAAACAATAGTGTTTCAATGGCATAACCGCCTTTAATAGCAAGAGATAGTTCTCGTTTGCCTTCAATTAAAAATTGTCCGGTTTTCTTTCGTTGTCTGGACTTTTCTTTTAGCTGAACTAGCGCTTTTATTAGTGGGTTTTGTGGACTTGTGATTTGTTTTATCATAATTAAAACAAAAGTAATGTAATTTTAGCCTAGTTGAAACGTCCAACACGTCAACTAATAAACCAAACCATGAAAAAAATAGTTTACCTTTTACTTCTAACCGTATTATTATCAGCTTGTAAAATGAAAAACAAACAGAATCTACAGTTGTAGATGAGGTCACAAAAGAAAATATTACAACAAGTATTTATCCAGAATCAATTACCAAAGTATTTAATGCACATGGTGGAATAGATACTTGGAATGCAATGCAAATGCTTTCCTTCACCATGGAAAAACCAAACGGAAAAGAAGTGACCACCTTAAATCTAAAAACCAGATCCGAAGTTATTGAAACGGCAGATTATAAAATGGGTTATGACGGGACAACACAATGGGTTTTAGAAAAAGACAATACGCCTTAAAAGGGTAATGCTAAGTTTTACAAAGGACTAATGTTTTATTTCTACGCTATGCCTTTTGTATTAGGAGATGACGGAATTATGTATGTAGATATTGAACCACTTACTTTTGAAGGGAAAACCTATTCAGGAATATTAATTTCTTATGAATCGGGAATAGGTGAGTCACCAGATGACCAGTATAAGATTTACTATGATGAAACTACAGGTGAAATGGCTTGGTTGGGCTATACAGTAACTTTTGGAAAAGATGAAAAAAGTAATGATTTTCACTTTATAAGATATAACAATTGGCAAGCCGTTAATGGTTTAAAACTGCCTAAGTCTATAGATTGGTATAAGTACGAAAACAACTTGCCAACAGAAAAACGAAATACTGTAGAGTTTATAGATATTATTTTATTAGAGAGTGCTACAGATAATTCATTTTTTTCAATGCCTGAAGGTGCTAAAACTATAGAATAGCAATACATTATGAATTGTAATAAACAAAAAGCGAGCTGTTTAGCTCGCTTTTTGTTTTAGTTTTCTTTAATTCCGTATTTCTCAGAATATCGTTTCCAGAGTGTAGTTTGGTGCGTTTCTAAACTTATACTTCTACCATCAATAAAGGCATGGCTTAAATTGTTGGTTCGCATATCTAAGGCATCCCCTTCGCTAATAAATAGTGTAGCACTTTTACCAACTTCAAGGCTGCCATACATATTATCGATACCCAAGATTTTGGCAGCATTTAATGTTATTAATTGTAGCGCTTGTTCTTTTGTTAAACCATGAGCTACTGTGGTACCTGCGTAAAAAGGTAAGTTTCGAGAATTCATGCGTTCCATATCACCACTAGTTTCCAGAGAAACTAAAATACCTGCATCAACTAATTGCTTCGCTTGTTTAAAGGTGTAATCATAGTCATGATCTTCTAATTCAGGCAACGAGTGCACACGTTTCAACATAACCGATACGTTATTTTGCTTTAGGATATCTGCTACTTCACTGGCTTGGTAGCCACCAACAATGGTCATTTTAGTTATACCTTGGTTTTTTGCAAAGTTTACGGCATCAGTAATACCTTTAGCATCATCAACATTAATGTATAATTGTTTAGAGTCATCAAATAAACCAGACATGGCTTCAAAAGGTAAATGCTTTTTCGCTTTATCACCATTATTATATGCCTTAGCTTCATTAAAGTAATCTGTAAGTTCTTTTACCTGTTTACTATAGTCTTTGTTTGGTTTAAGACCAGGATCTTCACCAAGCCACCAACGTCCTCTACTAAAGCTATTGGGCCAGTTAATATGGATACCATCATCAGTTTTAATTGCAGCATCTTCCCAATTCCAAGCATCATATTGCACAATAGAAGAAGTTCCTGTGATACGTCCACCTCGTGGTACTACTTGGCCTAGTAACACACCATTTGGTCTCATAGACTCTACAACTTTTGATTCTGCATTGTAGGCAATAATACTTCGTACATGAGGGTTGTATGTACCTAGTTCAGAAAGGTCATCGGAAGCCTTTACAGCATCTACTTCAACTAAGCCTAATGTTCCGTTAGAAACTATGAAGCCAGGATAAATGTGTTTACCCTTGGCATCAATGATATCCATAGCTTGTCTGGTAAGTGGTGTAGAAGCTTCTGGACCAATGATTGTAATTATTCCATTGCTAACTACAATGATACTGTTTTCAATAACCTCACCATTACCAATATGTGCTGTAGCACCAACAATAGCAAAATCTTTGGTTTGTTCAGGTGCTGGTGTTTGCTGTGAAAAACTTAAAGTAAAACACAGCATTAAAAGAAGAATATTTATATGTTTGAATGTTTTCATTTTAATAAATTTTAATGATTATGTGTTGTATGCTCCCTGTCCATAGAATCGCAATGCAACAATTCTTTTTCCTTCTTCTTTATAGGTTGGGTTTTTAAGCCTTTATTCTTTTCTTGAAGCATACTATTAATAAGTTCACTTTTTTCCTTTTTAATGGCTTCGCGCATTTGTTTATCGCGCTCCAAATCAAAATAGGTTACTCCTTCAATAATTGTTTTTTCAGCTTTTGCATATACTGAAAGCGGATGGTCTGTCCACAATACAATGTCTGCATCTTTACCAACTTTAAGGCTACCAACCCTATCATCTAAATGCAATAATTTTGCAGGATTTAAGGTTACAAATTTTAAGGCCTCTTCTTCACTAATACCACCATATTTTACAGATTTTGCAGCTTCTTGGTTTAAACGACGAGACATTTCGGCATCATCACTATTTATAGCCGTAATTACACCAGCATTATGCATTATAGCGGCGTTATAAGGAATAGCATCGTTAACTTCATATTTATAAGCCCACCAATCACTAAATGTAGAGCCACCAACACCATGATTTTTCATTTTGTCTGCAACTTTGTAGCCTTCTAAAATATGTGTAAAAGTGTTAATATTAAAGTTGAACTGCTCGGCAACTTTCATTAGCATATTGATTTCGCTTTGTACATAAGAGTGACAAGAAATGAAGCGTTCTTTGTTTAAGATTTCTGCTAAGACTTCCATTTCAGCATCTTTGCGATAAGGTTTACCACTTTTCTTAGCGTCGTCATAGGCTTTCGCTCTTGTGAAATAGTCTATAAAAACCTGCTCAACTCCCATACGAGATTGAGGGAAACGTTCATTATTACTTACACGCGTTTGCTTTACATTTTCACCTAGAGCAAATTTGATAAATTTAGGTGAGTTGTCATATATGAGATTTTCTGCGGCTTCTCCCCATTTTAGTTTGATGATTGCTGAGCGACCACCAATTGGGTTGGCAGAACCATGTAAAATTTGAATGGATGTTACGCCACCTGCAAGATTGCGATAGATATTAATATCCTCATCATCTATAACGTCTTCAATAGTGACTTCAGCAGAAGAATTTTGTCCACCTTCGTTGATGGACGCTGCTGCAATATGGGAATGCTCGTCAATAATACCAGCAGTAATGTGTTTTCCGGTAGCATCGATAACCTTAGCATTTTTATCTGAAAGGTTTTTACCAATTTTAGAAATCTTCCCGTTTTTAATAAGTAAATCTGTATTTTCTAAAACACCATCGTTTTCGTTCGTCCAGATAGTCGCATTTTTAAATAGTAAGGTTTCAGATTTTGGTTGTTCTGTAAATCCGAAAGCCAAATTAGGATACGTAATAGGACTCATACTTTCGTTTGAAGATTCTGAGTCTTTCTTATCTTTTTTCTTAGAGTCGTCTTGTTCGTTTGAACTAGCCTTACCAGCAAAAAATGACAATTCATTACCATTTGGCATAATGGCTTTACCATTTAAGCTATTGTCGTTAGCTGTGTTGGCAACAACTCTAATAAATTCACTTTTTGTGCTATCCGCAGTTTTAAAAGTTAAATTTATCCAGTCATTGGTATAACTCAGTTTAGATCCCAAAATTTTGTCACCACTTTCTAATTTAGCATTTGGCTTACTAGTACTATTAGAAATCTCTAATTTATAATCTTCACCAGCTAATTTAAAGTTGTAATCTCCATCAATATCTTTGGTATTCATATCTTCAATGACGTGAGCATTTCCTTGTACCCAATTTTCATACAACTTTGTTTTTTCGTCAAAAATATCACCAGATGTAATTAAGAAATTAGCATAGCTACCTGCTTTTAGAGTTCCTAATACATCAGATTTGCCTAATAATGAAGCAGGAATGGTGGTTAGAGCCTCAAGTGCTTTCTGTTTAGAAAGTCCACTTTCGATAGCCTTCATCAAATTAGATTTGAAGGACTTTTTAGATTTTAAACCATGAGTCGTTAAAGCAAATCGGATACCATTTTCAGCTAATAATCTAGGATTATGTGGTTCTTGGTTCCATGCGCGCATATCAGCGAGAGAAAGGGTAGATGCTAAATGCGCATTTTCTACATCATAAGCCAACCTAAAGTCTATAGGAAGGATAATGGTAGCCTTTGTAGCTTTAACTTCATTAATACGCTCATATTCGTCACCTCCACCAACAATAGTATATTGTACGTTAGATTCGTCACCAACCTTATCGGCTCTCAATAAATTTGCTCTGCTGCCAGCTTCAAAAATCTGTAAAAGCGAAGTGTTATTGTTTAAGGCTTCTAAGGATAAATCTTTGGTATCTATGTTGCCACCTGCATACCATTTAGCATCATTATACATTTGTCTTAAAAGGGCCATACTTCCCATAATTGATGAAGGATAAGACTGGCGTGATTTAACACTTCTACTAAATGAAAAATGCTGTGTGGTTTCACCGTCAACAACACGTAGTGAGTTATCTGCATCATTATTAAGGGCAATAAGTGCACCAGTACCTCTTACAATGCCGTCTGGTATATGTGTGTTAACCACACCAAAACCAAGCTCGTGCATTTCGGAAGCTGATTTAGAATCGTATTCAAAGCTTGCCATTACATCTTGTTCTGGCATGACATGATCGTTCCAGTAAAAACCACTCCGGCTCGCTCCGTATCTTGGACCATTACCACCTCGTTCAGGCTTTTTTACACCAAATGTGGTATAAATATCAATAAATGATGGGTAAATCGTTTTTCCAGAAACGTCAATTGTTGCCGTGTTTTTTGGAATGCTAACTGAAGAACCTACATTAACAACCTTACCGTCTTTAATCAGTAAAGTAGCATTTTCTATAACCTCAGTTGGTGAAACATAAATTTTTGCGTTAGTAAGTGCGGTGTAATTGGAATTTTTTGATTTTACACCAGTATTACTTGGAAAGTAATCTTGCCCAAATAACGTAAAACTGCACATGAGCATGAGCAGCCGTAAAAATACTTTTGTCATAAAATGATTGGTTAATTAAGATTTCTAAAGATAGCGATTAATGGCTATTGAAAAATTGAATTAAGATTTTTTAACGTTTAAAGTGATCGATTTTCAAAGTAGTTTACTAAAAGTGCCACAACATAACTGTAACTTTTCATACCATCTGCTTGATTGTTTGCCTTAAGAAAATTATCAAAGGTTTTTTCAAAAACAGGTTCAATTGGGTTTTCGTAAGATTTCCAGAAGTCCTGAACTTCTTGGTAATTCATTAAAATACCTTTGTTAACTGTTGCAAGAATCTCGTAATACAACTCTTTATCGCGTTTAAAGATTTCTACCAAACAATAGCGTAGTCCAAAGGTGTAACCTGAGTATTTAAAATGTAAATCCTTGTTGTGAATTGCGGCTAAGCAGCCAATAAAATTAGCTTCGTTTTCAGCTGCATAACCTAATTGGTGCGCAACCTCGTGGCATGATGTTGTTGGAAATTTATAGGTCGGTATTAATCCATCAACTTGCCCTTCATTGCTAAAAGGATTCAAGTATCCTGAAAATCCCATATAAGTTAAAGGAAGGCTGTAAATAGACTTTTTGATACTTACAGGATGATATTCGAGATGTGGGTATTTTTCGGATAAAGTCTTGTAACTGTCTTTTACCATATCAAAAACCTCAGATTTGGTAAAAGGCATGTCCACTTTTGCAGAATCATTTATGGCTAATTGATTATGTATTTCATTTGATTTTTCAATTAATCGCTTTGTGAAATTAACTAACTGCTCTGTGGTGTATTCGGCTTCAAGATCTAACGATTTGTATAGTGGAAGTCTGTAGTAGTTAAATGCCCACAATATGTGAAATGCAAAATAGGCTAAGGACAATGTTGCTAAAATGTCCAACAACCATTTTACGGTATCCTTATATATGCGCTTTCTGTTAACAATTACCCAACGGATTACATAAATACTGGCTAAAGTGTAAAGTACATCACCAACTGAAAATGGTGCCCAACCAAAGGCATAACGCATCAATCTAGAAATAAAAACATAAATGCCATTGCTGTAAAATCGCTCAACAAACTCAGGGAATTGCTTTAAGATTTGAATAGCAACAATCTGAACAATCAAGAAAAGTGCAATGATGAGTTTTTTGTTTTTCAGCATGAATCAAAAGTAAGAAAAACTTGTCA
The DNA here is from genome assembly GCF_049942685.1 of Winogradskyella sp. HB-48. Taxonomy (GTDB): domain Bacteria; phylum Bacteroidota; class Bacteroidia; order Flavobacteriales; family Flavobacteriaceae; genus Winogradskyella. Next base: position 2,067,505 of record NZ_CP187934.1, read on the forward strand.
TTCCGCACTTGATGCGGAATCTATATTTATTTAAGATTAATAGGTAACTTCCATCCTTTTTTTAATAAACTGAGTCCGCAAACGTAAGAGTCGTTTAACAATAATTCCGTTATCATTTTTGTACTTTTGTAATCGAAAAATCAAGTATTAATTTTAAAAGATACCCACTTCCGTGGGTAAGTAATATGAGTCAAGATATAAGAAGCCTTGAACCAAAGGCACTTTGGAACAAATTTGCAGATTTAAACGCTGTACCACGTCCTTCAAAAAAGGAAGAGCGTGTTATAAAATTCATGAAAGATTTTGGTGAAAGTTTAGGTTTAGAAACCATAGAGGATGAAGTAGGTAATGTCATTATCAGAAAACCAGCAACTGCAGGCATGGAAGACCGAAAACCTATTGTAATACAATCGCATTTAGATATGGTACACCAAAAAAATAACGATACGGTGTTCGACTTTGATACACAAGGTATTGACATGTATGTGGATGGAGATTGGGTAAAGGCAAAGGGGACAACACTTGGTGCAGATAATGGTCTTGGTGTGGCGACGATTATGGCCATTTTAGAAAGTGATAGTATAGCGCATCCTGCTTTAGAAGCCTTGTTTACTATTGATGAAGAAACAGGTATGACAGGAGCTATGGGACTCAAAGGTGGATTACTAAAAGGTGAAATTCTTTTGAATTTAGACACCGAAGAAGACGACGAAATTGGTGTAGGCTGTGCAGGTGGAGTAGATGTCACAGCAACAGGTTCATATAATGAACAACCAGTTTCTAAAGACGGTTACAAAGCTTATAAAATCGAAGTGAAAGGTTTGCAAGGTGGTCATTCTGGAATGCAGATTCATGAAGGTTTGGGCAATTCTAATAAAATAATGAATCGCTTACTTTATGCCGTTGTTGAGGATATTAAAGTTGCAGAGATTGATGGTGGTAGTTTACGAAATGCTATTCCAAGAGAGAGTGTGGCTTATGTAGTCTTAAAATCAGATAAAGAGGATATATTATTAAATGTTTTAAAAGCCTTGTCTGAAACGATTAAGAAGGAATACAAAACCATGGAGCCAGATTTAAAAATGGTCTTCACAGAAACTAATTTACCAGAAAATGTAATGCCATTTGAAGCGCAAGGGCAATTAGTAAAAGCATTATATGCAGCACATAATGGTGTGTATAGGATGAGTGCAGATATCAAGGACTTGGTAGAAACTTCAAACAATATTGCCAGAGTAATAGTAAAAGATGGACGCATTAAGGTAGGATGCTTAACACGTAGTTCTGTAGAGTCTTCTAAAATGGATTTGGCTAATGCTTTAAAATCTACGTTTGAACTGGCTGGTTGTGAGGTTGAATTCTCAGGAAGTTATCCTGGTTGGACACCAAATATGGATTCTGCTATTTTAAAAGTAATGGTGCCAATTTACGAACGTCTTAATAATGGAGAGAAACCTCATGTTGCAGCTTGCCATGCAGGTTTAGAGTGTGGGATTTTAGGGCAAAACTATCCAGATATGGATATGATTAGTTTTGGACCAAACATTAAAGGAGCACACTCACCAGATGAACGTGCTCAGATTTCATCAACTCAGAAATATTGGGAGTATGTTTTAGAGATTTTAAAAAACATCCCGAAGAAAGCTTAATTGTATTTGTCATGCTGTCCCATAAGTTTTCTGGATTGTTTCTCAGCATCTGATCACTTTTATAAAAACAAAAGGCAGCTGCACTTCGACTACGCTCAGTGACCAGTTGCCTTTTTTATTGTTATTAAGTTGTTTACTTATTCAGCAATACCTGCAATTTCTATATCAAAAACTAAGTTAGTTTTTGGCGGAATAAGAGGTGCGCGTCCAGTATCTCCGTAACCTAAATAATAAGGAATAAATACTCTGGCTTTGTCACCTACTTTCATATTTAACATCGCTTCTCTGAAACCTGCAACTAAACTAGCTGTTTCATTATAAGGCATAGTAAATGGTACATATTGTCCTGCTTTTGCTTGTCTTTCATCTAACTTGCCATTTTTCTTAGCTACTTCTTCCCAAGTAGTCCAGAATAACTCTCCATTTTCAAAATAACCTGCGCAGTCTATCTTTACACGATCGGTCGATTTTGGTTGTACATCATCGCTCTCATGTGTAAAAATCATAGCCATCCCAGTTGGAGAGTCGATACGACGACCTTCTAGCGATTCATTTTTCTTTAGCCAATCTTCTTTAGCCTTTTTGGTCAATTCTTCTGCTTTTTTCTTAGCTTCTGCTTCTTGTTGTTCTCTTTTCTCTATAATCTTAGGCATCTCTTCTTCAAATACTTTAGGAGCATCAAAGAATTTAGCGTCTTTACCTTTTCTGATAATATTGAGTTGTGTAATCACAACATCTTCAACAGGCTTATGGTTTCTTCTGGCAGGATCTATTACTTTAACATTTGAAATAGAATCATGTACGTCCATTCCCTTAATAACCTGTCCGAAAACAGCATGTCTGTTGTCTAAACTTGGCCATTCTTTTTCCATGATAAAGAATTGACTTCCATTAGCATCTTTACCTGGATTAGCCATAGATAAAACTCCAGGCTTATCGTGCTTTAGATCTGGATGAAACTCATCTGGGAATTTATAGCCAGGATCTCCCGTGCCTGATGCTGTTGGGTCGCCTCCTTGTATCATAAAGTTGTTTACGACACGATGAAATGTAATACCATCATAGTAGCGCTTTCCTTTGTATTCTTCTTTTACCATTGGGTGATTGCCTTCTGACAAAGCCACAAAATTAGCTACGGTTACAGGTACTTTATCATAATATAATTTAGCAAGCATGGTGCCTTTGTTGGTAACGAATTCTGCATAAAGTCCATCTTCTAAATCTGGATACTTCTCTTGGCAAGAGATATTTGCCAATACAACTAATATAATTAAGGTTGTAAGTGCTTTTTTAATCATTTTCTTGGGTTATAGTGTTTAAAGTTACTTCACAAATTAAAGGAATATTTGTTCCTATTCTGTTTTCATCACCATAATAGCCATAGGCTTTTTGTGACGGAAAAATAAATGTAATGTTATCGCCTGGTGTCATTAGTTTTAAACCTTCACGCAAACCAGTGAATAGCTCTTGCTTATCCATAACGTAAGTTCTTTCTGCAGTGGCGTAAATCTCATTTCCGCTGAGGTCAGACACGTTATATTCAAAATTTATGATGTCACCAAAATCTGGTTGAATGGTATCGTTTTCGGCTTTGATATTATAGTAGTACCAAAAACCACTTTCTGAGGCGATATAATCTTTATCTGGATTATTCTTTATAATATTTTGAATAAGCTCTTGTTCTTTTTCGTTTAGCTTTTTGTTGCGTTCTGCTGATTCTTTAAGGAACGAACCAGACTGTACCGTTTCTGGCATTCTGGCTTCGGGCGATTTACAACTCACCAAAAGAAAAGTCGCAATTAGTATGTAGAGTAGGTGTTTCATTACTGGGACAATTCATTTTTATATTGCGGTAATATACTAACAAATTTTTCAATGGTAGCTTCTAAGCTGTCTTCACTGCGTCCACCAGCAGCATTTGTGTGACCACCACCATTAAAATGCGCTCTCGAAAATTCATTTACAGAAAATGTTCCTTTGCTTCGAAGCGATACTTTTACAATACCTTCTTGCTGATTTTCTATAAAAATAGCTGCAAAGATGATGTCCTCTAATGATAGACCATAATTAACAAAACCTTCGGTATCTCCTTTTTTAAAGTTGAATTCATCCAACTCAGTTTGCGATAGGGTGATGTATGCTGTACGCAATTCTGGTATCACCTTTAGGTTTTGAAGCGCTCTACCTAAAAGTTGCAAACGACCGTAACTGTTAGTGTCATATACATTGTTATGAATGTCTGAATTTTTAGCACCTCTTTTCATTAAGTCTCCAACCACTTGGTGCGTTCTGCTTGTGGTTGATGGAAAACGAAACGAGCCAGTATCTGTCATAATGCCTGTGTACAAACAGGTTGCAATAGCGCTATCTATTTTGTCCAAGTCGCCTAGCATTTCAATGAAATTATAAACCATTTCACATGTAGAAGACATACTCACATCAGAGTAAGTAAACTTAGCATAATCATCGGGTTGCTGATGATGGTCTATCATTATTTTAGTTGCAGACGACTGTTCTAATGGTGTTTCCATATCACCAGTACGATGCAAGGCATTAAAGTCTAGGGTAAAAATAAGCTGGGCTTTGTTGATTAACGCTTCGCTTTGATCTTGATTGGACTCAAAGATTAAAACAGAATCATTTCCTGGTAACCACTTTAAAAAATCTGGGTAATCGTTTGGTGCAATAACGGTTACTTGGTGATTGTAAGTTTTTAAATAGTGGTATAAAGCTAAAGTAGAACCTATGGCATCACCATCTGGGTTTTTATGTGGCACAATCACAATGTCTCGTGGTGTGCTAAGTAGTGTTTTTATTTCTGGAATTTGTGTTTTAATCATAGGAAGCGAATTTACAATTTTTAGTGTTTTTGAAAACGTTTTTAATATGAAATTAAGATTCCTTTATTTTCTTTGATTTTGGTGTCAGGCTGAGCGCAGTCTAAACCTAATTAGCTATTTGTTTTAATTACACTTCGACTTGCTCTGCAAGGTGCTTTCAAAGAAATATACTTCTTTTTCAACCAATGCTCAGTGTGACAGCGTGTGGTAACATTAATTTAATAATTGAGGCGCTTGATAAATTAAAGAAATACATTACTTTTGCACCCAATTAAAAAATTACAAATGGCAACTAACAGAACATTTACAATGTTAAAGCCAGATGCTGTTGAAAAAGGACACATTGGCGCAATATTAGAAAAAATTACGGCTTCAGGATTTAGAATCGTAGCAATGAAGTTAACTCAAATGACTAAGGCAGATGCTGAGGAATTTTATGGTATCCACAAAGAGCGTCCATTCTTTGGTGAATTAGTTGAGTATATGACACGTGGCCCAATCGTTGCAGCAATATTAGAAAAAGATAACGCTGTTGAAGATTTTAGAACTTTAATTGGTGCTACAAATCCTGCGGATGCTGCAGAAGGTACTATCCGTAAGTTATATGCAGCTTCTATTGGTGAAAACGCTGTACATGGTAGTGATAGTGATGACAACGCTGCTATTGAAGGTGCATTTCACTTTGCTGGTAGAGAGATGTTCTAAGAACATAAACACTTTATATCATATTGAAAAGACCATCTGTGAGGATGGTCTTTTTTGTTATTCTAAATTTACAATTCATCATTCAAAAAATACAATTCGGTAAATCATCTTTTTAAAAGCTAGTGTTTCAAAGGATATTTGTACCATAATCTTAAAAATCAATCAAAGTTATTATGAACACACTAGTAAAAATTGCAGTTATATTGGTTTTGACAATAACCAGTAATCAGCTTAAAGCACAAACCAATTTTGAAAAAGGAATGACCAAAGCTTTTAAACTTTGGGAAGAAGGCAAATGGGATGAAGCCGAAAATATGTTTGAACGCATTGCTAAGGCTGAAGAAAACGAATGGCTACCCAACTACTACATAGCACAAATGAACAGTTTAAAAAGCTGGAATGAAAAGGAAGAAACCGTGTTAAAAGCACAGTTAGACAAAGCACAAGAGCATTTGGATATTGCAATGACCAAGAGTGAAGATAATGCTGAACTTTTGGTAATGCAAGCTCAGGTATATACCAATTGGGTGGCTTACGATGGTGCTACTTATGGTATGAAGTATGCTGGCAAGGTTGCCGAATTGTATGCCAAAGCGGTGAAATTAGAGCCAACTAACCCGAGAGCAGCATTTTGTAAAGCCGATTGGAGTATGGGAAGCGCCAAATATTTTGGACAGGATACAGCTCCGTTCTGTAAAGATATTGAAGCATCTTTAGAACTTTTTGATACCTTTAAGCCAGAGAGCGATTTTCATCCTAATTGGGGGAAAGAGCGTGCAGAGCAAGTATTAGCTGAGTGTAAAGAGTAAATTATTTTAATATTTATGTCAACGTCAATTAAAAATATTTTAACCACTTTCCTTATAGGATGTGTAGTTTTCGTTATCGGATCTTACATGACCACTGGATTCGATTTTAAAAATGTTAATCAGTTTTTAATCTACTTTGGCATATATCAACTCTATACTTTTGTAATTAGCTATGTAAACACTCTAGTTTTTGAATATCTAAAGAAACGTAGCTATAAAACCTACGATAGTATCAAACGCTTTGTATTTGGGATATTGAGTAGTACAGTAGTAACGTTGATAACCATTTTTGTTCTTAGGGTGTTAGTTGAGGTGGTGATTTTTGGTGATTCGTTAGATCACTTTCTGGAAACCGAAACATGGTACGGTTATTCGTTTGGGTTGTGGATTACACTTTCTATTGTGACAGTGTTTTATATCATATACTTCTATAACCGTTACCAGAAGAATAAAATAAAAGAGCAAAAGGTTATTGCAGGTGCTGCCAGTGCCAGATTCGATGCTTTAAAAAATCAATTAGATCCACATTTTCTGTTTAACAGTCTTAATGTGTTAACTAGTTTAATTGAAGAAAATCCGGATAGCGCGCAGAAGTTTACAACAGCGTTATCTAAAGTGTATCGCTACGTTCTAGAGCAGAAAAATAAAGAGTTGGTAACGGTTGATGAGGAATTGGATTTCGCAAGAACCTATATGTCTTTATTAAAGATGCGATTTGAAGACAGCATCATTTTTGAAATACCAGATAAGGCTTCAAACCCTGAAAGTAAAGTAGTGCCTTTGTCGCTGCAACTATTATTGGAAAATGCTGTAAAGCACAATATGGTAACCTCGAGTAAGCCATTACACATCAAAATATACGAAGATGGAAATCACTTAGTCGTGATGAATAATCTTCAACCAAAGCAAATTGTAAAGAAGAGTAGTGGAGTTGGTTTAGAAAACATAAAACAACGTTACCAGCTTCTTACGGAGAGAAAAGTATACATCAATCAAAGAGAGAAGGATTTTGCGGTTGCAATTCCGATGCTCACAAAACAAGTATCAATCATGAGAACAGCACAAAAATCAAAAGAGCGTCTTAACGACGATTACGTTAGAGCTCGCAAGCGAGTAGATGAGCTTAAGGGTTTCTACTACAGTTTAATTTCTTATATAATTGTAATACCATTTTTAATATTTATCTGGTATAGATATACCCCACATACAATTCAATGGTTTTGGTTTCCATTAGTATTTTGGGGATTAAGTAACGTACTTCAAGCCTATAGAGTTTATGTAGATGATGGTGCATTTGGTGCTAAGTGGGAACAACGCAAAATTGAAGAATACATGCGTGAGGAGGATGAAAAAAATCGTTGGAATTAAAAATTAGAAGTTATGGAAAATCAGAATTTAAATTATATAAAGGCTAAGCGCCGCGTTGAAAAAGAGAAAGGGTTTTACACACACCTTATCATATACTTTTTAGTAAATACAGCACTTACAGTTGTCAAAGTTTGGGGAGATTTTAATAGTTGGGACAGCTTTGTTGATGCGTTTTTAACCATTAACGTTTTAAGCTCCTGGACTGTTTGGGGAGTGTTTTTAATTCTACATTTCTTATCATTTAAGTTTGGTGCTAAATGGGAAGAACGTAAGATTGAAGAATATATGAAAAGAGAATTGTCTAACGATTCACATTAAAAAAATTTAAAGAAATGGAAAAATATAGTTTAGAACCTTATAAAGATAAAGAAGAGGTTTCAGATTTTAGAAAAGAAGAGGCATACCTAAGAGCTAAGAAAAAGGTAGATGCTTTAATAGGATTTTATTGGCATTTAGCAGTCTATATTGTTGTCAACGTGTTTTTGATATTGTTGATAGGAATTAACTCAGAGCAAGGATTCAGAGGTTTTGGTCCCTATGCTACAGCAGTTTTTTGGGGCATCGGATTAGTGTTTCATTTTATAGGAGTATTTGGACCAGATTTCTTTTTTGGGAGAGATTGGGAAAAGCGTAAGCTTAAAGAATTTATGGATAAGGAAGAAAGTAATTGGGAGTAGTTACTAATTGATAGAAATTCATGGAATCTCACAATACTGAAGAGCAAAAATTACTTAAAGCGAAAAAGCACGTAAGGCAGTTAAAACTGTTTTACATTCACTTTGCAGGATACCTTGTAGTATTGGCGCTGTTATTATACAATCTCTATATTGTTGAAGGGGAATACAAGAATAATATAATTAGTCTTAATCTTTCAGTTTTAGTATTATGGACAGTTGCTATTCTATGGCATGCTTTGAAGGTTTTTAAAGAACGAAAAGTCTTTAAAAAAAGCTGGGAAGATAAGAAGATAGCGTCCTATTTAGAGAAAGACCACGTTGAAGAAACCAAAATGTGGGAATAAAACTAACCAACAAAAAATATAACTAAACAAAATGAACGTAATCATTATAGAAGACGAAAAACCATCAGCAAGACGATTGCAACGTATGCTAAAATCTTTAGATTTAGAAGCAGAAACCATGCTGCATTCGGTTGAAGAATCCTTAGAATGGTTTCAAAAAAATGAGCATCCAGATCTAATTTTTTTAGATATTCAGTTGAGTGATGGCTTATCTTTTGAAATCTTTGAGGCTATGGAAATTAAATCGGCAGTCATCTTTACAACAGCTTATGATGAGTATGCACTTCAGGCCTTTAAACTCAATAGTATAGACTATCTTTTAAAACCAATTGATGATGACGATTTAAGAATTGCGGTAAATAAATTTAAAGGTAGAACACCCCAAAAGCAATCTGTCACATTAGATTTTAACGATATTAAAAAGTTGTTAGTAAATCCAATAGAGCGTGAGTATAAAAAGCGCTTTTCGGTAAAAGTTGGTCAACATTTAAAGCTTATAAATATTGAAGATATAGAATGTATATACAGCGAAAATAAAGGGACTTATGCATACACAAATGAGGGTAGAAATTATCTTTTAGACTTAACTTTAGATCAACTTGAAGATGAGTTAGAGCCACATGTATTTTTTAGAGTGAGTAGAAAATTTTATGTAAATATCAATGCAATAAAAGATATTATAAGCTATACCAATTCTAGATTGCAGATTAAGTTAAACCACTTTAATGAACAAGACATTATTGTGGCTAGAGAGCGAGTAAAAGATTTTAAAGATTGGTTAGAGTAGTCGGTTAGTCTTCGTCTTCAATTCTATTGTCATCAAAAGCAGAAGGCAATAGTTTTGGAATAATCTTTACGAAAAGTGGAAGCAAAATTGCACCGCCTGGCAACATAAAAATAGCTAAACTAGGTATGGACTTAAAAATATCCAATAGTTGTTGCTGAATTTTTTTTTGTTCATCATCATCAAGTGTTCTGTATGTTGAAGCAGTTAGTAATTTCATGGCTTCTTTACTTTCAGACAACTCTTTTAAAAGGCGTTTTTTATTGCGATTTACAAGTTTAGATACCAATTTACTACTATTATCATAAAAACTTTGAGCTAGGTTTTTAGAACTTAAAAAAGCAACTTCTTCCTTGTGCTGATCATAAAATGTGTTTATAGATTCAATAGATTTGTCAATGACCTCCTGTTCTAAGTTGAGGTTATTTTTCATTTTATTTAGAAAATTCTGCTCAGCTTTATCAATGACTTTATCACTCCAAGAAGCCATACAAACTAAATCTACTAGATATTGCTTTTCTAAAGGATGATTTATGAGCTTGATAACATCTTCATATGTATTAATATCTGTATCCTTTTGACGCATAGAGCTTTCAAAAAGCTTCATCAAATTTTCGTCATAGTCAGATTTGTTAGGCTTGGTTTCCATAACAGAAATAACTACAGACTCTAAAGCAGATTCTAAATTGTTTACATAATTTTCAATGTCTTTTTTACCATTTAAAAACTGAATATAACCTAAGACATCAATAAAAAGTAAGGCATTAACTAAGAAGTAGTTGAAACTTTTAGAAATGAAATTATCATCTATGTGAATGCGCTTATGAATCATCTTTTCCAACAGTTTATCGCCAGAAGATTCACCAAAAAGTTCTTCGAAAAAAGAACGTTCATTTTCACCTACAGTTTTATAATAAGAAACAAGCTTATCTATAAAAGTATCGTTGGTATGACCTTCACTTAAATGAATATGGTAAAAACACAGAAGTAGATTTATCTTACTACGTTCTTCTTCTGTGAAATCATAAGATTGATTTACAAAGGATAAGGTGGAAATATTGCTGCCATAAATAAAACCTGTTTGTCTCAGCTTATCATAAAAATCTAAGGTGTCTATATCAGCCAGATTGTTATCTGATAGGTCTTTTAGTAGTTTTTTTATCCAGCCCTTTGCTGATGGATTCATGGCATTGCAATTATGATATAAAGATACTTTTTATCTCCAAAAAACTATCACATTTAAATTTTTTTGAAAAAATATAAAACCGCTTCTCTCATTTTTTCGTAGGTAGAACAGAGACACAATAATTAACAAAATCTCAAATTATGAAAAACACAAAATTTTTAATGGCAGCAGCAATTGTAGGTATTACTACATTGGTTGCTGTTGCAGCAGATCATATAGATGCTCCTGCTGTACAAGGTGGTACAAGTGATATCACAGATTTTTATGCCTTTCAGGGCGAGAACACATCAAACATTGCATTTGTTGCAAATGTCCAAGGACTTTTAGGTTCTGGTAGCGATACGCAAAACGCAGCTTTTGATGAAAACGTATTAATTGAATTTAATATTGATAATACGGGAGACAATGTGGAGGATTTGGTTATTCAGGCCATTCCTAGAGATGGTAAAATGTATGTTTTTGGACCAACTGCACCTTCTCAAACAGGTCTAAATAGTACAATTGCAAGTAATGAAGCCAATCAACTTTCCGTAGATATTACACCTTACGGGCAATCTGCAATCGTGGAAAGTTCTGGTGGAATGATGGCTTTTGCTGGCCCAAGAGACGATCCATTTTTCATGGATTTTGCACAGTACAGCCAAATTATAGCTGGTAATGCAACAAGTTTTAACAATCCAGGTGCAGACACGTTTGCAGGTTCTAATGTGCTTTCTGTTGTTGTTGAGGTTCCAAAATCTATGATTGGTGGTTCTGGAACAATCAATACTTGGGTAGAATCTAAAAGAAGACAATAACAAACATAAAAATTTTAATGATGAAAATAAATAATATAAAACTTTATTATGCTATTGCAATGCTAATGTCTTTAGTGGCATTTAATTGTAGTAATGATGATGATACAGGCTCTCAGCCTATGGGTCCTAACTTTTCAGGCACCTATGCACAACAAGACCAAATGGGAAGACCAGCTGTAAATACGGTTTTTGTTTCTACTGGTATGAAAGACGCATTTAATACTACTGTGCCCTCAAACCAAAGTGCTGCTTTCCAGGCCATGTTTCAGAATAACTTAGAAGCCTTGAGTCCAGCTTATGCAAATCCAGGAGATACAAATGCATTAGGTTTAGACTCGGCAACATTTACGGGCTTATTAGCAACAGACGTGCTTAATGTTTCTTTAGATGGAACAACTACGTTTTTTGATGGCACAAATGTATTAACAGGTAGAGCTTTAGCCGATGATGTTATAACTGTTGAGTTATTATTAATCTTTGGTGGTGAAGACTTCTCTGAAAATCCAGGTTTATCCAACGATAATGTAGATGCTAATGACAAAGCGTTTTTAACGTCTTTTCCTTACCTAGCTTCACCTTGGTAAGATACTGAACCCAATTCCTGAAGTAGATAAATGAACTACTTCAGGAATATTTTAACAACAAAAACCCACAAACCATGATACTCAGAAAATACCTTCCCTTCATAACCGTATTATTGATGTTTAGCTGTAAAGATACGGTAACCAATAGTAAAGACTATTCAGAATATCTTTCAGAAAAAGCAGATAAATCTGCACTTGTGGCAAACGCACAACAATGGACTGATAAACTAAACGAAGATCCAAATCAATTTCCATATTTAGTAAAACGAGCAGCAGCATACACCTCAGTTTTTGATGCTACAGGAGATATAGATTATCTGATAAAAGCAGAAGAAGATTTAAAGCAAGCAGTTGAAATTACCAAAGGAAAAACCACATCATACTTAAAAAGTTTAGCCTCAAATTATATTTCTCAGCACCGATTTAAAGAAGCACTGCAATTACTGAAACAAGCAGAAGAAAACGGAGATAAACTAAATGGCACAAAAAAAATGCTTTTTGATGTTCACCTAGAGTTGGGAAACTACCTAACTGCTGAATCTTATTTAAAAAGCTTTAAAAACACTTCAGATTTTGATTACTTAATTCGTTCAGCAAAATGGGAAGACCATAAAGGAAATTTAGAGGGAGCTATTGCTCAAATGGAAAAGGCAAAAGCAATAGCAGAGTCCTCAAATCTAAAAGGTCTTAAGCAATGGTCTTATACAAATCTTGCAGATTTTTATGGCCACGCAGGAGAAATAGAAAAATCTTATAATCTTTACTTAAAAGCTTTAGCGTTAGACTCTACTGATGCTTATGCAAAAAAAGGAATTGCATGGATTGCTTTTTCTTATGAAAAGAACCCTAATGTAGCGCAAAAAATTATAGACTCAATAGTTACTTATTACTCTGCTCCAGATTACGAATTATTTAAGGCTGAAATTGCTGATTTTAATCAAGATGAAGCAACGAAAAATAGTACAATAACAAACTATAATGATATGGTGCGTAATAAAAATTACGGTGATATGTATAATGCTTATAATGTTGTAGTGTACACTGATGAGATGTTACTGCCAGAAAGAGCCATAGAAATAGCAAAGCTTGAGGTGAAAAACAGACCTACACCACAATCTTACGATTTATTAGCTTGGAGTTATTTTAAAAAAGGAGATGTAGAAAAGGCAAATGCGATAATAGAAAAGTATGTAGAAGGACAGACTTTTGAGCCAGCCGTTTTGTACCATATTGCAGAGATATATAAAGCAATGGGCAAAACAGATCAAGTTTTAGAATTAAAAAATGAGTTGGTCGCCAGTCTCTTTGAACTTGGACCTACAATGAAATCAAAAATCAATCAATTATAGGCATGAAAAAGTTAACATTATTACTCATTTTTTTAAGTCTCTTTGTATTTGGTATACAAGCACAGAATGTAAAGGGGATAGTATTAAATGAACTTAATCAACCACTTGAAGCGGCTTATTTGTATAACTTAAATTCTGAATCTCATGCACATACTTCTGAAAATGGTGTGTTTTTTATTAATGAAACCAAGATAGGTGACTCATTAAAAGTGGGACTCTTGGGTTATAAGACAACAATAGTGCAAGTAACAAGTACAAATGATTTAAGTATCATTCTAGAAGAAAAAGTATTTCAATTGGATGAGATGGTTATCCGTGAAGAGCTTAACCCAGTAAGCACAATTGCGAGATTAGATCTTAATGTCACTCCAGTAAATTCTTCACAAGAAGTTTTAAGAAAAGTACCAGGCTTATTTATTGGACAGCATGCTGGTGGAGGTAAAGCAGAACAAATTTTTCTTCGAGGATTTGATGTGGATCATGGTACAGATGTAGCCATAGGAGTAGATGGAATACCTGTAAATATGGTATCTCATTCACATGGACAAGGGTATAGTGATTTGCACTTTGTAATTCCAGAAACAGTAAATAAAATAGACTTTGGTAAAGGAGCTTACTATGCTTTTGAAGGAGATTTTAATACTGCAGGTTATGTAAACTTTAAAACTAAAGATTATATAGATGAAAGCAGTGTGTCGTTGTCTCTTGGTCAGTTTAATACACTAAGAACAGTAGGCTTATTCGATTTGTTAGAAAATACTAAAAATCAAAATGCCTATATAGCAATGGAATATATAGCAACAGATGGACCGTTTGATTCGCCTCAAAATTTTAATCGTCTTAACTTATTTGGAAAGTATGTAATGTACTCCCCAGAAAATGATAAGTTAACACTTACGGCTTCACATTTTACAAGTCGTTGGGATGCTTCTGGGCAAATACCACAGCGCGAAGTTGATAACGGAAACATTACACGATTTGGAGCTATAGATGATACTGAAGGTGGTGAAACCTCTCGAACAAATTTAAATGTTACGTATGATAAGTATATTACAGACAATACAACATTAAAAGCTAACACTTACTATTCTCAGTATGCTTTTGAGTTGTATTCTAACTTCACATTTTTTTTAGAGGACCCTGTAAATGGTGACCAAATAAAGCAGAAAGAAAACAGACAGATTTTTGGAGCAAATGCAGCGATAAATTATTCAACATTTTTGGGAAGTACAGAGTTAAATTTAACTTCAGGTTTTGGCTTGCGACATGATATAGTTGATGATGTAGAATTGTCTAGAACGTTAAACCGAACTACAACTTTAGAAAATATTCAATTAGGCGATATTAATCAAACTAATATTGATGCATTTGTAAAAGCAGATTTTGAATTCAGTAAATTCAGAATAGCACCTGCTTTACGTTTAGATTATTTCAAGTTTATGTATAACGACGCTTTACAGACCAATTATGAAACGCAATCTGAGACAAAAACAATAGTTAGCCCTAAGTTAAATTTCTATTACAATGCTAAAGATAATTTACAATTGTATTTAAAATCAGGCCTAGGATTTCACTCTAATGATGCCAGAGTAGTTGTTGCAAATAATGGCAAAGACATTTTACCACGTTCTTATGGTGCCGATTTAGGAATTATATGGAAACCATTTCCAAAACTGGTAGTTAACTCAGCATTATGGTATTTATTCTTAGAACAAGAATTTGTTTATGTAGGTGATGCAGGTATTGTAGAGCCAAGTGGTAAAACAAGACGTTACGGTTTGGATTTAGGATTAAGATATCAGATTAACGATTGGTTGTTTTTAGATTCTGATGCAACGTATACACATGCGAGAAGTATAGATGAGCCAGATGGTGAAGATTATATACCATTAGCGCCAGATTTTACATTTACAGGTGGTTTGTCAATAGATAATTTAGATGGATTTTCTGGCGGATTACGATTTAGATATTTGAATGATAGACCAGCTAACGAAGACAGTTCTATTGTAGCCGAAGGCTACACAGTAGCAGATTTTAATCTTAACTATAGAATGAAAAATATAACTCTTGGTGTCATGGTAGAAAACTTATTTGATGTAGACTGGAATGAAACACAGTTTGCTACAGAATCTCGCTTACAAAATGAAGTAGATTCAGTTGAAGAAATTCATTTGACACCAGGAACCCCTTTTTTTATAAAAGGAATTATAACATACAATTTTTAGGGGTCAACCTTTAATTTGTGGGGAAGCAAATTAAGGTTGGTTGATTGGTTGCTAGCAAGAAAGATTAACTGCTGATTACAGTTAATCGGTATCATGAGAAATTTTGATATTTTTTGAGTTTTTTTGTTAGCTGAAACACCTACACGAAAGTGTGGGTGTTTTTTTGCTATTTTTTTGAGTATAAAGCAATCTGCTTACCCAAAACAGATGTTATGCCGGCAGCCAATCCACCAACAATTCCAGTAACCAACATTAAAACATAAGGATTACCTCCAAGAGGTAATAGAACGGCAATTCGTTTTGCTAAAGTATAGTCATTGCCGCTACTAAGTATAAAACTATAAACTGCCCAAAACACAAGAATAGCAAAAAAAGGCACAAAAAACACTGCGGTTTTTTTTAGCGGAATAAATAATGATGTCGTTAAAGCAGCCGTCATTACTGACCACCATGGTAAAACAAACGAAAGCAAGAATGCAAGTAGTATAGTTGTAAAAAAATTGATAATATTTTTCTTCATTAGTTTTTAGGTGTTAGGGTTTGGGTGTCAATTATAGCATCAGTTGGTTGTTCAGATTGCAAAAAGTTAAGTTGATGGTATTTTCCAGCTGCCCAATCATCTATAAAATTATCATAGTATTTGCTTCCTGGATTTCCAGATTGCCCGCCAGGATAAATACCAATAGCTGTGGGAGGTGTGGTCATCTCAACGATCATTCTCCACGAAGGGCCATGATCTTCTGAAGTTGCATTTACAATATTTCTATCTCCACCAATTGGAATATCAAATCTCGAAAATGCTGGTAATGCTTGTAATAAGTGACCTGCATAAGTAGCTTTGTATTTTAACCAAGTATAGTCACCTTTTTCCTTTTTGATTTCTTCTAAACGTGTTGCAGCTTCTTTAAAAGCCATTAAAAATAAATCTTTAGCAGTTTCGACTTTATCTTCAGTTTCAACGATATCCATGAATTCGTGGTCTCCATGATTCTTCAATAAATAAATAGTTTGATAGGTAAACGGTGCGTCTAAAGCAGTGTCTTCAACATCGAATTCGTCCCAAACCAAATTGTAGAGTTTGCCATACCACTGCCTAAAAATACTAGGGCCAACTTCATCAATATCATTATTAAATTTCCATGCTTTTATTTCATTATAAATAGACATTTCTTTTTCACTAAGAGAAGAAGTATCCATGTGTTCCAACATGTAGGGTACAATTTCAGTGGCTTTAAGGTTGTAGTTATTGTTATGTAAATTTTTAAAATCATCAATACTGATTTTTTCTTTAGAATTAAAGTAATCATTAATGACTCTATTCCTATACGTTTCATAACCATCATTAAACACAAAATAAGGATAGTTTTCATCTACAGGATGTTGATTAGCAGAACTCACAAAACCTCGCTCAGGGTTTTTAGTATGTGCATTAAATTGTTGGGGTATGTAGCTTTGCCAATCGTTTTCAGGCTTGCTGCCATCCATTAAAAATTTTCCTTGTCCTTCCCATTTATTAGGGAATTTGCCTTGTATCCAAAGTGCAATATCACCTTCGGTTGAAGCAAACACAAAGTTTTGTGCTGGTGCATTCCAGAACTGTAAAGCCTTCACATAGTCATCATAGTTTTTCGCCTTGTTTAATTCTATAAAGGTTTTTTGGTTATTTCCACCTTCGTGCCCAATCCATTTCATCGCATAGCCTGCCAATTCTTTATCAGACTTGAAGTTCTTGTCATACACCACAGGGCCATGATGTGTATAGAGCACAGTATCTATGTAGTTTTCTTTTCCTCTTATTTTAATGTCTTCAACACGTATGGAAACATCTTTCCACTTGCCATCATATTTGTATTTGGTTCTGTCTTCATTAAATTCAATCTTGTACCAATCAATAACATCTCTTGTCGCATTGGTTTCTCCCCAAGCAATATGTTGGTTAAACCCAGAAATGACACTTAGTGCACCTGGAATAGTAGCGCCAAACGCATTATGGTTTGGTGTACTTAGTTGCATTACAAACCAAATAGATGGTAGGTTAAGACCCAAATGTGGATCATTCGCCAGTATAGGATTTCCTGTTGCCGATTTAGTTCCTGATACTGCCCAGTTATTACTTCCGTTATCTGGATTAGGTTTGGAAATGGTTTCCGCAATGGTATCCAAAACTGTTATACTTTCTGGCAAAGGTGTTTGTGGCACATCTATAAAAGTCCAATCGATTTCTTTTGGAATAACTGGATCTGTAATGTCAAAAAAATCTGGAAAAAGTAAGTCGAAATTTTCTTTTCCAAATAGACGTAAGGCGTTTGTATATTCTAAATCATCATCACCTCCTGCTAACATTTTGGTCATATACATCAATAACAACGCAGTTTTTTTAGGAGTCCAAGCTTCAGGTTTGTAGTCTAGTAGCTTGTATTCAACAGGATAATCTTCTGGCTTTAGTTGTTTGATATATGCGTTAACACCATCTGCATAATCTTGAATGTAGCCTAGAGTTTCTTTGTCATACTTTTCCATGTATGCTATGGCTTGGTCTGATCCATAACCCATGCCTCTGCGACGTTCAGTGCGGTCATAATCCAAAGCTTTTTCTCCAATGATTTCAGATAATCTACCAGCTGCAGCAAAGGTTTGAAATTCTAACTGCCATAAGCGATGTTTAGCGGTTAAGTAGCCTTGTGCTTTATAAAGATCACTTTCGTTTTGAGCAAACACATGTGGAATTAACTGTGCGTCATAGTGCACGGTCACCTTACCTTTTAATCCAGGAATATAAACATTTCCTGAGGTGGCTTCCGTTGTTTCATTTTGCCAAATCCCAGAATATGGATTTAGAAATTTACCAATTGGTGGAATAGCGCCTAGTTTGGTATTGAGAACAAAAAATATTCCTACGGTAAATATGAAGGAAATGATGAGTTTAGCGAATTTCATGTAGGATATAGAATTATTTGATTCTAAAAGTACCAAATATTATTCTAAAATAATGGAGTCGATGACTAGTTTGAAACTCTCTTCTTTTTTATTACCAATTAAAAATGCAATCTCTTCCATTTTGTCTCCTTTAAAATTTGGAATATCTAAACGATAACCTCTAAATGAGGCATACATAGCATTAAATGGTATCTCAATAGTTTGCCATTCATTTATAGTTTCAAATTTATAGATGTAAGAATGGCTTTGATTTAGGCTATTCTTCGTTCTAAACTGATAGCTTTTGCCGTCACCTTTAAGTCTAATTTTAAATTTCGAATATTCAGAAGTATCTGTAGTTTCAAAGTAATAGCGTAATGAAGAGAACCCGCCATTATTGTCTAGTGAAACATTGCCTGAATATTCGCCATGACCATCCTTGTTAATTTTGAAATCACCATTTGATCTTCCACCCATAACAACATCATCTAGTATTTTCCAATTATTTACATTGCTTTCAGAAGAGAATTGAAATAGGGTCATGGTCTGTTGAAAGAGTATTACAGAAATAAATAAATATAGTCTCATTATCGCTTTTTGTAAAGATACGAAGCAATAAAAGCATATAATTTAGATTTTTAAAAACTTTAAGAATTTTGAATCTAGCGCAAAACTAATTTCTTTACAATGTCTTTGCCAACGGACTCGTTAAGCATTTTTACAATTTTTTCGTTTCCGTAGCTTAATTCTTCGCGCAAAACACTAGAGCTTAATTGTACATAAAGCGTTTCATGTTTAAGCTCAATGGCAGTGGTGTAGTTGTTAACACCATTTCCCATAAGATTTGCCCATGCTTCACGGACATTAACTTTGTTTAAACCAGCTTCTAAATTGTTGGTTTGTACAAATTCCTTCAGGATTTCTTCTATTGGACGGTTATCGTTATTGCGCTTTGCCATATGTCTTATGTCAATTTTTAGTCAACATCTAGCTTAATTGGTTTGTAACGTTTGTATAAATATACGTTCTTATTTTCATTGCTTATTTTTAGATGTGTTTCTGATGCCTCTAAAACGGTTTCTTTCCATTTGGCGTAAGGTGTACTGTAATAGAGATTTAAACTATCATTTTCAAGATTTACAATTAACTTTTCAGCATCATCCGAAGTAAAATAAGTATCATTAATTCCAGGATTTAGTTTTTTTCTAAAACCATGTAGACTATCATTAATGCTTATGTAATCTATAGTTTCGTTAAATTGATATTGCTTTTTTGTACCGTCTGTTAAAGTAACTTCTTCTATCTCCCAATAGCCATTCAGATGCTCTATGTATGTTTCAGGATTTTCTGAACAACTGAAGACTAGAACTATAATTATAAAATAAAACTTCTTCATAACTTAAGGATTTTATATGATTGATGAATTTGCTTAACAATACCTTCTGTTCGATCAGCATGTGTATCGCTGATAAAGATTTGCCCAAAATGCTCATCATCAACAAGACTGATAATTTGTGAAACCCTGTTTTCGTCCAACTTGTCAAAAATATCATCTAAAAGCAAAATAGGTGAGACACCACTTTGTTGTTTTATAAAATCGAACTGTGCCAGTTTCAATGCGATTAAAAATGATTTTTGTTGTCCTTGACTTCCAAATTTTTTTATCGGAAAATTATCAATTGTAAATGCCAAATCATCTTTGTGTATACCAACACTTGTATATTGAAGCGCTCTGTCTTTATTGAGGTTATTTTGCAATAAATCCATTAGGTCACCATTAAACAAATCGCTTTTGTATTTTAAATCTATGACTTCTTTACTCTTACTGATAGCCTCATATCGTTCCTTAAAAATTGGGATAAAGACTTTTAAAAAATCATCACGTTTTTTAAATATTTCTTTACTGTAAGTATTCAGTTGTTCATTATAGATTGAGAGCGTATCAGCATTAAAGGTGTTATTAAGAGCAAAGTATTTTAAAAGTGCATTTCGCTGAGATAGTACTTTATTATATGCAATAAGTGCAGATAGATAGGATTTGTCGCTTTGAGAAATAACACTGTCAATGAATTTGCGTCTGGTATCGCTACCTTCAATAATTAGGTCTCTATCAGCAGGAGATATAATGACCAAAGGAATAAAACCTATATGGTCGCTAAACTTTTCATAAGCTTTTCCGTTGCGTTTTATTATTTTTTTCTGCCCTCTTTTTAGTGAAACAATAACCTTTTCAGTGCGTTCATTTTTGGTAAAACTACCATCAACCACAAAAAAATCTTTATCGTGTTTTATGTTCTGAACAGCTACAGGATTAAAATAACTTTTACCAAAAGCCAAATGATAAATGGCGTCTAAAGCATTCGTTTTACCTATGCCATTAGCACCAACAAAACAATTTATTTTGCTGTCGAAATCAAAAACCTGACTTTCAAAATTTTTGTAATTAACTAAAGATAGTGTATTTAGAATCATAAAAAACAGACGCTCTTTCCTTGAATTTACTAGTGTTTTAATGTAATCAAAATTCTCGCAAATTATTGAAAAATAACAAATAATTAGGCTTTTAAATCCCAATAAAAATTTTATTTTTGCGCACGCATTAATAGACAAGATATGGCAACGTATAAGAAAAGAGGCTATAAACCGAAAACACAAAAAGAGAAGGAAGTAATTGCTGAGGAAAACTCAACAACAGCTGAGGTATTTAACACACTAGATGAGGGTGCTACCAAGACAGAGGAATGGTTTGTTAAAAATCAGAATTACATTGTTGGAGTAATAGCTGCGGTAGCACTTATAGTTTTAGGCTATATGGGTTATAACAAATTTATTGCAGAGCCTCATGAAAAAGAAGCGATGAACGAAATGTACACCGCAAAAAAATATTTTGAGGATGCTGCAAATGGTATTTCTTCAGACTCACTTTATCTTATGGCTATCGAAGGAGGAGAAGGAAAATTTGGTATGAAGGACATTGCTAGGGAGTATAGTGGTACACCTGCTGGAAATTTAGCAAACTATTATGCAGGTATGGCATATTTAAACCTGAAAGATTACCAAAATGCTATCACTTACTTAAGCGATTTTTCTAGCGAAGACAAAATGTTAGGACCTATTGCTAAAGGAGGAATTGGTGATGCGTTTGTTCAGTTAGAGCAATTGCCTGAAGCTTTAGAGTATTATGAAAAAGCATTCAAATCTAATGTAAACGATTTTACAACACCTATGTATTTACTAAAAGCAGCAAGAGTTGCTATAAATTTAGGTGAAAACCAGAAAGCTTTAGATTATTTAAAGCGTATAGATTCTGAGTTTGAAAACTCTACAGAAGCTGGACAAGTTGATGTACTAATCGGAAAAGTAGAAGCAAGCTTATAAACATGGCTACTGCAAATCATAATTTATCGAATTACGATAAAGCTACAATCCCAAACGCGAAAGACTTTCGGTTTGGGATTGTTGTTTCAGAATGGAATGATAACATTACTGAAGGCCTATGGCAAGGTGCTTTTGATGCATTGATTGATTGTGGTGCATTAAAAGAAAATATTGTACGTTGGAATGTGCCAGGAACTTTTGAGCTTACCTATGGAGCTGCACGACTATCTAAAAGCATTTATGCTGAGTCTGGCATGTTAGACGCTATAATCGTTATTGGTTGCGTTATACAAGGTGAAACCAAACATTTCGATTTTGTGTGCGAAGGTGTTACCCAAGGAATAAAGGACTTAAATTTATCTGGAGATATACCAGTTATTTTCTGTGTACTAACAGATAATAACATGCAGCAATCTATTGACCGTTCTGGAGGTAAGCATGGTAACAAGGGAACAGAAGCTGCCATAGCGGCCATTAAAATGGCACAGCTTAGAAAAGAGACGAAGTAGAGCTCAGTACAGTATTAAGTATTCATTCGTTAGTATTTAATTATATTGATTGATTTAAATTAGAGTAATCTCATTCCTAATCCCTAACACCTAAGCTTGGCATCTTTTTTGTTGATAATTTTAAGGAATCTTTAAACGTTTTTTCCTAGTATTTTAAGTACTTTTGAGACTATCAAGGTTTTAATTTACAAGAGAACTTGTTTAATCAAAGAAAAAATAAGCGGTTTAGTTATAAGCCACGTTTTCAAGATTCCGAAACCGATAATCATCGGGAAGAGTCGAAGGACGACTTGGAGCGTAAGTGGGTTGAAATGAAGGGTAATACCAATCGAAAATCTAATAAGTTATTTTCTTTACCAGCTTTAATAATAATGCTCATAGCGCTTTTTGTTTTAATGTATGTCTTAGAAGGATATATTAAATAAGGATATTATGGGATTAATGAAATTGAAAAAAAATAAAAAGTATGATTATAAACCACGTTACTACAAAGGTGACGGAAATCCTTATGAATTAAAACACAAGTTCGACGAATACCGTAAAACAATAAATCCACCAAAAGGTTTAAAAGGAAAATGGAATGCCGCAATAGATGAATATCAAAACAGTAGAGATGAAAGCGTAAATAAACGTGTCTTTATTATAGCTGGCATTTTAATTCTATTGTTTTTGTTACTGTTTGGTTTCGATTTGTCTATCTTCTTCCCTCAAAGCTAATGACAGATATCATTCAACTTTTACCAGACCATGTTGCCAACCAAATTGCAGCTGGTGAAGTGGTACAGCGACCTGCATCAGTAGTTAAAGAGCTTTTAGAAAATGCTATAGATGCTGAGGCAGACGAAATAAAACTCATTATCAAAGATGCTGGTAAAACATTGGTGCAAGTTATAGATAACGGCAAAGGTATGAGTGTTACCGATGCGCGTTTGAGTTTTGAGCGTCATGCGACTTCAAAAATAAAATCAGCTGAAGATTTATTTCAATTAAACACCAAAGGATTCAGAGGAGAAGCCTTAGCCAGTATTGCGGCAATTGCACATGTGGAATTAAAAACCAAACGACCAAGTGATGAGCTTGGTACTGCTATCGAAATAGAAGGGAGTACGGTAAAATCTCAAGAAGTTGCTGTAACACCAACCGGCACCTCTGTTGCTGTTAAAAATTTATTTTTTAACATTCCTGCGAGACGCAACTTTTTAAAATCGGATACTGTAGAATTAAGGCATATTACGGATGAATTTCACCGAGTAG
The DNA here is from genome assembly GCF_049942685.1 of Winogradskyella sp. HB-48. Classification (GTDB taxonomy): domain Bacteria; phylum Bacteroidota; class Bacteroidia; order Flavobacteriales; family Flavobacteriaceae; genus Winogradskyella. The sequence goes on from NZ_CP187934.1 coordinate 2,090,879, forward strand.
CCTTAGCGCATCCTAATATAGCTTTTGCTTTTTATCATAACGGAAGTGAACTTTTTAATCTTCCAAAAGAAAATTATAGGCAACGTGTGGTACATATTTTTGGTAGCAAAACCAATGAAAAACTAGTGCCAGTTGAAGAAGAGACAGAGGTTTTAAAAATTTCAGGATTTGTTGGCAAACCAGAGTATTCCAAAAAAACACGTATGGAACAATTCTTTTTTGTAAACCAACGTTTTATTAAAAGTCCATATCTAAATCATGCCATCAGCGCAGCATTTGAAGGTTTGCTTAAAGATGGTTACCATGCGAGTTACTTTTTAAATCTTACTGTAGATCCTAAAACTATAGATATTAATATTCATCCTACTAAAACCGAAATAAAGTTTGATGACGAGCATACCTTATATGCTATATTAAGGTCTTCTGTAAAGCACAGTTTAGGACAATTTAATATTGCGCCAGTTCTTGATTTTGAACATCAAGACCAATTCAATACGCCTTACAGTTATAAGGATAAGGTAGGCAAAACACCAACTATAGAGGTGGACAGAAGTTTTAATCCATTTGCAGATGACACTGTTTCTAGTGGTTCTTCTTCCAAGTCAACTTCGTTTAAAACTAGTTTTAAACCCACACCATCAACTCATTGGGAAAGTTTATATGTAGGGTTGGAGTCTAAAGGAAATTCTGGTAAAGCAGACTCTGTTGAAGTTAACTTTGAAAAAGAGGTAAAAACCGAAACAATTTTTAGTGACGCATCGGTTGAAACAAGTAAAACCACATTTCAACTACAGCAAAAATATATAGTAAGTACCTTAAAATCTGGAATGCTCGTTATTGACCAGAATAGAGCACACCAACGCGTATTATATGAGAGTTTTTTAAAGCACATCACTATTAAGCAAGCTACAAGTCAGCAGTTATTGTTTCCTCTACAATTGAGTTTTACACCTAATGAAATTAATATTATTTCAGAATTACAAGAGGATTTAGAACATACAGGATTTGTGTTTTCTGACGTTAAGAAAGAAACCATTACAATTACGGGAGTTCCTGTTGGAGTGCCAGAGAGTGAGGTTTCTATCATTTTAGAACAGCTAATTAGTGATGTTGAAAATGATGTTCCTGATGCTAATTTTAGTGCTGCGGATTTATTGGCAAAATCTATGGCAAAAAGTCTTGCTATTAAGAACGGACAAGTACTAAATAATACAGAGCAAGAGCATTTAGTAAATAGTTTATTTGCATGTAAGGAGCCAAATGTATCGCCAAGCAACAGACCAACGTTTATAACAATGTCTACAGACGACATTGAAAAGAAATTTATGTAGTATGAGACAAGGAATAACAGATGCCGTAAAGCATTTATTGATTATTAATGTAATAATGTTTATTGGTACAATGGCTATAGGCAATGGTCAATCATTTTATCAATGGTTTGCTTTGTATTTTCCTAAAAACCCTATGTTTGAACCATGGCAGGTTTTAACACATATGTTTATGCATGGTGGTTTAACTCATATTTTATTCAATATGTTTGCTCTTTGGATGTTTGGTACTGCCGTTGAACAGGTCTTCGGTATGCGAAAGTTCATTGTTTTCTATCTTCTTTCAGGTTTTGGAGCGGCAATTATTCAGGTTGCATTTTTATATTTTCAATTTAATACTGGTTTAGAAACATTGTTGGATTCTGGTTTTTCTCAAACGGAAATTTTAAATGTTCTAAGCGAAGGTCAATATGATAAGAGGTGGGTTCCAGTTTTAGGTGATAAATTTCAAGGGTTTGCCAGTGCATTTAATTCAACTATGGTTGGGGCTTCTGGTGCAATTATGGGTGTTCTTGTTGCTTTTGGAATGTTATTTCCAGAATCTAAGCTGATGTTGATTTTCTTACCAATACCGATTAAGGCTAAATATTTTATTCCAGGAATCATTGCATTAGATTTATTCTCGGCATTGTCAGGGCAATCTATATTTAGCCCAAGTAACACAGCATATATGGCTCACGTTGGAGGTGCACTTACTGGGTTTTTGCTAATGTATTTTTGGAAGAAAAACGAACGCGATAAATACCGTTGGAATTAAAAATGACAACTTTTGAAAGTTTAAAATATCGTTATGATAACCTTGACGTTTTTGGTAAGATTATTACCATAAATGTTATTTTGTTTATTGTAGATGTTGTACTGACAAATCTGTTAAAACTTGGTATAGTTGAATACTTTAAATTACCGTCCATTTTTGGTAATTTTATTCTACAGCCTTGGTCTTTAATATCTTATGGATTTTTTCATAACGGACCTTTTCATCTGTTATTCAATATGCTTTTTTTATTCTACCTGTCAAGAGCAGCATCTAACTTGTTTAGAACCAAAATGGTTTTAAATATTTATCTGCTCGGTATTATTTCAGGTGGTTTGGCTTATCTCGCTGTTGCTAATATTGTACCAACTAATTTCTTTGGTGCTAAAAATGGCATTATGGTTGGTGCTTCTGCAGGTGTTAGTGCCTTGCTAATGTTTATTGCCATTTACATGCCTAAATCAGAAATTAGGTTATTCAATACTTTTAATGTTAAATGGATGCATATTGCCATTTTCTTTGTGGTTATGGATGTTTTCAGGCTAATGTTAGGGATTAATCAAGGAGGTTATGTGGCTCATATAGGTGGCTACATCTTAGGGTATTATTATGCCACGCAATTGGTAAAAGGAAAGGATATTGGTGTTGGTTTTGAGCGTATGATGGACTCGGTAGCAAGTTGGTTTAAGCCCAAGTCTAATTTAAAAACGGTACACAGAACATCAAAGGCACCTTCAAGAACATCATCAAGATCAAAACCATCAGATAAAAGTGATAAACAAAAAAAGATAGATACTATTTTAGATAAAATCAGTAAAAGTGGTTACGAAAGTTTATCATCTGAAGAGAAAGCATTTTTGTTTGATGCGAGTAAAGAAGATTGAAAGCAATGAAAAAGTTAGGTTTCTTTAACAAGATTATATTTATTGTCAACTCATTGGCAGCTTTCTTATTGCTTATTTCTTACCTATTGCCTTACGTTCCTCCAAAGAGTTTTGCGACTTTGTCCGTTCTAAGTTTAGGTGTACCATTATTAATTTTGCTCAATGTTTTTTTCTTTTTGTATTGGTTGCTTCAAGTTAAAAAGCAAATGTTATTGTCTCTTGTTGTGTTGCTTTTAGGTTGGAACTACTTAGGTGCATTATATAAATTTTCATCTTCAAAAAAAGTTGAAGAGCCTGGTAATCTTTCTGTTATGTCATTTAATGTGAGATTATTTAACAAGTATAATTGGAAACCCAACAAAACAACCAGAGAAGACATCATAGATTTTTTTCTTAAAGAATCCCCTGATGTTATTTGCATACAAGAATACACTAGAGGAACACCTATAAAATTAGAGGGCTACACGGATTACAACGGTCGGTATACTAAAGACGCTAAGGGAGGACATACTATATTTTCTAAATTTCCAATTATTAATTCTGGGTCTTTAGAATTTACTAATACTGGTAACAATGCTGTTTTTGTTGATGTAGTAAAGGCAAAGGATACCATTAGAATCTACAATGTACACCTGCAATCTGCAAAAATCAATACAGAAATTGATTATATAAATAGTCAATACTCTAGAGATGTATTTTTAAAACGAGTTAAGGAAGCATTTATAATGCAGCAATCACAGGTTGAGCTTTTTTTAGAGCATAAATCCAAATGTCCACACAAAATTATTGTTGCAGGTGATTTTAATAACACGTCATATTCATATAGCTACAAAGAGATTTTAGGCGATGACTTAAAAGATGCTTTTGAAAAGGCTGGTAACGGTTTTGGTAAATCGTTCGATTTTAAATTCTTTCCGCTGCGAATCGATTTCATTTTAGCAGATAAACGATTTAAAATCAATGGTTTTAAAACCTATAATGATATCAATCTTTCCGATCACTACCCTGTAAAAGCTACTTTAAACCTAAATAAGTAAGCAATCCACACCATCTGAAACAATATGAGCTAAAAGACCAATAGCAAAAACTCGGGTTATTTTGGGTAATAATAGAATGGTATACACTACAATAGCATAATAACTATGGAGCGGATGAAAACCGATACTGCAACGATTCGCATCGAAAATTGGATTGGCCAATAGATGATCTAGGTCAATAATAAATGCTGAAAGCATAACGAAGTACATTTTTAGCCACTGCTTTTTAAAGAATATAATTGAAATTGCTAGAGGCAGACCAAAATGCAGCCCATAATGAATTGCAAACTTTAGCATTTACTTATGCTTTGACGATTAAGATACAACTCGGTATTAGGTCCTTCATTAAAAAGTAAATCTAAAATGCTCAGATTGGGAATAAAGCCATGTTTGTCTGTAAATACTTGTGTATAATACTCTAAGTTACTGGCTTCGTAATTACGTTTTACCAAAGGTCTAAAATCTGTTTTATCAAAAGTGTCTTTTTCAAAGACTGTACTTTTAGAAACGCTTAATTCTATTTGAAGACTATCTACAATGATTTCGAAACATTTTAGATTCAAATCTAAAATATAGTCGAATTTTTTCTCAAAAAGTGGCATAAAATCGTCAATATAAAATTCAAAAAAAGGAGACATGCTGTAAGCCGATTGTAGTGATTTTAAATGCAATAATTGCCAATTATCTTCATTGGCAATTTTTACATCTTTGTACAATTGTCTGTTTTTTTGAGAGTAATTTACAGGAACAGTAAGTGCTAATTTGCCATTAGATCCATAGATTTCTGTACGATTTCTGAAGGATTGCTTTTGGTAGTTGTCGCAAACTTCAAAACACAAAGAATCTGACTTTACCATAGCAACAAAGTGCGCTATATTCGGGAAGTAAGTTGGATGTATAAGGCAATCCATTCAATAAGGATTTAAGAAGCTGAAGCCTTCTTTTTCTTACGCCATTTATGAAAACCATAAATACCTAATACCAAAACTAAAAATGGAATAAAATATGAGGTACGTTCACCAGAACCGCTTACTGTTGTAAAGATTCTGTCCCAACGAAACTTCCAATTTTTAATACCACCATCCATTAGGCCATCTATACTCATCCAGATAAACACAGGTTTTCCAAAAATATGATCATAGGGTACAAAGCCCCAATATCTACTATCAATAGAATTGTTTCTGTTGTCACCCATCATCCAGTAGTAATCTTGCTTAAAAGTATATGAAGTTGCAGGTTGGTTGTTAATATAAATCTCATCTCCTCGAGTAACAACTTCATTGCCTTCGTATTCGCCTATGGCACGCTTGTATAAAGCAATATTTTCAATATTCAAATCAACCGTAGCACCGGCTTTAGGAATCCAGAGCGGTCCAAAATGATCTGTATTCCAATCATTATGATAGGTATCTCTAGGAAAAACATCACCAGAAATACCTTTTTCCTGAATGACACGTTCTACACTAGCTACATTAGGTTGTACTCTAAGTTTATTAACCGCTTCATCTGATGCTGCCGCTAAATAAAATGAACCGTCAGGATTAATTCTAAAACCATCATCAATGTCCGCTTTTTCTAACATATTGTAAAACAAGCGTTCTTCGCCAGCTGTGGTAATAGGTTTTTTCAGAGTTAAGCGATAAGAAAATTGCAAATTAGATCTTGGAGGTAATACATTTTGCTTACCATTAATAAATACATAGCCGTCTCTTATCTCTAAAGTGTCACCTGGTATTGCAACACAACGTTTTACCAAATTGGTTTTTTTATCTATTGGTTTGTAGTAGTTGCGATCTGGCGTAAATACATTCATGTCCAACAACGTATCTGCTGGTTGGTTAAAAACGACAATGTCATTACGCTCAACACTTTCAAAGCCAGGTAATCTAAAATAGGGAAGTTGTAGTTTGTTTTTCCAAGACGTGTTACGTTCTTCATAATTATCGCTAAATAAATATGATTTTATACCCAATTTTGGAATGGTGTCATGTACCATTGGTGCTCCAACAGTGGTCATAGGACCTCTGGCACCGTAATGTATCTTGCTAACAATTAAGAAATCACCAACTAATAACGATTTTTCTAAAGACGACGATGGAATAACAAACGGTTGAAAAAAATAGGTATGTACTATAGTGGCAGCTACAATAGCGAATAGGATGGAAGTAATCCACTCACCAGCAGAGGTTTTTGGCTTTAGTTGTCTGTTTTCGATGTACTTAACATCTTCAACATAGTTCAAATAATACAGATAAAAGCCAAGGGTTAAGATACAGATTAAAGCATCTAATTTACTGTCTTTACCAAATGCCCTCGCAGTTTCTACCCAAGCTGCAGGAATCATTATAAGATTTACAATTGGTAAAAACATAAGAATAACCCACCACCAAGGACGAGAAATTATCTTCATTAAAATGACAGCATTGTAAACAGGTACAAATGCTTCCCAAGCTTGTCTACCAGCTTTAACATAAAGTTTCCATGTACCTAAGCCATGAATAATTTGTAATATCAGTAAAAAAATAAACCACTCTGTCCAAGTCATAATTTTATGTTTAGTCTAGTAGGTTGAAAAATATTTTAATTTGTTTCAAATGATTGGCAAATTAACCAATGTTTAACACATCTTTCATGCTAAAGATGCCTTTTTTATCTTTTATCCATTCCGCTGCAATTACAGCACCCAAAGCAAAGCCTTGTCTACTGTGCGCTGTGTGCTTAATGCTTATAGAATCAATTTCAGAATTATAAGTAATTTCGTGAGTACCAGGAACCTCAGGAATACGTTTGGCTTCAATATGGATTTCATTAGCATTTGGTTTTTCTAATGTCCAGCTTTTATAGTCAGTGTTTTTAATAATTTGTTCAGCCAGAGTTATAGCTGTACCACTTGGTGCATCTAACTTTTGGGTATGATGAATTTCTTCAATTTCAGTGGTATAACCTTCAACAGAAGATATAAGTTGACTTAATTTTTTGTTGATTTCAAAAAATATATTCACACCTAAACTAAAATTAGAGGCGTACAGGAATGTCCCATTTTTAGAATTGCAGTAGTCAATTACTTCGTTATAGCGTTCGAGCCATCCCGTTGTACCAGATAGTACAGGAACACCAGCATCCAAGGCCTTTTTTATATTATCGACTGCTGCAGTTGGAATGCTAAAATCTATAGCTACATCTACATTAGAAAAGTCTAAATCATCAGTGGGCTCGGAAACCTTTAGGATAATATTGTGGTTACGCTCAAGAGCAATAGCTTCAATACTTTTTCCCATTCTACCATAACCAAGTAAAGCTATATTCATCAGAATTTAAAGTTTAAAGTTAATCCTAAATCTCCTGAATTTTCCATCTGGTTGTATTGATAATGTGGACTTAAGCTCAAATTCTCATCTACATTAAATTGAAGCAGATGCGCATCTACATTAGCATCAATGATGTTGAGGGCATACAAGCCAATGGTCACTAAAAGTGAAACTTCTTTGTTCCTTCTAAATTGTTGTTGAGCTCGTATTAATCCGTCATTAGAAATAAGAGGGTTACCGTTGGCATCAGAAAATTCATCATCAGTAAAACCTGCTAAACGTCTTTTGTAAGCATCTCTGTAACGATCAAATTGTTTGTCGTTTCTAAGATAGAAATAAACTCCGGTACCAATAGCTCCCCAAACTATTGGAATTTTCCAGTACTTTTTATTATAAAACTGTCCTCCGCCTGGTAAAATAGCTGAATAAAACGCTGCCTTAGAGGGTCTTAAAGGGTCAATTTCTTGCCTTTTAATGAGTGCATTATCTATGAGTACAGGCTCTTTGTCTATAGAAATGCTCGTAGTATCATTTTCTACTTGAGCAGATGAAAATGATAATGATACAACACATAGAATACCAAAGAAAAGCTGTTTATTTAGCACGCTGTACTAGTTTTTTAATTCTATTGAAATCCTCTTCAGAGTGAAAAGGGATTGTAATCTTACCGCTACCATTTTTGCCTAACTTTACATCTATCTTGTGACCAAAATAATCCGAAAAATCTTTGATACCCTTTTTGATGTATTTAGGAACCTCTGTTGGTTCGCTTTCAGGCTTATCTTCTTCTTTACTGTTAAGATTTTTAGCCAGTTGCTCGGTAGCTCTTACAGAAAGTTTATTGCGAATTATTTTTTCATATACTTCGAGTTGATCTACAGGACTTTCAATATTTACCATAGCTCTACCATGACCCATGGAAATAAAACCATCTCTCATTCCGGTTTGGATAATTGGATCTAGTTTTAACAGGCGTAAATAGTTGGCTATAGTAGAACGTTTTTTTCCCACACGCTCACTCATTTGTTCTTGAGTAAGGTTAATTTCATCAATTAAACGTTGATAGGATAAAGCAATTTCAATGGGATCTAAATCTTGTCTCTGAATGTTTTCAACCAATGCCATCTCTAGAGATTCTTGGTCGTTGGCTATTCTAATGTATGCTGGAATAGTTTCTAAACCAATAAGTTTAGAGGCTCTAAAACGACGTTCACCAGAGACTAACTGATATTTATTAAACGCTAATTTTCTAACTGTAATTGGTTGAATAACACCCAACTCTCTAATTGAAGATGCTAGTTCTCTAAGCGATTCTTCATTAAAGTTAGTTCTAGGTTGAAATGGATTGACCTCAATACTGTCAATATCAAGTTCAACAATATTACCCACAACTTTGTCGGCATTTCTATCCTCTACAGACTTAATATCATTATCTGGATCTTTAAGCAAAGCAGAAAGTCCACGTCCTAAAGCTTGTTTTTTGGTCGCTTTCGCCATTACAATTCATTTTTCTTTATAAGCTCTTTTGCCAAACTCAAATAGTTAGTCGCACCTTTACTACTTACATCATAGTTTATTATACTCTCACCATAACTTGGTGCTTCACCGAGTTTTACATTACGCTGTATAATGGTTTCAAAAACCATATCGCTAAAGTGCTTTTGTACTTCTTCTACCACCTGATTCGATAGACGTAAACGCGAGTCGAACATGGTAAGTAGCATACCTTCAATGTCTAACGCCTGGTTGTGTATTTTTTGTACACTTTTAATAGTATTTAACAGTTTTCCTAAACCTTCAAGCGCAAAATACTCACATTGAATAGGAATAATTACGGAATCTGAAGCTGTCAAAGCATTTAGAGTTAATAACCCTAATGAAGGTGCACAGTCAATCAATATATAATCGTATTCAGATTTCAATTCTGAAATAGCTTGTTTAAGCATGTACTCTCGCTCATCTTTATCAACAAGCTCTATCTCAATAGCTACAAGGTCTATATGAGCAGGAATAACGTCTACATTTGGCGCATTTGAGGCAATTATGGCTTCTTTAGCTGTTTTGGTATGTTCTAGAACCTGATACGACCCAATTTCTACAGCATCTACATCGATGCCTAAACCAGAACTTGCGTTAGCCTGTGGATCTGCGTCTATAAGTAGGACTTTCTTCTCTAGTGCACCTAGAGATGCTGCTAAATTTACAGAGGTAGTCGTTTTTCCGACACCACCTTTTTGATTAGCAATAGCAATGATTTTACCCATTAAATGATTTGGTTTATTAAGGGCTAAAAATACAATTTATTATGGGTTTTGAAAATTGAAGTTGTTAACACTTTAGCCTTTTTACGCGTAGGTAATATTTTTAAACTTTTTTACGTTATGGATTGTATCAGCTAACTCAGGGTTAAATACTTGTGAAGTTTTAATTGTCAGTTTTTTAACATGATTTTAAAATCTTAATATTTAACTTTAGCATAACCAATAAATTAATCAAAAACATGAAAACTAATTTCCGCACTGCATTAGTGCTGGCAGTTGCTTTACTATTTTTTGTTATAGTAGAAGCTCAGCCAAAGCAAACCGCCTCTGTAGAAGGCATCACGGAGTACAAATTGGATAACGGACTTAAGGTTCTATTATTTCCAGACAATTCTTCTCAAACTATCACTGTCAATATTACCTATAAAGTAGGATCAAGACACGAAGGTTATGGAGAAAAAGGAATGGCTCACCTGTTGGAACACCTTGTGTTTAAAGGAACACCAAACCATCCAGACATTCCAAAAGAATTAACAGCTCGTGGTGCTAGACCAAATGGTACAACTTGGTACGACAGAACTAACTATTTTGAAACTTTTAATGCTACTGAAGATAATTTGGATTGGGCTTTAGATTTGGAAGCGGATCGTATGGTGAACTCTTATATTGCTAAAAAAGATTTAGATTCTGAATTTTCGGTGGTGAGAAATGAGTTTGAATCTGGTGAAAATTCACCAACCAGTGTGTTGATGCAAAAGGTAATAAGCTCTGCATTTTTATGGCATAATTACGGACAATCAACTATTGGTAATAAGTCTGATATTGAGCGTGTTCCGATTGAAAACCTAAAAGCATTCTATAAAAAATATTATCGCCCAGATAACGCAGTTTTAATGGTTACAGGTAAGTTTGATAAAGATAAAACCCTGGCCTTAATCGAAAAGAAATTTGGTGGCATAAAAAATCCAGATACTCCATTGAGAGATGTGCCTACCATAGAACCTCCACAAGATGGCGAAAAGAGAGTGGAGTTGAGTAGAGTGGGAGATTTGCAATTAGTATCTGCATTATATCACACACCAGCAGGATCGCATGTAGATTATGCGCCATTAGCGCTTGTGGAAAATATCTTAACAGATCAACCTTCTGGTCGTTTATATAAAGCTTTGGTAGAAAGTAATAAAGCATCTTCTATTTGGAGTTTTTCGCCATTTACCAAAGAGCCTGGTTTTATGTATTTTAATGTCGATGTACCTTCAGATAAATCATTGGCTGATGCTGAGGCTACCTTATTAGAGATTTTCGATGGGCTTAGAGATAATCCAATTACCGAAGAAGAGTTAAAACGTGCTAAAGCCAACTTAGGCAAGCAAATGGATCAAATGATGCGTAACTCTTCATTTCTAGGTACTTATACAAGTGAGTTTATAGGAGCTGGAGATTGGAGGTTAATGTTTATCCATAGAGACCGCGTAGAAGCCGCAACACTAGAGCAAGTCAATGAGGTTTTAAGCAACTATTTCATAAAGACCAATAGAACGGTTGGTAATTTTATTCCGACAAAACAACCAATGCGTATCGAGATTCCTCATACAGAAGGACTGGAAGAGTTAGTAACTAACTATAAAGGTAAGGAAGCCATGAGCGTAGGTGAGGCTTTTGATGTGTCTTATGCCAACATTCAAGCACGTTTAGATTCAGGTACTATTGGTCAAACGGGAATCGAATATGGATTTATCAAAAAAGACAATAGAGGTGAAACCGTAAACGTTAATTTCACCTTTAGAAACGGCAGTGTTGATGATTTAATGAATAAGGGAATGGTAGCGAGTTATACGGCTAGAATGCTCAATAAAGGTACTAAGAGTAAATCAAGACAGGACATAGAAGATAAGTTAAGTGAACTTAAATCTAGTGTTTTTTTCAGTGGTAGTAATGGTAGAACATACGCTTATGTAACCTCGACCAAAGAACACTTGATGGAAACTTTAGATTTAATGACGGAGATGTTAAAATCGCCAGCATTTAGTCAAGAAGAATTAGATAAGCTTAAAACTCAGGATATCGCTAACATTGAGCGAAACAAAACAGAGCCACAATATTTGGTTCAAAAACGTTTGGGTGAAATTAACCAAAGGTATGAAAAAGGTCATCCGCTATACAATATGTCTATGGAAGAGGAGCTTGCAGCTATTAATGATGTTACGGTTGAAGCAATGCAAGACTATTATAATAATTTTTACGGTATTTCTAATAACGCGACTTTAGTAGCTATTGGTAATATTGATGAAGCAGCACTTAAAGGTTATTTTGAAAAAGAATATGCCGATTTTAAATCCAACTTACCATATTCTGAAATTAAAGACCCTTACACGGCAAATAATCCTGCTAACGAGCAGATTAAAACTCCAGACAAAAAGAATGCCTTTACCTTAGGATTCTTAAACTTTGAATGTAGCCAGTATGACGATGATTATGCAGCTTTACAAGTTGCAGGTTCTGTATTTGGTGGTGGGTTCTTAAATTCTCGTATTGCTACAAGATTACGTCAGCAAGATGGTGTAAGCTATGGCGCAGGAGGTGGAGTTAATGTAGATAGTGATAAAGAAGATAAAAACTCAGGAATGTTTATCTATGCTATCTATGCACCAGAAAACGATGCAAAAGTGCAAAAAGGCTTTGAAGAAGAGATTGCACGTTTTATCAAAGATGGTATTACACAGCAAGAATTAGACGATGCGGTTGCAGGTTGGGTACAGGCTCAAAGTGTTTCTAGAGCAAAGGATAATGAATTGGCTAGTACTATAAATAACAATCTTTACTATGATAGAGATATGATGTTCCAAAAGAACATTGAAGAAAAGGTAAAAAGCTTAACTGTTGAAGACGTTAATAAGGTGATTAAAACCTATTTTAAAGAAATGAAAGATTGGACCGTTGTGAATGGAGGTGACTTTAAAGAATACGAAATAAAAGACACCAAAGATAAAGTTGATGATTAAGGCATAATTTAAAAAATAAAAGCCCTTCAAAATGAAGGGCTTTTTATATGTATTGATTTTTGAGTTTTAATCAATCAAAATTTCCAAAATCTTTATAGCAGCATCACTGATTTTAGTTCCTGGTCCGAAGACTGCAACAGCACCAGCATTGAATAGATATTGGTAGTCTTGCTTTGGTATCACACCACCAACGATGACCATGATATCTTCTCTACCATAATTTTTTAATTCTTCAATAACTTGCGGTACAAGAGTTTTGTGTCCAGCAGCTAATGAGGAAACACCTAAAATATGCACATCATTTTCTACAGCTTGCTTAGCAGCTTCTTTTGGTGTTTGGAATAATGGGCCAATATCAACATCAAAACCAACATCGGCATAACCAGTAGCTACTACTTTAGCACCTCTATCGTGACCATCTTGCCCCATTTTTGCAATCATAATACGAGGTCTACGACCATCTTGTTCTGCAAATTGATCGGCTAATGCTCGGGCTTTTTTAAAGCTTTCGTCGTCTTTTATTTCTTTGCTATACACTCCGCTAAATGATTTTATTTGTGCCTTGTAACGTCCAAATTCAGCTTCTAATGCATCGCTAATTTCGCCTAAAGTGGCACGTTTTCTTGCTGCATCTACGGCTAAAGCTAACAAATTCCCATGGAAATGGGAATCTCCTGAAGAGGATTTTGATTTAGCATCAGAATTTGACCAATCTCTAGCGGCTTGAGTTAATTTAGCCAACGCTTCAGTAACTTCTTTGGTGTTTCTAGTATTTTTAATGTGGTTAAGACGTTCTATTTGTTGGTTTCTAACCGTCTGGTTATCTACTTCTAGAGTTTGGATTGGGTCTTCTTGTTCTAAACGATATTTGTTAACTCCAACTATGATGTCTTGTCCTGAGTCAATGCGTGCCTGCTTGCGAGCAGCAGCTTCTTCAATACGTAACTTCGGAATTCCGGCTTCAATGGCCTTGGTCATGCCGCCCAATTCTTCAATTTCTTGGATATGCTCCCAAGCTTTATTGGCAATCTCATGAGTAAGCGATTCAACATAATAACTTCCAGCCCAAGGGTCTACTGTTTTGGTGATGTACGTCTCTTCTTGAAGATATATCTGTGTGTTACGAGCAATACGTGCAGAAAAATCCGTTGGTAAGGCTATAGCTTCATCCAGTGCGTTGGTGTGTAAACTCTGTGTGCCACCAAAAGCAGCAGCAGCAGCTTCGATACAAGTTCTTGCAACATTGTTAAAAGGATCTTGCTCAGTTAAACTCCAACCAGAAGTTTGGCAGTGTGTTCGCAGTGCCAGCGATTTGTCATTTTTAGGATTGAATTGCTTTACCAGTTTTGCCCAAAGCATACGAGCTGCGCGCATTTTGGCAATTTCCATAAAATGATTCATGCCAATGGCCCAAAAGAAGGATAAACGTGGAGCAAACGTGTCTATATCCATGCCTGCTTCCAAGCCTTTTCTAATGTACTCTAGACCATCAGCTAAGGTGTAAGCCAACTCAATATCGCAGGTTGCACCAGCTTCTTGCATATGATAACCAGAAATACTGATACTGTTAAACTTTGGCATGTTTTGACTGGTGTACTCAAAAATATCAGAAATGATTTTCATCGAAGGAGTTGGTGGGTAGATGTAGGTATTACGCACCATAAACTCTTTTAGAATATCATTTTGAATGGTTCCTGCCAGTTGTTGTGGTTTTACTCCTTGCTCTTCGGCTGCAACGATATAAAATGCCATAATTGGTAATACTGCACCATTCATGGTCATAGAAACTGACATTTTATCGAGTGGGATTTGGTCGAAGAGAATCTTCATGTCTTCAACCGAATCTATGGCTACACCTGCTTTACCGACATCGCCAACAACACGCTCGTGGTCTGAGTCGTAACCTCTGTGTGTGGCTAAATCAAAAGCAACCGAAAGTCCTTTTTGTCCTGCAGCCAAATTACGTCTATAGAAAGCATTACTCTCTTCAGCAGTAGAAAAACCTGCATATTGTCTAATCGTCCAAGGCCTAATGACATACATGGTAGAGTATGGACCACGAAGATTAGGTGCAATACCAGCTACAAAATCTAAGTGTTCTAAATCTTTTAGATCTTCTTTTGAATAATTAGATTTTACTTTAATGTCTTCAGCTGTTAGAAAATCTGTTGAGGTATTTTCTTTTTCAGCTAAAGATCTTAAATTTATATGTTGAAGGTTTTTTCTGCTCATAACCTTAATGTTTTAGTGAAAATATCAACCATAGATTTTATCTATATTGAGTTTTATTCTTCTTTTAATCTTTTGATTTCCAAATTTTCAGACAATCTTTTTTCAATTATTGGTTCAATAAGGGTTTTTCTTTTTTCAACCCTTAAAAATGGACTTACTTCCAAATCATTTTTCATTTTATCAGCAGGATTTGGATGCTTGTTAGTTCCTAAAAGGATTAGTTTTTTGGCATCAAAATCAGCTTGTTCTTTATCAGCACTTTCTTTAATTTTTCGTTGAATTGTGCCTTCCTTTAATTGACTTAAGAAACCTCCATGAGCTTCAATGTCTTTAAAAAGTATAAGTGCCTTTTCTGCTAATTGTTCGGTTAAACTTTCAATATAATAAGCACCATCTGCAGGATTATTTACCTTATGAAAATAACTCTCATTTTTAAGCACTAGAAGCTGGTTGCGAGCAATACGCTCTCCAAATTCATTTGGTTGATGATACAAACTATCATATGGTAAGTTGGCAATGACATTTGCACCACCCAATATTGCACTCATGCACTCTGTTGTGGTACGTAGCATATTCACATTATAATCGTAAATCGTTTTGTTGCGTTTGCTTGGTATGGCAACAATTCTGCAGTTGGTATTAAAGCCATATTCTAAAGCTAGAGCTTGCCATAGTTGTCTAAGCGCTCTAATTTTAGCTATTTCGAAAAAGTAATTTGAGCCAACAGTTGTGTTAAAAGTTACTACTATTGATTCTTTTATTTCGTCTGAGAGATTATCGAAATGATTTAAATATTCATTGGCATGTGCTAAACTGTATGCCAATTGCTGTACAATAGTAGCACCTGCATTTTGGTATAAACCAGCATTTATTGAGAGTTGATATGATGATTTTAAAATAGCATCAAATTTTTCATGATCTTCTTTTAAGCTTGAATACCAATTTCCTGTTTTGGCAAGATTTCCTATGATGTCGGTATGAATAGTTGCCTGAACTCCATTGTCCTTAGAACTTATTTTATTTAAAAAATCAACTGAAAGGAAATCGCATTTTATCTCAACAGAAACTGATTTTAAATCAATATTCTTAAATAAGTCTTCAATCGAAATAGTATCACAAGTGATATTGAAAATAATATTCTCGGCACCTCTAGAAATTGCATCGATAGCTTTTGCATTGGCTTCTTTAGTATCAATTACCTCGATTACTTGTGAGATTTTCCATTGTGTGGCTTTAGTTCTTGAGGTTTCTGGTAAATTTTCAAATTCATCAGAATGGTAAAACGGTTTTACGTCTATGCCTTCGTTAGTGTGCCAAATTAAGGTGTCGTTGTAATCAGCACCTTTTAAATCTACTTGTATTTTTTGTTTCCAAGCTTTTGAGGAAACACCTTCAAAATCTTTAAATAAGGATTTACTCATCGTTATCTTGTTTAGCTATGCTGTCTTCGTACTCTATAATGAAAATATCTTCGTTATCTTTTTTCATATAGTAATTTTCACGTGCGGCACGTTCGGTACCTTCTTCTGTGCTTAGTTCTTTTATAGCTTTCTTATCTTTTGCGATTTCGTTTTTATAATGCTCTTTTTGGTATTCTATTTCTTCAATTTCTTTATTGAGCTCTCGGTGGAACAATAATGAATGGGCATCAAAAAATAGCATCCAAACAATAAACACCGTAAGCACAAGAACATAAATGTTCTTAAATGGTTTTAGAAATTTATTGTTCAGTAGTTTCATTGTAAACGTTCGTTTATTATTGTTTTAACGATGTCTACAGCTACTGTGTTGTATTTGTTGTTTGGTATAATGATATCTGCATACTCCTTCATGGGTTCTATAAATTGTTGATGCATAGGTTTTAATGTAGTTTGGTATCTTGTTAATACTTCGTCTATATCTCTACCTCGTTCTGTAATATCTCGCTTTAGACGACGTATTAATCGTTCGTCAGAGTCCGCATGAACAAATATCTTGATGTCAAACAATTCTCTTATTTCCGTGTGAGATAGAATGAGTATGCCCTCAACTATCATTACTTTTCTTGGTTGGGTCACTATAACATCGCCAGTTCTGTTGTGTTTAACAAAAGAATATACAGGTTGATCAATAGATTTACCTTTTTTAAGGTCTTTGAGGTGCTTTTCTAAAAGTTCGAAATCAATGGAACGTGGATGGTCAAAATTGATTTTTACACGTTCTTCAAAACTTAAATGAGATGTATCCTTGTAATAAGAATCTTGTGATATTACCCCAACTTCTCCCTCTGGTAGTTCTTGTAGAATTGTATTAACAACAGTGGTTTTTCCACATCCTGTTCCTCCGCCAATTCCGATTATGAGCATTGTAAATGTTTAGATTTAGTTAGTTCTGCAAAGTTAATTAATTAAGGCTAGTTTTTAATGACTTTTGTCACATCTTCAGTGGTTATAAATTTACCGTAACTATTTCCCCAACTATTGTTGATGTAGTTCATTACATCTGCTACTTCTTCATCACTTAAGCCTAAAGGTGCCATAACACTGTTGTAGGTTATACCGTTTACAACAATTTCACCAGACATCCCTTCTTTTATGCCTTTTATGCTAGCTTCCTGATTTTCCTTTAAATAATCTGATTGGGCTAAAGGTGGAAATACTTTTGGCGCGCCTTCACCATTTCCCATATGACAGGTTATGCACAGATCCTCATAAACTAATTTGCCGCGCTCTATACTAGCTTTCAGTTGTGGATCAGAACTAGTGTTTTCTTTGTTTAATGAATAATCTGCAATATTAGTTTTCTTGTTATCATAGTTACAAGAAACCACCAAGAATGCTACAACTAACAGTTTGCAATATTTTATCATTCTCTTAATAATTTTACAATTCCTAAATTTTCTACTCCAACATAAATATAGCCGTCTGGCCCTTGTTCTATAGATCTAACTCTACCTATATCATCCAATAAGCGTTCTTCTTTAATGACTTTACCATCTTTTAGAGTACACATATCTAAATACTGAAATTTTAATGAGCCGACCAATAAATTACCGTCCCAATAACCATATTTGTCGCTATTAATAAAAGCCATTCCACTTGGTGCTATTGAAGGATCCCAATAGTGAAGCGGTTGTTCCATACCTTCTTTCTCGGTAATATCAGTGAATTTTGTGCCACTGTAATTAACTCCATAACTAATAACAGGCCAACCGTAATTTTTACCTGCTTTTATGATGTTGATTTCGTCTCCACCTTTTGGTCCATGTTCATGGGTCCATATTTCACCTGTTTTTGGGTGTATGGTCATTCCCTGAGGATTTCTATGACCATAAGAGTAGATAGCTTTTTTAGCATTAGTTTGCTCGTAAAATGGGTTGTCTACTGGGATTGTGCCATCATCATTAATACGATAAATCTTGCCACAGTCTCTTGTAATATCTTGTGGGTTTTCGTCACGGTTTCCTCTGTCACCAATAGAGAAAAATAGATAACCATCTTTATCAAATTGAAGGCGAGAGCCAAAATGCTGTCCCTTCCTTGAATTTGGTTCTGCTTTGTATAACACTTTCCAGTTGGTTAGAGTCATATTCTTAAATATAGCCGAAGCAATTGTGGTGTTACCACCATCTTCTTTCCCATCTGAAGAGGCATAGGAGAAATAGACAAGATGATTATTTTTGTAATCAGGATGAAGTGTGACGTCCATAAATCCACCTTGTCCTCTCACATATATTTCTGGTAATCCGGAGATTTCGGTTTTTTTACCACTTTTAAAATGAATTAATTGCCCTGCTTTTTCTGTAATAAGCATAGCACCATCAGGCAAAAATGTAAAACCCCATGGTATATTAAGTTCAGAGACAATAACTTCATGGGTGTTTTTGGTATTAGTAGGATTTTTATCTTGAGCACATGTGAGTATGCTTATTAGAATTAAACCTATTATTGGAAGTCTTAATTTCATAATAAAAAGGGGGATTTAATATCAATTTTTAAAGTTAGAAAAATGTTGTTGGATTGTAAAGAAAAACTCTATATTTGCAGTCCTAATTTGATAACCAAATTTCGGGGTGTAGCGTAGCCCGGTTATCGCGCCGCGTTTGGGACGCGGAGGTCGCAGGTTCGAATCCTGCCACCCCGACTTTAAAATAAAAAAGCTCAGCATTTGCTGAGCTTTTTTATTTTATGTAGAAATAGTTTGTTACAAACTGCTTAATTCGAAATCAATTCCTGAAATTATTACGGCGCTTACTAATACAAGTAATATAAAACCTATAATTCTTGCGCCAATTATTGTCTTTTTATCTTTTTGAAAAAGATAATCTCTTCTTTTTTCATTTTTATCCTTTATAAATTTCATTTTCTGTAATTTTTTTTGATTCTCTTTAATATAAGGTATTTAATGACATATCACAAGTTAAAAAAGGTTAAAGCTAAATGCTCAGAACATAGATAAAGTGTCTTCTTTATAAGGTTTTGTTAATTTTTCATACAGGAGGTAATACTCCATAGTTGATTTTTAAGATTGGTCGATTATTTTTTAATGGTAGTCAGGGTTTGTTTAGTTTAACTTACTGAAAAGTAATTCATTTATGTTAACCTTTATTGTGCCAGTAAAAAGTAAGCGTGTTTCTAGCGATTGGTTAGAGTTTTGTAATCTTGTTGAACGGACTTTTAAGTCTATCTGCAATCAGACTGATCAAAATTTCAAATTAGTTGCGGTTTGTCATGAAATTCCTCAAATAAATTTTACACATAAAAACATCAATTATTTACAAGTTGATTTTGATGCGCCTGTAAGAAGACAGAATGAATCAAGTGAAAGTATAAATAAGCGTAGGGAGATTGATAAAGGTAAAAAGCTAAAGTTAGGAGCGGATTATGCAAGAAATGAATTAGTGAGCGACTATATCATGACCGTGGATTCAGATGATTATGTCAGCTGCCGAATAGCCGAGTTCGTTAACAAATCTAGTGGTGATGAACCTGGATGGTACATAAAAAATGGTTATTTGCATTTTGAGGGTAAATCCTTTTTGTTTGCAACGTTTAAATTTAGTTATCTCTGTGGGAGTTCTATTATAGTAAAGCCAGAGTTGTTACAATACTTTTTTGAAGTTGATCCTATTTTATTTTTCGATCATCGTTTGACGGTTCTAAACAACACAATAAAACTTAAGCCATTACCATTTTACGGCGGTATTTATAGCATGGCAAATGGAGAAAATCATTTGATGCATGTATCGAACATAAAAAAGTTTAACAACCATAAAGGATGGTTGTCCTCAGATGGATTGAAGCGGATTGTGGCAAAACTTAGAAATTATAGTTTTCGTTTTATTACTAAAAAAATTAGGAGAGAATTTAGCTTTTACGGTTAGTACTATTCAACTCTTACATAGTTTTCAGAATAGATTCGGTTGCCTTCGTCATCTAATTCTATTTGTTGAAATTTATTAGGATATAAGTCTAAATCAAAAACAAACCGTTTTTTTTCTTCAATGACTTCATTCATAACAGCAGAACCAAAATCTAATACTTCAGTAAGTTGATCACCATCGTATATGTATGTTCCATAACCAAACCACTCAGAGGAATCTGCTGGCCTGTGTTTGCACCACATCACTTTGGTATCCGTGTACATTTTTAGTTGTCTAAAGTCAGGATTCATTTTAAAAGAATCAACAACAACATTATCCTTGTAATTATAAAAGCCTGTAAGTTCCCATGTACCCTTTAGGTCTACCAGTTTGTCATTTAGTTCGGTATTTGATGAACTACTTGTTTCTTCATTAATTTTAGCTTCATTTTTACATGATAAAGCTAATAAAAATAGCATGCTTAGGGATAGAATTTTTGCTCTCATGACAAGTTAGATTTAGCTATTAAACATTTAAAAATTAATAAATTAATTTGAGAAACTAAAACAATTTGAAAACTTTATGATGCAATAGTAAGTGTTAATAACTTCTAAGTAAGGTTTTATACAAAAATCCTACTTTTGCTCTGTAATAAAACACAAGATATGTCTGATACAATCGAGAAAGTAAAATGCTTAATAATAGGCTCTGGACCTGCTGGATATACTGCAGCAATATATGCATCTAGAGCAAATATGGAACCAGTGTTGTACCAAGGTGAGCAACCAGGAGGTCAATTAACGACTACAAATGATGTTGAAAACTTCCCTGGATATCCAGATGGCATTACAGGACCAGAAATGATGATACAATTACAAAAACAAGCAGAGCGTTTTGGCACAGATGTTCGTCATGGGTGGATAACTAAAGTTGATTTTACAGGTGATATACACAAAGTTTGGGTTAACGATGAAAAGGAAATCCACGCTTCTACAGTTATTATTTCTACAGGTGCTTCGGCAAAGTATTTAGGTTTGCCATCAGAACAAAAGTATTTGCAATTGGGTGGTGGGGTTTCGGCTTGTGCGGTTTGTGATGGTTTCTTTTACAGAAATCAGGAAGTAGTGATTGTTGGTGCAGGAGATTCTGCTTGTGAAGAGGCACACTACTTATCAAAGCTTTGTAAAAAAGTGACCATGTTGGTGCGCCGCGATGAGTTTAGAGCATCTAAAATTATGGCAGAGCGCGTAAAAAAAACAGAAAATATCGAAATCTTATATAATACTGAAACTGAAGAGGTTTTGGGAGACGGCCAAGTTGTAACTGGAGTTAGGGTGTTTAATAATCAAACTAACGAAAAGCAAGATATTCCTGCAACAGGTTTCTTTGTGGCTATAGGCCATAAGCCTAATACAGATATATTTAAGGGTCAGATAGATTTAGATGAAACAGGTTACATCGTCAATGCACAACCAGGAACAAGCAAAACTAATATAGAAGGAGTCTTTGTAAGTGGAGATGCTGCAGACCATGTTTACAGGCAGGCTATTACAGCAGCTGGTACTGGTTGTATGGCTGCGTTAGATGCTGAGCGCTATTTAGCAGCTAAGGAATCTGATTTCGAAGTGGCAACTTCAACCTACAATTAGTTGTCAAAAAACAATATATTTTACTAGATATTTAAATCCTAAGCATTGCGCTTAGGATTTTTATTTTGAATATATTTCAAAAAATCACTATTAAAAAGAGAATAATTTATAAAAAACAGTCAAATGTGATAAATGTCATAAAATTTCGTATTTGAAATACTAACCTTTGTATTAAATTAATTAGTAGACACAATGCAATTATTTAAACACTTACCCAAAAAAACACTGCTCTTCACAATGCTATTTTTTATTTCGGCAGTGGCACACACTCAAACTTACAAACTTGATAACAGCACTTCCTTTATGAAGATAGAGGGAACGTCATCTTTGCATGATTGGCATATAGATGTTGAAAACCAAGCAGGTAATTTGAATTTAGAACAGTCTGAAACAATTACCGTAAAAGAGCTTAATATTACTGTAGAAAGTGAAAGTTTAAAAAGTGGAAAATCCAAAATGGATAAGAACACCTACAAAGCTTTAGAAACTGATGACTACAAGAAGATAACCTTTAAGTTAACAAAGACATCAGAAATCAAAAAAATATCTGATAATACATATGAGCTTAATGGTATTGGAGAATTAACTATCGTTGGTAATACTAAGGAAATACCAATGTCTTTAAAACTTGAAATGAAAGATAGTATGGTTCTAATATCCGGTAAAAATGAAATAAAAATGACCGATTTTGGCGTAGAGCCACCAACCGCCCTATTAGGCACAATCAAAACCGGTGATGCCATTACCATCAGTTACAAATCAACATTTAAAACGAAATAAAACGTAATCAACTAACACAAACAAAAAATTATGAAAACTACATTAAAAACCTCAGTATTAATTATGGTCATGTTAGGACTGTTTAGCCTAAATGCCCAGAACAGAAATTTAGACAATTACAGACAACCTGATAAACGTGGTATAAATGTATTTGAAGCACCAAAAGACAGTGTTTCAACTTTTGAAAGTGTAAAAGTAAGAGTAGGTGGGCAATCGACATTGCAATATCAAGCCATAGACCATGAAAATGGTGTAGCACCAGCTGATCAAACTTCAACGAACACATTACAAGAAATAGGTTATAATTTTAACTTGGCTACAGCCAACTTAGACTTAGATGTAGCTTTAGCTAAAGGTTTAAGAATGCATTTAAGAACCTATCTATCTTCTCGTCACCACCCAGAACCTTATGTAAAAGGTGGCTATTTTCAAATAGATAACCTAGATTTCATTAGTGAAGGTTTATTAAGTAACCTTATGAAGTATACCACTGTTAAAATAGGGCATATGGAAAATAACTATGGTGATGCACATTTTAGAAGAAGTGATAATGCTCAAGCTATTTACAACCCATTTGTTGGAAACCTGATTATGGATGCTTTTACAACGGAAGTTGGGGCTGAAGTTTATTATCAAAGAAATGGATTTATTGGTATGATTGGATTCACTAATGGTAAGTTAAATCAAAATGTCCTAGAAGGTTCTAATGGTAAAACAGGTGGAGCTGCGTTTCTTGCAAAATTGGGGTATGACAAACAATTCACCGAAGATTTAAGATTCAGATTAACAGGGTCTTTATACACTACAGGATATGTTCCAAACAACTATCTTTATACAGCAGATAGAGCAGGTTCTAGATATTATTCTGTTTTATCACCTGAACAATATTTTGATTTTAGAACACAGTCTCTACAAAATACTACAGCTACTAATACATTTAGAACAGGACGTTTTGATCCTGGTTTCAGAAATAGAATTACCGCTATTATGTTCAACCCATTCGTGAAGTATGGTGGCTTGGAATTCTTTGGTACTCTGGAATTTGCAAATGGTAGAGCTGCTTCGGAATCTGATAACCGTAGTACAACACAGTTAGCTGGTGAAGTAATCTATCGCTTTGGATCTTCTGAAGACTTCTACATCGGTGGTCGTTACAATACTGTAAGTTCAGAACAATCATTTGGTGATGCAGATATAGATAGATTCCAGTTGTCAGCTGGTTATTTCTTGACTAAAAATGTTCTAGCAAAACTTGAGTATGTTGCTCAAAGCTATGATGGCTATCCATCAGATAACGTTCTCTATGAAGGTAAATTCAATGGCTTAATGTTTGAAGCCGTCATTAGCTTCTAAGATTTTAAATTAATATATTAAGGCCTTCTAACAAGAAGGCCTTTTTCTATAGTTATGAAAATTACACACTTATTCATAGGTACATTTGTCTTAATGTCCTGTCTCTTTCCTTGGAGGCATGACTTAAGCTCATTTCCGAAAACTTCTACAGTGTCTTTTTGTGAGGGAAGTTCGCTTAAGATTAAAGGAAGCTCTAATGTTAATAAGTTTGAATGTGTCCTAGATATGAATATATTATCAGAACACATGGAGGTCTTGTATGAGGAGTCAAAAGATTATTTAAATTTTACCAATACCAAATTGGTAATTCCTGCGATACATTTTGATTGTGGTGGCAAAATGATAAATAAAGATTTCCAGAAACTCCTCAATGTGGATAATTTTCCAGAAATCAAATTAGCATTAAAAAGAGTAATGAAATCAAAAATTTCTCAAGATTGTACAATGGCTACAATTGAGGTAGTTATATGCGACATTAAAAACACTTATGATGTACCCATTTCAACCTCAAAATCCATTGAGGGTATCAATATTGACGGCATTTTAGCGTTAAATATTAATGATTTTAGTCTTGAGCCACCCAAGAAAATGCTAGGAGTCATTAAGGTGTCTCCAATTATTGAGATAGAGTTTTTGTTAAATTTTAGAGTAGAATAGTTTATTATCGTTTCTTCTTTTGAAGTTTCGCTGTGTCTTCAAATTTTGTGATGGTAATTGCTGGGCTACCAAAAAGATACAGTTCAGTATCGCCAGAAGCAGCAATAGTGATATTATCTATTGTACTTATTGTTAAGTCACTATTTCCTTCTAAGATAGCATCCACAGTTTTAACATCAAACTTTGGACTATTGAAATTACTTGAATTATCTAACCTAATTACAGAACTATTTGCAGTACCTTCAATAACTGCATCTGACCGTTGATACAAATCAAAATTAGCTACTTTAGTGGTAATTAAAGCATCTAGTTTACTATTGTCACTTAATTCAATTTTTGTTGAATCTGAAGTTAGGTTTAATCTCGTTTTAGATTTCCCTGTACTCTTATAAGAAAAATTATTGGCTTTAATATTTAGATAGGCTCTAGAATCATCGCTAGTTATTAAACTAACATCTTTAAGCTCCATGGTCGTTAACGATCTAATTTCCCCATCTCCTCTAATTTCTATATTTTGAAGTGCGTCTCCATAATTAACGGTAATATTTTGGCTTTTTTTTGAAGTAATTCGCATGGTCTGTCCAAAAGATAAAACACCGTCCACGACTTCAAACTCAATAACATCATGCAAATTATCATCTGTTTCTACAGTTACAGAAGGTTTGCTGTTGTACACAATTTCAATAGAAAAATCGCCATTAACAACTATGGTATGAAAGTCATCAATGTAGGTTTGTTTAATAGTAACATTTCTATCTCCTTTAATTTTTTCTTGTGCGCTAATAATAGGTGCTGAAACCATTATTAAAACTAAAATGAGTAAAAATTTTTTCATCAATAATCTTTTTTCGCTAGTAATAAGACACAACTCAATACTAATGTCACTTTTTTAGCTATTAAACAAAGATATACAAAAACCGCCCCAAACTCTATAAAGAATTTAAAACGGTTTGTAATTGATTGGTTATGAGTTTGTTATTTTTAATAAAAGACAGTATTTTTTTGCTTTTAATCAATATAAGTTTAATTCGTCAAATTTCCTTGACTTTTCTAATAATTTAAGAAGTTAATTTAGTTTTAATATAATATTAAAATACTTAGAATTAATGTAACTACTATTCTCACTAATGTGCTCATGATTTTTTTGATTTATTTGATTGATAATGATGATTATTTCACCCAAACTGTAGCAATACCAAATTCTTAATAGACTTTGGTATTGCTCAGTAAAAGTGATTTGATTGATTGGTTCATTTTTTGATTTTATGCTCCGCAGCCTTGGCGTAAGAGTATTGATGATTACACAGCAAATGTCTGTGTTATTTTGATTGATTTAAATTCAATATGACTGAACTGTCATTTTCTTGGTATCAATTGTCATTGACTTCAAGATCAACTCCGTCTTCGTCTATTTTTAGTCTAACTTCGGATTTATCCTCTTTAGACGATGGTTCTTCTTCTGAGGTTTCATCTATTTTTTCAACTACTTTTTCTTCACAGTCAAGACATTCTATATCATCTTCTATAATTCTGAGATAATGTTTCTCCATGCTGTTTTTAAGAATGTCATTTGTAGAACTGTAATTTCTATGAAAACTGTATGTGTTTTCGTCTGCATACAATACTGAACCCTCTGGTAGATATACTATAACTTCTACATGCTGGTCACTGAATTTATTGGAAACGTCCGTTATTAGGAAGGCATCTAAAAGTAAGTCTTTGCCAGAAAAAGCATAGTTGTAGTCAATATTTTGGGCACGTTCTCTTGCCAAGTCATAACTACTGCCTCTTGCAAAGCCCTTGATTTCAATTCTACCTATCGAGTCTTTGGTAGATTTTACAATGAGCCTAATGTCTTTTGTGGATATGATATTGTTGTCGTCTTCATCCCTTAATAGTTTATAACTATGATAGTCTCTGTTGACATATCTATTGTAATTATCGTGCCCAACCATTTTTAAACGTAATGTGTCTCCTGTTTTTATGTTAAGTGGCTTTTCGTTTAGAGTGATTTTGGAGTCAAATGCATGCTCCGTTGCTTGTTTTATGCCAGTAATGACAAGTCCTATGATAGATATTAGCCATATTCCAAGTAAAGTAAACTTCGCAATATTGCCTATTGATTTTAGGTTGTTTACCAAAATCTTTAATCCTAAATAGAATATGAAAAAGAATGGAATACCAATGGCAAAAAACAGTAATAAAGACATTAACCATAAAGGAATGTTTGCTGAATTGGCAGCATCAATAAAATCCATACCAGGAAAATGCACCGCATCTGTTACACCAACTGTAAATAAAGCTACTATCAATGTGATTAATGCTCCTATACCTGTAATGATTAGGATGACTCCTATAAATTTGGCAATAATCTTAAGAAAGAACATTAATATGCTTCCTATAGAGTCAAAAAAGTTTTGCGAACTGGATTTTAATCGACTGCCTTGCTTTTGAAAATCGACACTCCTTACTGTCTCTGAAATATTATCGGTAAGATCATCTAATCCTTCCTTTAATTTTTCTCCATGCTTCTTAAAGTCAACATTTTTTACGGTTTCTGAAACCGAATCAATACTGTCTTTAATTTTTTTTTCAATGTTACTGATGTTTACAGGGTCACCTGTCATCATTAGCTTTTCAGCCGTAGTCCTAGCTTCTGGAACCAATGCCCAAAAGATAAGATAGATGAAGATGAACGTTCCACCAGAGCCTATGGCTAATAACAACCATATCAATCGCATCCAAATAGATTCTATACCAAAGTAATGCCCCAAACCAGCAGCAACACCACCAATGTATGAGTTGTCCGTGTCTCTGAATAGTTTTTTTGTAGGACCAGAGTTATATGATCTTTTTTGTTGAGGTTCGTCTTCAAAGATTTCGTCATCGACCAAATAATCTTCTGGTTGTCCCATAATGGTAATGACTTCATCTACTAGTTTAATACCTACTACTTGTTTGTCGTTTTGTATGCGCTCCGAAAATAGCTCAGCGATTCTAGCTTCTATGTCTGATATAATTTCAGAACGACCTTGAGAGTCTGTAAATGAACGTTTTATAGCCTCAAGATAGCGCGATAACTTAAGATATGCATCTTCGTCTATATGGAAGAATATACCTGCTAAATTTATATTGACTGTTTTATTCATTTTTTTGTTGTTTTTGTACTGGTTACTAGGTTTACTGCATTTTGTAATTCACTCCAAGTCGTGTTTAATTCGTTAAGAAACAATTTGCCTGTTTCTGTAAGACCATAATACTTTCTTGGTGGTCCTGATGTGGATTCTTCCCAACGATAATTGAGCAATCCAGCATTTTTCAATCTTGTTAATAGTGGATATATGGTTCCTTCTACAACAAGCATCTTTGCATCTTTTAAAGTGTCCAAGATTTCTGCAACGTAAGCATCTTCATCTTTTAAGATGGATAAGATGCAATACTCCAGAACACCTTTACGCATTTGTGCTTTTGTGTTTTCTATCTTCATAATTTAAGCGTCTTAAATTTTATTAAACTGTTCATTTTTTGATTGATTATTGATGAAATTTTATTTTAAAAAATTGATAGTCAACGGGTATTTGTATTCTAAACCATCCCTTGCAGATAGGCTTGCTTTTACAATAAGTGCTAATTCTATAATAAATCCTATTACGGCTAAAGCCCCAAGTCCACCACCTATATAAAGTAGAGGTGAAGGTTCACCTACGTTAATATGAAAATCGTGAAAGCCATGAAAATCGATAACATCTAGTCCTCTAAAAAGTTTGAAGATGAAAAACGGAACACTAATAGTGCCTATAATTATGGCATAAAGCAAAACACTAATCTGAAAGTTAATGGCTTGTTTTCCGTGCTTATCTACAAACTCTGATTTTTCCTTATTGGCAGCCCAAAGCACTATTGGTCCGATAAAGTTTCCAAACGGAATAATAAACCTTGAAAAGGTTGAAAGATGTATAAATGTTGCTAAATTTTTATGATGATTATCTATCATTTTAAAAAGTATATAATAGTTTCTTATACAAATATATGTCTAAAAGAAGGTATTATGTTACGCATAGTACTTAAAATTAACATATATTTAACATTAGTAGTGTTAATATATTTGATTTATTTTAGTGGAAAATCTAAACCGTTTTAAATGAATATATCGCCCTCAAAGCTCAATACATTCCTAATGTTTAAGCTACCTGCAGCCTATTTTACAGGAGTAAGAACAAAGTCTTTAGATGATACTACTTGTGTGGTTACCGTAAAACATCGTTGGATAAATCAAAATCCTTTTAACTCTATGTTTTGGGCAGTACAAGGTATGGCTGCGGAGTTAACCACAGGTGCTTTAGTGATGAAAAAGATAAAAGAAAGCGGTAAAAAGATATCCATGTTAGTTGCCAATAATAATGCATCGTTTACAAAGAAAGCCACAGGAAGAATTACATTTACATGCAAAGAGGGTCATAAAATAGATGATGCCATATCTAAAGCTATTGAAACAGGTGAAGGACAAACCGTTTGGCTAAGTGCCAATGGAGTCAATTCAGATGGAGTAGAAGTGTCTGCTTTTAATTTTGAATGGACGCTTAAAGTAAAAAGTTAATGTCATTTCTAACCAAGTGAAGCAATCTCATTAAAATGTAACAAAATGTTATTTTAAACAACATATACATACATCAACCAAAAAACAAAAATATTATGGAAAAATTACCAGATTTTACAGATAGAAATGCACACGAAATAGATTACAGAATCTACGGTGAGGAAATGCAATATGTTGAAATAGAATTAGACCCACAAGAAGCGGTTATTGCGGAGTCTGGCAGTTTTATGATGATGGACGACGGTATTAAAATGGATACCATTTTTGGAGATGGTTCCCAAAAGGATAAAGGCTTCCTAGGAAAAATTCTAGGTGCCGGAAAACGTATCCTTACAGGAGAAAGTTTGTTTATGACTGCTTTTTATAACGACCTTACGGGAAAGCGAAATGTATCATTTGCATCTCCATATCCAGGGAAAATTATACCAATTGATTTAACAGAGTTTAGAGGAAAGTTTATTTGCCAGAAAGACGCCTTTCTTTGTGCTGCTAAAGGTGTAAGTGTTGGTATTGAGTTTTCCAAAAAATTAGGGAGAGGCTTATTTGGTGGAGAAGGCTTTATTATGCAGAAGTTAGAAGGTGATGGTATGGCATTTGTACATGCTGGTGGAACCATGGCAGAAAAAACCTTACAGCCTGGTGAAACCTTACGCGTCGATACCGGTTGTATCGTTGGTTTTACACAAGATGTAGATTACGATATTGAGTTTGTTGGCGGTATCAAGAACTCAATTTTTGGAGGAGAAGGTCTGTTCTTTGCCAAATTAAGAGGGCCAGGAAAAGTATACATACAATCGTTGCCATTTAGCAGATTAGCAGATAGAGTTATAGCATCAGCACCAAAAGCAGGGGGTAAAAGCAGAGGAGAAGGAAGTATTCTTGGAGGTTTAGGTGATTTGTTAGATGGTGATAATCGATTTTAAATTGTAGTTAGTAGGAAAATTTGACAAAAGGTTGTGTTTTTAACGCAACCTTTTTTGGTTTTTTGTATCTTGTAAATAGCTATTAATCAAATTCTAAATCTATGAAAACCTTTTATCTATCAATCCTTCTGCTATGTGTTTTCAAAATAAGTAATGCTCAGATTGTTAATATACCAGATACAAACTTTAAAAATGCGCTTTTAAATCACGATCCTGTTATAGATACAAATGGTGATGGTGAAATACAGGTTTCTGAGGCAGAACTTGCGACGATAATTAATGTTAGTTCAATAAGTTTTTCTTCTTTTCAGGGTTTGGAGGCTTTTGTTAATCTTATAGAATTAGAACTAGGCAATTTTTCATATTATAACAATGACTTTGTTATTGAAAATTTACCAAATTTAGAATCATTGTATATCTTTAATTTTTATGCTTCTAACTTAACTTTAAATAACCTCCCAAGTTTATATGAATTAAACGTTAATTACAACCAAAATGAATTTTTTAACACAATAGATTTTAACAATTGTAATAATCTTGAAGTTTTGATTTTAACTGATACATTTTTTATATCTAGTTTGGATTTAAGTCAGCTTGTGAATTTGAAAGAGATTCATTTATATACTCTAAGTTATTTAGAAAATTTAGATATATCAAACAATATATATATCGAAGTGTTTAATTTATCAGCAACAGGAATCACTCAATTAGATTTCAGTAACCACCCAAATTTAGAATCATTAGGTGTCTATTGGCAAGGTTTAAATTACTTGGATATTTCTAGTAACTCAAATCTTATTGATCTTCAAATTGATGGTGGTAATTTTGATAATTTAGATTTGAGTCAGAAGCCTAATTTAAACGTTTTATATTTAGGAGCAATCACTGCGGAGTGGATTAATTTAAAAAACGGGTATACACCAAGTCAGTGGTTTAATGTTTCAGCATATATTAATGTGGATTATATTTGCGCGGATGAAAGTGATATAGAGATATTAGGGAACCTTAATTTAATTTATAACCCTGTTATTAATTCTTATTGCTCATTTACACCAGGTGGAGAATACTACACTATTGAAGGAGAAAGTAGAGTAGATGCTAATACCAATGGTTGTGATGTTGGTGATAATTTTTACCCAAGCATAAAATTAGAACTTACGGATGGCACCAATAACGGAACATATTTAGCAGATACTTCTGGAAGTTATTCTGTACCAGTTTCGGAAGGTATACATACAATTAATCCTGTTTTAGAAAACACAGATTATTTTACGGTATCACCCAATGTTGCAACAGTAACTTTTCCAGATGATGGTAATGCCCACATACAAGATTTCTGTTTGATTCCAGATGGTGTACATAACGATGTAGAGGTAATTATAGTGCCAACATCTCAAGCAGTTCCTGGTTTTGATTCTTACTACAAGATTATTTATAGAAATAAAGGTAACACTACATTAAGTGGTAGTATAAGTTTTGATTTTGAAGATGATTTTATGGATTTTCTATCGGCTATACCAACTGAGGACATTAATGCTATTGATAATCTGCAATGGAATTATACAGATTTACAACCTTTTGAAACAAGAGAAATTGAGGTAGTGTTTAATCTCAATACGCCAACGGACTCAACTTTTCCCTTAAACGATGGTGATGAACTAGATTTTGAAGTGACAATAGATCCAATATTAAATGATGAGACCGCAAGTGACAACTCATTTGGCTTAAAGCAAATAGTAGTGAACTCTTATGACCCTAATGATGTTACATGCTTAGAGGGTGTCGCAATTTTACCAGAGCATGTTGGCGAATATGTACATTACAGAATTAGATTTGAAAATCTTGGTACAGCTAATGCTACTAATGTTGTGGTAAAGGATGTTATTGACACAACTAAATTTGATGTATCGTCTCTTATTCCACTACATGCAAGCCACAATTATACCACACGTATTAGAGAAGGCAATATTGTTGAGTTTATTTTTGAAGGAATCAATTTGCCTTTTGATGATGCTAACAATGATGGTTATGTGGTTTTTAAAATCAAAACTTTAGATTCTTTGCAATTAGGTGATACCTTTACCAATCAGGCAGAGATATATTTCGATTTTAATTTTCCAGTTATAACAAATATGTACTCAACATCAGTTCAGGAAAATCTTAGCGTTAATGATTTTGAACTGAATGATGTGGTATTGTTTCCCAATCCAGTAAACAATCAACTGTATGTTAAATCAAAATTGAACATTGGCACCATTAAGATTTTTGATATCAATGGTAGGTTAATTCAAAACAAAACAATGAATGATTCAAATGTTCAAAACGAGGTATCTGTTTCAGCTCTAAAATCTGGGGTTTACTTTATAGAAGTATATTCAAACGGACAAAAAGAAGTACTTAAATTTGTTAAAAAATAATGTTGATTGATTGTTAATCAACTAATTAAAGCGTAAGAATTCCCTTTTAACAAATTAAACGTTCAACGAGAAATTTCAACTTTTAACATAATAAGCTGTTAAACTTTAATGGTTTGATTTCAAAAATTGTGATTTTTTTCTATCTTAGAAATTGAATTGAAACAATAGCCTATAGAGAAAAACTACTTTTTTGTTGAACCTAAACTTAAAATTACCTATGGCGAGAGCAATGTTTGAGTACACTAAAACTGTACTTAAAAAGGTGAGTTTTGATGCGACATTATTCTGTAAAGAAGTGGAAAAAGCAGTTAAACGTTTACTGCCTCACGAACTAGAAGAATTGCGAATTTTTATTCAGTCCCTAATCAATCAGAACCCTGAATTAAATCAATGTTTAATTTATTTAAAAGCATAGAAAAAAGCGACTTACGAGTCGCTTTTTTTATTTAGATATTGGGCTTATAATTTCCACATCACTAAAAGCAATGGCGCCGCGTATAATGCCAGAGATAACACTGTGCATGGCATCTATAATTTGCATTTTTAATTCACTTTTGTGATAAATAATGCTTACTTCTCTTGCTGGTGAAGGCTTTGCAAAATGTCTTAGATTAGGACTTAACTTTTCTTTTAAATCTAGTGTGTGCAAATAAGGTAAAAGCGTCATGCCCATACCTTCGTTAGATAGTTTTATCAATGTTTCAATACTACCGCTTTCTAACTGAAAATGTTCATCCATCTGGTCTTTAAAGGTTTTACAAAGATTAATAACTCCTTCTCTAAAACAATGACCATCTTCTAACAGTAGCATGTCTTCAATATCTAAATCTGATACTTCAATGGTCTTCTTATCACGTAACCTATGATTGTCTGGTATGTAGGCTACAAAAGGTTCGTAATACAAAACACGTTCTTTAATGTTATCGCTTTCGAGCGGAGTTGCAGCTATGGCAGCGTCAAGGTGACCATCATTGATTCGGGTAAGTATTTCTTCAGTCGTAAGCTCTTCAATTTTTAATTTTACCTTGGGATATTTTTTGATAAAATTTTTAAGAAACATAGGTAAAAGCGTTGGCATAATGGTCGGTATGATGCCCAACCTAAATTCTCCGCCAATAAATCCTTTCTGCTGATCGACTATGTCTTGTATACGCTCTGCTTCATTAACAATGTTTCTAGCCTGAAATACTATTTTTCTTCCAACTTCCGTAAGCTCAATAGGTTTTTTACCTCTATCAAAGATGACAACATCTAGTTCGTCCTCTAATTTTTGTATCTGTGTACTCAAAGTAGGCTGGGTTACAAAACACTTTTCAGCCGCTTTGGTAAAATTTTTGTGCTCTGCAATGGCTAAGGCATATTTAAGTTGTGTGATGGTCATGACTATTTAATTAGACTATAAAAATATAAAAACTATTTATAAAATCTATAGTAATTATGGTTTTGTTTAGTGATAAATTTGAATGAACATTAAAACACAACAAAATGACACTAAATAGCATAGGTTTAGATATACAAAAAACAAAAGATTTAGCTGAAAAATTAAATCAGCTTTTGGCAAATTTTCAATTATACTATCAAAATTTAAGAGGTATTCATTGGAATATTAAAGGGCGTACGTTCTTTGACTTACACGCAAAGTTTGAAGAACTTTACACAGATGCTAATTTAAAGGTTGATGAGATTGCAGAGCGTATTTTAACACTAGGGGCAACACCATTGCATACTTTTGAAGATTACACAAAAGCAGCTAAAGTTCCTGTAGGGAAAAACATCTCTAAAGATGAAAAAGCAGTAGAGTTGATCGTAAATTCACTTACAGAATTACTAAAAATTGAAAGAGGTATCCTTGAAGCTTCTGATGAAGCCAATGATGAAGGTACCAATTCAATGATGAGTGATTTTATTACCGAGCAAGAGAAAACAGTTTGGATGATGAAGGCTTGGCTAGGTGAAACAGTCTAAATTATCAATACAAACTAATAAATAAAGAAAAGCCTTCAATGTAAAACTCACACATTGAGGGCTTTTATATTAATCAACTTACTAACTTTAAGTTTTTTAGTCTTATTCACAATTACGTTCTAGAAATAAATATTCATTTGTAGACTCTAATTGTATAAATTCTTCACTACAACTTACTACTGTCCAATCTAGGCTAGAAATATCACCAAAAGGTTCTGAAAGCACAAAGAACATAAAAACTTCGTTTGATACAGGATTGCTAGCCAATTGCCATGTACCTGAAACACTTGCTCCATCTGAACTAGCATTAACTGTACCATCAGAATTGAAAACAAAATTGAGGACTTGGTTATTAGAATTTAAGCTTGTGACAGCATTCCACTCACATTGTGCGAGATAAGCAGCTAATTCTTGCTCACTACAATTCGCAGGATTGTTATCTTCTTCACAGTCAACAAAATCTTCAGCAGTAAATCCGAAACATTCTGCAAAACATGCGTTTGGATATACCTCTATTACAGTCTCACCAGTAGGAGTTGTATATTGTACACAAACAGGATCTTCTGGTAAGTCTAAACATTCTAAACAATCATCATTTCCGCCACCATTGTAATCTCCATAACAGTCTGCTAAGATAGCTTCAATATCTTCAGGTCCATTGATGGTTACAACCGTCTCATTTTCTAAGGTAACTGTAAAAGGATAAACAAAATCAAAAACGTAAACACCGTATAATGCTGTTCCTAATTCTTCCTCAGAATTTATTGTGATTGTATTTCCATCTTCTGTAACAACAGAAATAGGAAAGTTTAACTCAAAACATTCAAAACCACCACCAGCATAGTAATCATCTTGGCAGTCTTCAATGAAATCTTCGGCTGTAAATCCATCACATTCTGCATAGCATGCATTTGGATAGGTTACAACAAAACTTCCACCATTTGGATCCGTTATTTCTACACAAACAGGATTAAAATCCTCGAAACAATCACATGCTTCAAAATCATCAAATTCACAACTCGTAAGCAATTCAACGAATTCTTCTTCATTTTCAATAGTCTCGATATCTATTGAGTTATTGTCACCATTGAAGACTTCTACATCAAAAGGGAATGCAATTCCATTTATGTAAAGCTCATTTGTAGAGGCTAACATAATATCTATTAGTCCGTCTAAACTTTCAACAGTAACAGTTGCTCCATTGTTGTAGGATAACGTTAGTGGATACACAAAATCAAAGCAGAAATCTAGGACAATATTTCCTGTAGGGTTATCGCTTTGGTTTACATTTCCAGAATCATTAAACTTTGCTCGCAATTGATCAAGAGCCATTGAAATGGATTGACTTTCCTCGGTTTGTTGCGGGTTTTCACCAACAGGTTCGTTGTTAGTGCATGATGTTACCATCAGTAGAGAAAACGCTAAGCTAAATAGTGCTAATTTTAAATTTTTCATTTTTAATAATTTTTTGGTTTTAACTTGTTATATCGAGGTTAATCAATCATAAGACAACACATTAATTAAAAACCCTACTTTTTTTTCAAAATTATTTTTTTATAGCTTTGAGCAATAAAGTGCTACACCATTAATGACAAAAGACGACCGCAATATTTGTCACTCAAAAACTTTTGAGGGTATCTATAAAACCTATGCAAAAGATATAAGGAGTTTTCTTTTTTTTAAAACACAAGATATCAATAAGGCTGAAGATTTGATGCAGAATGTATTTATTAAGCTTTGGGATAATTGTAGTAAGGTGGATTATGACAAAGTGAAGAGCTATATTTTCACAATTGCCAATAATTTATTTTTAAATGAGGTAAAGCACGAAAAAGTAGTTAGAAACTTTAATAAGCAAAATCAAAACGAGAAGATAGATATTTCTCCAGAGTTTATAATGCTGGAGAAGGAGTTTATGGATAAGCTAGAAATTGCTATTGCCAACTTGCCAGAAAAACAACGCGAAGTTTTTTTAATGAATAGAATTGAAAAGAAAAAATACAAAGAGATTGCTGAAGAACTAAGTATTTCTGTTAAAGCAGTAGAAAAAAGAATGCATCAGGCATTGGTAACAATGCGAAATGTAATAGGCGACGTCTAGTTTATTTTTTAAAAAGTAGGGTTTTTTACAGCAAGGTTGTCTTAATTTATAGAAAGGATGAAAAAAGAAAATTTACATAACGATTCTGATACTTTTTTAGCCAAATGGTTAGAAGGCGAACTTACGGATAACGAGTTAAAAAAACTTGTTAGCCGAGAGGATTATTTGGCTTTTTTAAAGTTGAGAAAGAGTTTTGAAATCAGAGAACAGTTGGATGCGCCAACTGATAATTCCTTAATTAAAATTAAAGAGCAAATCGCAACTAGAAAACAAAAAGTAATACCACTTTACAAGAATTGGTTTGTTGGTATTGCAGCCTCAATTATAGTGTCATTCGGGTTGTTTACTCTTTTAGATGATAGCGAAGTCATTATTGAAACAGGTTTTGGAGAAAATAAAACTATTGCACTTTTAGATGGCTCAGAAGTGATTTTAAACTCTAAATCTAAAATTGTATATGATGAAGACGATTGGAAAAATGACCGTAAACTTTATTTAAGCGGTGAGGCCTATTTTAAGGTAGCAAAAGGGGAAACGTTTACAGTTAACACGGATAACGGCTCGGTATCGGTTTTAGGAACACAGTTTAATGTTAACTCTAGTCAGGGCTATTTTGATGTAGTTTGCTATGAAGGTAAGGTTGGTGTAAAAACATTAGAGTCTGACTATATTCTTTTGCCCAATAATGCAGTAAGAAGTCTAGGTGGTGATTTGGTAGAAGAGTACAAGGATAAGGAAAAAGTGCCTACATGGATACAGGGCGAAAGCACCTTTAAGAGTGTGCCAATATATCAAGTTATTAAAGCATTAGAGAATAACTATGACGTAACGTTTGATACAAGTGGAATAAATAATAAAGAAATTTTTACAGGTAGTTTTCCTCACGATAGCTTAAATATCGCCTTAAAAACCGTTTTTGAAACGCTCAATATCACATACTCTGAAAAAGAAAAACGTAACATTAAACTGAGGTATAAAGAATGAGGTTAATCTATATCTTGGTCTTAATGTTACTTCCTACACTAGCCTTTTCACAAGAAGAGGCTTTTTATATTGGGTTTAAAGATATAGAGTTAAAAAAGGCATTAGAAGAAGTTGAGAAAACATATGGTGTTCTGTTTTCGTATAAAGATGATTATGTAAGTGAAAAAGCAATTTCACTAAATCCAAAGGAAAGAACTTTATCCGAGGTGTTAACAGAGCTAAAAAATCTTACGGACCTTAATTTTGAAATTTTAGAAAAGCGATATGTAATTATAAGCTTATCTGGGGAAGATAGTTTAGATACCGAAGAACTAGATAGAGTGCTCATAAAAAGCTATATAACTAAGGGTATAGAGAAAAAGAAAGATGGCTCTTTTAAATTATATCCTTCTCAATTGGGCATTCTACCTGGTTTAACAGAGCCAGATGTATTAGAAAGTATTCAACTTTTACCAGGTGTATTGAGTCCGAATGAAACGGCGTCTGGTTTTTTTGTTAGAGGTGGCTATGCCGATCAGAATCGTTTAATTTGGGATGGTATCAACTTATATCATAAAGGGCACTTGTTTGGAATGATTTCACCATTAAATCCAAATGTGGCTTCTGAGATTACCTTTATTAATAAAGGTACAAACCCAAGGTATGGTGAGCGTTTATCTTCAGTTACTGATATTAGCTCAGAACGTTCCATAAGTGAAAATTTTAAAGCTGAAATAGGTCTTAATGGTATTAATACGGACGCCATATTAGAATTACCAATAATTGATAAAAAATTAAGTATTCAGACTTCATTGCGAAGAAGTTATACAGAACTACTTGAAACATTTACGTTTAATCAATTAGCAGATAAGGTCTTTGAAAGCACCAAGATAAGTCAAGATAACTCTGGTGATAATGACTTTTCGTTTTTGGATTACAACGTAAAGTTGAATTACAAACCAAATGCTTCAAATTATATCTATGCTAGTATGATTAGCATTGATAATCAGTTAGATTACAAGTCTAAAGATGATACTGCAAGTAGAGAATTTAATGATCAGCTTAATATTAATAACATAGGTTATGGCTTAGGTTGGGATTATAACTTGAATGATAGGTTAAGCCTTAATACAAAATTGTTTTTTTCAAATTATAGACTTGATTATAATTTCATTACTTCGGAGAATAATGAGCAGACATCAGATTTTGAAAAGCAAAATGCAATTTATGATTCAGGAATATCTACAGAGCTCAATTATGATTCCTCAAGTCATTTTAAGTATACTTTTGGATATCAGTACACACTAAAAGATGTGTCCTACATTTTTGTTAATACCGAAGATTTACGTTTTGTTTTAGATACTGAAAAACAAATAATTCAATCGCACAGTACCTATGGAAATGTAGATTACAAAAATTCAGAGTTAATTGATATTTCATTTGGATTAAGAAGTACTTATTTTAAAGAATTAGATGTGGTTAGAGCTGAACCCAGGTTATTGATTTTAAAGACGCTCAACAATAATATTAAGCTACAAGCCAGTGCTGAAATTAAAAATCAGATATTAAGTGAAATAGACGAAACAGTTTTTAGTGATTTGTCTTTAGAGAATAGGGTTTGGAGGTTAGCAAACGGTAATGATTTTCCAATAATTAATAGCCAGCATGGTTCATTGGGTTTTATCTACACCAAAAATGGTTTTAGTTTAGATGCTGATGTGTATTATAAAAAACAAAAGAACATTTCGGCACTATCATTAGGCTTTTTGAACCCTGAAAATACTGGCTTTAAAACAGGAAACCAAAATATATTTGGTGCAGACGTGTTTTTAAAAAAGCGATTTGATGGATTTAATTCGTGGATAAGTTATTCATTTAATCAGGCTAAAAGTAAGTTCGAAAATCTTAACGATAATAAGTCATTCAACTCAAGGACTAATATTACTCACGCTGTGTCGGCAGCATTAAGTTATAATTTAAACGAATTTCAAGTTGCTTTAGGTTGGAAGTGGCAAACAGGCAGGCCCTACACAATAGCGGATGAAGGTGCAGATGGACTCATATTTAATAACGGAATTAATACAGGCGAATTGCCAGTTTATCACAGGCTAGATTTGTCCTCTACATATAGTTTCAAGTTTTCTAAAAAGAATAAGCTTAGAGGTAAAGTAGGTCTTTCTATGCGCAACCTGTATAACAGAGCTAATATTATTTCTAGAGAGTATAGAGGTAATAATAGTTTAAACGATCCTGTAGAACTTATCGAACGTTATTCAATAGGTTTTACGCCAAATTTTATGTTTAGATTGTATTGGTGATTTCAAAAAAATAAAGCCTTCAACGATTGAGACATTGAAAGCTTTACGTTTTGATTGATGATTTTTTTGTTTAGAACCTAATATTTATATCTAAGTCTATGCCCTCAACGGTAAACTTGGCATCGTCATATTGTGGTGGTCCCATAGCCATAACATTGTTAGAGGCGCCAAATGATTCTTTAGGCATTCCGTTTTCTTCGAAATCCATACGCCTGTTATCATTTTTGTCATGTAAAGCCAAAATCGCATATTCTCCTGGTAATACATTTTCAAAAGTAACGGTTACTTTACCGTCTTCGATTGTGCTTTCAGCATCTTTAATACCTTTACCTTTCATGAAGGTTTCAGATGTGTGAAGCGACATTAAAACTTTTCCTTCGTTACTTGTAACATTGTCTATAGTTACTGTAATTGTAATGCCTTCTTCTTGAGCAAAACTAAATAGTGTTGTTAAGGCTAAAGCAAGTGTTAAGATTAAATTTTTCATCGTGTAATGTGTTTATAGTTAATGTTTTTTAATTGATGATTCAAATATCTAACATTACTTAAATATAGAATAATTGTAATTACCGAACTGTAATTTTAAGAGGATGGATTGTTTTTTTTAATTGTTTATGCGTTTAACCGTTTAGTTCTTGAGATGCTTGTTGGTTTATTTGTTTAATTATTGAAAAGTTTATGGGATTGGTTTTTACATAAGCTTTTTCGATTGTTAGCTTCACTAATCACTAATCACTAATCACTAATCACTAATCACTAATTACTAATCACAAAAGTCCTCTGGCTTTAATCTCTAAGTACTTGTTGATGGTGTTAATGGTTAAGTTTTGGGGAGATGTTAATATGGTTTGTATACCATGTTTTTGGAGTTCCTTAACCATAAGGCGTTTTTCAAAGGCAAACTTTTCTGCAATAGTTTTATGAAATATAGATTGAATATCTTCCGCATTTTCATTAATTATTGTATCCAACTCGGTATTTTTAAATAGCACTACAACGAGCATATGCTTTTTTGAAATGGCTTGTAGGTAGGGCATCTGTCTTTTTAGGGCACTTATATGTTCAAAATTTGTATAGAGCAATACAAGACTTCGATGGGTTGCTTTTCGTTTTAAATCAGCGTATAATAGC
Source organism: Winogradskyella sp. HB-48 (assembly GCF_049942685.1). Taxonomy (GTDB): domain Bacteria; phylum Bacteroidota; class Bacteroidia; order Flavobacteriales; family Flavobacteriaceae; genus Winogradskyella. The sequence goes on from NZ_CP187934.1 coordinate 2,131,880, forward strand.
CCAAAATCACTATCATTAAATTGCGTATCTATGTTGTAAAGTGCTTCTAAAATTCGGTTGAGATAAGTTAGTTTGTGTACTGCAGGTAGAAAGGTCTCAATTTTTTTTGAAAATGATAATAGCCCAACTTTATCGTGTTTTTTTAGTGCAACATTACTAAAAGCTAAAGCAGAGTTTATGGCATAATCTAAAAGTTTTAAACCGTCAAAAGGCATTTTCATTACTCTACCTGTATCTATTATGGAATATATAGGTTGGGATTTCTCATCTTGATATTGGTTAACCATAAGCTCTGCATGTTTGGCAGTAGCTTTCCAGTTTACGGTTCTAAAGTCATCGCCCCGAACATACTCTTTTATTTGTTCAAACTCAGAGGTGTGGCCAATACGTCTTATTTTTTTTAAGCCTAATTGTGTAAGCGAGTTGCTTATGGCCAGAAAATCATATTTCTGCATTTGCATTATGGAAGGATATACCATTACCATCTGCTCATTTTGAAATTGGTATCTGCGTTTTATGATTTTTAAAATTGAAGATGTAAAAACATTGAGATGACCGAAATAATATTCACCACGTTCTACTGGTCTTACCAAATACTCAAAATTATAGGCGCTTTTTGGGTTTATACTGCTATTATGAGCAAAATCGCGTTTTTGAAATTGAATAGGTAATTCATCTATAATATCTAAATACACTTTGTAATTGTATTTGTTTTCAATAGTTATAGGAACAGGATTCTGGTCGCTGTTAGAAAATTTGTCTGGCAAAATTCTTCTTGCGTTCATAGCATTTTTAGGGCCGTACAAAATCAATAAATCCACTAAAAGTAGAACCATAACAACAGTAACTATAATCCATGCTGTTGCATATAACGAAGAAAACCAATAAGAGAGTAAAAAACATACAGCAGCCAACGCCATATAAGCATAGAATTGTTTGTGTATGTATAAAGATTTTATAAACTTCATTATTTTACTGTAGCTACTTGTTATCTAGGAACCTCGACAGACTGTACTATCATTTCTATCACATTTTCTGTAGTCATACCTTCCATTTCGCGTTCTGGTGTTAAGATTACACGATGGTTAAGTACTGGGTTTAATGATTTTTTAATATCCTCAGGAATTACAAAATCTCTACCACTAATAGCCGCAAAAGCTTTTGATGTGTTTAAAATTGCAATGGAGGCTCTAGGCGACCCACCCAAATATAAGTGCGGATGATTACGGGTTTTGGAAACAATCTCAGCTATATATTTTATAATTTTTTCTTCAACGACTACAGCTTGAGTTTTTGTTTTATAGTCTTCTAAAGATTTAGTGTCTAAAATAGGATCTATAGAAGCCTGAGGCGCTTCACCTTTGCGCTGGTGATGTGATGCAATGATTTTAATTTCGTCCTCTAAAGAAGGATAATTCACTTTTATTTTAAAGATAAAACGGTCTAACTGAGCTTCAGGTAGCGCATAGGTGCCTTCTTGCTCAATAGGATTTTGTGTCGCTAAAACCATAAAAGGGTTGTTGAACTTGTATGTTTTGCCATCTATAGTGGCTTGACGCTCTTCCATAGTTTCAAAAAGTGCAGCTTGGGTTTTTGCTGGCGCTCTGTTAATTTCGTCTATTAAAACAATATTTGAAAAAATAGGACCTTGTTTAAATTCAAACTCAGAAGTTTTCATGTTTAATACAGATGTGCCAAGCACATCGCTAGGCATCAAGTCTGGAGTAAACTGTATACGGCTAAAGTCGGTTTTTAAAACTTTTGCAAAGAGCTTTGCAGTTACCGTTTTAGCAATACCAGGCACACCTTCTATTAATACATGGCCATCTGCTAAGAGTGCCACAATGAGTAGCTCTACAAAATTATCCTGACCAATGATAACCTTGCGCAATTCTTTCTTTATGTCTTCTACAGCATTTCTTAAACCCTCTAATTGTATTCTGTCATTAAAATTTAAGTCGTCGTTTATGGCTTCGTTTTCCATTGGTTATGAGATTTAAAATTGTCTATTAAGGTGTTTAACCGTTCTAATTCTATATTGTTTACGGTTGTTTGTTTTTCAATATTGGAAATAAAATTGAATACGGTTTCTGTATCTTCTAGAGTATTATTGCTTCTTGCAGCTAAGTTTTTTATAAACTCTGCATCTATGGTAGCGGTTTGCAAGTACATTGTATTTCTGATGTACTCTAAAAAATGCTGAATTTTATGTTTGGCTATATCTTTATTCTTGCCTTTTTCGTAATACATATTGGCAATAGTTCTGGTAAAAGAAACCGTATGATTTTTTAAAGGAGTTATAATAGGAATGGCACGTTGTTTTCGTTTGCCTTCAAAAACTATATAGATTAAAACACATATGAGTACTATATAATAAGCCCATTTTAAAGCTCTGTTGTTTAAAAACAAATACATAGGTGAGGTATAAAACTTTTTACCGCTCTTATAATAAGTATCAACAAAAATAGGTTCGTCTGTATTAATATAGGATAGTAAGCTAGCAGTGTAGTTGTGATTTGGAGTTTTTAATATAAAATAATTGGTAAATGCTTGCGGAAAGGTGCTTAAAATTATGGTACCATCTCCAAACGGTTGTTTTATAATATTTACCAAAGAATCTTTTATTGCTTCTTCTTGAGGATTTCTATAAGCATCGATGAAACCTACTACGTTGGTTTTTAAAGTGTCAATTTTATTAAAATGATAAAAAGTGGTTGGTTTATCGTATTTAAATGAATTATTATCTAATCGTGGATTAACAAGTTGTACCTTATATTCATTGTTAAAATTACCTATGGTATTTACGGATAATGTCTTAAGATGTAAGGTGTCTAGCAACATTGGCTCAAAATCTCTTGCTGATACCAATAAAGTGTTTCCTTTATCTACCCAATCTAACAGTGAGTTTAGTTCTTCTCTACCAAAGTTAATGACATCATTGTAGAATATGTATGTGCCATTTGCACTGTTGCTTTTTAGATACTCAAAAGGTGGTCTTTCAACTAGTTTGACTTTTTTTGAAACGCGTTGAAGTTGTTCTTTAAAAACAAATGAGCCAAAAGGTATTTTATGATGAAGAGCATAGGACTCAAACCAATTAATTTGTTTTGGTTTGGTCATTTCCAAAGCAATAATTGTTAGTACTGTTATTGCAATAAGGGTTATATATAATTTACCTCTTTTACTCAACGGTTGGTAATGGTTTTGTTTAAATTTTCGAAGGGTTGTTTTAGGGTTTCAAATTTTAAGGCATCTACACTAAACTCGCCATACCATACATAATCATAAATTCTTGTAATATGCCTAAAGCCATCTTTTAAATGAGACATGTCGATTTCATTAATATAGTCCTCGTTAGTTTTTTGTGGTTGCCAAGCTATGGTTTCGTTTTCTGTTAGGTATTTTAAAGTCAACAAATAATAGTACCTAATTGCAAGTCTGTAATTTTTTTGCTGTATAGCTTCTTTAATTAGTGAAGGAATATCTTCATTTTTAATAATTTGTTCTTCCTCTGTAATAGCTACGCTTCCCTTTTCTTTAGACTTTGCAAGTATATTATTAGAGTTAACCTTAAGAAAAAAGCGTAATAGCAAAAAGATTAATAACCCCAAAAGTATATAGGGCAAAACTCTAAAAACAAAAAATAGAAAACCATTAGCTGTGCCAACACCAAATATGGCTTCCCAAAATTTTCTGAGCAAATTCTGAAACCAACGGTAAATTTTATCTAGAATAGATTCTTCAGGTTCAACTTCTATGTAATTAAAATCATCGTCCGATTTGTAAGATTCTAGATCTTCTTCTGTAATTGTTTGTTTATTTATAGGCGAGTTATCTAAAATTACAGGAGTATTGTCAGTATCTTGCTGAGCCAAGGAAACATGGCAAAACAACAATACAAACACCATTAGAAACTTGCCGATTTTCATATTACTCTTCAATTTTACCAATTTCACTTATGCGTTCATAAGTTCCGGTAAAACTTGTTTTTTCATGGAGATGAAAATAAATAGTGGCACCACCTACCACTAAGATTACATTTAGTATAAATTGGAAGAAGTTATTTAGAACGTTTAAGAAAATGAGAACAGGATCTTGATAAAGGTTATTCATATTTTCAGTATCTATTTCACCAGAAAATATACCAGTTCCAATCATTGTGTAGATAGCACTTGGTAATGCCAATACAAAGCTGGTTATGTAATAAATAATACCAAGTACAATAAAACTTCCAAATGCCGTCCAGAAATCTGCATTGACTAACTTAAAACTATGGCTGTAGGCATCTGTAGTTGATTGTTTCGGTTCAAAAACATAAATACTAAAAACTACTGCCATAGGAATCATGGCATATAATACAGGCAAAAAGCAAAGCAATGTGGCCACAAGTAGTGTTAAGCCCTTGAGAAAGCTTAGCCCAAAGAAAGACCAAAATGACTTATGAACATTTCTTTTTATTTCAAATAAATCAGTAACACCTTTATTATCTAAATAAGATTTTATGTAAAATAAAACTGTTGATGCTGTAAGTATATAAGCGGCTATTGCAGAAATGATATAAAGCAGCATTGCAAAAAGTGTTATTATGATATTCCCACCATTAAAGCTAGCATTGCCATATCTATTAAAATCAAATATATCACCAACCACATAATTATAAACCGCTAACGATAACATAAAAATTAAAATTGCAGGGCCAGCAACATTAAAAATAGCTTTCATAAAAGGTTTAAACTCGTTTCGTATAAAGCCAAAGGTGTCCGTAAGGATACCACTAAAGTCACTGTTTTTTCTAAATTCTATATAACGTCTATTCATAATTAGTAGATTGTTGGTTGTTAAGGTCTATTAATTCTTCTGGCATTAAAGCCTTCATTTTTTTCTTATGTAATTGTATTGGGTAAAACACGTAATAATATAAAATAAGCGTGAGGGAGCCACTTATGATAAATATGGCTAACCAATCTGGCATTTCGGTATGTCTGGTTACAAAACCTTCTAAAAAACCTGCAATTATAAAAAAAGGTATTGTACTCATAAGTATTTTAAGTCCATTAATAACTCCTTTTTTAAATGCTTGCAAGCGAGGGTAAGTGCCAGTAAAAAGTAGACTATTGCCCATAACTAAACCTGCACAGCCTGCTACAATAATTACAGAAATCTCTATTGTGCCGTGTATCCAGATAGTTCGGGCTGATTCCCAGAGTAATCCTTGCTGATAAAAAAAGTACTGAAAACTACCAAGCATAATTGCATTGCGCATCATAAAGTAAAGACTGCCTACACCAAACAAAATGCCATAACCAAAAGCAAAAAGTGCTACTTTAATGTTGTTTATAGTAATACCAAGGAACATATTAAATTCACCTTGTTCTTTGTAAACAGCCATAGGATCACCTTTTTCTATGTTTTCTAAGGTCATGTTTACATAGCCATCACTTAGACCAAAAGCCCTTACAAAATCTCCATCCCCTGCGGTAGAGTATGCACCAACAAAAGCAAAAAACGCAAAGACTAAAAAGGTAATTAATAATTCGCGCTGATGCTGGTAAAACATCGAAGGAAATTCAGTCGTAAAAAAAGAGATTAGTCTATTTTTTGGCTCTTTTTTGGTCTTGTAAATATGCTGATGCGCTTTAGAGGCTAATTGGTTTAAATACCGTTCTGTATTGCTGTTTGTGTAGAATGTTTTTGCATAGCTTAAATGATCTGTAACTTCAATGTAGAGGTCCGAAAGCTGGTCGGGATCAATGTCGGTTTTATTTTTAAGAATACTTTCAAATTCTAGCCATTTATCTTTATTTTGCTTCACAAAAGCAGCCTCGCGCATAAACTATACCTTTAGTTTCTCAAAGAAAAGAAAATATGGATGAATTTCAAATAGAAACCGCTCAAAATGTAGGGATAAACCAAAATGTTGCTAGTATTGGAGATCGCCTGTTAGCGTACCTTATCGATAGTGTTGTCATTTTTTGTTACTTTATCGCTACCATATTGCTTTTGGGAGCCATGGATTTAGAGATGCGCGATGTTTGGGCTATTTATCTTTTGGTTAATCTTCCTGCGTTTTTATATTATGTTTTATTAGAAACGTTTTGGGATGGTAAAACTATTGGCAAGAGTATAGTGAAAACTAGGGTGGTTAAACTCGATGGCTCTAAGCCAAGTTTTGCTAATTATTTTGTACGATGGATTTTGCGAATAGTGGATGTGGTGATTACTTTTGGAGGTGGAGCAGCTTTAACCATACTGATTAAAGGAAATGGACAACGTATAGGTGACATTGCAGCAGGAACTACAGTAATCAGCGAACGACAAAAAGTAAGTATTAATGATACAATTCTCAAAGAGGTTCCTTTAGATTATATACCTACTTATAGTCAAGTAACGGTTTTAAATGACAATGACATACAAAAAGTAAAAAACCTTTATGACGAGGCGGTTTTAAAAGGAAATCACAATATTATTTTGAACCTGTATCATAGATTGGCAAAGGTAATGGCAGTAGAGCCAAAAGAAAAGCCAATAGATTTTGTAGCAACTGTGATAAAAGACTACAATTACTACACCCAAAACATGTAATGTTTTTTCAAACCTTAGACATATTAGGAACCATTTCTTTTGCTATTTCTGGTGTACTTGTAGCCATGAACAAACGCATGGATCCCTTTGGTGTTTTAATTATTGCTTTTGTTACTGCGGTTGGTGGCGGAACACTACGAGACATCATGGTAGGAGTAGAGCCTGTATCCTGGATGCGAAACATGACCTTTGTCTATGTAATCATTGCCTCAACAATTTTTGCAGTAGTTTTTAGAAATTACCTAAAACATCTGAGACGTTCCTTGTTTTTGTTTGATACTATTGGTATTGGTCTGTACACAGTTGTAGGTATAGAAACGGGTTTAGTTGCAGGATTACATCCTTTAATCTGTATTGCACTTGGTACAATGACTGCATGTTTTGGTGGTGTAACTAGAGATATTTTGTGTAATGAAATTCCCGTAATTTTTAGAAAAGAGATTTACGCTACAGCTTGTATTGTTGGTGGTTTAACCTATTTTGCGCTTAGGCAATTTTTAGAAGATGAGAACTACCTTTTCATCATAGCAGGTTTGGTGGTCATCATTATTAGATTGATTGCAGTACGCTTCAAAATCAGTTTACCGAGTTTGTATAAGGCAGAAGAAGAGGAGGAATGGTAGTTGGTCTGTTAGCTTTCTAAATAGTTTTATTCTTTTTCTTTTCTAGGTTGGCCCAGTATATCACATCACGAAAATCGATTTTTGCACATTTAGTTAATTCGATGACTTCTTTTATGTTTCCTTTGGACAAATACAAAATAGACATTCTTGTGTTATATAGATTGAATTCCGATTCAGCCATTACATGTTTTGGTTCAATAGATAGTAATTCTTTGGTTACAGATTCTCTAAATTCAGGTTTAAACTCATTATTTATCAACTCTATTATTTTCTTATCCATTGATTGGTAATATTACTTATAGCCATCCTAAGTTTTTATTTTGGTTTTAATGTTATTTCTTTTAAACTTCTTTTTCAGATAGCCACTCAAATCTTTTTCGCATATAATTGTATCCACCAATTTCATTTTCGTTCTCTGAGTTAGCAATTTTAGACTTTATATGGTTCAGGATTTCAAATACTCTTTCTTTGCTTAAATTCAGTCGTCCGCTTGAAAGTCCAGTGTCCATACTTTTAGATGCTCCTTCAATATATTGGTCAAAATATTTTGTTCCAGTTCTTTCCAATAGTTCATTTGCGAAAAGATGATAGCTGTTATATACCCCAAATGTCTCTTTTGCACATTTAGATAATTCAAGATACAAGTCGAGAATCAGCTTTTCAGTCGAATATGATAAGTCATCTTTTATTGTTTCACAAAGTTGCATTCGAAAGTCATGGTTTTTGTCCTCGAACTCGTCTCCGTGTTTTCCATTCCAGTCAAATTTTATTCTGTCAAAATCTTTGTCAGAATAGTTTTTAGCAAATGTCTGGATTTCGTTTTTAGTCATTTATCAAATATGTACCAACTTATATGTTTATAGTCAAACAATTTAAAAAATAATAGTAGTTCTTATCAATAACTATAAATAAAAAAAGCCACCACAATTAATATTTAGGCTTTTAATTATCTGGTCTTTCAGGAATGTAAACAATATCTATATCAACATAATTTCCATATTTTACAATCATAGAACATAATACTGAAACATTTTTCCCATTGTGAATAGCAGGTTTCATCACAGGCATCTTTCTAAGTACTCTTAATATTTCTGCCTGAATATTTACCTCAGAGTCTCGAACTTTCATACCGGTTAGATTTCCATTTTCATCAATTATAAAAAAAGCTTCAACCTGCTTTGGTTCTGAAAGATTTAGCTCTTTAGATAAATCCAAGTTAAACTCACGCTTTATAAATGCAGTTACTTTATTGTCAAAACATTCTTTTGTTTCCTCTTTGGAAAGTTCTTCACAACCCTCATAAACGGGTACCATTTCAACGTCTTTTAATATCATACTATTGTCAGTAGTGTAAGTTGCTAAACCGTCATCATGCGATATAATGCTACATAAACTTAACATTGCCTCTTCCTCTTCTTTAGACATGTTTCCTTGTGCCATTATCTGCTCTTGAACGGCATTGATTTTTACTATCAATTCACTTTCTGTACTTTTTGAAGAGTCGGTTGTTTCCTTACATGAAACACTTAAAAGACAAACAGTGATGGTTAAAATGACTGTGAGATTAAGTAACTGTTTTCTTCTTTTTAAATTGAATTTCATATATCTTTATTTTTTAGCTTGTTGCCAACAATTGGATATACGTATTACGTATATCCAATTTATATGCTTATAGTCAACAATTTAAAAAAAATAATAGTACTTCTTGTCAATAACTATAAATAAAAAAGCCATCACAATTTATGATGGCTTTTTAGTTTATATAGATGCCCTAATTCTTAGAAACTGGAAATCCTCTATCACGCATTAAGGCTTCAATCTTGGCATCACGCCCTCTAAATAATCGGTACGCTTCTGCTGGGTCCATGGCGTTGCGTGGTGCAAATAAATAGGTCACTAACTTCTCTGCAACAGCTTTATCGTAAAAACCATCTGGTGCTTCTTTAAACGCTTCTGAAGCATCACTCGTTAATACATCTGCCCACATATACCCATAGTAGGCTGTGGCATAGCCTTCACCAGAGAATACATGTCCAAAATGAGGTGTTCTATGGCGCATTGGTAATTCTTTTGGCATGCCTAACTCATCTAAGGTTTCGCGTTCAAATTTATCTATGTCTATATTAGTTGGGTCTGCTAAGTGCAATTTCATATCAATTAAAGCAGAAGCTAAATATTCTGTTGTACCAAATCCTTGATTGAAGGTTGCCGCTTTTTTGATTTTTTCAACCAGTTCCGCAGGAATTGGTTTACCAGTTTCATGGTGTACCAAAAACTGATTGATAACCTTGTCGGTAGATAACCAACGCTCTAACAATTGCGATTGAAACTCGGTATAATCTCTAACGCCTCCTTGTAAAGTCGGATATTTTACGTCTGCCGCAAAAAAGTGCAAAGCATGCCCAAACTCATGGAAAAATGTTGTGGCATCATCCCAAGATACTAAAACTGCTTCGCCTGGTGCTGGTTTTACAAAGTTAGAGTTGTTAGATGCTAATACATTAGTTGGCCCTTCAAAAGTGGTAGAGCTTCTGTAGGTTGTGGCCCAAGCACCAGAACGCTTGCCTTCGCGAGCATAAGGGTCTAAGTACCAAAGTCCAATGTGTTTTCCTGAGTCTTTATCTGTAACTTCCCAAACCTTTACATCCTCATGAAATACAGGAACCGAGCCTTTTTCAACTGGTGTGAATTTGTAATTGAAAATTTCTCCAGCCACAAAGAACATCGCTTCGGTTAACTTATCTAGCTGAAGGTATTGCTTTACTTCATCACTATCTAAATCGTATTTCTTTTTGCGCACTTTTTCGGCATAGTAGCGGTAATCCCAAGGCTCTATCGTAATATTATCACCAAGCTCATTGGCTACAGCTTGCATATCTGCAACTTCTTCTTTTACCCTTGCGGTTGCCGCAGGCCAAACTTTTAGCATTAAATCCATAGCATTTTCAGGATTTTTTGCCATTCGGTCATGGAGTCTCCACTCAGCGTAATTATCGTAACCCAAAAGTCCGACACGTTCTTTACGCAATTTTAAAATTTCGGCAATAATTTGGTTGTTGTCGTACTCGTCTCCATTATCTCCTCTAGAGTAGTAGTTTTCCCAAACCTGCTTACGTAATTCGCGCTCAGTAGAGTAGGTAAGGAACGGATCCATAGAAGAGCGTGTATTGGTAATAGCATACATGCCTTCTTTGCCTTTGTCTGAAGCTATTTTTGCAGCCGATTTTATAAAACCATCAGACAAACCGCTAAGTTGATCTTTGCTTAGATAAGTAACATAGTTTTCCTCATCGTGCAACACATTGTTTGAAAATTGAGTGTATAATGTTGAAAGTTCTTTGTTGATTTCTGCATAACGCTTTTTCTTTTCAGCATCAAGGTTGGCACCATTCATTTCAAACTGTTTATAGGTTAGGTCTACAACACGCTGCTCTTGTGGCTCAAGAGGATTTTTTTGTGAAGCTTCATAAACGGTTTTAATACGTTGAAATAATTTTTCATTTTGAGAAATCTTAGAGCGGAACTCAGAAAGTTTCGGAGCCAATTCTGCTTGTACTTCTCTAAATTCTGGAGAAGACATATTACTAGATAAAATACCGTAATAAGCAAAAACACGGTCTAAGGTTTTGCCAGCACTTTCCATGGCAACAATAGTATTTTTAAAAGTTGGTGCTTCATCGTTATTGGCAATAGCATCAATCTCTTGTAATTGTAATTCCATGCCTTTTTCAACAGCTTCTTTTACATCAGCAACATTCATTTTGTCAAAAGCAGGAACACCTTGGTAAGGACCTGTCCACTCTTGTAGTAGGATATTTTCGGTCATGGGTTGGTTTTCGGTTTTTTGTTCTTCTTTACAACTTGCAAATAGGATAATGCTACATAAAGCAGTAGCTTTAAATGCTTTAGAAATCATAGTTAGTCAATTTAATTTTAGAGAAACAATATAGAAAAATTAGAGAGGTAGGATTCTTAATTATTTTATAATTTCTATTGTTCTGATGTAAACATTATTAAGCGGCCAATCACCTTCATCGGTTTTTACAGCGTTGATTTTATCTACCACATCCATACCTCTGATGACTTCACCAAAAACAGTATAATCACCATCCAAGTGTTTAGCTCGTTCTCTATTCATCACAATAAAAAACTGAAAAGGTGAGGCGAGTTTGTAAGCGTTTTCAATTTCGCTACTCGGCATTGAGACAGAACCACGTTGATGTGTATAACCACGTTTGGTATCTGGTGGCAAAAGGTAATGTCCTATTTTTCGTCGTTTTGTGTACAAATCCAAAGCATCACTGCTGCCACCTTGCACCACAAAGTTTTTAATTACTCTGTAAAACTGTGTGCCATCAAAGTACTTGCGTTTGGTAAGGTAGATAAAATTGGCACGATGAAATTTGGTCTTATCGTAAAGCAGTATATCAAAAGTACCAAAATCGGTGGTGACTCTTACTTTATTTTCTTTATGTTCTTTGTCGTATTCTAAGAAGAACTCCATGGCATTGTCATCCGTAAGAATAGGGAATTCTGATGTCTTCTTTGTTTTCTTTTTTGGTTCTGTTTTAACTTTGGTAGTTACCGTATCTTTTACAATCGTAGTATTAGAATTTTTTGAAGTTTGTTTATCTTCACAGTTCCATAAAAAAAGAATGATAAAAAACATTAACAGGAATCTCATAAATGCACTTTAATACGTTTTCTGAATCTGTAGTAAAAATAAAACATCTAGAGCTTTTTGGCGAACAATCGCATGCCAAAATGTCTCCACCTTACCGATTGGAATTAGCAGAACGTATGAAAGAGAAAGCTAAAACTGCTAAAACTGCTGGTGTAATGGCATTGTTTTACCCTAACCAAAAAGCGGAAACGCATTTAGTTCTAATTTTAAGAAAGACCTACAAAGGCGTGCATTCTAACCAAGTAGGTTTTCCTGGTGGTAAGTATGAAGAAGTAGATGATAACCTTATGATTACGGCATTGAGAGAAACAGAAGAAGAGGTTGGCGTACCAATGAATAAGGTGAATGTGATTAAGACCATTTCGCCATTGTACATTCCACCAAGTAATTTTATGGTACATCCTTATTTGGGGCTTTTGGATACCACACCAAACTTTATCAAGCAAGATGATGAGGTGGAGGATATTTTAGAAGTTCATATTCAAGATTTTTTGGATGAACGTAATATCATTACTACAAATGTACCTACGTCTTTTAATGTTAGAGTAGACGTGCCTGCCTTTAAATTGAATGGTCATATTGTTTGGGGAGCAACAGCAATGATGCTTGGTGAAATAAAAGACTTGTTAAAACAGGTTTTATAACTTGTCTTATTTGTTATTTTTGCATTAACGTATACAACATTAGGATGCTTTAATCAAATACTTTTTTAATGTCAGTTCGAGTGGTTTTGTTTTCAATATAGATAGGAAACAAAATTGTATCGAGAACTAATTAGTTAAAATTCTTTTTCTCGATACATATTTTGCTCATGTTCAATCGCAAAACACACTCGAAATGACGAATTTTATTAAAGTCTAATTAATAAATAAAATTTTATAATGGGATTATTCAAAAAAAATCCTTTTGGGCATATACTTTGGGTAAAAAAATGGTTAATCAGAATTTTAGGTCTTTTAACACATAGACGTTTTAGAGGCTTTAACGAATTACAGATAGAAGGTTCTGAAATCATAAAGAACTTGCCAGATACCAATGTGCTTTTTATTTCTAATCACCAAACATACTTTGCGGATGTTATTGCTATGTTTCATGTGTTTAATGCCAGTCTTAGCGGACGATTAGACAATATAAAAAACGTTGGTTATTTATGGAATCCTAAGTTGAACATGTACTATGTAGCGGCTAAGGAAACCATGAAATCGGGCTTAATACCAAAGATTTTTGCATATACAGGCTCTATTAGTATTGAACGTACTTGGCGTTCTGAGGGTAAGGATGTTAATCGCCAGGTAAAAATGAGCGATATTACTGCGATAAAAAAAGCACTTGACGATGGTTGGGTGGTTACCTTTCCACAGGGTACTACAACGCCTTTTAAGCCTATTAGAAAAGGGACTGCTCATATTATAAAAACATATAAACCTTTGGTAGTTCCTATCGTTATTGATGGTTTTAGACGTTCTTTTGATAAGAAAGGATTACGTATAAAGAAGAAAAATATCTATCAAACCTTTGAGATAAAACAACCTCTTGAGATTGATTACGAGAATGAAACCATTGCTGAAATTGTTGAAAAGATTGAGTATGCTATTGAGCAACATCCATCATTCCTTAAAGTTATTCCACAAGAAGAGTTAGAAGAAAAAGAGCGCTTAAACAAATTGCGAGATTGGTGAGCTACAACTTGAACTGAAACTATAAGTCAAAAAATTATACTTCAAGCTTTTTTAGTTCATTGTAATTCCTATTAAGGCGTTTTAATAGAATACCATACAGAAGTCTATAAAATAGCCAAATAACTCCTAAGAATATTGCTGTTACTAATAATGTTATTACGACTAAAACAGTCATTTGAGTTGTATCAAAAGCCGCAACTTGGTCATGGAATTCGATATTTTGATTGAATTCGAAGTAGAGAGAAAGCGGTATGGAAATAAAAATCATTATAAGATTATAAAGCACATAGTACTTAATTACTTTTCTTGTTTTTAGAATGCTTTCCATCAACTTTTTAGCATTATCTGTAGAGGATATAGACTTATAGGATTTGTAAAGTAGGTATACAAACAAACCAATTACTGCAAAACCTAAAATTGTTAATCCTGTAAAAAGAGGATTTTCGTAGCTGGTTTCTAAACGAGCTCGCATTTTATCAGAAAAGAAATAGGGAACATAGCTAACAAGCACCCAAAATACCAGCTCTGCAACACTAATGTAAAATAAGGTTTTTACAATAGATGATGATTTTTTATGCAACATTGGATAAATATCAGAATCTGAATAGTTTTTGTACTCGTCTGTCCCTTTGTTCCAATCTTTCTTTAATAATTCTAATTCATCCATAATTTTACGGATTTAATATGGTTTTTAATTTCGTTTTTACACGGTTCATTTTAACGCGTGCATTAACTTCGGTAATACCTAATGTCTCACTAATCTCTTTATAGTCCTTATCTTCTAAATACAAGAAGACCAAGGCTTTTTCAATGTCGTTTAACTGATGTACGGCATTGTAAAGCAACTTTAATTGTTGCTCTTCAGTATCATCGTATTCTTCAGCTTTTATTTTAAATTGAACACTATCAAACTCTTGCGTATTGATTCTTCGTTTAGATTTTCTGTAAAGCGTAATAGCAGTATTTAAACCTACACGATACATCCATGTACTAAATTTAGAATCACCTCGAAACTTAGGATAGGCTTTCCACAGTTGTATTGTTATTTCCTGAAACAAATCGTTATGCGCATCGGCATTGTTGGTATACAATCTGCATACCTTATGTACAATGTTTTGATGCTCTTGCAACTGCTCTACAAAACTATGTTCAAGTTCTTTGTTCAATTACTTTATTTGGTTAGTTAACTATAAGTAGTTACACCTTTGAGTTTGTTACAGTATTTTTTAAAATTCCTAAAACAATTAAAAATTGTGCTAAAGCATACGTTAGCATAATACTGATGTTAGATAGAGCAATTGGTTGGTAAAATTTGTTAACTGCCAAAATACTATCGGATATCATAAAGAAAATTGCACCAATGAAAACCAAGTTGTAACTATTAGTGTTTATGATGCCTTTTCGCATAAAAGCGGTGGTTGCCATACTTAAGATTACAATCATATATACTATTACAGGAATAAGCATATCACCCAAGCTATCTTTTAGTAAATAAAATAAACCTGAAGCATATAACAATAGTAGTATCACAAAACCAATGATAGACTTGTGTTTGTTTCTGTGCTTTAAAAACACCAAAATGTACATTACGTGCGCCAACAAAAAAGCAACCAGCCCAAGAGTAAAAAAGTGAGGTGATTGATTTACGAACATCAATAGAATATCTCCCAAAACCGAAAATCCTAAAGCGAGAATTGTAATCCGTTTGATGGATTTTGATATTCCTCCAGATGTTTTGATAAATAAAAACATCAAACTCATAACTATAGCAGGTTTGGCTATATAATGTGCTATCTGTAATGTTTGTGTACTTCCTGTAATGATCTCAAAAAGTACAATTACAAAAAATAAAATACTGAATTGTTTTTCGGTGTTGGTTAGTTCCATGATTTGAAATTAATTAAAAATATTCAATTCATCATTCAAAAAATACAGTTCGGTAAAATAGAGTTTGTTTATAGGTTATAACGATTGAAGTTTGTCTCATCAATCCGACTTCACTAAAAGTTTCGTCGGAGAAGCAAAAGAACAAATCAAATCAACCAAAAAATGAATAAGTTAATTACACTAATAGTTTTATGTCTCATCAACCTAAGCTATTCTCAAACCACAATTTCTGGAAAAGTGTTAGATAATAAAAATCAACCTATTGAAGGAGCCAATATTTATCTAGATGGAACTTACGATGGAGCAACATCAAATGTAGAAGGACAATTTTCGTTCACTACAGAGGAAACAGGAACGCAAACCTTGGTGATTTCATTTTTATCATATGAAACCAAAACCATCGTGAATGATGTCTCAAAATTCACTAACCTTAGTATTATTCTCAGGGAAGATGTAGAATCCTTAGACGCGGTAGTATTGAGCGCAGGCACGTTTGAAGCTAATGACAACAGCAAGGTTTCGGTTTTAAAACCTCTTGATGTGGTAACTACAGCCAGTGCGCTTGGAGACTTTGTAGGTGCGTTACAAACCCTGCCAGGAACATCTAATGTAGCTGAAGATGGACGTTTGTTTGTACGTGGAGGGAATGCCGATGAAACCCAAATTTTTATTGATGGCATAAGGGTTTTTACACCATATTCGCCTACAACCAATAATATTCCAACACGCGGACGTTATTCGCCATTTTTATTTGACGGCATTACGTTTTCAACAGGTGGCTATTCTTCAGAATTTGGTCAAGCGCTATCAAGTGTATTGTTGTTAAATACAATTGATGAGCCAGTTCAGGAAAAAACAGATATAGGTTTGATGACCGTTGGTGCTGTTTTAGGAAATACCCAAAAATGGGAACGCTCTTCATTGAGCTTTAATGCTACGTATATTAACCTAGCACCTTATTTAGCGGTTTTTAAGGACAGAAATGATTGGCAAACACCTTACCAAGGTGCGCAAGGTGAAATGGTTTATAGATATCGTCTAAATAATGGCATACTAAAATTTTATGCTGCTTTTGATACCGCTAAATTTCAATTGACACAAGAAGATATTAATTTAGAAGAAGGCTTGGATTTTAAATTGAATAATAACAACTTCTATCTAAATACATCATATAAAGGTATTTTAGGAAATAACTGGACTTTGAGTTCAGGATTAAGCTATACCTATGCAAAAAATGAAATAGGAGTCATGGCAAGTGATATTGAAAATTCTGAAAACTCGGCTCATGTAAAACTAAAAGTGAAGAAACGTTTCAACAGCAGATTTAAGTTGAGTTTTGGAGCAGAACAGTTTATCACTGAATTTGATGAAGATTTTAAAGAGGAGTCAATAGATGTTGCTTATGGTTATGAAAACAATATAACCGCAGGTTTTGCAGAAGCGGATTTAATCTTTTCAAAGGATTTAGCTTTAAAAGCTGGATTGCGCGCGGATTACAGTTCAATATTTAACGATTTGGATATTTCGCCAAGAGCGGCTTTAGCTTACAAGACCTCTAAAAATGGACAGATGTCTTTGGCTTATGGTAACTTTTATCAAAACCCTAATAGTTCAATACTAAAGTTTAATCAAGATTTAAGGGCAGAAAAAACGTCTCACTACATATTAAACTATCAATATGTTAATGATGGTAAAATCTTCAGGGCAGAAGCTTATAGAAAAAACTATGATAACTTAGTGAAGTTTGATACTGAATTTACCTCTATTGAAAGTAACTATACATCTAATGGAGATGGTTATGCACAAGGTTTGGATGTGTTTTGGAGGGATAATACCAGCATTAAAAATCTAGATTATTGGGTAAGCTATTCGTATTTAGATACTGAGCGTAATTATGTAAATTTTGAAACTTCTGCACAGCCAGGATATGCAACCAATCACAATCTATCAATAGTAGGTAAATATTGGATAGATAGTTGGAAAAGCCAAGTAGGACTTAGCTATGGCTTTTCTTCAGGAAGACCATATACCAATCCAAATACCAATGAGTTTTTAGGCGAACGCACAAAACCGTTCAATAGCCTCAGTATCAATTGGGCCTATTTATTAGATCAGCAAAAAATATTGTACTTCTCAGTAAATAATGTTTTAGGGTTTAATAATGTAAATGGTTATCAGTATGCAAACACTGCAGACATTAATGGACAATTCAATCGAAGAGCCTTAAGGCCTGCAGCAGATCAGTTCTTTTTTGTAGGCTTCTTTTGGACCATTAGTGAGGATGGAAAAGATAACCAGTTAGATAACCTTTAAAATGTTAAAATAATGGGTTTGGTTCAAACATGACAAATGTCATATGTTTTACGCTTTATGATGGGTAACTTTATAATATAAAATTAAACGTCATGGAACTAAAGAAGAACCCAAGAGCCAATGTAGGTCGAAACAGCAGTTTATATTTTGCTGTTGGCTTAAACGTAATGTTACTCCTTACATACTTAGGATTAGAACATAAGACTTACGAATCAGAGAGTGCTAAGGTTGATATCTTAATGTTGACAGAGCAACTGGAAGAAGAAATTCCTATTACAACAATTAATATTCCTCCACCACCTCCACCACCAAAACAAGTGGTTACTCAAGTTATAACTGTAGTAGAAGATGTTGTAGAAGTAGAGGAAACGTTTATAGAGAGTTCAGAGGTTGGACAAGATGATATTATAGAAGAGCGTGTAGTAAGTGTAGAAGAAGTAGAAGTAGTAGATGTTGAGGAAGATGTGGAAGTACCATTCGCTGTTATAGAAAGAGTACCTCAATTTCCAGGATGTAAAGGTAATAATGCCGAATTAAAGACTTGTTTCCAAGAAAAAATGCAAGAACACTTACAAAAGCATTTTAGATATCCTGATGCAGCAGCAGAACTTAATATACAAGGTAGAGTATTTGTATTCTTCTTAATTGATAAGTACGGTAATGTAGCTAAGATTCAAACACGTGGTCCTGATAAATTGTTAGAAACAGAAGCGGCACGTATTATTGGATTGCTACCAAAAATGGAACCTGGCAAACAACGTAACAAACCAGTAGGTGTTCCTTACAGTATACCGATTAACTTCAAATTGCAAGAACAATAGATTAAATTCATTATATGGTTTAGACAAATTTTTGATTGATTGCAGAACCTCTTCTTCCGAAGGGGTTCTGTTATTTATAGATTTGGATTTTTTAAAGTATACCAATTACAAAGTTCATTGTCGTAATTGAAAGTACCTGAGTGTTCCAAGCCTATTTTTTCGAGAATTATGTTTGAAACCTTATGTTTTACATAAGCAGCAGCACAAATTTCTTTTAATTTCAAATCATTAAAACCATAATTTAAAGCTGCAATTGTAGCTTCAGTGGCATAACCGTGTCCCCAAAATTTTTCCTTAAGTCTATAGCCTAAATCGTAATAATCGAAATCTTTGCGTACTTCACGTTCAAATTTTAGTCCAGACCAACCTATAAATTCACCAGTGTCTTTTTTTATCATTGCCAAACGACCAACTCCATAATCTTTGTACTGCTGTAAAATACTTTTAATATATCCGCGAGATTGTTCTACGGATGTTACAGGATTGTTTCCCAAAAACTCGTGCACTTTAGGGTTAGAGTCTAGTTCAAAGAAGTCTTTATCGTCATTTTCGTTGATAGGTCTAAGGTAGAGACTTTTGGTTTCTATTTTAAGGTTCATTTCCACTTAATATTACAACCCATACTAGGTTTTTGGTCTGGACTAATAGTTTCATTATTTAAAAGTGCATCCATAGCAGCTCTTAAATCTTTGCCATTTACCGGAATATCGTTTCCTGGTCTAGATCCATCTAACTGTCCAGCATACACTAATTTTAAATCATCATCAAACAAGAAAAAGTCTGGCGTACAGGCAGCGTCATAAGCTTTTGCCACCTCTTGTGTTTCATCATATAAATAAGGAAAAGGGTAGTGGTTTTCTTTAGCATGAATTTTCATTTTTTCTGGACCATCTTGCGGATAATTTTCTACATCATTACTAGAAATAGCAATACAATTAATTTCCCTAGATTTATAATCATTAGCTAATTTTACTAACTCTTCATTAACATGAATTACAAAAGGGCAGTGGTTACAGATAAACATTACCAATGTACCTTTGTTACCTTTAAGTTCGGTTAGTGACTTTATTTGATTGTCCTTAGTATCGATTAAATTAAAGTCAGGAGCTATTGTGCCCAAAGGCAACATATTTGAAGGTGTTAGTGCCATTATATTTTTTGTATTTTAGGGTTCGTTTAATGAGTTTTATTTAGCGCTTTAAAGATACTGAAATCTAAGATTCGGCGAAGCCAAACAAGTTCAGCATGACAAAAGATAATATAATAACATTTGAGGACTTTACAAAGGTAGATTTAAGGGTAGGAACCATTATTAAAGTCAATGATTTTCCTAACGCAAAAAAATCAGCCTATCAACTTACAATAGATTTCGGTGACTTAGGTATTAGAAAATCTTCGGCACAGATTACAACGCAATACAAAAAGGAAGATTTAGAAAATCGTCAGATTATTGCTGTGGTCAATTTTCCTAAAAAGCAAATTGCCAATTTTATGAGCGAATGTCTTGTAGTAGGTGCTGTAAAAGAGAAAGACGTGTTCTTATTGCATCCAGAAAGCAAAGTAAAAAATGGATCGCAAGTATCGTGATTTTTGTGTAATTGTTTGGAAATTTCTATTTTTCAATAATCACTACATCTCATCCCTAAAGAAAATAGCATTCATCAGTAATTTATTAGTACCGTACCAAAAGGCTCTAAAATTGGTATTATCCGTAAAAGCTATGATTTTTCCTCTGCCGATTCTTCCTGTTGTAAAAGGAATAGATAATTTTAAGCTGTCTAAGTTTTCTTCAGAAATATAACCGCTCAGTAAAGGGTTTTCCGTGTATTGAATTGGATTTTCGTAACTGTTTTTATTTGGGTTTATAAACAAGGTTGTATTTCTGAACATAGCCAATTTATCATTTTTATATCCAAAATTAATTGGGTGAGATCTGTCCAGTTTTGTTTCAAAAATAGCTCCACCAATAACCTGTGCTCCTCTAAAATCGCTGCGCTCTTCAAAACTTATGTTTTTTGCTTTTAAACTGTTTTTTTTCTTGAAATTTATTTTCAATAATTCTTTTGAATTCAACCATCTTAGCGTGTTTTGGTAAGCAATAAGTGAGCCTCCATCCTGTATCCATTGTTTTAGCTTTTTAGTGTTCCCTTCATCTAATGCTGAATTAGAATTTACCATAATAATGGTATTGTATCGGCTTAAATCTGCTCTACCGAAGTTTTTTGTATCTAGTTTTGTTGGCACAATATCATATCTGGTATCGAGCAAATGCCAAATTTCACCTGCATCATAGGATGTAACACCATCTCCAACCAATAGTGCAATTTTAGGCAGTTCTAAAGCTCTAAAATTTCGACTGCCAAGATCTATGCCTTCGTTCAAACCTGTAGATACAGCATCTATTGTAATATAACTTTCTTGGGCAGCTTCGTTTAAAAATGTATAGATTTCCGAAGAATACATATCTTGATTTTGTACAGGAATCATGATAGTACCATAATCGTAAGATTTACCATTAGCTTTAAAGTTTTTCATGCTTACTTTGGCACGTAAGCCTTTTTTAAGAATACTATGTAATAATTTTGGTGCATAATATTCATTCCAAGGAAATAGGTAAGCATATTCACTTTTTGAAGATAATCCACCTTTGTGATGTGCTAATTCTGTAACTACATCACTGGCATATGCCATATTAGTTTCGGTATAATCTAGATTAAAAGCCAGTGGGAATGTCCAAGCAGAAATGTCATAAAATAAGCTATCTTGAAACGTCGTTCGTTTCTCAAATATAGCATTGATTAAGCGTATGTTCTTTTGATTTTTAGGAACGATGTAACTATGGCCTTTTTTATAGGTTTTGCCATCCAACGAAACATCAGATTTTAGGTGAAGAATCTTTATTTTATGACGTTTTAATATTTCTGCCAAATGATAGGTTTTAGCAGCATCTTTTTCATCACCAAAAATGATGGCTTTGTCTCCTTCTCTTGAAGCTTCCTTTCGTGCATTTTTATAAAAATCATGTTGATATTTTAAGATATCTTCTCTCATACCATTGGCGGCTTCAAGAGTGGACAGAGCAGCAGTAAATTGGTTTCTAATCGTAAATGGGAAGGTGAGGAGTCCGTTGTCACTTTCTTGTACATGACCACGAGAACTGGCTTGTTCAAATAAAATTCCAACTCCACCATTTATGTCAGGAAAAGTAGAGCCTTTACCATAATAAAAATCGTCAAAGTTTTCTTCGGAATAGTATAAAGAGCCAATTTTGTCAAGAGCATTTGCATGGTATTTGGCAATCCCTTTAGTCAACTCTTGATTCATTTTTGGGGTTAATGGATGCGTACGCGAAGGAATACCAGGTTGAAAAAAGAAGCTAGCATTAGTGCCCATTTCATGATGATCGGTTAAAATATTTGGTAACCAATCGTGAAAGGTTTTTATACGAACCCTGGATTCTGGCAACTGTACTGGTAGCCAATCCCTATTCATATCGAACCAGTAGTGATTGGTGCGTCCACCTGGCCAAACTTCATTAAATTCTCTATCGTTTGGATCTGCGTTGAGATTCATACCACGATTGGTGTTTGCCCAATATGCAAAACGTTGTAATCCATCTGGGTTTAAAGATGGGTCAAATAGAATAACTGCATTGTTGAGTAGGTTTTCAATTTCAGAGCCTTCTGCAGCTGCGAGATAATACGCCAAAGCTAATGCAGCATTAGAACCACTTGGCTCATTACCATGTATAGAAAACCCTTGGTAAACAATTATTGGTCTGTTGCTAATGTTTGTATTATCTGTTTCCGTGGCTTCTATATGTTGCTGTTTAATGTTATTTAAATTAGAATGATTAGTTGGTGAAGTAATGGTTAATAAAATTAACGGTCTACCTTCAAAAGTTTGCCCTCTGTCTTCAATTGTGATACGATTCGAAACTTCGGCAAGCTCTCGCATATACTGCACAAGTTTGTCGTGTGTAATGTGCCACTCACCAACTTCGTGTCCAATTATACTTTTTGGTGTTGGAATATTGGTATTATATTCTATATCTTCAGGAAGGTAATAGGATAAGTCTGTTTGGGATTGTGAAAAGAAAAGAGAGAAAAATAAAAGGAAAAATAAAGCTATGCGCTGCATGGTTTATAAAGTTGGTTAAACCCTAAAAATAAAAAACCCTGACTAAAATTTGTCAGGGTTAATTATAATTTAACAGTAGTTAATTCTAAATATCGTCGAAACTTATGTCTGTAAAACTATCGGTTCCGTTTAAGTCTCCTGATATTTTAGCTTCTTGTGTCTCGAAGTCATCTTCTCGTTTAAAATCCTTTTGATGACGCTCGCTAATTACCTCTTCTCCTTTTTCGTTGATAATGTAATCGGTCATTTCGGCTAAAATCTCATTAAACTCAGAAAAATCTTCTTTGTATAAATAAATTTTGTGCTTTTTGTAATGGTAAGAGCCGTCGTCGTTTGTGAATTTTTTACTTTCGGTAATGGTTAGGTAGTAATCATCTGCTTTAGTTGCTCTAACGTCAAAGAAATAAGTTCGTCTTCCTGCGCGTAGTACTTTAGAATAAATTTCTTCTTTATCCGTCATTTCATAATCGCTCATAAATCAATCTTTTTTTAATTTTAACTCAAAAATCTAAAAAAAAAGTAAACTGGCAAATAATTTATTGTATTTCTTTTTCTGAGAGTTGTTTTGTGTAGAGTTCCTTATAATATCCTTGAACACTAATAAGGTCTTCATGATTTCCAGTCTGTATAACTTTACCATCCTCTAGCACAATAATTTGATCTGCATTTTTTGCGGAAGATACGCGGTGACTCACAATAATAGTGGTTTTGTCTTTGGTTAATCTTACTAAATTTTTAAGAATTTTTTCTTCGGTCTCAGTATCTACAGCAGATAGACAATCATCAAACAAAAGGATTTCAGGCTTTTTAATAATAGCTCTCGCAATCGATACACGTTGCTTTTGTCCACCAGACAGCGTTATACCTCGCTCACCTAAAACAGTATCATAACCTTTACTAAAGCCAATAATATTTTTATGAACTTTAGCATCTTTGGCCACCTCAATGACTTCTTCATCAGTTGCATTTTCTTTACCAAATTTTATATTGTTTTTTATGGTGTCCGAAAACAAAAATGCATCTTGAGGCACATAACCGATACTCTCTCTTAGGTTATATAAGTTGAGCTCTGATATTTTTTTATTGTCTACTAAAATGCTCCCATTATCAATATCATAAAGTCTGCCAATAAGGTCCAGGATTGTAGACTTGCCCGAACCTGTTTTGCCTAATATAGCTAATGTTTCGCCAGACCTTAATTTAAAACTAACATCCTTTAAAGCTTCGATATTGGTATCTGGATACACAAAGGAAACGTTCTTAAATTCAATATCTCCTTTGATAGGTGTAGGTTTGGTGACTTTATTCTTGATTTCAGGTTCAGTTTTTAGAAACTCATTAATACGTTCTTGAGACGCCTCTGCTTGTTGTACTAAAGATGTAACCCAACCAACTGTAGCAACAGGCCAGGTGAGCATATTTACATATATGATAAACTCTGCTATGGTACCAATATGTTCAATCTCGCCATTCATATATTGCATTCCGCCAACATATATGACAATGAGGTTGCTGACTCCAATCAATAAAATCATTAAAGGGAAGAATAGTGCCTGTACTTTGGTTAGGTTTATTTGCTTTTGTCTGTTCTCTACAGATAGTCCTTCAAATTCAGAATTAGTTTTTGGTTCTATCCCATAAGACTTTATAACCGAAATCCCACTAAAGGTTTCTTGTGCATAAGTAGATAATGTAGATAAGGATTGTTGTACAATCGTGCTACGTTTATTTATAAGTCTGCTTAATTTGTAGATAGAAACCGATAATATCGGTAACGGCAAAAGTGTATACAATGTTAGTTTAGGAGCTGTATTTACCATATATATAATTGCTACGGTAAATAAAGTTAGTGTGTTGATGGTGTACATTAAAGCTGGTCCAACATATTCACGTACCTTGCTTACATCTTCACTAATGCGGTTCATTAAATCTCCTGTTCGGTTGGATTTATAAAAATTTAAAGATAGAACTTGGTAGTGTTGATATATTTCGTTTTTTAAATCGTATTCAACATATCTTGATACATTTATTATGGTTTGTCGCATCAAAAATGTAAACAAACCAGCTATAATGGCTGCGCCAATAATTAATAAAACATTAGTTATAAGGTCATTCTTAAAAACCTCATAGGTGATTTTACCGTCTAGCTTATCTGAGATTATATTAATGGAATCACCTACAAAACGCGGTGTGAACATGACAAATATCTTAGAAACTATGGTAATTATTACACCAATGATTAGTTGATATCTATATTTATAAAAATATTTATTTAAGTGTTTTAGTGCCTTCATGCTGCATTTGGTCAGTCAAAAGTATTATGATAATCTGATTTTGACGTTAATATTTTGCTAATCCTCTATTTATAATTTATTTTTGCACGCTGTTTTTAAATTATTTTCAAACAGCCTTAAATCTAAATCAATAATGACTTCAGAATTAATAAGTTCTAAGGAACTTGCAAAAGCAGACCCTGTGTTTGGTCAAGTTTCATTTGATGACCATGAACAAATCGTTTTCTGTAACGACAAAGATACTGGTTTAAAAGCTATAATAGGCATACACAATACTGTTTTAGGTCCTGCTTTGGGAGGTACCAGAATGTGGGATTATAATAACGAGTGGGAAGCACTTAATGATGTATTACGCCTATCGCGCGGTATGACCTTTAAATCTGCTATTACTGGATTAAATCTAGGTGGTGGTAAAGCTGTAATTATAGGTGATGCCAAAACTCAAAAAACACCTGAACTTATGCGTCGTTTTGGTGAATTTGTTGACTCTTTAAGCGGAAAATATATTACTGCAGAAGATGTAGGTATGACAACTGAAGATATGGATACCGTAAGAGAAGTGACGCCATATGTTACAGGTATTTCTGAAAGTAAAGGTGGTGCAGGTAATCCTTCGCCAATCACTGCTTATGGAGTATTTATGGGTATGAAAGCTGCTGCCAAATTCAAGTATGGTTCTGATGTTTTAGAAGACAAATCGGTTTATGTACAAGGTATTGGTCATGTTGGAGAAGCTTTGGTTGAACATTTGGTCAATGAAGGCGCAAAAGTGACTATTGCAGATATCAATCAACAGCGATTGGAAGAAATACGTTCTAAGTATGGTGTGACCATATATGGTGGTAATGATATTTACAGTGAGCCTATGGATATTTATGCACCTTGTGCTTTAGGAGCTACTATCAATGATGATACAATTGATAGAATACAAGCAGACATTATCGCAGGTGCTGCAAATAATCAGTTAGCTGAAGAGAATAAACACGGTAGAATTTTACAGGAAAGGGGTATAGTATATGCACCAGATTTTTTAATTAATGCAGGCGGAATTATAAACGTCTATGCAGAGTTGGAAAACTATGATAGACAGGAAATAATGCGTAAAACTGAAAATATCTATAATACTACGCTAGAAATATTAGATAATGCTAAAGTAAATAATATTACAACGCACACAGCAGCATTAAACATAGCCAGAGAGCGCATAGAAACTCGTAAAAGAGAAAATTCTAAATAATTTTTTTCAGAATTAAATAATAGTATTTTTGCAAGGTGAATCAAGTGCGATTCACCTTTTTTAGTAACCTATATAAAGCAGTTCTTTATACATGCTCAACAGAAGACACATCAGGATAAAAGTAATGCAATCATTGTATGCTTTTAAAGGTAACGAGAGTGATGATTTGGCAAAAGACGAAAAGTTTTTAATGCACAGTTTAGATAGCATGTTAGACTTATATCTCTCTATATTGGCTTTGCTCACAGAATTACACAAAAAGAGTAAAGATTATAATGAAAAACTTCAAAAGAAGCTTTTAGGTTCTGACTCCGATAGAAATCCAAATACCAAGTTTCAGGATAATTTATTGCTAAACATTATCAGCAATAATAAAATGTTACAAGATATTATCACAAAACGGAAATTGAATTTTTGGGATCTCGATTTTGAGTATGTGGATATACTTTTTGAGGACATAAAGAAAAGTAAGTTGTATAATGAATATATAAGTGATACTGAAACAGGATTAAAAGCAGATAAGGAGTTTATTATTGATATCTACACAGAAATCATAGCTCCTAACGATAAGCTTTATGATTATTTTGAAGATAAAAAATTGACCTGGGTAGACGACTTTCCTGTTGTAAACACTGTGCTTATAAAAGTGTTGGGCAAAATAAAACTCACCTCACCTGAGACTAAGTTATTGCCAGATTTATACAAAGATGAAGACGATAAAGAATTTGCAAAAGAATTGTTCAAAAAAACGATACTCAATAACTCTAAATTCTCTGAAGAAATAGCAAAAAAAACCACAAATTGGGATACGGAACGTTTGGCAAGTTTAGATGGTCTACTATTGAAAATGGCATTGTGCGAATTTCAAAAATTCCCATCCATTCCTCATAAAGTAACCATTAACGAATACCTAGAAATTGCTAAGGAATATTCTACACCAAAGAGTAGCTTATTTATAAATGGTATATTAGATAAGATTGTCAAAGAATATCAATCAAAAAACCTGCATCCTAAAACTGGAAGAGGTCTAATGTAAGAGGTTGTATAGTATCTTTCTTTTATAAACCTGTTAAGGACATTCTAAAAAGTTTTAATTGCTGGGAATAATTATTACCTTTGGCAACTTAGATAACAAATAATAATTAATTAAAATATAAGTAATGAAAAAGATTATCTTAGGATTAGGTGCATTATGCATGGTAGCTTTTACTTCTTGTAAAGATGATGCTGCAAGTAAAGTAAATTCAGAAAATGTTGCTGTTGCCGCAGAGAGAGATGCCAATGCGGGTAATTTTCCAATAATGGAATTAGACAAAATGGAACATGACTTTGGTACTATTGAAAACGGAACTCCAGTGGAAACCGTTTTTAAATACACAAACAAAGGAAACTCTATGCTTGTAGTAAGCAACATTAAGAGTACTTGTGGCTGTACTGTACCATCTAACTATACTAGAGAAGTTGCCCCAGGTGAAACAGGTGAATTTACAGTTAAGTTTAACGGTAAGGGAAATGGTAAAGTATCTAAGTCTTTAACAATTACTGCTAATACAGAAAAAGGAACAGAGGTTGTTAAAATTACAGCAATGGTTAATAATCCTGAAGCGGCTCAAAAAGCAGCAGCTCAGAATCCGGCAACGCCAACTAACCCAATGCTTAATGCTAAAACATCTACTAAGCCTGGTCACGAAGGGCATAACCACGACTAATTTATTGTAATGGAAAATTTAGGTTCTTTTTTACCATTCATTGCCATTTTTGCCGTGATGTATTTCTTTATGATTGCACCACAGATGAAGAGAGCAAAACAAGAGAAAAAATTTGCCAATGAGTTAAAGCGTGGTGATCGTGTGATTACTAAAAGCGGAATGCATGGCAAAGTTGTAGAGCTAAACGATAAGGATAACAGTTGCGTTATAGAAACGTTAGCTGGTAAAATTAAGTTTGATCGCTCTGCTATTTCAATGGAAATGAGTAAAAAGTTAAACGCACCAGCAAAATAAATTAAGTTGGTATTAAATATAAAAAGCCACTCTGTATAGAGTGGCTTTTTTTGTTTTATCAAAATTAGATTAGCAATTTTTATATTTATCATGTAAACCTTTTTGTTCCAATATCATTGGAATGATTTTTTCTAAGCGTCTTATCTTTGTAGCTTCTCTTTTGGCTTCTGATATATGCTCACAATATTCGCGCTTACAAGATGCAGATAGTTTTTCAAAAGCTTGTTTCAGCTCTTTGTCTTTTGATATTTCACTTTCCAATTCTTTTGGAATTGCTATTGGCTTTGTGTTTCGCTGAGGCATTATTTCTTTACCTAAGCGTTGATTTTCAATAGCCTCTTTCACATAATTTAAAACTGCACTTTTATTAATGTCAGCTATAGATTCAAAACGCATTTGTCTTAAAGCTTTGGTTTTGTTTTCTTGAGCATTTACAAGTAGATTGGCTTCATCTTTTAAAAATACGCCCTGAAAAAACCAAATACCGAAATGATTTTTGAAGGCGCCTAAACCAATAACATTTTTACCATTGAGTGTATAAGTTGGTGCATTCCATTTAATGGATTCTTCCAATTCAGTTGAATTAATGATTTCTCTTAAAATAGAGAGTTCTTCTGCAAAGTGTGCATTTACCTCAATATATTCTTCAACTGATGAGACTTTTTTCATTTTTAATTAGGTTTTTAGAACTCAAATTTACATTTTATATATTGTCAGTTAGGTGTCTTTAGACTTTAAGTTCTATTGGCTAAATATTATATAAAGTAAATCGCTTTTGCAGATGTGTAAATTTTGATTAAGTTTACGTTAACAAGTCTGCTATGTCTGCAATTTCTACTTTTTCATTTTAATGTTGTGTTGTGGCATATTTTATGTTTAATCAACCAATAATTTAATTTTGGTAAAATGAAGAGTTCACATTATAGCATATTTACATTCACTTTCCTATTTCTATTTGTTCATATTAAAACTCATGTAAAAGACTCAAGGAATTTTGAAAATAGAAATTATGAAATTACATCAGGGTTAGAAGTAAATGAAATAACAAGCTTAGGACAATTACGATTATCATTATATGAGAGTAGTGCTTTAGCTAATAATGAAAGTGCTGCCGATGGAGTTTTGATTTTGTTCGATACTAACGGTAATAATGGGATTGACGCTAGTGATGCACCAGACATTCCAAATCTTGATGAAAATTTTTCGATAAACAACAATGGCGTCTTGTTGAGTATAGAAACTAGAGCAGCACCAGTAGACCAAGAAGAAATCCAGTTAGAGGTTAATACCTACAGAAGTATTAACTATACAATAGTATCTGAAGGTATCTCTATGCAGTATGCTATTGCATTTTTATACGATAATTTTACAGGGACAAGTACAGAAATTCCACAAAATGGAATAATAAATTATGACTATTCAATTAATTCAGGTATTCCTGAGTCAGTTGCTGGTAATCGTTTTAAGATTGTCTTTGATGTTGAAACCTTATCCAACAATGTAAGTGATTTAGAGGGGATATCATTATACCCAAACCCAACTAACCTTGGTAAGTTCTTTATAAATATTCCATTGGGTATGGACGATCTTAACGTTTCAATATATAATATACTTGGGTCTAAATTGTACTCTGGTAATGGATATGCTAGCGGAAGTACTATAACCATTGTTGTTGATGATATGCTAAATGCAGGTACATACTTTATAGAGTTCAGTTCTCAAGGTAAAAACATGGTCAAGAAATTGGTTGTTTTTTGACATGGATTTGTACAAGTTTCTAAATATTACCTTAGGAAAGATAGACAAGCTTTAAGAAATCATATAATCATCGATTTTGTTTTGGATAAAAGTCAAAAAATAATAGACACTACTTCTATTTTAATTGTTTAATGTTGGAATTATCATAATCTCATTCTTTTTGTTAAATAATGAAATACTGTTAAAAGAAAATATTAACATTTTAACGATTTATTTAACATTCCTTTAATATTGAAAATATTTTTTTACTACATTGAGGTGCTATTAATCATTAACTATCTAAACTTGTTTTCAATAATTACATTTATTCATTAGTTTAATTTTTTTGTTTATCATACATTTTGCTTCTACTATTAGTTAATTGCGAAATGTATATCAGCACGTTTTAACTAATAATCTCTACACAAGTTTACTTTTTTTGATTTAGGCATAACACAAAGTGTTGCCCATATTTCTACAACGACTTACTGCTGTCCTTATTATTAGGATGTTTTGGTATAATATCAACTATTACTAACATTAATTAACCATTACATTATGAGCAGTCATTCCTTAAAATTCAATTCATCATAGATGTACTAACAGTCCCAATGAAGTTTCTAACCTAATTAGTTAACTTAAAGTAAATTTTATGAAAAAAATTATTTATTTATACGTCCTTTTGCTGATGTGTTGCTGGCAAGGTAATGCACAAGTTGGATGCGGTGACACGTTTTTAGACTCTGGCGGCGATGCTGCTGGTTATGCTGCAAACGAATTGTCTACAACGACCATTATGCCAGATAACCCTGGCGATGTAGTAAGTGTAACTTTCACTTATGTAGATATTGAAACTAGAGGGTCAGCAACAGCTGGTTGTTGGGATTGGTTAAGAGTTTATGACGGTCCGGACGATACGTTTCCGCTCATAGGCGAATTTTGTGGCGAAGAAAGTGGTGATGGTGGTGTGGCCGGTAATGCCGCTAATCAACTCTCTATAGGTGATACATTTACATCTACTGATGCATCTGGTGCAATAACTTTTGTTTTTGATTCTGATAGTTCAGTTCAGGAAACAGGCTGGAGCGCAGACGTTACTTGTGCACCAGCACCAACATGTGTTGCACCAACGATAGACAGCGCCACAGTAGTTGACAGCTGTAACCCAGACGGAACTGGAACCTTCAACGTGGAGGTTGTGGTATCCGATGCGGGAGATGCAGGAACGGTTATCAGTGATGGTACAAACACATACCCAGTAGTTGTAGGAACTGTAACAGCAGGACCGTACAATAGTGGTGATAGTGTAACCTTAACGGTAGATACTGTCGATGATGCTTGTGATGCTTCATTAGGAAACTTTACCTTCACATGTCCACAACCAGCACCGGATAATGATCTATGTGCAGATGCGGAGATGATAGCATGCGGTGATACCGTAACGGGAGATACAACTACAGCAACTTCAGATCCAGGACAGACATATTGCGGAACTTCAGCACCAAGCTCATCAAATGGTGGGGTTTGGTACTCATTTATGGGAGATGGTGGCGAAGCTACGTTTGACCTATCAGGTTCATCGTTTGATACCAAGATTTATGTATACACAGGAGCATGTGGTGATTTAACTTGTTTGGATGGAGATGATGATGGTGGTGACGGTACTACATCATTAATTACGGTAACTACTGAGGCAGGTACAGCATATTATGTATATGTAAGTGGTTTCAGCACCAATAGAGGTGCCTATACAATGAATGTAACCTGTGTAGCACCACCAGAGTGCGTGGAGCCAACGATAGACAGTGCGACAGTAGTTGACAGCTGTAACCCAGACGGAACGGGAACCTTCAACGTAGAGGTCGTGGTATCCGATGCAGGAGATGCAGGAACTGTTATCAGCGACGGAACGAACACCTATCCAGTAGTTGTAGGAACTGTAGTTGCAGGACCGTACAATAGTGGAGATACTGTAACGTTGACAATAGATGCTACGGATGATGCCTGTGATTCAAGTCTAGGGGACTTCACGTTTACATGTCCATTGCCAGCACCAGATAATGATGACTGTGCCAACGCTACAGCAATTGCATGTGGTGATACTGTAATGGGATCGACTACCAATGCTACCAATACCGCAGGTAATGATTCTAATGATGTATTCTATTCCTTAGCTGGAACATCAGCAGGAGAAGAGATTACGGCGAGTTTATGTGGATCAGGATTCGATACCATAATAACAGTATTAGATGCTTGTGATGGAACGGAAATAATATCCAATGATGATGCATGTGGTTTACAATCAGAGGTAACGTTTACTTCAGATGGTTCAACAACATATATTATCTTGGTAGAAGGCTTCTTTAGTACGTTTAGCGGAGGCGCATCAGGTGACTACACGTTATCAGTGACCTGTGTAGCACCACCAGAGTGCGTGGAGCCAACCATAGACAGTGCTACTGTAGTGGACAGCTGTAACCCAGATGGAACTGGAACGTTCAACGTAGAGGTCGTGGTATCCGATGCAGGAGATACAGGAACGGTTATCAGCGACGGAACGAACACGTATCCAGTAGTAGTGGGAACTGTAACAGCTGGACCTTACAACAGTGGTGACACGGTAACGTTGACAGTAGATGCTACTGATGATGCTTGTGACTCAAGTTTAGGGGACTTTACTTTTACATGTCCAATACCAGCACCAGACAACGATGACTGTGCTAACGCGGAAATAATTGCCTGTGGTGATACGGTAATGGGCTCGACAGCCAATGCGACCGATTCAGGAAATAATTCTTCAACAGATGTATTTTATGTACTATCTGGCACAGTGGCAGGCGAGGAAGTAACGGCAAGCTTATGTGGATCGTCATTCGATACATTTATAAGAGTTTTTGATGCCTGTGGTGGAACACAAATTGCGTCTAATGACGATAATTTTACAGCATGTAACAGCAGTAGTTCCCAAGTTACCTTCGTTTCAGATGGTACGACAGATTATTACATCATGGTGGAAGGTTTTAGTTCAGCTTCAGGCGATTATACCTTAGCAGTAACATGTGTGCCACCACCAGAGTGTGCGGCACCAACTGATTTAGCTCCTACAGCGCAAACACCGACAGTAACTACATTTACTTGGGCACCAGGTGGTAGTGAAACATCTTGGGAATTTGCATTGTCTCAACCTGATGCTACGGAACCTGAGCCAGCAACTGTTGTAACAGAACCAACTGCTAATGTTGGGCATGCACCAGGACAGACACTTCTTATTTGGGTTCGCGCAATCTGTGGTGATGGAATCTATAGTGAGTGGGTAACAGTAGAATATACCTCTCCTTTAGAAACACCAGATAACGATGATTGTGCTAATGCCGAGCCAATAGCCTGTGGAGATATGGTGACAGGTTCAACGGCCAATGCAACGGATTCGGGCAACAACCCTTCTCCAGATGTATTTTATGTATTATCGGGTACAGCAGCAGGTGATGAGATTACAGCTAGCCTTTGCGGTTCGTCATTTGATACCTATATAAGAATATTTGATGCTTGTGATGGAACTCAAATAGCATTTAATGATGATAACTTTAGTGCATGTAGCAGCAGCAGCTCCCAAGTAACCTTTACATCGGACGGAGCGACAGACTATTACATCATGGTAGAAGGCTACAGTTCTAACTCAGGTGATTATACCTTGTCTGTGACTTGTGAAACACCAGAACCAGCACCAGATAATGATCTTTGTGAAAATGCCACACCAATAGCTTGTGGTGATACGGTAATGGGGTCAACGGAGAATGCCACCAATAGTGGGGGCAATTCAGGGCCAGATGTATTCTATTCGTTGTCAGGAACTTCAAACGGAGAAGAAGTGACCCTAAGTCTTTGTGGGTCTTCTTTCGATACGATCCTTACTGTGTTTGATGCTTGCGATGGCAGTGTTGTAGCAACGAATGATGATTCTTGTGGTCTTCAATCTGAGTTAACTTTCACTTCTGATGGTACAACAACCTATATCATTAGGGTAGATGGATTCTCTGGTTCATCCTCAGGTGATTACACCTTAGCAGTAACTTGTGAAACACCAGATCCATGTGCTGGTCCGTTACCACAATTAACATGGACAGGTGCGGAAGACACTAATTGGGAAAATATGGGTAACTGGGAAAATAGTGAAGCACCTGGATTGATGGTATATGCTAATGTAAATCTTCCGTCAGACTTGCCTAACTATCCAGTATTAACCTTGGGTCAAGACCTTTATATAGCTGAATGTTCTACCATATTTGTAGATGATTTTGCTTCAATAAATGTGAGACCTAATGTAGAGATTGTAAATGATGGTGTCATAACAACTGAAGGTACAGTAACTTTTGAGTCTGATGCCACAGGATCTGCCTATATAGGCTCAGGTGTAGGAATGTTTATGGGAGATTTCACGGTAGAACGTTATATACCTGCTAAGAGAGCCTATCGCCAATTGGGTACACCAGTTACAACGAGTACACCAATATCTGAAAACTGGCAACAGGACACTCATATTACTGGACCTGCAGGGAATACAGATGGATTTGATGTCACCTTTACGGGTAACCCGTCAGCGTATATCTTTGATAATGTTGCCTATGAATATGTAGAGTTGGCCAATACCAACGCAACTAATCTAATTCCTGGTACCATGTATCATATTTTGATAAGAGGTGACAGAAATACGGATTTAGGTGATAATAATGCTACACCATCTGAAACCACATTACGTGCTAAAGGTGAGTTAACAGCAGAAAATGTAGGATCTCATATGATTTCCGTAAACGTACCGGAGCAACGCTTTATTGCTGTAGGTAATCCATTCCAGTCACAAGTTGATATGAATACGGTATTAACGACAGGATCAATGAACATTAATCCTAATTTCTATTGGGTTTGGGATCCAACGTTAGGTACTAGAGGTGCTTACACAGCTATTATGGCTGCAACAGGAACTGCCTCAACGGCTAGTTCTGATGCTAATCAATATTTACAAGCTGGACAAGCTGGTTGGGTTTACACAGCTGGTGTAGGACAGTCGTCTGTAATATTTGATCAAACTAGTAAGAATAATTCTGGTTTCGAAACTTCGACGTTTACTGATAATGACGGAAGTACAAGCCTAAGTCAATTACGTTTATCTTTATATGAAAGTAGTGCATTTGCAAATAACGACACAGCTACTGATGGTGTGTTAATATTATTTGGCGCTAATGGAAATAATGGTATAGACGCTAATGATGCATTGAGTATTTCAAACTTAGACGAGAATTTTGCAACTAGTAATAACGGTGAATTGCTAAGTATTGAAAACAGAGCAATGCCACAGGAAACAGAAGAAATTCAATTGGAAATTAATACTTATAGAAGTACAAATTATACAATTGTAGCTGAAGGTATATCAATAGAAGGTGTAACACCTTATTTATATGATGATTATACAGGTACTTATACTGAGATTCCTCAGACAGGTTCTGTTAACTATAGCTATTCTGTAGATGCTGGTATTACATCTTCAATTGCTAATAATCGCTTTAAAGTTGTGTTCTTCCAGTCGACTTTATCAACTGGTAGCTTTGGCTTAGACAGTGTTAAGCTTTATCCTAATCCAACTAATATTGGTAAATTCTATTTAAATGTTCCATTAGGAATGGATGACTTAGAAATTACTATCTATGATGTTTTAGGTACTAGATTATATAACGAAACAGGATTCAATGCTGGTAGCAGAATTACAGTAGAAGCTGGTTCTGAATTCAGTATGGGAACCTATTTTGTAGAGTTGAGTTCTAAGGGTAGAACAACAACTAAGAAGTTAATTATTAATTAATAAATTTAAATATTATGAAGAATTCTAAAAACAGAATTACTAGAGCCATGGGTACAATGGCTATAGTATGTGCGTTGTTTATGTCTACGGACATAAACGCGCAAGGACCTCCAGGAGGAGCAACAGATACACAGGATGTTCCTTTAGATGGCGGGCTGGTAGCTCTAGTCATCGGTGCGGCAGCATTTGGAGTTAAAAAATTACGAGATAATTTAAAATAACGTGATTTGATTAAGCTTAAAAATTTATTAAGCGACATACCATTACCAATAAGGCTTTTTTTAAAAAAAGCCTTATTGTTTTTTGTTTTGTGGAAAATAATATACATTGGTTTCTTATTGAAATCCAAGGTAGTAGACCACCAATTAACAACACACATAGGTAATGCATGTGTTGAGATATTAAATAATTGGACTTCTATGTCTGGCTTTAGAGCAGTTAGAGAAGCAAAAACTTCTATTTATGAAGGAGAGTCCACAACAGAAGTAGCTTCCCTTATATTGCATAATGACAAAAGGGTTTTATATATAGCTGATCTTTGTAATGGCTTAGAATTAATAGCGTTGTATATTGGCTTTATTGTATGTATGCCTTCTTCGTTTTGGCGAAAAGTTAGATATATAATTATTGGAGTTATTATACTAGATGCAGTTAATATAGCTAGGTGTATAGGCTTAATTTACCTGCAAGAGTATTACGAATATTATTTTGACATTGCACATAAATACATATTTAATGTTACTGTTTATTCGGTTACATTTTTATTATGGGTAATTTACACCAGAAAAATTCATTTAAATAATGAAACTATATAAGTCGGATAAGATTCGTTTTATAATGGGTCTTGTTATTATTTTTATACTTTACTCTTGTTACTATATTTTTATTGCTGAGCATAGAGATACAGCCATGCTGCCAAGAAAATTGAGGCATTTTATTAGTCTCTTATTTACAGTTGCAGTTTACTTTGCAGGAACTTTTCATCTCGGGAAGCTCAAGGCAACTTGGATGTCAAAGTTTTGGCACATGGTGCACATCAGCGGACTGTGCATCATAACTAGTATAGGATTATTTGATTGGCTATTTCTTGAAGGAAATACCATACCTAGACTAAGCATATTTGCAAGGTCAATTCAAGAGATCTTGATTTCACCCTTAATGTATTTAGCTATGGGTTTGCTAAATAATTTACTCACAAAACCTGCAAATTAATTTTTTGTAGCAGTAAGTTCAGCAATCTTACATATGACTTCTACTGCTTTTTGCATGCTTTCTACGGGAATATATTCATAACGTCCATGGAAGTTATGCCCACCAGCAAAAATGTTAGGACATGGCAAACCCATGTACGATAATTGAGAGCCATCAGTACCACCTCTTATAGGTTTTATTAAAGGTTTAATACCTAAGGATTTCATAGCTTCTTCAGCAATATCTACAATATGCTTCACAGGTTCTACCTTTTCTTTCATGTTATAGTATTGGTCTTTTATTTCTATCTCAAAGATCTCGGATTCGAATTTAGTGTTTAAGTCAAATACTATCTTTTCCATTAAAGCTTTGCGAGCTTCGAATTTATCTTTATCATGATCTCTGATGATGTATTGAAGAAGCGTTTCTTCAACTTTACCATCTATCTTATGTAAGTGAAAAAAACCTTCGTAGCCTTCAGTGTGTTCTGGTGTTTCAAGCCTTGGTAAAGCATTAATAAATTCCGTGGCATAGTACATGGAATTTATCATTTTACCCTTGGCGTAACCAGGATGTACAATTTTTCCTTTCACTTTAATTTTGGCACCAGCAGCATTAAAATTTTCATATTCCAACTCACCAATCTGGCTTCCATCCATAGTATAAGCCCAATCAGCACCAAATTTTTGGACATCAAATTTGTGTGCGCCTCTACCAATCTCTTCATCTGGTGTAAAGCCTACCTTAATAGGTCCATGTTTAATTTCAGGATGATTAATAAGGTATTCCATTGCTGTTACAATTTCTGTAATACCCGCTTTATCATCTGCGCCTAAGAGAGTTGTGCCATCAGTAGTTATTAGAGTTTGGCCTTTATAAAGTAATAGGTCTTCAAAATAATCTGGTGATAAAATGATATTTTCTTCAGCATTTAAAATAATATCTTTACCATTATAATTTTCAACAATTTGTGGCTTTACATTGGCTCCAGTAAAATCAGGCGATGTATCAAAATGTGATATAAAACCAATAGTGGGCACATCACGATTTACGTTACTCGGTAAGGTTGCCATAATGTAAGCATTATCGTCTATGGACACATCGCTCATACCAATGGCTTTGAGTTCTTCAACCAATTTGTTGGCTAAATCCCATTGTTTTTCTGTACTTGGAGTAGTATCGGAATTTGGATCGGATTCAGTATCTATTGTAACATAACTTATAAAGCGATCTATAATATGCTGCATATTTTAAGTTGTTTCTTTATTTAAGCTTAAATGTAATTACTGGTAATTTTGAATGATTAACTAAGTCTTCAGAAATGCTGCCACCAAAGAAATGGCTTAAACCGGTTCTACCATGTGTTATGATAGATACAGCATCTGCACCTTCTCTTCTCGCGTAGTTCAAAACACCATCTTCGACCATGTGGTCAGAAGTATAAGCAACCTTTAATTCTTTTTCGTTTAATTGCGATAGCTTAAAAAAGTCAGCTACTTTTTCATTAATTTCATCAGTGCTTAAAAAACTCAAGTTAGGAAGATTTACATGAAGTAAAGTAACTTTATCTGATAATTTATTAAGTGTTTCTATAGCATTTTTCACAGAAGGTATACTTTCTTTATTAAAATCACAACCAAGCACAACATTTTTAAAATTTACAGAACTAGGTTTAGATTTAACAACTAAAACAGGAGTATTACTGTAACGCACCACTTTTTCTGTATTAGAGCCTGTGAAAATACCATCGTGTTCACTATGACCTCTGGATCCCATAATTACAAGATCTGCTTGTTCAGAATTTGCAACTTCAGAGACTTCTTTAAGTACTTTGTGATGCTTAATTATTGGGGTTACAGAAAGGCCTTCTAAATAAGGTTTGTCCAAGAATTTTTCAAATTCTTTATTGGTTACCATTAGCATAAAAGCAGTTTCTTCACTTTTTTCAGAACCAGAGGTAGAAAAAATAGACTCAGAAAGTTCTAACATGTGCATAACAATTAGTTCTGCATTGTGTTGCTTTGCTAATATCGCACCAGTTTTTAATGCGTATTCTGAATGTTGAGAGAAATCTACGGGAATTATGATTTTTTTCATTATTTAATTTAATTGGTTAATGTTCAAAGTTAATAATTTGAGTGGTTAAAAATAATGATAATTGACAGTTTATCTAAATATTTAATGGTATTACAAGGCTTAAAAAAGTATTTAGATTCTTATTTTTGTGAAGCAAATTACACTCCATGTACAAAGCCATTATTAGATCAATTCTTTTCTGCTTCGATCCAGAAAAAGTTCATCATTTTACCTTTTCTTTAATAAGAACAATTTCTAAAATACCAGGATTTAAAAGTATCTTTCAAAAATTGTATTTAGTTGAAGATAAAAAACTTGAGAGAGAACTTTTCGGCTTAACTTTTAAAAATCCTGTTGGTCTAGCAGCTGGTTTTGATAAAGATGCCAAGCTCTTTAACGAGTTATCTAATTTTGGTTTTGGATTTATTGAAATAGGTACACTGACACCAAAGCCTCAGGAAGGAAACCCTAAAAAACGCTTATTCAGACTTAAAGAAGATTCAGCTATCATTAATAGAATGGGTTTTAATAATGGAGGAGTAGTTGAAGCTGTTGAGCGATTAAAAAAACCTTCTACTTCGCTCAGGGCAAGAGGAGTATTAATCGGTGGTAATATTGGAAAAAATAAAATAACACCAAATGAAAATGCTATAAAAGATTACGAAATCTGTTTTAAAGCATTGTTTGATTATGTTGATTATTTTGTAGTTAATGTAAGCTCGCCAAATACACCTAACTTAAGGGCATTACAGGATAAAGAGCCACTCACAGAGCTATTAAAGGCTCTACAGGTTTTAAACTTTCAGAAAACAAAATCCAAGCCTATTTTACTTAAAATAGCTCCAGATCTTACTAACGAGCAATTGGATGATATCATTGATATTGTAAAAGAGACCAAAATTGATGGAGTTATAGC
This sequence comes from Winogradskyella sp. HB-48, assembly GCF_049942685.1. GTDB lineage: Bacteria > Bacteroidota > Bacteroidia > Flavobacteriales > Flavobacteriaceae > Winogradskyella. The sequence continues at coordinate 2,171,917 of NZ_CP187934.1, forward strand.
GACGAACACTACAATTTCTCGTGAAGGATTATTAAGTCCCAATAAAGTCGAAATTGGTGGTTTAAGTGGTAAACCATTAGCATCACGTTCTACAGAAGTGATTAAATATTTATCCCAAAAAAGTAGAAAAGCCTTTCCGATTATTGGTGTTGGAGGTATTCACTCTGCTGAGGATGCTTTAGAAAAACTAGAAGCTGGAGCAGATTTGGTGCAATTGTATACAGGCTTTATTTACGAAGGTCCAAGACTCATTCGTTCAATCAACCAAGCGCTACTAGGTAGAAGTTAATTAGTATTGATTGTAGAAACACTCATATCATTTGCATTAGCGACATCTATTCTTGCACTTTCACCAGGACCAGATAATATTTATGTTCTAGTTCAAAGTATTACCAACGGTAAGGCTTTTGGATTAGCAACGGTCTGCGGTTTAATAACAGGTTGTTTAGTTCATACCACGCTTTTGGCTTTTGGAGTTTCAGCCATCATAAAAGCGAATGATGATCTGTTTTTTGGAATAAAAGTACTAGGAGCTTTGTATTTGTTGTATTTAGCATATAAAGTGTACAAGTCGGATACTCAATTGAATTTTGATACAGAAACCGCTCCAAGAAAAAGTTTAAAGGCTTTGTTTGTGCAGGGTTTTTTTATGAACGTCCTAAATCCTAAGGTCACTATTTTCTTTTTAGCTTTTTTCCCAGGCTTTTTATTTTCTGAAACAATGAGTACTGTCTTACAATTCTATGTTTTAGGTGGTATTTTTATGTTAGTCTCTTTTATTATTTTTTCAGCCATTGCACTGCTGGCAGGACAAATTAAATCTTATACCTTAAAACATAGAAACTCTGGAGTTGTGTTCAAATGGTTGCAAATAGTTGTCTTTATTGGTATAGCTGTATTTATTTTGGTTTAAAAATGATACTATGAAATCGTTTTCGTAAACCGTATATTTGGGGCAATGAACTCAAACGTAAAACTCATAGAATGTCCGAGGGATGCCATGCAAGGTATTAAGGATTTTATTCCCACTGAAAAAAAAGTACAGTACATTCAATCCTTGCTGAGAGTGGGTTTTGATACCATCGATTTTGGAAGTTTTGTATCACCAAAGGCCATACCGCAAATGGTGGATACGGCTGAGGTGTTATCACAGTTAGATTTATCTGCCACTAAGAGTAAATTACTTGCTATAATTGCTAACGTTCGAGGTGCCAATGAGGCGTCCTTACATTCTGAAATTGATTATTTAGGCTTTCCATTCTCAATCTCAGAGAACTTTCAGATGCGAAATACGCACAAGACTATAGCACAATCTGTGGATACGCTTCAAGAAATCTTGGAAATTTCGGATAAGAGTAATAAAGAAGTGGTTGTCTATATTTCTATGGGATTTGGTAATCCCTATGGTGATCCGTGGAATGTGGACATTGTTGGTGAATGGACTGAGCGTTTGGCAAAAATGGGAGTGAAAATCCTATCACTGAGTGACACTATAGGAAGCTCTAATCCAGAAAATATTGAGTACTTGTTTTCAAACCTTATCCCAAAGTATCCTTATATAGAGTTTGGTGCACACTTACACACTACGCCAAGCACATGGTTCGAAAAAATTGATGCTGCATACAAAGCAGGCTGCCGTCGTTTTGATGGTGCTATTCAAGGTTTTGGCGGTTGTCCAATGGCAAAGGACGATCTTACAGGCAATATGCCCACTGAAAAAATGCTGTCCTACTTCACACAAAAAAAAGCTCATGACTTAAATGCTATGAGTTTTGAGAGCGCATATAATGAAGCGACTAAAATATTTTCAGTCTACCATTAAATAAAAAAGCGCTACCCAAATTAAGCAGCGCCTTTCACCAATCAACTAATCTAACCAATCAATTAAAATCTAATTTCTACTCCTAAGTTTCCACCAAATGGATGACCAGGTCGTAATCCTGCAGGTACTCTAGATACTGCATAGGTCTCATCTAAAAGGTTTATAATATTTCCAGTAAGGCTTAGGGTTTTTGAAAGATGATATTTTCCTGAAAAATCTATAATGAAATTCGAAGCCACCTTTTCATCACTAGGAATGGTACCTGTCCCAGCTAATGTTCTAAATTCACCATTGTATCGACCACTTAAATTCAATTCATATTTAGAATGTTCTAAGGAAATTGACGTATTAAATTGGTGTATAGGTATGTATGGTAGTTCGTCACCTTCATTAACTTCTCCCCATAAATCATTACTACTTCCAAAACTATTCAAAAACTCAGTATTTGTGAAGGTATAGGCAAAAGTTACAGGTAATTTAAACGATTTATTGTTAGGTAATAACTCGTAGTTTAATAATACTTCTACACCACTAACAGCAACTTCACCAGCATTAAATTGATCTAAAGAGCCTGTTCCTCCAGTAGCTGCTAAATCACTGCCTAGAAGATTACTATAGTCATTATAGAAACCTACGACTTCACCACGGAGACCACCAATAGTAAATCGAGAACCCAGCTCATAGTTTATACTTTCTTCAGACTCTTCACCTTCAGAACTTCCTGGAGGTGAAAACCCTTTATGTACGCCACCAAAAACTGATATATTGTTTGAAAATGTGTAATTAAAACCTATACCAGGAATAAAAATATCTACTTTGTTTTCTCTGAGTGCTACGTCAGACCCAGTTCTATTGGGATCATTACTGCCAAAGTCTTCACGTTGCAAAATCATATTCTCATAACGTAAACCGGGAGTTAAAGTAAGTTTTTCATATTTCAATTTGTACATGGCGTATGCAGCAAAGGCTGTTGCACTACTAATACGATTTCCCTCTGCACCTCTTGGGCCTTGGGATGTTCTGGTCATTTTTTGGTCTACAATACTATAACCATCTTCCCATTGAAAGCGATCTTCTTCATCATAGTGGTAACGTAATCCAATTTCAATATCATGAAAGGTGTTGTCTCCATACCAATGGTAATCAAATTTTGTTTGGATACCCTTAGAATAATACACACGGTTATTAGCTTTTAATAGTAAGGCGTCATCACTAGAGTCGATATCACCACGAATAATAGCCAAATGGTCAGCAAATGTTGTTGGATCTGAAACAACTGTCGCTATGCGTTGGACGTCACCATTAAAAACCACGTCATCTAGTTTAAACCAATTACGCGAAAACTTATTGTAATACCCATTGGTTGTAAGTCTAATAGTCTTGCTAAAATCCAACGTATGGGTTAACATTAATTGCAATTGTTGGGCAGTCATTCTATCATCTTGAGAAGCAGCGTACCTACTATAGGGTGCTTGGGCAAAATCTTCTTCGGTAAGCCCTAAATAAGTTTCGTTAGAGCGTTCGTCGTAATAATGGAATTTAGTCTCTAAGGCTTGCTTTAGTTTGGCATCCTTATTACTGTATAAGCTGAATTTTGCAGTGACTTCATTAATGTCGAATCCTGTATGACTATCGTCAGGTAGATTTTTAAATCCGTCAGAACCAAAGTTCAAGTATTCAACTAAATAGCCAAAGTTTTCTTTTCGGTCACCAACCCTAGCTAATAGTTGTTGTGTGTCAAAAAGACCATAACTTGCTCTAAGTTCTCCTCTCAGTTGATTTGGAATTTGAGCGGATATCATATTTATGGCACCACCAGTGGTGAAGGGACCAAATTGTACCTGACTACTTCCTTTTAAAATTTCGATGGCTTCCATGCGTCCAACCGAAGGGAAGTAGTATGCAGCTGGAGCACTGTAGGGTGCAGGGGAAATAAGCACACCGTCTTCCATCAGCGATATTTTGGCACTACGTTGAGGTGACGTACCTCTTAGGCTGATATTTGGACGTAGACCAAAACCGTCTTCCTCATAAAAAGTAACACCAGGTACCGTTCTTAAAGCGCGATTAATATCTGTGTAATTGAATTTTTTTAATTCTTGTGGTGAAATATAGTATGCTGATCCAGTTCGGTGACTTGCTACATATTTGCTCCCAAAAATCTGATTAGAGTTAATAATGACCTCGTCTAACTTTTGAATGGAATCGAGGGGCTTTTGTTGAGTTTGTTCTTCTTGTGCATGTAATAAAATACTTGTGAAGCTTAGTAACGATAGGGCTAATTTTACTTTCATTTATTTAGACTTATTAAAAATAGGTTGTTATTTCGTGCAAAACTACAATCGGTTTTTAACTTTTTCAAATTTTATTTAGAATAAATAAAAATAAATTTTATAAAAAATTGATTACTAAATAGGTATGAATTCTCTCAATATTTTAAATCGTTGTATTTGTTTTTGAAATGACATGAGCACTATTAAAAAATACGTATCTTTGCGTGCAATTATATTTTAATTGCATCATGACAGCACACGACAATAAAATTCTAGGTGAAGGTCTTACCTACGATGACGTCCTTTTAGTTCCAGCATTTTCTGAGGTACTACCACGCGAGGTTAATATTCAAACAAAATTTACAAGAAACATAACTATAAACATACCTGTAATTTCTGCGGCTATGGATACAGTTACCGAAAGCCGTATGGCTATTGCCATGGCTCAAGAAGGTGGTATAGGTGTGCTTCATAAGAACATGACCATAGAAGAGCAAGCTACTAAAGTGCGTCGAGTAAAACGTGCTGAAAGCGGAATGATTATAGATCCTGTAACCTTGCCATTATATGCTACCGTTGCAGATGCCAAAAATGCCATGAGAGAATACAGTATTGGTGGAATACCTATAGTTGATTCAAACAAAAAATTAAAAGGCATTGTTACTAACAGAGATCTACGTTTTGAGCATAAAAATGATAGACCGATTGCAGAGGTTATGACTAGTGAGAATTTAGTAACCGCACCAGTTGGCACATCCTTAAAAGATGCTGAAACTATTTTACAGGCTAATAAAATTGAAAAACTACTTATTGTTCAAGGCGAGAAGCTTGCGGGTTTAATCACCTTTAGAGATATTACTAAAGTGACGCAAAAACCAATTGCGAATAAGGATTCTTACGGAAGATTAAGAGTTGCAGCAGCAATTGGAGTAACTGGAGATGCTCTAGAAAGGGCAGAAGCTTTGGTTAATGCAGGTGTTGATGCTGTAGTTATTGATACAGCTCACGGACACACCAAAGGCGTGGTATCTGTCTTAAAAGAGATAAAATCAAAATTCCCTAAACTAGAAGTTATTGTGGGTAATATTGCCACAGCAGAAGCTGCCAAATATTTGGTTGAAGCTGGTGCTGATGCCGTTAAAGTTGGTATTGGTCCGGGTTCTATTTGTACAACACGTGTGGTTGCAGGTGTTGGATTTCCTCAGTTTTCTGCAGTGTTGGAAGTTGCAGCAGCTATAAAAGGTTCTGGTGTTCCTGTTATTGCGGATGGTGGAATTCGTTATACGGGCGATATACCAAAAGCTATTGCTGCTGGAGCAGATACTGTGATGTTAGGTTCATTATTGGCAGGAACGAAAGAAAGCCCAGGAGAGACCATTATTTACGAAGGACGTAAGTTTAAATCGTATCGTGGAATGGGTTCTGTTGAGGCAATGAAACAAGGGAGTAAAGACCGTTATTTCCAAGATGTGGAAGACGATATTAAAAAGTTAGTACCAGAAGGGATTGTTGGTCGTGTACCATACAAAGGTGAATTGTATGAAAGTATTCATCAGTTTGTAGGAGGACTAAGAGCTGGGATGGGTTATTGTGGAGCTAAGGACATTGCAACCTTAAAGGAAACAGGACGTTTTGTAAAAATCACAGCGAGCGGCATTCACGAAAGTCATCCACACGATGTTACCATTACCAAGGAAGCGCCTAATTACTCTAGGTAGAATAATTTTTAAAGATTTCCTTTAATTATTTAAAGACCAAATAAGTGCTTTTTCTTTGGTAGCTCTAAAAATGGTACTGTGTTTTTCGTTTGGCTCGTCAGAATACCTCCAAGTTAAGTTTGCAGGAGCATTATTCTGCAATGATTTTTCAACACTTTTTGTGTATTGTGAGATATCTTGAGCGCTAGAACCAGCAAACCAAAGTTTTAAGTTTTTTTCTGGAAGAGAGGTTAGCAGACTATCAGCATTGCGAGCTAGGTAATTATTGTTCCACCAAAGAGAAGGATCCATAGCAATGTAAAAATCAAAAGTTTCTGGTTTTGTAAAAAAGGTTTCCATAACGAATAGACCAGCTAATGATTCACCAATGATTCCCTTTTTAGCTTGTGTTCTATATTTTTTATTGATTTCAGGAATTAATTCTTCTGTAATAAAAGCTCTAAAATCTTTTGCGCCATCTGTAATTGGACAATATTGCTCATCGTCTTTTACTTCTGAAAAACTAGTTAAATCCCTTCCTCTTACTGTGTTTTCTATTCCAACTAAAATGAAAGCAGGTATTTTATTCTCTTCTAATAATTTAGAGAGCGTGTTGGCAATGTGAGGAAAATCTTCTTTTGTACCTCCATCTGGCATATATAATACAGGAAAATTTTCTGTTGCGTCTTTGTAATTTGGTGGTGTCCAAACATTAATAATACGAGTTTCATTTACATGCTTAGATGCTATAGTAATACTGTCGTGTTCTGGTATTGGGTCATTATATGTTACACCTTTGTCTTTACAGCCTAAAAAGAAGACTATTGTAGTTAAGATTACAATTATTTTTTTCATTTTTCAGAATACTTTATTAGTATTTCATTCTTCAGAAAGTTCTTTTAGTTTATTTAAGGCTTTTGGCCAAGTAGTGTCAAAATAATCAAGATAGTCCTCATCTGCATCAGTTTCAACACTTATTGTTGTGACGCCATTATGTTCTTCGAACGAATAATTTTCAAGTCCACCAGCCCATTTTTCAACATCTGGTCCTTCGGTTATTTCATTTTCACCATCTAAAATTCCGTAGTGACGAATTGAAACAAACTTGAATGGGATATTATCAGCAATTTCAGATACCATTCCACCACGTTTGCCATTTTCATCAGTTCCTACAAAATAGATTTTAGATCCTTTATCCCAATTGCCTTCATAGGTTGAGGTTGGATTAAATTCTGCTGTCCACTGCTCGTAGGTTTCAATATTATCAATACCTAGCATGGTGTTATAAACCTTTTGGGCAGATGCGTTAATATCTATTTTGAATTGTAGTTTTTTCATGGTTTATAAATTGATTAAAAGTTCTGACTAGCTTATTTGGCTTTTACAATTATAGTTTGTTATGCTTGTTTCAGAAGTAGGAGAGAACCTGTCTGCCGACAGGTGGCAAGCAATTACTTATAGCCATTGTTGTGCTTTCGTTATTTTTCGTTTTTCTCAATTTCTTCGATTATTTTTTTTGTTTTATCCAGCAGTTCGTTTCGCATTTTATTTACAAAATTATAATTAATGATTTTGGTTGTTAAAACTCCATTTAAATTGGTTTTTAATTTATTTTCATCAACTTGTTCCCATATAGAGTTCATCTGCTTGCCCTTAATCCCAGAATATTGAATGTTAATAGGATAATTGCCCATATATTCATAACCCATTTCTGCTAATAACCTAAAGTTTAAATCTACAGCTTCAAGCATTTCAATCTGTTCTGCGTTATGTTTTTGTATTTTTTCACTCATATGTGTGCTCAATAAATCTATGTTTCCAGTAGAAATTAGTGCATTATATGTATTGAGATTTAAATTATTTGATGGGGAAAAGAATGGAAGGAATTCGTAACGTGCAATTTTTATGATTGTATCAAAAGTGACATTTGATGACGACAGTCGTTCCGATAAAGAGGTGTGAATTTTTAATTCTAATTCAAACTGTGAAATTTGCTTTTCAAGCAAAACTACATCAGATTCTAAATCTTTTTTTATAGAATTTACATAGCTTTTTCTTAATTCTTCTTTTTTATTTTGCTCATTGAGATTATTAATCTGCAGTGCAATTAATATACCTATTACCACTAGAATTATTTCTCCAATCGCGTAAATCAGATATTTGCTGAATTTGTTTTTAGTCAGCAGTTTTTGTCTAATTTTTCTAAAGAATTTTATCATTGGTTAGCGGTTTGTCAAAATGTGTTACAACGGTCTCGTATAACCGTCAGTTACGGGATTAAAGTTAATGATTTTCGGTTAAGCACTGACGTTAGCAATTCCGAGTGGATTCGGACGTAGTCGAATCCGCCGTAATTGCGGTTATACATTGTTGCCAGTAGTTTTTTATTCATAGTCTACCATTTTTATTTCTTCACAATTTATGTGTGTCGAAACAGTTTTGGATTCCACTTGATTAAATTCCATTATCTTTTTCCAAATTCCGTTGTCGTTTCTGTAAAGTCCTGTAAATCCATTTCCATCACAACGTCTTTTTTTAAATACAGAAAGTATGGCATACTTTTTATTTTCTGAAAATATTGGTTTAGAATAATGAAAATATACAGTCTCTTCTGGATTGTTTTTATCATCCATTTTCCAACTTTGAACAAAGTCCGCATATAGTTTTTTATTGTTCCAAATTTTGTTTTTACTCCACAACCATTTCTTTTTTAGTATTAAGGTATATGGTTCTTTATTTTTGATTAGACTATCATATTCTTTTTGGTCAATGCTGTATTTGACAAATTTTATTTTTTTCGTTTGTGGTGGTGACAAAATGTGATTGTAATTGTAATCATCAGAAACTAATTTTGCTTCATTCAGATTATAATTTTTCCAGTTAATAGTTTCATTCTTTGGTTGTGTATTGATAAAGTTTTCTGGAAAGTCCTTGTCAACCATTTTTAATTCTCGAATTTGATAATTTTGTAATGAATCAACTATTTTTTCTTGTTCAAGACTTTTAGGTACTAAAAAATAGTATTCAAAATTTTTAGGGACTTCGGCTTTAGTAACTTGATTAATCAAATTCTCTATATCTGACTTTTGTCCGAATAAATTCAGAGTCAAAAAGATTGATATGAGCAATAATGTTTGTTTCATTCAAATTACTGGCAACGGTCTCGTATAACCGTCAGTTGCGGGTTTATATGCGTTAATTTTCGGTTTGGCACTGACGTTAGCAATTCCGAGTGGATTCGGACGTAGTCGAATCCGCCGTAATTGCGGTTATACATTGTTACCAAACGTACTTTTTTATAGTGTTCCTCCATCTGGCCAGTTTTTCCAATGATTATTCGGTTCATTAGTTGGCTTGTAGAATTCCGTTTTTCCAGTTTCCAATACTTTGGCTATCTGTTTAAAAGTTTCATTTTTACTTGGAAGTTCCGAATCAGCACAATCTGGATGATACCATTCAGTCAGTTCCATAATTTTTGGTAAATCCAATGGAATTCGTTCCCTTATTTCCTTTTCAGTCGCCTCTAATTCATTGTTGTATTCAGGCTCTAAACCTCTCATAAATTCCCAAACGAAAATTTTGTCTTCCTCTTCGAGTTCAATTCCTTTATTCAGATAAAATTCTCTGTTGTGATTAATACTCAATTCTTTTCCACGTAAAAGCATTGTTTTTGCTTTTGGGTTTAGACTTTCCAAATATTCTTCGTCAAAAGTCGAATTGTCCGCACTATTATCTGTTATGTACAAAAAGTTTGCGTTGTCAGTTCCAGGCTTTGTGTCTATGCAGTTACCAAAAATGTGTAAGCAATTGGAAATTCCGTCGTGTCCTCCGCCACGATAATTAAATCCGATTACTTCAATGATTAAGGCCCATCGTTTTTCATCTCGGTAAGCACTCATTTTTGAGTGAATCGGATAAACGTAGCCATTGTCCAACATCGGAAAGGTAAAATCTTCAGCACATTTGTCAAGTTGCTTTAGTATTTCCTTTGCTGAATATTCCTGTTTTTTCTTAAATCCGAAGATGTTCATTCGTATGTTTGGTAACTTGTTATATGTCAACTAATATATGGTTTTATTCGTTAAATTCTCGAGATACACCAAGTTTTGAGGTTAGTTTATTCTGTTTAAAGATAACCAAATAATAAGGTCGATTTTTACGTAATGTTACGTGTTTTTTATGGAGTAGAAGCCACCACACCAAGCGTGTAGAGTTGTTCCATCGTTGGGCTTTCACTACCACCTTCTGGCTCTAAGGTTATACCAAAGGCTTGGCTTTCATTAGCATTGGTAATGGCAAATATTTTGTTATTGTCGGTGTTAAAGTCGTCAATAGTACCTAAACTGGTAGGTGTTAATGGGTTTAGTGTTAAAGACCATACTTGCCAAACTTTGCCCTCTGGTGCATTTGGTAAGCCTTCACCATCTAAGTAAATGGTATCGTCAGCTTTGTTCCAATATACTTTAGCATAGGTAGAGGCGTAGTCTCCTTGTCCACCCAATGGTACAGCTATAATATCCTTATCTCTTATGGCATCTAACAGGTTTTTGGTGGCTGCAAGATCGCCTCTAGCTTCTTCAATTTGTATTTCGAGGTATTGCTTTTCGGTAGAAACGGTTTGTAGTTCTTCTTCAACCTTATTTTTATTGTTAAGTGTCCATAACAAACCACCAGCCAATAATACAGAAGCTGCCCAACCTGTGTAAGAAATCCAGTTTGGTTTTCTTGGTTTTAGATCTACAACTTTAGTGTCTGTGGTTAATTTACCTTTAAATGATTCAAAATCTATAGCATGTGGCGATACGGCTGCTGTAAGTTTTACAACGGCTGCTTCTATTTCTAAAACTTCTTGCAATATTTCAGGATGTTGTTGCATCAAGTCATAAACCTCCTGATTTTCTTTTTCAGAAAGCTTACCTGCCACGTAGAGCTCTAAAATACCCGATTCTATGTATGCTTTTATATCCATATTACAATACCATATCCCTTAGTTGCTGAATACAGTTTCTATTTCTTGTTTTTATTGTGCCAATAGGCATTTTTAATTCTTCGGAAGCTTCTTTTTGTGTAAATCCTTTAAAATATAATAACTCTATAACTTCCTTACATTTTTTGCCAAGGTTGGTCACAAACTTTTTAATTCCGATGGCATCTGTGCTGTCATCTAAATTATCGTTACTTGTTATAATATCTACGAAATAATCGGAGTTGAGGTTTTGTTTGGATTTTTTAAAGGCCTTAGACCTTGTGATATCTATGGCTGCATTACGTGCTATATTTAATATCCACGTAAAGAAACGGCCTTTTTTTGAAGAGTAGGTATCTGCATTTTGCCAAGCCTTTATAAAGACATCTTGCATAACTTCGTCTGCAATATCAGCATCTTTTACAATATTGTAGACCACTCCATGTATACTTTGGCTATACATGCCATAAAGTTTTTTGAACGCAACTGGGTTTTTAGATTGAAATTGCTGTACTAATGTTTCTAATTCGGTCATAAGCGACTTGCTTAGAATTTTTGCAGACAAGGGGAAGATTAGTACTGCAATAGCTCTAGTTATTTATTTTTTAGTTAGTGTTTTTTTAAAAATTATTCTATGATGGCACCACAGCTTACTCTGCTACCAGCAGCACCAGATGGCTGAGATGTAAAGTCGTCAGTACCTTGATGCACTATAATAGCTTTGCCTATAATATTTTTTGTTGGGTCTTCGCAGGTAAGACACCATTCCTTGGTAGAGAATTTAACCTCTCCTTTGCCATCTGCACCTACCATAAAATTACCTATATCTCCTTTATGATATCCAGTGTCTGCTCCCCATTTTCCATGAGGCTGTGCAGTAGGATTCCAGTGGCCGCCTGTAGAGGTACCATCTGGAGATGAACAATCTGCGGACTCATGGATATGTATTGCATGCTCCCCTTCATCTAAACCAAATAAGTAAGCCATCATGGTAACTTCACCATTTTCTTCGATAAATTTTATAGTTCCTGTAGCATTAGAACCACTTTTAGGATCTAATGTAATTTCTATTTCAGTTTTAGTTACTGTTTCTTCAACTGTTTTCTCCACTTCAGTGTCTACGGTTTCTTCAGTTTCTTTTTTGTTGTCTTTACATGCTGTTGCAAAAACTAGGACAAACGTAAGTATACTATATTTTAAATATTTCATGGTTGATTTTGTTTTTAGTAAAGTTAAGAATATAAGACTTCCAATGCAAATAGAGTATCGTTAATCTTTAAAATTAAAATAAATGAAGAGTGTTGATTTTCTATTCTGTTAATTAAGGGGCTTCATGACAAAAGTCATATTTTATAAAGACGCTTAAGAGTAATTTTGATTTTAGACAAAAGTTGATATGTGTCAAAAGTTAGTAAATAAATACAATGTGGCAGGTCCACGTTATACCAGCTATCCTACGGTTCCGTATTGGAATGCTGAAACATTTTCATTAAAACAATGGAAACAGGTTTTAAAGCAATCCTTTGATGAATCTAATGCAGAAGAAGGGATAAGCTTGTACCTGCACCTGCCATTTTGTGAAAGTCTTTGCACATTTTGTGGTTGCCATAAGCGAATAACCAAAAGGCACGAGGTAGAATTGCCTTACATAAAGGCAGTATTGAAAGAGTGGCAATTATACCGAAAACTGTTAGGTGCAAAACCTAAAATTAAGGAATTGCATTTAGGAGGTGGTACTCCAACCTTCTTTTCGCCAGAGAATTTGACATTTTTGATTTCTGAATTGCTTAGAGTGTCTAGCCTGGCTGAGGATTATGAATTTTCCTTTGAAGGACATCCAAACAATACTACAACTGAACACTTACAGGCACTTTACGATTTAGGTTTTAGACGCGTCAGCTTTGGTGTTCAGGATTATAATCTAAAAGTTCAGAATGCTATACATCGAGTTCAGCCTTTTAAAAATGTAAAACATGCCACGGAGGCTGCTAGAGCTATTGGGTATACTTCCGTTGGTCATGATATTATCTTTGGTCTACCATTTCAAACTGAAGCAGACGTTATTGAGACAATACGTAAGACTGAAACTTTAATGCCAGATCGTATTGCTTTTTACAGTTATGCACATGTGCCATGGATAAAGGGCAATGGGCAGCGTGGTTTTAAAGATGGCGATTTACCAACACCCGAGTCTAAACGTCAGCAATATGAAACAGGTAAATCACTTTTAGAAAAAGTAGGCTATACCGAAATAGGTATGGATCATTTTGCATTAAAAACAGATGGACTTTACAAAGCCATGCAAAACGAAACCATACACCGTAATTTTATGGGCTATACTGATTCAAAAACACAGGTAATGATTGGGTTGGGAGTATCCTCCATAAGCGATAGTTGGTACGGTTTTGCTCAAAATGTAAAATCTATTGAAGAATATTATAACCTATTGGGAAATGATATTATTCCAGTGTATAGAGGACATATTTTAAATGAAGAGGACTTAAAGATTAGAAAGCATATTCTCAACCTAATGTGTCATTTTAAAACCTCTTGGATACAACCAGAAGAGGTATTTGATGAATTACCAGAGGTGCTTATAAAACTAAAAGAACTAGAACTAGACGGTTTAATTGGATTTGAAAAAAAGCAGATGACCGTAACTGAAAAAGGGAAACCTTTTATAAGAAATATATGTATGGCCTTTGATTTGCACCTTCAACGCAAAAAGCCAGATACCCAATTATTTTCAATGACCATTTAAAACACTAACACCATGAAAAAAATTATTGTACCCATAGACTTTTCGGAGCATTCAGAATATGCTTTGGAAGCAGCCGCGAACCTGGCTCAAAAATACGGTTCAGAACTTATTGTATTGCACATGTTAGAATTGTCTAATGCGATATTAACATCTAACGGAAATTCTATCAATGAAGAAGCTGTTTTTTATCTAAAATTGGCAGAGCAAAAGTTTGATGCATTTTTAGATAAACCTTACCTAGAGGGTTTAAAAATCACTCCAATTGTAAAACACTTTAAGGTTTGGAGCGAGGTAAACGATGTGGCTAATGAACATCATGCCAATTTGATTGTAATGGGTTCTCATGGTGCCAGTGGAGTTAAGGAGGTACTAGTTGGCTCCAATACCGAAAAAGTAGTGCGTCATGCCGATATACCAGTATTGGTGATAAAGCATAACCCAATATTATTGGATTTTGAAAATGGTGTATTTGCTAGCGACTTTACAGACGAAGCAATAACACCATACCTAAATGCAAGGAAAACTTTTGAAAAATTAGGCGCGACAATGCACTTGGTGTATGTGAACTCACCTGATGGTAATTTTAGAAGTTCAACAGAAATAGACAAGCGTATATCCTTGTTCCTTAAAAAGGCTGATGGTGATTTAGATAATCTAGAAAACGTGCATGTGGTTTCGGATTATTCTATTGAAAAGGGCATTTTAAGTTTTGCCAATACCATAGGTGCTGATTTAATTGCAGTCGCCACTCACGGCAGAAAAGGCTTGGCACATTTCTTTGAAGGAAGCATCTCTGAAGATATCGCCAATCATTCCACCTTGCCGGTTATGACCTTTAAAATATAGTTCTTGATGTTTATTAGTTAGTGTTATTAATATCAAGTTAAAACGCCAAAGACAAAAGCTTTGGCGTTTTTTTATTGAATGTTTTTTCTAAACTCTTTCTCTTGTTCAAAATTGAGATTCAAATCTTCTTTTATACCGTTTGCTGTTGGTCTTAGAAAGATGAGATATACCAATAGCGCTAAAGCAATGATTAAGTAGAATAGGTTGCTGCTAATCATAAATATAACGATACCTAAAAAGGCAGGACCTTCAATTAAGGCAATCCTAATAAGATGAGAAGTTTGATATGCTGTTAGTTTTTCTATAAGTGTTTCTTTTTTATGTATTTGTTTCAATTGTGCTTTAAACATAAAAATACTCACAGATACACCTCCAAAAGCAAAAATCGGAACCAGATAAAGAAATAAATCCTCAGAATCATCAAAACTAATTATTGTATGATCTGAAATTAAAAAAACAACAGTTGCAAACACTAAAATGGCTATGCAGTAGCCATAGTGAATAACTGTCAAGGTGTTTATAATTTTTTTAGGAGTGTTGGTTGTCTCTGTCATCTGTACAGAAATTTATTTAATTTTTTTTAAATCAAATATAATCTATTAATGACAATCAATAGCGCTGGTTGCCATTTCTACAATTGGAGCAGGCGAGATGTATGGGATGCCTAATCCCAATCCTCTAAGGATGAATAAAACACCTATTATGACTACAAAAACCGGAATGGCTTTTTGTATGCGTTGTTTTATGGTTTGGTTTAAAAACTTACCTAAATAAATAGCTGATGTCATTAAGGGAATAGTACCCAAACCAAATAAAACCATATATAAACTGCCTTGCAATAAACTGCCTGTTGCTACTGCGCCAAATACAGCCATATAAACCAAACCACAGGGTAAAAATCCATTAAGAAAACCTATGGTTAAAAAAGTATCAGGTGTTTTTTTCTTTAAAGCCTGGCCAAGATTTGACTTCACTTTGGAAATGATCTTGTTTAAAGGTTTAGATAAATTGTATTTAGCAAAGGTCTTATATGGAATTAATACAACAAGAATCATTAATACACCAATAGCTATAGAAAGTTGTTGTTGCACTCCAAAAAGATTAAGACTTTTACCAACTAACCCAAAAACAAAACCGATGAGGCTGTAGGCTAATAACCTACCAATATGGTAAACACCAATTTGAGATACTTTTTTAAACGAGTTAGAGTGATCTACTGGCAACATAAAAGCTATTGGGCCACACATACCAACGCAGTGCAAACTACCCAATAACCCTAATATAAATGCCGAGTATAACATGTTAATAGTTTATCGCTTCCTTATACAAATAAGGTTCATTGTTATAAGTCCAATCAATGTTAATGTTCCAACGACCATCTAACAATTTGTTGTCAGGTATGAGCAAATTGTGATCAGATAATGAAATAGGAATTTCAAAATCTAACTTTTTGTTAGATGGTCTGTATAGGAACACTGTGCCTTTAATCTTTTCTACTTCTAATTCTTTTGGAAACTCAACAAGAATACCGTTTTCGGTCTTTTTCCAATTGACATTGGTTTTTAAGTTTTTAGAATTTTCTTCTTTATCAATATCAGTTTGAAATTTCAACTCTTTTTGATAATAATCTTCTACCACCAAATCATGGTCATACTTATCGTTTGTAGCCATACTTATTACAAAGTACATGATAAACCCAATAAAGGCAACAAATGCTAAAACGATTGCTGTTCCCCAATTTACTTTCATAACTTTTTTTAATTATAACTTCTAGGGCCTAAGAAGCTCACCGAAGTTGTTTCTATTAACTTGTCGCCACTGTAAACATCAATGGTCAATGTATTTTTGTCACCAGAAAGATCACTTTGTTTAAGTTCTATAAATAGTGTGCCTTCTGCCAGTCCACTTTCTTTTACTGTAAAGGTATCACTTGTAGAAACCAATTTTATTTCACCATCAATACCTCTGAGTTTAAAACTGACATTTTCAATGGTCTGTGTTGTTTTGTTTACAATTTTATAAGTATAGACATTACTAATAATGTCATTGTCTTTGTGCTCGTAAAGCTGTCCTGGTAATCTCAAGACTCGAGCTTCTACATCATTTCTTAAAGCCAACATACCCAAAAGCACACCGATAAGAATGACCAATACGGCAATGTAACCCTTCATACGAGCCGTAATTTTAAATGGCTCGTTCTTTTCTATATTGTCTTCACTGGCATAACGTATCAACCCTTTGGGCTTGTCAATTTTTTCCATGATGGTATCACACTCATCGATGCAAGCCGTGCAGTTTACACATTCCAATTGCGTGCCATTTCTTATGTCAATACCAGTAGGGCAGACATGCACACATTGAAAACAGTCTATACAATCACCATGACCCAAAGCATCTCTATCTTCATTTTTTCTAAATTTTTTTCTTCCGTTTTCACCTTCGCCTCTTTTATGGTCGTATGCCACTACTATAGATTTGTTATCTAAAAGTACACCTTGCAATCTGCCATAAGGACAAGCGATGATACAGACCTGTTCTCTAAACCAAGCAAAAATAAAATAGAAAACTCCTGTGAAAATTAACAGAGGAATTAAAGTGCCGATATGCTCTGAAGGACCTTCTTTAACACATCTTAAAAGTTTGTCACTCCCAATTAAGTAGGCTAGGAAAATATTGGCAATTAAAAATGAGATTATCAAAAAGACAAACCATTTTAAAGTACGTTTTTTAATTTTTTCCGCATCCCATTTTTGTCTTGCCAAACGCATTTGTTTATTGCGGTCACCATCGATCCAGAACTCAATACGTCTAAAGACCATTTCCATAAAGATGGTCTGAGGGCAAATCCACCCACAGAAAATACGACCAAAGCCAACCGTAAATAGGGTAATGAATACCACACCAATTATCATGGAAATAACAAACAAATGAAAATCTTGTGGCCAAAACGGAAAACCAAAGATGTTAAAACGCCTTTCTAAGACATTAAACATTAGGAATTGGTTACCATTAATTTTTATAAATGGTGCAGCAAAAAGGAAAGCTAATAAAAAGTAGCTTACAATTTTTCTCTTTTCCCAGTATGGCCCTGAAGGTTTTTTAGGAAAAATCCAATTACGTTTACCCTCTTCGTTGATGGTACCAATTGAATCTCTAAAAACTTCATTTTCTGGCGTTTCCATTTGGGTGTAGTTTTATATAATTTAATTTGACGCTACAGTTTGAGTTTCTTCAACAACTTCGGTTGTATTCTCCTCAGTGTCATTTGTTGCGTCCTGAGTAGGTTTAACTGTTTCAGATGTGTTTTCAGATTCATCTACCCAAATGTCCCCTTCAGGATCTTTAGGATTAGCGGGTGTTGTCCCTTGGAATTGTAACACATAACTAGCCACTTGAGCCATTTCAAGAGGTTTTAAACTGTTTTTCCAAGCCACCATTCCTTTACCGTCTCTACCACCTTCAGAAATGGTTCTAAACACATTTTTGATACCTCCACCGAGAATCCAATGTTGATCTGCTAAGTTTGGACCAATACCTCCACCACCATCAGTCATATGGCAGGCAACACAGTTAACTTCAAAAATCTTTTTACCAGCATTTAAATCTGATGCATCAGTAAGAACCTCAACAGTATTTACATCTACTAAATTTTTTGCGGTCTTTTTATACTCTTCAATAGCTCTATTGGCTTCGGCATATTCTATTTCGTATTCTGCAAATTGGTCTCCAGCATTAAAAATGTGAAAACGTGCTAAGTAAACCGCAGCAAAAATGATTGTAGCATAAAAACCATATAACCACCAAGGCGGGAGGCTGTTGTCTAACTCTTTTATACCATCGTAATTATGGTCTAGAATAATTTTACCTTCTTCTTCAATAGGTTTACCACCTTTTAGTTTTTTGTAAGTATTCTGAATCCATAATGATAATTTAGATGGTGCTGCTCTCTGTGCATCGTACCTGGCTTTGCCTTCTTCATCTAAACTTTGGTAAAGAATGTTATCCATTGTGCCTACAATGCCTTCTATAGCAATTAAAAATAGAAGCACTAATAAAAGGAATAAAAGAATAACAGGTTGTTCTATAAATGCTGGCTGATCGCCAGAATCTACAAAGTATTCGATAAGTCCTGCGATAATAAAGAATACGACAGGTACTCTGATATATGATGGGATTAAATTTCTCATGGTTGTGAATCGTTTTGGTTATCTAAAGGAATATTACTGACTGTTGTTATATAATCTTTCTTTGCTGTAATCACCCAGAAAAAAAGCGCTACAAAAAAGAGAAAGAAAATTAAAAGAGATATTAAGGGATAGATTTCTATCCCTGTGATACTTTCCATATGATGTTTTACAAATTTTAGCATGGCGATTAGTTTTGAGCAGTTTCGTTAATGATTTCTTTCACTTTAATGTCGGTACCTAAACGTTGTAGGTAAGCAATAAGTGCGACAATTTCTCTATTTCTCATTTCGACGAAATCTTCACCGCCAGCGGCTTTATCAGCTTCATAAGATTTAGCAAAATCAGGATCGCTATAAAGGTTTTTCTCAATTTGAGTACCTTGTTCTAACATAGAAGCTTGTGCGTTAGCAATATCTTCTTCTGTGTAAGGGACACCCAGACTAACCATAGTTTCCATTTTCTTTTCGGTCATGGACTTATCTAGTTTAGCACCCTCACCAACAATTAACCATTTATAGGCAGGCATGATTGAACCTGATGAGGTTGTTTGTGGATCGTACATATGATTAAAGTGCCAGTTGTCGTTATACTTTCCGCCAACGCGATGTAAATCTGGTCCTGTACGTTTACTACCCCAAAGGAATGGATGATCATATACATATTCACCTGCTTTAGAATACTCACCATAACGTTCTACCTCACTTCTAAAAGGTCTTACCATTTGTGAGTGACAACCCACACATCCTTCTCTAATGTAGATGTCCCTACCTTCAAGTTCTAATGGAGTATAAGGCTGAACACTACTTATGGTTGGTATATTAGATTCAACCACAATAGTTGGTATAATCTGTACAATACCACCTATTAATATGGCTATTGTAGCGTATATAGTAAGAAGTACAGGCTTACGCTCTAACCATGTGTGCCATCCTTCTCCCGCAACACGTCTCTTAGATACACGTTGTAGAGCTGGAGCTTCTGCAAGTTCGTCCGTAACTTTGCTGTCTGATTTTACAATCGTGACAATAACATTATACACTAAGATTAGCATACCGATGATGTAAAGCGTACCACCAATAGCACGCATCCAATACATAGGCATAATTTCGGTAACAGTTTCAAGGAAGTTACCATAAACTATACTACCATCTGGATTAAATTGTTTCCACATACTCGCTTGGGTAAATCCGGCAACATACATAGGCAAGGCATAAAGTATGATACCTAGGGTACCTACCCAGAAATGTAAATTGGCTAAACCAACTGAATGCAGTTTTGTTTTAAATAGCCTTGGGATTAACCAGTATATCATACCGAAGGCCAAGAATCCGTTCCAAGCTAAGGCTCCAACGTGCACATGTGCAATAATCCAGTCTGTAAAGTGTGCAATGGCATTTACATTCTTAAGGGATAGCATAGGTCCTTCAAACGTAGCCATACCGTATCCTGTAATTGCAACAACCATGAATTTAAGAACCGGATCTGTACGCACTTTGTCCCATGCACCACGTAAGGTTAATAGACCATTAATCATACCTCCCCAAGATGGTGCAATTAACATTACAGAGAATGCAACACCCAGGTGCTGTGCCCATTCTGGAAGCGCAGTATATAATAAGTGGTGAGGGCCTGCCCATATATAGATGAATATTAATGACCAGAAATGAACTATAGATAGTCTATATGAATAAACAGGTCTGTTGGCTGCTTTAGGTACAAAGTAATACATCAATCCAAGGAATGGAGTAGTTAAGAAAAATGCTACTGCATTGTGTCCGTACCACCATTGTACTAAGGCATCCTGTACACCGGCATAAACCGAATAACTTTTAAAACCTGTTAAGCTAACTGGAAGTTCTAAACTATTAAAGATATGAAGTACTGCAACCGTCACAAACGTAGCGATATAAAACCAAATGGCCACATATAAGTGGCGTTGACGACGTTTTAAGATTGTACCAATCATATTAACACCAAAAACAACCCATACCAAAGCAATGGCGATGTCAAATGGCCATTCTAATTCGGCATATTCTTTTGATGTTGTAATACCTAGTGGTAGCGTTATTGCTGCGCCCACAATAATCAATTGCCAGCCCCAGAAGTTAATATTGCTCAATAAATCACTAAACATTCTTGCTTTTAGTAGACGCTGAAGTGAATAATAGACACCAGCAAAAATGGCATTACCCACAAAGGCAAAAATTACTGCGTTGGTGTGTAATGGTCTTAACCGCCCAAAACTCAACCACGAAATACCGTCGGTCATGTTTGGGAATAAAAACATAAAGGCCAAAATAAGCCCAACGAGCATCCCAACCACACCGAAAACTATTGTGGCGTAGAGGAATTTTTTAACGATTTTGTTATCGTAGTAAAATTGTTGCATTTCCATATTAATATAATTAGTCAGTTTTTGTTGAATTTTTTGGTTTTACTATTTCATCTTCAAATAACATACGTACTGATGGTGTATAGCTATCATCATATTGGCCAGATTTTACAGCCATTAAAAAAACGATAAAAAAAGCTACACCAACAATGACACTTACTGTTAAAACTATGTATATAACACTCATACCTATTTTGAAGTTATGGCTCAAATTTACTGTTGAACCTTTTTTAAAAACATGACATTTATCATGTCATCTTATTTAGATTTATTTCAAATAATTATTTCAGTTTTCTACCTATAAAATTGGTGCATACTGTTGTAAACACTACTATACTTATAGAACTCAATGGCATTAAAATGGCTGCAATTACAGGTGCTAACTGACCCGTGACGGCAAAATATAGTCCAATAACATTATAAATGAATGAAAGCACAAAGCTCCATTTTATGATCTTTATGGCTGATTTTGAAGCCATGATATAACGATACAATTGCTTAAATTTTGAAGCATCTAAAATGGCATCACAAGCAGGTGAAAACACATTAACATCTTCTGAAATAGCAATGCCAACGTCACTTTGTGCTAAAGCGCCTGCATCATTGAGTCCATCACCAATCATTAATACTTTTGCACCTTCAGATTGATGGTATTTAATAAACTCTAATTTGTCATCTGGTTTTTGGTTGAAAATAAGTTTAGTTTTTCCTGGAAGTAACTTTCGAAGATTTTTGAGTTCCCCTTCATTGTCTCCAGAGAGAATCACTAAATCAAAATGTTTCTTTAATTGATTAAAAAGTTTAGCTACTCCTTTTCTATAACTATTATAAAAGGTGAATTTTCCTTTGTAGACATCATTGTTGCTTACGTGAACTGTAGTATTTAGATTAGGGGTTTGTTCAGCATTACCCACAAAACTTGCGGATCCAACTTTTAGGTTAATATTGTCATGTTTTGCTTCTATACCTTTGCCAATGTGTTCTTCAAACCTATCTAGCGTAATGATATTGTGTTCATCAAGGATATTATAAAGTGTTCTACTCAAAGGGTGATTAGATCCTCTCAAAGAGTTTTTAAGGACCAAACTTTCAGAATCCGATAACGATATGCCTTCATATTCTGCGCTACTTTGTTTGTTGGATGTAATGGTTCCTGTTTTGTCAAATATTACAGTATTGATATGTGCTAGCTGTTCTATAACGCTAGCGTTTTTCATATAAAACTTCAGCTTGCCAAAAATGCGAAGCAGATTTCCATAGGTAAAAGGTGCAGACAACGCAATAGCACAAGGACAAGCAATTATAAGTACTGCAGTAAAGACATTCATGGCTTTACTGGCATCAATAAATAACCAATAAGTTGTTGCAATTACCGCTATTGTAAGGATGGCAATTGTAAAGTGTTTACTTATATTGTTAGTAATATTGGTAAAACCATCTTCCTTATTTTTATTAAAGACGTCGTTGCTCCACAATTGGGTAAGGTAACTTTGTTCAACAGATTTTAAGGCTTCGAGCTCTATGACACCAGCTGTTTGTTTGCCACCTGCAAAAAGTTTGTCACCAGATTTTTTAGTAACGGGTTGAGATTCACCTGTAACAAAACTGTAGTCTATTTTTCCTCTACCATTAATAAGGATGCCATCAACCGGAATTAACTCTTCATTTCTTATTAATAGTCGGTCACCTTTTTCAATATCATAAACCTGAATTGAGTTTTCACTTCCGTCTTTTTCAATTTTAGTAATTGCAATAGGGAAGTAGCTTTTATAGTCGCGCTCAAATGATAGGAAG
Organism: Winogradskyella sp. HB-48; assembly: GCF_049942685.1. GTDB lineage: Bacteria > Bacteroidota > Bacteroidia > Flavobacteriales > Flavobacteriaceae > Winogradskyella. The sequence continues at coordinate 2,194,655 of NZ_CP187934.1, forward strand.
TCATAAGTTTTTTGCTGAAAAAATTTACCTAACAAAAGGAAAAAAACCAATCCTGAAAGACTATCAAAAAAACCTGAACCGATGTCAAAAGCGATTTCAACAGTACTTCTTATAAATAAAACGGAAACACCTAAAGCAATAGGCACATCAATATTTAAAAGTCTTGCTTTTAAGCCTTTATAAGCCGACACAAAATAATCTTGTGCCGCGTAAAAAACCACAGGAATGGACAACGAAAACATAAGCCAACGGAACATATGCTTGTATTGTTCTAACCAGAATTCATTGATTTCAAAATACTCAGGAAACGATAGGAACATGATATTTCCAAAGGCAAAACCAGCAACACCAAGTTTATAAATTATTGTTCTGTTGATTTTTTGTTTTCCTGTTTTAAAATCATCTAGACTAATGTAAGGTTCATATCCAATACTGCTCAATAAAATGACGACAGACTTTAGGTCTGTTTTTTTAGAACTGTAAGTGACCCTAAGCGTTTTTTTACCAAAGTTTACTTGAGAGTCAGAAATGTTTGGATTAAGTTTTTTAAGATTTTCTAAAATCCAAATGCAGGAACTACAATGAATATGTGGAATGTAAAGTGTAGCTATTTCAATCTCATCGCCTCTAAATTCGGTAAGCTTTTCTATAATATTTTCTTGTGATAGAAAATCGTACTTTCCTTCAATTTCTTTGGGAATGGCTCCTGGTGAATTTTGTAAATCATAATAGCAGGTGAGATCATTTTCATTAAAAATTTCGAAAACAGTTTTACAGCCATTACAGCAGAAGGTTTTTTCCTGAAAGATAATGGGATGATTACCACAGTCGTCACCACAATGAAAACAAGATTTGTTTCCCATAGTTTAATTTGCTCATTTATACCTGTAACAAAGGTGACATTATCTGTAAAGATAAAATATGATATTTGTCATGTAATTAGTATATTTGGGTTAAGTCACTAAATCAATTGGTATGAGTAAATGTGAGTCTTGTATTATTAAGGAGTTTAATTCCTTAAAGTCTCTGACGCGCGATGAATTAATGCGAGTTTCCGCATGTAAAACTGGAAAATTTTACAAGAAAGGTCAGGTCATTTTTGAGGAAGGGGAAACGCTTAACGGAGTTTATTGTGTGAGGGATGGTGTATGTAAACTCACTAAGTTAAGTGAAAATGGAAAAGACCAAGTTGTAAAACTGGTTGTCAAAGGAGATCTTTTGGGTAAACGATCTTTGGTTACTGATGAGAAAACAAATTTAAGTGCTATTGCACTTAATGATATGGAAATGTGCTTTATCCCTAAGAGTGAGATAATTGATGATTTGTCAAAAAATCCAAAGTTTACTATGGACGTATTGAGAGAAATGGCTAATGATTTAAAAGAATCAGACGAGTCATTGGTAAATATGGCCCAAAAATCTGTAAAACGCAGGATGGCTGAAATTTTGATGTATATTCATGACAATTTTGGTACGGATAATGAAGGGTATTTAAGTATTGTCCTTTCTCGTGAAGACTATGCTAGTATAGTTGGTACGGCAACAGAATCTGCTATTAGAATATTATCCCAATTTAAAAAAGAGGATTTGATTTCTACTAAAGGTAAGCATATAATGATTGAAGATTATAACGGTCTTAAATGGATAGAATAAAAAAGCGCTCTAATTTAAAGCGCTTTTTTGTTTAGTCTACACTAAAGCGTTTGGTTTCTTTAAATGGATTGACTTTTAAGTCTTTCATTTCATTCTGAAAATTTTTCCAAGTCGTATTGAAGAAATCATTGGTCTCACCAAAAACTTTATCAAAAGCATCTTTTGCATGTTGAATTAATGTTGTCTCTGTTGAGGTTATTCCTGTTTGGCTATCATATACGTAACCTTGTGCTGTGCGCAGGCGTTGCATTGGTGTTACTTCTGGATCTCTAGTAATGCCTTGTCTTTCATCTACTTTGCCTAAATACTTGTCAATTAGGCTATCAATAGATTTTACCATTTCTTTAGAACGCTTAATCTGTTCTTTGTAAGTCTCTTTATCTAGTTTGGAAAGTTCTTTCTTGAAGTTTTCGGCTATGGTTTTACTTTCTACCAATTGTTCAACAGCTTCAGCAGCTTTTTCTTGGAGTTTTTCTAATGCCTTTGCTGTTGCGTAGACTTCATTTATATTTTTTTGTGAAACATTTAGTCTTGGGTCAGATTTTACGGTAATTGTAGTTTCGGAAGTTAAATTACCGTAATGTAAAACTGCTTTGTAGTCACCTGGTTTTACAGAAACGCCACCAGGTTCTCTGTTTTGCTCTCGGATTCTTCGCGAAGGCCTACTAACACCTGCTTCATCCATATACCATGTCCATTTCTCAAGACCGTTTTCTTTTGGTGCTTTTTGTTTTAATGTTCTAATAAGTCGTTCGCCATCATAAATTTTCAAGGTCAGTGAATCCCAGTTAATTTTAGATTCACTTTTTTCATCATCCATGTTGTCCTCATTTTCTTTTTCCTGATTGTCTTTCTTTTCTTCTTTTGGCATATCTTTTTTATTGAACATATATGTAAATCTTGCTCCACCACCACGATTTTCACCATGGTACATGGCATCTGCACCAAAACGACTTCCTGTGGGTTGTTGGTATGCTGCTTGATAAGCTGTTGGTGGATTAAATAACTCAATATTTGAGTTGATGACCGACTTGTTTTTCGCCATGGCTCTCAAAGGTCTAATATCGTCTAGAACCCAAGCTGCTCTTCCGAATGTTCCTATCACCAAATCGTGCTCCCGAGGATGGATAACTAAATCCTTTACAGATGTAGTAGGGAAACCTTCAGTCCATTTTGTCCATTTTTCTCCTGCATTTAAAGAAATATAAAGTCCATCATCTGTTCCTAAGAACATGAGATTTGGTTCTTCTAAATCTTCTACAATGGATAACGTGTAACTCTGAACATCATTTCTATCTACTATGCGTTCCCAAGTTTTTCCATAATTTTTTGTCCGGTAAGCATAAGGCGTATAATTAAAACGTCTGTAATCGTTAGCAATTAAAAGTGCTTCGCCTTTGTTTTTATTGGATGCTTTTATTTGGGCTATCCAACTGCCTTCGGGTAACCCTTTGATGTTTTTTGAAACATCGACCCAAGTATTACCTCCATTAATTGTATAGTGTACTCTGCCATCGTCGGTCCCAACCCAAAGCATATTTTTTTCTACAAGCGACGGTTCTATGACTAAAACGGTACAATGATTTTCTGCTCCAGTTGCATCCATAGTTAATCCACCACTTTCGGATTGTTTTTGCTTTTCAGGATCATTAGTGGTTAAGTCTGGTGAAATAACAGTCCAGGTTTCGCCTTTGTCAGTTGATTTATGTACAAACTGGCTTCCAAAATAAATTGTACTGTTTTCAAACGGATCAATGTTTATAGCTGAATTCCAATTAAAACGCAATTCTACATTAGCATCAGGATGTGTAGGTCTTACTCCATAGTTGTTTCCGGTTTGCCAATCGTAACGGCTTACATAACCTTGCTGACTCATAGACCAACCATAGCGTGAATCATCTCTATCTGGTACCACATCAAAACCATCACCAAAACTTATTTCTTGCCAGTAACTATTTCTAATACCTTGATCTTTCCAAACATAAGCCGGCCCTCTCCAAGACCCATTGTCTTGCATACCTCCATAGACATTATATGGAAATTCATTGTCTACTGCGATGTGATAAAATTGAGCCACAGGAAGATTACCAATAAATCGCCATGTTTTTCCACCATCTCTAGTAATATTCATACCTCCATCATTGCCATCAATCATAAAACTACCATCCTCTGGATGAATCCACCAAGCATGGTGGTCTGGATGCACACCATTACTCACACCATAAGCAGGCATAAGTTGCTCAAAGTTTTTCCCTCCATCTTCAGAAACGTTCACGTATGTGAATACAGAATATACGCGGTTTTCATTTTGTGGGTCTACGTAGATTTCAGAATAGTAAAATGGACGATTCCCTATATCATTTTTGTCATTAATTTTTGTCCATTTAAAACCACCATCTTCACTTTTATAAAGTGCATTTTTTTTAGCTTCAACAAGCGCATAAACAATTTCAGGTTTTCCAGGTGCAATAGCCACACCAATACGACCTAAATCTCCTTTAGGAAAGCCATCATTTTCAGTAATTTTTTTCCATGTTTTACCACCATCGTGTGTCATGTGTAACGCAGAACCTTCTCCACCAGAGTTAAAAAACCAAGGATCGCGCTTGTGTTCCCACATGGCAGCGAATAGTTTGTTTGGGTTAGAAGGATCCATTACCAAATCGGCAATACCAGTTTTGTTATTTGCAAAAAGAATCTTTTCCCATGTTTTGCCGCCATCTGTAGTTTTAAAAACTCCACGCTCAGGATGTTCTCCCCATGGAGAACCAATAGCACCTACATAAACAACATCAGGATTGGTAGGATCTACTATAATTCTATGAATGTGTCTAGTTTTCTCTAAACCCATAGCCATCCAAGACTTTCCACCATCTAGCGATTTGTATATACCGTAACCGCCATTTAGTGAGTTACGAGGATTACCTTCACCTGTACCAACCCAGATTACACTCGGATTGGATTGTTGAATTTCAACAGCTCCTATGGAAGCTGTAACTTCTTTATCAAAAATAGGTTCCCATTTAATACCTCCTGAAGTTGACTTCCAAAGTCCGCCGGAAGCAGTGCCAACATACATAATGTCAGGATTATCGTTTACGACATCAATAGCTGTAACACGACCAGACATACCACCAGGACCAATGTTTCTTGGTGTCATGTTTTTTACTAAATCCATTGAAAATTCTTGTGCAGAAAGAAGTGCTACACCACAAAGCATAACACATAAGAGAAAACGTTTCATTATTATTTAGGTTAGTTAATTTCTCTAAAAATAATGAAAAGAAATTTGAGAATTCATAAGAAGTTGTTAAGGTGTAAATTATAATTATTTCTCGATGGCAATGGGTGTGTTAGTACTAGTGCCATTCTTATTGTCATTAGTTAAAACCCATTTGGATCCATAGACATCTTTGTAGACAATTTTATAGTTGATATTTATCTTGTTTAGTGCGTCCCTGGTCAGTTGAATATGTTTTGGATTTTTTATTTCAAGAATGTCGATTTGCTCATTTGCTGGTAAAACAAAGCCTTTTATGAGCGTACTATATGTATACGGAATAGTGTCTAACTCTTTATTATTCTCAAAGATATAATCAAACAAATCTTTGGTGTTGTTAAATTTATGGATGGAATCCAGAGTAATTTCTACTTCATCAATAAATGCTGGGCCAACCCCTTTATTACCAACTACAAACTTAAAAGTATTATTATAGTTACTATACCATTGGTTAAGATGAGGCAATACTGATGCACTTTGTTGCATCTGTATGAGCTTATTTTCTTCTCTAGCTAAATACGATTGGTAAATGAGAGCTATTAAAGAAATTACACTTATGAATAGAGCAGAAGTGCTCATGATTTTATCAGTGGTCCAGTTGATTTTTTTTCTGGTTTTTTTTGGTTTTTCTTTTTCGGTTTCCTCGGACATTTTGTAATAAGTTTCGGGTAAAGTTAACAAAATGTTAGAATCTGAAAATATGTAAATGTTACATTTAAAAGTATTATTTTTATAATGCTATGAGAGAACAAAAAAGAAAATCGGGCTTTATATTCAAAACTTATGAAGCGCCATACCAATCCCCTTTCGAAAAACTCTTTGAAATTTTCAAGGAGTTGATTACTTATACATCAGGAGATTTTGATGAGGCTATTGATTGGTTGCGACAGTTGGATGTAGAGTATAAGCTCACTACACCAGATTATACCATTGATGATTTTATTGAAGATCTAAAAAAGAAAGGGTATATAAGAGAAGAAATTGATAACGATGGCAATGGTGGAAGCGGAATGGCAATCACGGCAAAAACCGAGCGTGCTATCAGACAACAAGCATTAGATCATATTTTCGGAAAAATAAAGCGAAGCGGTTCTGGTAATCACAAGAGTAAAGGTGTTGGCTTAGGAGATGAGCATACAGGTGACTTTAGGGCTTATCAATTTGGTGATGCCTTAGATAAAGTTTCGGTAACTGAGAGTCTTAGAAATGCTCAAATCAATCATGGGATAGCTAATTTTAGCCTAACTGAAGATGATTTAGTTATTGAAGAAACGCTGCATAAAAGTCAAATGAGTACAGTGCTGATGATAGATATTAGCCACAGTATGATTTTGTATGGTGAGGATCGCATAACACCTGCTAAGAAGGTAGCCATGGCTTTGGCCGAACTGATTACAACACGTTATCCAAAAGATACGCTCGAAATTTTAGTTTTTGGTAATGATGCTTGGCCTATAAAAATTAAAGATTTACCATATCTTAAGGTTGGACCTTATCATACCAATACCGTTGCAGGTTTGCAATTGGCAATGGATATGTTGCGCAGAAAGCGAAATACTAACAAACAGATTTTTATGATTACAGATGGTAAGCCAAGTTGCTTGCGAATGCCAGATGGACAATATTATAAAAACAGTGTAGGGTTAGATCCTTATATCGTTAATAAATGCTATGCCATGGCACAACAAGCAAGACGTTTGCACATACCAATTACAACCTTTATGATTGCAGAAGACCCTTATTTGATGAAATTCATTAGAGAGTTTACACAAGCCAATAGAGGGAAAGCATTTTACACAGGCTTAAAAGGACTAGGTGAAATGATTTTTGAAGATTACGAAAACAATAGAAAAAGAAGAATTAAAGGATAAAAACAGCTATTAGCTTTTAGGTATTAGCACTTAGCTTTATAAAAACAGAATTGCTAATAGTCAAAAGCAAATAGCCAAAAGCTAGAAAATGAAAGACATTAAAACACTAGGAGAATTAAAAAAATCAGGATATCAATCTAAATCGATTAAAGACGAATTAAGAGATAACCTTATTGAAAATATAAAGAACAAAATCAATACGTTTCAAGGTATCCACGGTTATGAAAACACAGTGATTCCTGAATTAGAACGTGCGATATTATCACGACACAATATCAACCTTTTAGGATTACGTGGTCAGGCAAAAACACGCTTGGCACGTATGATGGTGACATTATTGGACGAATATATTCCAGTTGTGGAAGGTTCGGAAATTAATGACGATCCTTTACAACCTATTTCACGCTATGCAAAAGAGCTCATAAAAGAAAAAGGTGACAATACACCAATCTCTTGGTTACATAGAGATGAACGTTTTGCAGAGAAATTAGCCACTCCAGATGTTACTGTTGCTGATATTATTGGAGATGTAGATCCTATAAAAGCAGCAAATTTAAAGTTGAGCTATGCCGATGATCGTGTGATTCATTTTGGGATGATTCCTCGAGCCAACCGTTGCATCTTTGTGATTAATGAGTTACCAGATTTACAAGCAAGAATTCAAGTAGCTTTGTTTAATATTTTGCAAGAAGGAGACATTCAGATAAGAGGATTTAAGCTAAGATTACCTTTAGACATGCAATTTGTGTTTACCGCAAATCCTGAAGATTATACTAATAGAGGTAGTATTGTTACTCCTTTAAAAGATAGAATAGGGTCTCAAATTTTAACACATTATCCTAACAGTATTGAGGTTGCTCGCGAAATAACTTTACAAGAAGCACGTTTAGAACAGTTTCAAGCTAATACCGTTTATGTCCCAGATTTAGCAAAGGATATTTTAGAACAAATAAGCTTTGAAGCTCGTGAAAGCGATTACATTGACGTAAAAAGTGGTGTAAGTGCTCGATTGAGTATTACAGCTTATGAGAATTTAATGAGCACGGCAGAACGTAGGGCACTGCTTAATGGAGATAGCCACACAACGGTAAGACTATCGGACTTTATAGGTGTTATTCCGTCTATTACGGGTAAGGTAGAATTGGTATATGAAGGCGAACAAGAAGGTGCTTATTACGTGGCTAATTTATTGCTAGAAAGCGCTATAAAAACGTTATTTCCAGAGTATTTCACAAAGATTGAAAAGCTTCAAAAACAAGATGAAGAAACCCCTTATGATGAATTAGTCTCTTGGTTTTTTAATGGAGATGGCTTTGAGTTGTTAGATGATGATAACGATGTAACTTATAAATCAAAACTAGATAGCATTAAGCCTTTAGATAATTTAATAGCAGATTACCAACCCGATATAGACCCTAAGGATGTCTATTTTGAAAAGGAATTTATACTCTGGGGATTGGCACAGTTTAAGAAGTTATCTAAATATAAATTTAAAGAAGGAACACAGTTCAAAGATCCTTATGGAAGTTACATAAGCGGACTCTAGAGTATCATAATTCTATTAGTTTTTATTCTTTTTGATTTGTTTTGGCTTTTTCCAAAGCCAAAACCCGCTAAACGATAAGAACAAAAGTCCCAATCCTAAAACAGAGGAATATAAGAGTTTTACTGTTTTTCCTTCAGAGTTTACCAAATAGTCTATAATAGAACCGTCATGTATCATTTCTATGATGTCTGCGGTTCTTATTTTTTGTGAAAGGATTTTTCCTGTGTAACAATCTATTTGTAACTCTGTAAAATGAGTTTGAAACCTAACTTTTGCAATTCCTTTTCTGGGCCTATAATCTATTCTATTAATAGTGGAAGACAGGTTTAGGTCTTCAATATGCTTTATGGCAATGGTTTCAATTTTGCTAAGAGGCAGTAAATCTTGATTCGTAGTTACAGATTTTTGTGATGGTGGCTTAAGCTGCAATTCATCTTTCCAAGCAAGTAAAATACCGCTTAAGCTTACTATCGCAATGAATGTGAGTAGTAACATGGCAGTATAGCGATGCCATTTGCGATACCACCTAACGGATTGTGCTAAAGATTTGTTTTTAGATTTCAAAATAATAAATAAACCAGCAAACTAAGAAAATTCCTTTGTTATTTCTCTTAATAAGACGTTAACGAAAACTATAAATAAGATTACTAGCCACTTCGACTTTTAATATTACGACTGCAGAGTTTTATAATTTCTTCAATTCTTTTTTGTCTTGTGCCTTCCCGTTTTGCACTGTGTAACCATGATAAGTAGCTCTTTTGATAGCCTTTTGAAAAGTTTTGATAGTTTTCAAAAGCTTGTGGATTAGCATTAAAAGCATTTTGCAAATCTTCAGGAATAATACCATTTTCTACATTGTCCATGGCTGTCCACGTACCTGTTTTTTTAGCAAGTTTAATCATTTCCCAACCAGTATCGTGGATGAGTCCTGCTTTTTCTAGTTGCTTTACATAAGATTTGTTGAGAGCACTCCAAGTACTTTTGGGATTGCGTTTTGTAAAATACTGTTGTCTTTTGCCATTGCCCAAACTTTTTACCGTTGAGTCAATCCAACCAAAACAAATAGCAATTTTTACGGCTTCTTCCCAACGCATAGATGGTAGGTGATGTTCTATTTTGTAAAAAATCAAATAGACTGCATCATGTTTTTGATGATTGTTTAGTAGCCAATCGTACCAGTCGGTGTCTCGTTCAAAATAGAGTTCAGGTATTTCCACTTTATAACTTTTTCGAATAAATATAAAAGTCTTTATCTACTGCAAATTCTTCAGTTGTAATAGGCTTTGTTTTCCATTCAGAATTTGGAAAGATCCACTCGTGTTTGCCATCAATTTCAACTTCTATAGGCATATCAAAACCACCTACAATATCTACATATCGAAATTTAAGCAGTTTATTTTCAATCTTATATTCTAAAGTTGGGATTTTAGTTGTTCTTAAATACTGATTGAAAAACGCCCTTAGGTCTTTGTTTGTTTTTAAACTTATATAATCTTCTATTTGTTTTGATGTTACCGTTTTATGATAAAAGTCTTTATTTAATCCTCTAAGAATTTGCCTCCAAAGTTCATCATCTTCAATGAGTTGTCTTAACGTATGCAGCATATTGGCTCCTTTGTAATACATATCTCCAGAGCCTTCATGATTTACACCATACTCACCAATCAAAGGTCTGTCGTTTTGTATTCTTTTGCGCGTTCCAATAACATATTCAGCTGAAGCGTCTTTGCCATAATAATAGTCCAGAAACAGGTTTTCTGAGTATGCTGTAAAGCCTTCATGAATCCACATATCTGCAATATCTTTATTGGTGATGTTGTTGGCAAACCACTCGTGTCCACCTTCGTGAATGATAATAAAATCAAATTTTAAACCCCAACCAGTACCAGATAAATCATTTCCTAAATAACCGTTTATATATTGATTTCCATAGGTTACAGAGCTTTGATGCTCCATGCCTAAATAAGGGACTTCAACAAGTTTAAAACTATCTTCATAAAATGGGTAAGGGCCAAACCAATGTTCAAAAGCCTTCATCATTTTTGGTGCGTCTTTAAACTGTTCTTTGGCTTTTTCAAGGTTGTAAGATAAGACCCAATAATCCATATCCAGTTTTCCTTTTTCACCGTTATAGACTTCAGAAAAGTTTACATAATCGCCGATATTTACGTTGACTCCATAATTATTGATTGGGTTAGAGACAAACCAATGCGATTTAACCTTATCACCTAAATCTTCTAGCTTTCTCAGACGGCCATTAGATATATTGGTTAAACCTTTAGGATTGGTAATACTAATAAGCATACTATCCACTTCGTCATACATATGGTCTTTGTTTGGCCACCACACGCTAGCGCCTAAACCTTGGCAAGATGTTGCAATAAAATGTTTTCCGTTTTTATCTTTTTTCCATGAAAACCCGCCATCCCAAGGTGCGCGCTTTGCTTCTTTTGGATAACCTTGGTAATGCACTACTATAGAATTTATGTCACCAACATTTTGTTCATATAGCGTAATAAAAAAAGCGTTACCATCTCGTACTACAGGAAGCGGTTTACCATTCTGGGTCACTTTAGTAATTTCCATAGGTTCTTGCAAATCTACCTGCATAATTGTACGTGGTAGTAAGACTTTATATTGAATGGTATTGATGCCAGAAATAAACTTTTCTTCTGGCTTTACCTCAATATCTAAGTGGTAATAAGTAAGGTCCCACCATTCGCGCTCAGGAGTAATACTCCCTCTAAGAGTATCTTGTCTTGTAAAGTTATTTTGGTTTTGAAGGGGTTGCGCTTCAATTGAAGATATTATCAGTGCAAAAAGTAGGAGTAATCTATATTTCACTATTATGTCATTTTTTGTTTCAGATATTTGTGAAGCATTATGCTGCCCAAAACTAAATTGGTCCCTAAGTATAAGGTACCAAAAATAAGAAGGTTTGTATAATTTTGATTGGCGACTTCAAACTCTGATAATTCAGATAGTAATGCTAAAACTAAAAATAAAGTGAGAACAATAACAGTAACCGAAATTATTAATCCTAGAGTGGGCTTTTTATTCATTATTTGGTAGAATATAATAGCTAATAAACCAATAGCGAAAGGATTAAAAAGATTTGCAGTTAAGATCCAGTAATAAACAACTGATACAATTAAAAATAATTCAGGGATTAGAGGTTTTAATTTTGAAACATTCATGATTATCTAATTATTTTATTTGGAAAAACCACCACACTTTCGTGACCATTCTCATTAACAGCGGCAACTCCAAATAGTGAATTGTCTATAACTATACCTGTTAATGTAAACTCATTAACGTCTCCAACATATCTACTATTGTCCCAAGTAGGAGAAGTTGTGTCTCTCCAATAGATTTTATAGCCTTTTGCACCATCAACTTTATTCCATTGTAGTTTTACTGAGGCTTCAACGATTCCACCAATACTAACGTCTTCTGGAGAAGGTGGAGCAGAGGCAAGGCATGCCATGGTAATTGCATTTACTACAGTTAGTTTTTTACAATATGGAAAATTAACATGCTCAAAAGTATCTCCATAGTTTATACCGTTTTCTGTTCTAATATCTTGATGTTGTTGCGTGTAATTTTCGTGAGCTTCCATAATTCGTATTCCTGCAAAGCCAAGATCGTTAAAAGGTCTGTGATGTCCACCACGACCGAAACGATCGAGACGATAAACCATCATCGGATTCATTTCTGGCATGTAGGTTTTAGTTGTTGCGTAAACGTATCTAGCAAGCTGGCGCGAAATACCATCGACTTCTCCACCATAAAAACGTCTTGCTCTTGCTTGTCTAGCTAATTTTTCAGGATCGGTTTCATCTGTGGTTATAGGCTCAGAGAAAATCCTGAAGGTTCTATTGTCAATAACTCCATCTACACCTTCAATATTACCAATCATGTCATTATTAAGCACACCAATAATATCCCAATTATTTTCTTTTGCATATTTAGCGAAACCTTGTCCTCCGAAAAGCCCTTGTTCCTCACCGGAAAGTCCTAGGTAGACAATACTACTTTCAAATTTGTATTTTGAAAGTACTCTGGCAGCTTCCATAGCGCCAGCCATGCCTGTGGCATTATCGTTTGCACCAGGTGAATCTGAGGTATAATCGTTGGGATCTGACACTCTAGAATCTATATCTCCGCTCATGATGATGTAGCGATTAGGATATTTTGTGCCACGTTGAATAGCCACAACATTAACAATGTTAACATCTTTGGTAATGCGTTGGTTGGTTCCTTTTTCAAAAAAGTTTTCTTGGTAAAACACTTCTAAACAATTATTACAATCTTCAGAAATATTATCGAATTGTGACTTTATCCAACGTCTTGCTGCACCAATACCTCGAGTGTCAGAAATGGTATCACTTAACGTATGACGTGTGCCAAAATCGGCCAAAGTTTTTACATCATTTTTTAGTCGTTCTTCTGAAACAGCGTCAATTATATCGTAAATCTTAGGGTCTGTTTGACAATATGTTGCAGAAGCGTAAAGTAGTGTAAGAATTAGAAATGTTTTTTTCATTTTTAATCAATTAGTTTTAATGTTCCAAAAATATTAGCGTCAATCCAGCCACGGTTTTTATCCTCACCTTCAACTGGTATAGAACCTATAAAGTTTTCGCGATGTTCACTATTGTCATTATCACAATAGGCTAGGGCAAATCCTATGTTTTTGCCGGCTAATAACTCTATAGGAGTATTTTTCTCATCGTCTTTATAAGTGTCATCAAACACCAAAATTTTTACCTCCCAAACAGATGTATTTTCTTTTGTAATCCGTTTAGATTCTAGATGCGAATTATAGAGTTTTCCTTGCTTGTCAGTGGACATATCGACCACATTACCATCTAAAGCTATATGGTAGGCAAATGCATTATGGTTATACTGATGCTCACCGCCACTGTTGTCTTCGTCTATAAAAATTTCGAGACAATCATCATCCCACCATGCAATTAATGGGTCTTCATTAATATCTATTAGTTTGTCATCTCTTATCTCTGCCAAGAGGTATAGTGCCTTTTTAGTCCAAGCAAGTTTGTATCTACCCTCAAAATCGGTTGAGTTATATTGGCTACCTAGCCAAAGTTGGTCTATAGGATACCATTTTGTGTTCTGCCAGATGTTTTCATCACCTATACCGTCGATTTTCGGATTGGATTGGGCTTTTTTTACATTTTGAGTAGGTTTTAATGGTTTTTTAGTTTGCTTTTTATAGTTGAATTTTACAGTCTCTATTTTGTTATTTTCATTAATGTCTACATAGATGTTCATTTCATTATCTGAAACTTTTTCAAAGGTCATACCTTCAAAGACAACTTTGTTTGCTGTTATATGCTTTAAGGGAAAATCTACGGTTTCATCCTTGTTTTCCCATCCCTTTAGGTCTGGGCCAAAATGTTTTAGTTGGAGAATTAATGAATTTTCAACCTCTCTGATGACTTCTATTTCATAAAACTTTACTTTTCCATCAACTATTAATTTAAAAGTAGCCATCATTGAACCTCCAGAGGGCTCGCTCCAAATTTCTTCGGTAATACCACCAAAGGCTTCACCATACCATGTGCCTGAGATCCAAGCGATATTTTCTAACTTAGGATCAAGAGTATTCTTATCTTGAGAATAAGTATATAAACCAATTGTTAGTACTAAAAGGGTTATAATATTTTTCATAGTTTAATTATTGAATAAAGGTAACTTTTGAAATTAAACCATCATCTACTTCATAAATGGCTATTGCATAGTATGTTTTTCCGTTTATAATTGCTTTTTCTTTGTCAATGACTTTGTTGCCCAAAACAATTCTGTTCATAATTTCTGCATTAAGATCTGGAACTTTTTGGAAGATTACCTGATATCTTTTTTCCAATTCTTCTATACCATTAGAAGTTATATTTTCAGGAAATTCATATAGTTTAACATCTTTTGCATAAGTCTTGGTGAATTCATCGATATCCCTTTTGTTATAGGCTTCAAGCTGATCATTAACAATAGTTTCAGGGTTTGAAGTTGATTTTCTGTTTCTAATAAAAGTCATGGATTTTATACCATCTTTATCTACATTATATATGGTAGCCTGTCTTATAGTAAGATTGTTTAATGTTACCAATTCTTCGTCAACAACGTAATTATTCAGCACCATACGGTTTAATACCTTAACGTTAGATTTTTTGTTATTTCTGAAGAATTCACGGTAATTTTCCTTTAGGGTATTTCTACCTGAATACATATAATCCTTTGGAAATTTATTTACCACAACATTTGCATCAAAAGCATTTGCAAAGTCATTAAGTTGCCTATTATTAAAAGGGCCTATATGTTTTTGAACTACAGCAGCAGCTTCAGACTCAGATAAGATTGGTGAAGCTTCAATGTTTTCAGTAAGAGTTTTATTGGTTTCTATCTCTTCTTTGTCTGATTGTAAATCAGCTGCAATTAATAATTTTGTACCATCATCATTAACTGCTAAACGTGTAATATTAGTAATACCGTAAGAGGATAAGTCTGCTATTTTTTTCCAATTGTTATCTTTTTTTAGGGTTAGTTTATACAGAATACCATTTTTTCCAGATAGCAGTGTTTTACCATCTAGCCAGCAAATATCCTCGACACCTTCCATGGTATTGGCGATAAGTCTTGTGATGCCATTATTAGGGTTTAACGATCTTATTTGCCATGTTTTATCAGTTTCTTTATAGATAAAACTTACAAGATTAGAGTTAGGGATTTTATGGAACGAGCGGCCAACACTTGTTGCATATTTTCTGTTGGTACCATCTGTAGTATTACTAACGTATAAATTAAGTTGCTCGTTTTCAATAACGGCAGAAACTATTGAGCTATCGTCGTACCAAGTGTAGTAGGCAACAACCAAATCTTTTATTAGCTCAGTAGACTCACCATTGCTTAGATTGTAACTATATAAACGTTGTTTGTTGTCTGGATCTAGTCTAACAGCAGAAACCGCATTTTTATTTGGAATTTTTAAAGGTGTGTATTCACCGCCTTTAGTAAAATTTATAAATGTTTTTGATTTATAATTTATATGATATTGAGCAATATCGGTTTGTCCATTTCTTGTTGAAGCGTATAGCACACTATCATCACCGAAAAATGAAGGTTGATTATCATATCCATCATTATTGGATATGTTGATGCCATTAGAAACTTTAATTTCAGAGTTGTTTTTTTCTAAGTCGAAAAGAAAAACTTCGGTATTGGATTGTGAAAAGGAGAGGGTAGATAAAAAGGGAAATAGGATTAAAAAATAATATTTCATGATATAGCAAGATTGATTCCTTAAATATAAGAATTATCTAGGTTGTTATTCCTTAAAATATTTTAATTAAAAATTAAAGAAGTACAATCAAATACTATCATAAATAAGTGATACAATTTATCGATGAAATTTACAATTCAGTTCATTTTAGCGAATTATTGGGCTTTTAAAATGTATTAAACTTCCAATCCATGATATTTTTTGAATATTTAGGTACATAAAACCAACAAAACCTTTAGTCCATCGAGTAACTTAATCCCTCTAGAGTTATGAAAACTATTACTTCATACATTAAGAATATAGGCGTATTTATTTGCCTTTTGTTATTACAAATTAGTTTTGGGCAAAGCACTTCAACTGTAGATGATAATAACTCTTTACCAACAGATGAATTAAACATATCTACAGAAACTGATGATAGACCTAAAATAAGACTACAGTTTACATCTGTAGGCATTATTAATAGACAAATTCTTTTAACAGTAGATGAAAATTGTACTGATGGTTATGATTGGGGATATGATGGTCATTTATATGATGTGCAAGTTGACGATATGTCCTGGTTAATTAATGATGAACTATTTGTAATACAAGGTATAGGCAGCATAGATATAAATGCAACGTCATTGCCCCTAAATATTAAAAAAACTGATGTAGGAGATGTGGTAATTACCATTGAATCTTTAGAGAATATTCCTGATGATTTAGATATAATACTTCATGATACTGAGTTGGGAACAAATTATGATTTAAGAAATGTTGATTATCAGGCCACATTACCAGCTGGTATTTACGAAGGTCGATTTGTGTTAGGATTTCAAAACCCAAGCGCATTGAGTATTGATGATAATGAAGAAGAACAATTAGATTTTTATTATGCTTCTAACAGGGATAAATTAGTTGTTCTTAATCCAACAGGCTCATCTTTAAACACTATTGATGTTTATAATATAGCAGGTCAACTAGTTCATAATATTAAAGACTTACTAAAAGGTTCTAGTACAGAGTATGATTTAGAGAATCTCACTAGAGGTGTCTATATAGTGAGATTAAATACAGATGATGGTAAGCTTATTACTAAAAAGATTATAATCAATTAAATCAATTTATTTAAAAAAAAGCCAATTCAATTGAATTGGCTTTTTTCATTTCTAACTTAAACTTAATTAAAAACAGTACTCATTTTCTTCAGATAATTTATCTGCAATCTGAGTACGTAAGGCAACAACATTTGGCATGTTGGTGTACTTTGTAAATCGCTTAAGGCCCATTAGCATCATACGTTGCTCATCTCCTTCAGCAAAACTTACAATTCCTTCTTTTGCATTTTTTATAATAATATCAACTGCGTTGTACAAGTACAACTTAGCCATTGCTATTTGATGTGATTGCGCCTCTTCTCCAAAACGCTTAGCATTCTTTTCGGTTCTTAAAATAGTAGATTCTGCCATGTATATCTCAATTAAGATATTTGAAGCTGCTAATAATAACTGTTGGTGTTTTTCTAAGTCTGGTCCATATTTCTGAACTCCGGCACCAGCAACCATTAAGAATACCTTTTTAAGTTTAGCAATCATCTCTTTTTCTTCAGAGAATAACTCAGAGTAATCTGGTGTGTCAAATGAAGGAATACCCATTAACTCATCAGCGACTTTCATAGCAGGACCTAATAAGTCTACATGACCCTTCATAGCTTTCTTTACGAGCATACCAACGGCCAGCATTCGGTTAATTTCGTTAGTTCCTTCATAAATTCTTGATATACGAGCATCTCTCCAGGCAGATTCCATTGGTGTATCAGCAGAGAATCCCATACCACCAAACACTTGTATACCTTCATCTGTACAGTTTTGAATATCTTCAGACACAGCTACTTTTAAAATGGAACACTCAATAGCATATTCTTCTACACCTTTAAGTTCAGCTTCTTGATGAGTATTTCCTGAATCAACACGAATATTAATGCGATCTTCAATATTTTTTGCAGCTCTATAACATGCAGATTCACCAGCGTAGGCACTAGTTGCCATTTCGGCTAATTTAGATTTAATAGCACCAAACTTTACAATTGGAGTTTTAAACTGTACGCGCTCGTTAGCATATTTTACGGCCTCTGTAATTACACGACGTTGCGCATCTAAACAAGCAGCAGCTAATTTAATACGACCAACGTTTAAGGCATTCATTGCAATTTTAAATCCGCCACCACGCTCAGACAACATATTTTCAACAGGTACTTTAGTGTCGTTAAAAAACACCTGACGTGTAGAAGAAGAGTGAATACCTAATTTATGTTCTTCTTCACCCAAGGTAATACCATTAGGATTGTCTTTATCGTATTCAACAATAAAGCCAGTAATGTTTTTATCATCTTCTATACGAGCAAAAACAATAAATGTTTCTGCAAAGCCAGCATTAGAGATCCACATTTTTTGTCCTGAAATCAAATAGTGTTTACCATCATCAGATAAAACGGCTTTTGTTTTACCAGAGTTAGCATCAGATCCTGCTCCAGGCTCAGTTAAACAATAGGCTCCAAATTTTTCACCAGTAGCTAAAGCAGGAACATATCTTTTCTTTTGTTCTTCTGTGCCATACAAAGTGATCGGCATTGTACCAATACCAGTATGTGCACCAAATGCAGTAGCGATAGATCCTGTAGCGCCAGAGATGTAATCACAAACTAACATGGTAGAAACAAATCCCATTTCTAAGCCATCGTACTCAGCAGGAACCGCAATACCTAGTAAGCCCAAATCGCCAGCTTTACGCATTATTTCTTCTGTAAGAGCGTAATCTTTCTTTTCAAAACGCTCCTTGTTTGGCCAGATTTCTCTATCTACAAACTCTTTTACGGTTTCCAACATCATCTTTTGTTCCTCAGTAAAATCTTCAGGCGTAAAGATGTCGTCACAACTAGTCTCTTTCACGAGGAATTGTCCTCCTCTTAAAATGTCTTTTTCTACAGTCTCCATTTTTTTATAGGTTATAAGTTTCTTCTTAATTTAAAAATTCAAAAATTCCAGCAGCACCTTGACCTGTACCAACGCACATGGTCACCATACCATATTTATTTTTCATATTGCGTTTACGCATTTCGTCAAATAGTTGTACGGAAAGTTTTGCACCTGTACAACCAAGAGGATGGCCTAATGCAATAGCGCCACCATTGACATTTACAATATCTTGGTTGAGGTCTAGCTCTCGCATTACGGCTAAAGATTGTGATGCAAAAGCTTCGTTAAGCTCTATTAATTCAATATCGTTTTGGGATAATCCAGCCTGTTTTAGTGCTTTTGGAATCGCAGCTACAGGTCCTATGCCCATAATTCTAGGTGGCACACCTGCTGCGGCATAACTTACTAATCGCGCTATTGGCTCAAGATTTAACTCTTTTACCATGTTCTCGCTCATTACTAGTACTAATGCAGCACCATCACTGGTTTGAGATGAGTTCCCAGCGGTTACGGAACCGCCTTGAGCGAATACAGGCCTTAGTTTTGCTAAGGCTTCAATAGTTGTCCCTTTTCTTGGTCCTTCATCTTTAGAAACGGTAAACTTGCGCGTCGCTTTTTTACCATTGCCATCAACATAAGTTTCTTCTAATTCAATTGGTACTATTTGATCTTGAAATTTATTTTCTTCAAGCGCTTTTAAAGCTTTCATATGTGAGTGGTAAGCAAACTCATCTTGGTCTTCTCTAGAGACGTTGTATTTGTTTGCAACTGCTTCTGCAGTATTACCCATTCCCCAATAGTAATCTTCGTGACCAGCATTTACGATATCGTAGTTTAGTTCTGGCTTAAAACCTGTCATAGGAACAGAACTCATGCTCTCTGCACCACCAGCAATAATACATTCTGCCATACCAGCTTGAATTTTGGCAACAGCCATGGCAATGGTTTCTAATCCAGACGAACAAAATCTATTAACAGTTACACCTGGCACATCAACCGTATTTAAACCAATCAATGAAATAATTCGTGCCATGTTAAGGCCTTGAGACCCTTCTGGCATGGCATTACCAACAATAACATCATCAATACGAGTAACATCGAAATCTGGTAATTTACCCATCATGTACTGAATGGTTTCTGCCGCGAGTTCATCAGCTCTTTTAAATCTAAAACCACCTTTTTTGGATTTACCAACTGCAGTTCTATATCCTTTTACTATATATACTTGTTTCATTTTCTTAATTTCTTAAAGGTTTACCTGTTTTTAGCATGTGCTGAATTCTTTCAAGAGTTTTTCGCTCTGTACAAAGCGAAAGGAATGCCTCACGCTCTAAATCAAGTAAATATTGTTCTGTAACTAGAGTTGGTTCAGATAAATCACCACCAGCCATTACGTAGGCTAGTTTATTGGCAATTTTTTGATCGTGCTCACTGATGTAGTGACTTGCTTCCATAGCGTCTGTTCCTACTAAGAACATACCTAAGGCTTGTTTACCAAGTACTTTTACATCTTTGCGTTTTACAGGTTGAGTATAACCAGCATCTGCTAACAGTCTTGCATGCGCTTTGGCTGTTGCGATTTGACGATCTTTGTTTACAACTACAACATCTTTTCCTTTTTGAAGGACGCCTAAATCAAAAGCTTCGTAAGCAGAAGTCGCTACTTTAGCCATACCAATAGTTAAGAAATACTCTTGTAAAACATTCAGTTCAACATCACCTTTGTTAAAAGTGTCCGCAGCTCGCAATGCCATTTCCTTAGAGCCACCACCACCAGGAATAACACCAACACCAAATTCTACTAAACCAATATACGTTTCAGCAGCAGCTACAACTTTATCTGCATGCATTGATAACTCACACCCACCACCTAAGGTCATGCCATGTGGTGCAGCAATTGTAGGTATAGAAGAATAACGCATACGCATCATCGTGTCCTGAAAGTATTTGATAGCCATGTTAAGCTCGTCATATTCTTGCTCAACGGCCATCATAAATATCATTCCAATATTGGCGCCAACAGAAAAATTGGCTCCTTGGTTACCAATTACTAATCCATCAAAATCTTTTTCGGCTAAGTCCACTGCTTTATTTAAGCCCGCTAAAACATCTCCGCCAATGGTGTTCATTTTAGATTGGAATTCACAGTTTAATATACCATCTCCAAGATCTTCTATGACTACACCAGAGTTTTTAAATACCTCGTTAGATTTTCTTATATTATCTAATATGATAAAACTATCCTGACCAGGAATTTTTTGTTGTGATTTTGAAGGAATATCATACACATAAGATGCTCCGTCTTTTACAGTATAGAACGATGAGCTACCAGATGCTAACATCTCGTTAACCCAAGTATTAGGTACTAGACCTTCGGCTTTCATCATTTCAATGCCAGCTTCTACACCAATAGCATCCCAAATTTGAAAAGGACCGTGTTCCCAACCAAATCCTGCTTTCATAGCATCATCAATTTTATATAAATCGTCTGTGATTTCAGGAATACGATTAGATACATATGCAAATAGGGCTGCAAAACTCTTTCTGTAGAATTCTCCTGCTTTGTCTTTACCTTTTACTAATACTTTAAAACGGTCTATAACTTTGTCTATAGTTTTGGTAAGTTCTAGAGTACCAAATTTCGCCGATTTTTTATCACGGTATTCTAAACTGTTCAAATCCAGTGATTTGATGTCTTTACCTTCTTTTTTGTAGAATCCTTGACCTGTTTTACTTCCTAGCCACTTATTTTCCATCATAGTATTAATAAAATCTGGTAAGGCAAAAAGCTCGTGACGTTCATCGTTAGGACAGTTTTCTCTGATACCATTAGCGACATGCACAAGAGTGTCTAGACCTACAACATCTACAGTTCTAAACGTTGCTGATTTTGGGCGTCCTATTACTGGGCCAGATAATTTATCTATCTCTTCAATAGTTAAGTCTAAATCTTTTACAGTATGAAAAAGACTCATTATACTAAAGATTCCTATTCTATTACCAATAAAAGCTGGTGTGTCTTTAGCAATCACAGAGGTTTTTCCAAGGAATTGTTCACCATAACCATTTAAAAACTCTAGAACAGAAGCATCGGTTTTTGGACCTGGAATGACCTCAAATAATTTTAGATAGCGAGCGGGATTGAAGAAGTGCGTTCCGCAGAAGTGCTTCTGGAAATCTTCACTTCGGCCTTCGCTCATAAATTTAATCGGAATACCTGAGGTATTTGAAGTTATTAAAGTACCAGGTGTTCTGTATTTTTCAAGCTTTTCGAACACTTGTTTTTTAATGTCTAAACGTTCCACAACGACCTCCATAATCCAATCAACATGAGCAACTTTAGCAATATCGTCTTCTAAGTTACCGGTTGTGATGCGGTCTTTAAATGAAGGGTGGTAGAGTGGTGCTGGCTTAGATTTTATTGAGGCCATTAGTGCATCGTTAACCAGGCGGTTGCGCACTACTTTATCATCCAAAGTTAGGCCCCTGGCTTTTTCAGAATCATTCAGTTCCCTGGGTACAATGTCCAATAAAAGGACATCTACACCAATATTGGCAAAATGGCAGGCAATACCGCTTCCCATGATACCTGAACCAATGATGGCGATTTTCTTTATTCTTCGTTTGCTCATTGTTTTAAATTGTGTTCTTTTGATTGTATATTTTTTTGTTGGAAATCATATTATTGATAAGTTCAGCCACTTCGTAAAAATGTTCGATTTTTTCTGAACTTATATTTGATTTTATAGCGTCATTGAAGGTTAAAACACGTTCGCGGGAGTAGGCTCTTTTTTCTTTACCAAATTCGGTTAAATGGATTAAGACCCCACGACCATCTTCTGGATTTGGTTTCCGTGTAATTAATCCCTTTTCTTCCATTGATTTCAATGTACGTGAGAGGCTCGTTGCTTCCATACCCATTTTTGGACCAAGAGAAGTAGAAGGGGTGCCTTTCTCAGGGTCAATACTTAATAATGCAAAACCAGTAGCCATGGTAGTGTCAAATTTTGAAGCCTCTTCGTTATACATCTTGTTGACTGCTAACCAAGTGGTTCTTAGTACATAATCTATTGTTTTATCCTTCATTTTTATCTAGTGAGTACCAAAGATATAAAAAAATACTATGCATGCATAATAAATATATAAAAATTATGCATGCATAGTAAATTTAAAATGTAAAGAAAAAGACTTCATTTTAATTGAAGTCTTTTAATTATAATTTAGTCTTGAAGCGTGCTAATTAAGTTTTCCACTTATAGCAGCGATTACCGCACCGGTTATTGCTGTCATTACAATGGTTATAACAATATCTACGGCAAACATCTCATATGTCATCTCTGTATTCATTGCCAATCCAAAAAAACCATAGTATAATGCCGTGAAAATACCAATTACGGCACCTGCTTTTGCACCAGAGGCGGCTGTTGATATTTGCGCCCATTTATTGTAAATAAACGAAATAAACAAACCATAGGTTACACAACCTAATAAAATTAAAATCATAGTATTAGCAGACTCTTCTGGTTGTGGGAAGAAACTTGCGAAAAGAATACCGTAAAAAAGCCAGCCCAAAAGCCAATTAGCGACTCCTCCGACAATACCACTGATAAGAAATGTTTTTGTTTTCATCATAAAATATTTTTAGTTAGTAATGTAAATTTACATTTTTAACATTATATTTTATAAAATATTAATAAAAACGTGAAAAAATTATGAAAAATATAATCTAATCTCTGTAGATTTTTTCATATAAATCTTGATAGATGTGTTTAATAACATCGCGTTTCATTTTCATGGTAGGAGTTAGGTGACCAGCATCAATCGTCCAGGCTTCAGGTGTTAATTCAAAACGCTTTATTTGCTCCCATTTACCAAAGTTCTTATTGTATTTTTCAACTTCTTTTTGAATGCGATTAATTACAATTTCGGATGTAGCAATCTCTTTTTCCGTTGTACCTATAGTATGCCCTTTATATTCTATCCAGTCTCGGATAAATTCAAAATTAGGCTGAATAATGGCACCAGGCATTTTTTCACCTTCACCTACAACCATAACTTGTTCAATAAACAAAGACTGTTTTAGATCATTCTCTAAAAGTGTTGGAATGATGTACTTGCCTCCGGATGTTTTAAACATTTCCTTTTTTCGTCCTGTAATTTTTAAGAAGCCATCTTCGTCTATAATTCCTTTGTCACCAGTATGGAAATACTTACCGGTCATGACATCAGCGGTTTTTTCAGGATCTTTGTAATAGCCCATCATAACGTTAGGTCCTTTGATTAGTATTTCACCATCCTCGGCGATTTTCACCTCTACATTTTTTATAGGTTTCCCAACAGTACCGACTTTGTAGTGTTTGTCTTTATACATACCTACAGAAACAACAGGTGAAGTTTCGGTAAGTCCATAGCCCTCCATAACTCGCATTCCAGCGGCTGCAAAAATACGAGACAGGCGTGGCTGTAATGCAGCACTTCCCGAAACCATGGTGCGTAATTCCCCTCCAAGTGCTTCTCTCCATTTGCTAAAAATAAGTTTGTTGACAATACGAAGTTTAAACTCGTACCAAGGACCATTAGCTTTGTAGGGTTCCCATACTTCACCTAATTGTACGGCCCAAAAGAAAAGTGCTTTTTTTATACCGGTAAGTTCTTCTCCCTTTAGCATTATTTTATCAAACACTTTTTCCAGTAATCTAGGAACAACACTCATTAAATGCGGTTTAATTTCTTTAGCATTGTCTCCGATTTTATCTAAAGCTTCAGCAAAATAAATCGAGGTGCCGGCGTATTGATAAACATATATGAGGACACGTTCAAAAATATGACAAATAGGTAAAAAGCTTAAAACTCTAGTTTCTCCAGATGTCGGTAAAGGTACTCGAGGAGAGCTGTCCAATACGTTGCTCGTAATATTCCAATGACTTAACATGACACCCTTTGGTTTTCCAGTTGTACCTGAAGTATATATGATTGTTGCTAAATCATCTGGTTTAACAGCCTCTTTTCTTGCTTCAACCTCATTTTGATTGCTCTCATCCTTACCTAATTCAAACAACTCAGAGTAATGTTTACAACCGTCGATATGGTCAAAAGAGTAAACCTCTTTTAGCTTAGTTTTGGACTGCACTTTTCTAACTTTACTCAGCACTTCTTCATCCGACACAAAGCAATAAATCGATTCGCTATGATTTAACACATATTCATAATCTTCAGCAGATATTGTTGGGTAAATCGGGATATTTTGGGCTCCTACTTGAAGCACACCAATATCCATAATATTCCACTCCGTTCTATTGGTTGTGGATATAAGGGCGATTTTGTCATTTTTTTGAACCCCCAATTTTAGTAATGCGCGACTTACAGCATTAGCCTTGTCGATGTATTCTTGAGTAGACATCGGTGTCCATTTACCGTCATATTTGGTGATTAAGGCTTTTTGGTTGGGTTTATGCTTTAACTGATAATAGGGAAAATCAAAAAGGCGAGTAACTTCAGTCATAATAGTTTGTGCAAATAATTAGTCGGATTATTACGAAAATATGAAAATCTATCCTATAAATATGGTTATTTGAATAATGCAGGCGTTTTTTTTAACAAAATTTTGCCAGATTTCAATTTAAACCTTGATTTTTCCTAAAAAATTATCGCCTTTTCTGGATTATGAATACCAACAACTAAAAAGTTATAAAATTATTCTTTTCAACTTTCCTTATTTCAAACGTTTTCGTTGATAATCCCTTTATTTGTAAGGGATTGAAAAAACAAAACATGATAAAAATCAGTATTAATAATTTATTTCAGAGGTAATTTTGTATCGCTGAAAAAACATAATTTTTTTAAGATATAAAATCACATAATCATGGAAGTAAAACAATTCCTGGAAGGTCTATGGACAGAATCAGTAAACGTTAGAAGTTTTGTTTTTAATAACATCACACCTTATCACGGTACGGCTGAATTTTTAGAAGGTCCAACAACCAAAACAGAAAAGCTTTGGGACATTTGTAAAAATGCCATGGCAGAGGAACGCGCTAATAATGGTGTACGCTGTATAGATACAGATACAATTTCTACTATAGATGCTTTTGAAGCAGGATATATTGACAAAGAAAACGAGGTAATTGTTGGTTTGCAAACCGATGAGCTCTTAAAGCGTACTATGAAACCTTTTGGTGGATTTAAAGTTGTTCAAAATGCACTTTCTGAGCACGGTCTAGAACCAAATGAAAAGATAGCAGAACTCTTTTCAAAATATGTTAAAACACATAATGATGGTGTTTTTGATGTATATAATGATGAAATTAAAAAATACAGGTCACTTGGTATTTTAACAGGCTTGCCAGACAATTATGCAAGAGGGAGAATAATCGGTGATTACAGACGTATTGCACTTTATGGTATAGACTTCTTAATTGAAAAGAAAGAAGAAGATCTAACAAAAATTACAGGGCCTATGACGGATGAAGTCATTAGGTTGCGTGAAGAAGTGTCTGAACAAATTAAGGCGTTAAATGCCATGAAGCGTTTAGGTGAAAAGTATGACTTGGATTTAAGCAGACCTGCAGAGAATGCGAAAGAAGCCGTTCAGTGGACGTATATGGCATACTTAGCAGCTGTAAAAGAGCAAGATGGTGCAGCTATGTCGTTAGGTAATGTATCTACGTTTTTAGATATATATATCGAAAATGATTTACGTGAAGGTATCATTACTGAAGCTGAAGCTCAGGAATACATTGATCAATTTGTAATGAAGTTGAGAATGGTGCGTCACTTGAGAATGAAAGCTTATGATGAAATATTTGCTGGTGACCCAACTTGGGTAACAGAAGCCATTGGTGGTATGTTCTCGGATGGTAGAACAAAAGTTACCAAAACATCTTATCGTTTCTTAAATACGCTATATAATTTAGGACCTTCACCAGAACCAAACATGACGGTATTATGGTCTGATGATTTACCTGAAAACTTTAAAAAATTCTGTACTAAGGTTGCCATAGAAACCTCTTCGTTACAATTTGAAAATGATAGATTAATGCGAGAAGTACGCTACAGTGATGACTATGGTATTGCTTGTTGTGTATCGCATCAGGACCTAGGTAAGTCTATTCAATTTTTTGGAGCTAGAACCAATTTAGCCAAAACTTTATTACTGGCCCTAAATGGCGGTAAATGTGAGTTAACTGGTGTACGGATTTTTGATGGTGTACCAATTGATAAAGATGAGGTTTTAGATTTTGATAAGGTGATGACTAACTTCAAAATTGCTATGCAAGAAATTGCAAGAGTCTACAGTGATACTATGAATATCATTCATTATATGCATGATAAGTACTATTATGAGAAAGCTCAGATGGCTTTAATTGATACAAATCCGCATATAAATATTGCCTATGGAATAGCTGGTTTATCAATTGTTGCAGATTCATTGTCAGCTATTAAATATGCTAAGGTTAAACCAATTAGAAACGAAAAAGGATTAACTGTTGATTTTGAAATCGAAGGTGAATTCCCTAAGTACGGTAATGATGACGATCGCGTAGATTATCTTGCAGCTCAAGCTGTAGCAGATTTTAATAATGAGCTTAAGCAATTCCCGGTTTATAAAAATGCAGAACCTTCGTTATCTGTTTTAACCATAACATCTAATGTTGTTTATGGTAAAAAAACAGGGGCAACTCCAGACGGTAGAGCATTAGGCGTGCCATTTGCGCCAGGAGCTAACCCTATGCATGGTCGCGACGAGCTTGGCGCTATAGCATCATTAAATTCGGTAGCTAAAATCAATTATCGAGATGCTCAAGATGGTATTTCTAATACCTTTTCAATTGTACCAAAATCCTTAGGTTCTGATATTGAAACCAGAGTTGAGAATCTGACGTCAATACTCGATGGGTATTTTGAGCACGATGCACAGCACGTTAACATTAATGTGTTAGATAAAGAGACATTGCTTGATGCTATGGAACATCCTGAAGAATATCCACAACTAACCATTAGAGTTTCTGGTTATGCGGTTAATTTTGTTAGACTTACAAGAGAACAACAGTTAGAGGTGATTTCGAGATCGTTCCATGAAACGATGTAATTTGACTAATAAAAGCATCTGAAAATCTCTTTTCAGATGCTTTTTAAATTCCAAGCTTATTAAAACGCAAGAAAACATATTAAACGTTCATTCCATTGAATCTTTTGGTACGCATGACGGTCCTGGAGTACGATTTGTAATCTTTCTACAAGGCTGTAAATTAAAGTGTTTGTACTGCCATAATCCTGATACTATTGCTATGGAAGGTGGTAAACCTTACCATGTCAATGAACTTTTTGATTTAATCTTAAAGTCAAAGTCATATTTCGGAAAAAATGGTGGTGTCACAGTATCTGGTGGTGAGCCATTATTACAGGCAAAGGCACTTATTCCGTTATTCAAAAAATTGAAGGAAGAAGGCATTCATACCGCTTTAGATACAAATGGTAGAATACTTAATCATTTTGCAGAGGAGCTTATGGATAAGTATACGGATTTAGTAATGCTGGATATTAAACATATGACTGAAGATGGCTATGAGTATATCACAGGTATGGAGAATAACCAGACTACATTCAATTTTTCTCAATACAGAGAACGTTCAAAAAAAACCATGTGGTTACGTTATGTTTTAATTCCCGGTATTACAGATCATCCGGAATTATTAGTGTCAATGGGTGAATATTTCAAAGATTATCAATCCATAGAAAAAATAGAAATTCAACCTTATCATAAACTTGGTGTTCATAAATGGAAGGAGTTAGGTTGGGATTATCAGTTGAAAGATGCCAGAGAGAATACCGAAAATGAAATTGAAATTGCAAAGGAAATTTTAAGACCCTATTTCAAATCTGTAGTAGTTAATTGATAAACGCAATAGTAATTATTTAAATGAAAACTAATTAGATATGAATACTCAAAAATTAAAAAACCGTTGGTTAATAGCACTTTCTGCAGTTGGAATTCACATCTCAATTGGTTCGGTTTATGCTTACTCTGTTATTACAAATCCTGTAAAGGACATTTTTGATGTTGAAGGCAGTGTTATTAAATGGGCATTTAAAATAGCAATTCTGCTATTGGGCTTATCTGCAGCATTTCTTGGTCGCTGGGTAGAAAAAGTAGGACCTAAAATTAGTGGTACAGCAGCAGGATTGTTTTATGGTATAGGTATATTGGGTTCTGGTTTGGCCGTACAATTAGGGTCATTATCTTTATTTTATTTGTGCTATGGAGTGATTGGTGGTATTGGACTAGGGCTTGGTTATATAACACCGGTAAGTACGTTGGTAAAATGGTTTCCGGACAAACGTGGTTTGGCGACTGGTATGGCAATAATGGGATTTGGATTTTCGGCATTAATCTTTGGGCCAGTCATGCAATCTTTGTTTGAATCTGTTGGTGTTTCTATGGCATTTTATATTCTCGGCGCAATATATATGATACTTATTTTATCGTCTTCACGATACATTGAAAAACCACCAGAGGGGTATTTGCCAGATGGCTTTAAACCAGGCGAGGGTAAAACTATTAAGGAGGATATTTCGAATATAACGGCTAATGCAGCATTAAAATCTTCACGCTTTTATTACATGTGGATTATGATGTTTATCAATATCACGTGTGGTATAGCGGTTATTGCAGCCGCAAGTCCTATGATGCAAGAAAAGTTAAGTTACACTCCAATGGAAGCAGCAGCCGTTGTAGGTCTTATTGGGGTGTTTAATGGATTTGGACGAATTTTATGGTCGAGTCTTTCAGATTATTTAGGAAGAGCCAATGTTTATATTCTGTTCTTTGTGTTTCAGATATTGGCATTTTATTTCTTACCTGAGATAACAATGGAGTTACTTTTCTTACTCATTCTATTTACGGTGATTACTATGTATGGCGGAGGTTTTGCAACCCTACCTGCATTTTTAGGTGACCTATTTGGTACGAAACAATTAGGTGCTATCCATGGAATGATATTGGCTGGTTGGGGACTCGCGGGTGTTGTGGGACCAACTATCTATGACGTAGTAAAGCGCTCAACAGGTTCTTTAGACATTACACTAAAGGTGTTTTCAGTACTGTTTGTTGTGGCACTTATTGTTTCATTACTAATGAAGCGATCTGTTAACAAAGCTTACAAGGCAAAAATGAGTAAATTAAAAGTGGCTTAGAATTAGTTTTATATTGCTAATGCTTTTCAATCCATTTCCTAGCATTCACGAAAGCTTCAAGCCAAGGTGAAACTTCGTCCTTTCGGTCTTTAGGGTAATATGCCCAATTCCACTGAAATGTAGAGCGCTCTATGTGTGGCATGGTCACTAAGTGTCTGCCTGTTTTATCGCACATCATTGCAGTATTATAGTCAGAACCATTAGGGTTATGAGGATATTCAGCATAACCGTATTTAGCAACTATATGATAGTTGTCTTCAGAATATGGTAAATGAAACTTCCCTTCACCGTGCGAAATCCAAACCCCTAGTGTATGACCGGCTAAACTTGAAAGCATAATAGAATTGTTATTTTGAATTTTAACCGAAGTGAATGAGCTTTCATGTTTATGGGAATCGTTATGTACCATTTTACCGTGTTGCTCATGGTCTGGATTAACAAGATCTAACTCCATAAAGAGTTGGCAACCATTACATATACCTACCGATAAGGTATCGTCTCTTTCAAAGAATTTTTTAATAACTTCGTTTGCCTTACTATTATACTTGATGGCTCCAGCCCAACCTTTTGCAGAGCCTAGTACATCAGAATTTGAGAATCCGCCAACAGCGCCCAAAAACTGAATGTCCTCTAACGTTTCACGACCCGAGATTAAATCGGTCATATGCACATCCTTAACATCAAAACCAGCTAGGTACATTGCGTTTGCCATTTCACGTTCAGAATTACTTCCTTTTTCTCTAAGAATGGCTGCTTTAGGTCTAGGTTTAGTGTTATCAATATTAGGTAATTTACCCGTAAAATGATTTGGGAACGTATATTGAAGTGGTTGTTGCTTGTAGTTGTTGTAACGTGTTTTAGCCAAACCATTAGCGGTTTGTTTTTGGTCGAGTAGGTAAGAGGTTTTGTACCACATGTCTCTTAAACGAGAGATGGTCATGGTAAATACATCATTTCCATTAATAATACCTAATACATCAGCATTAGTCACTTTACCTATGTTCTGAAAATCAATACCAGCCTCGGTTAATGTGTTTTCAATACTATCATCTAAAGACTGAATAACAATACCGCAATTCTCAGAAAACAAGACTTTGAATGAGTCTTTTTCAGATAAAGAAGTAATATCCAATTCAGCACCGAGATTATTATCCGCAAAACACATTTCTAAAAGTGTGGTGATGAGTCCACCTGAAGCTACATCATGTCCTGCAACGATTTTATCGTCTTTAATTAAATTTTGTAGGGTATTAAAAACTGTTTTTACATACGATGCACTTTTTATACTTGGAGTTGTTTCCCCAACTTTATTATTGATTTGTGCAAACGAGCTACCACCCAATTTAAAATTATCTTGAGATACATTAATATAATAAATATCACCCTTGTTTTTCTGAAAAACAGGCTCTACCGTTTTAGTAATATCGTTACAATTAGCAGCTGCCGAAATGATAACCGTACCAGGTGAAATAACATCTCCATCAGGATATTTTTGTTTCATGGATAAGGAATCTTTACCGGTTGGTACATTGATTCCTAATTCTATAGCAAACTCTGAGACGGCTTTTACTGCCTCATATAATCGTGCATCTTCACCTTCGTTTTTACAAGGCCACATCCAATTGGCTGAAAGCGAAACACTTTTTAATCCATCTTTTAATGGTGCCCAAATAATATTAGTTAACGCTTCGGTAATGGAATTGCGACTACCAGCAATAGGATCAATGAGTCCTGAAATAGGTGAGTGCCCAATACTTGTTGCGATACCTTCTTTACCTTTAAAATCTAAAGCCATAACACCAAGATTATTTAATGGTAACTGTAGTGGGCCAGCACATTGTTGTTTCGCCACCCTACCACCAACACAGCGGTCGACTTTATTGGTGAGCCAATCTTTACATGCCACAGCTTCAAGTTGTAAGACCTGGTCGAGATAATCATAAAATTTGTCTTTGCTATAAGTAATGCCCGAATACTGTTTTTCTAATGTGATGTCGTTCATTATTGTTTTGGGAGAGCTGCCAAACATATCTTCTAAGGCTAAATCCATTGGTTTGTCACCTTTAGTTTTAGATTCAAATGTAAAGCGATGTTTGCCTGTTACTTCACCGACATCATAAATAGGTGAGCGTTCTCTGTCTGCAATTTTATGCAATATTTCAAGATGCTCATCAGCAATAACCAATCCCATACGTTCTTGAGATTCATTTCCAATAATCTCTTTAGCCGAAAGGGTATGGTCTCCAATAGGGAGTTTGTCTAAATCTATATGTCCGCCAGTATCTTCGACCAATTCCGATAAACAATTTAAATGTCCACCAGCTCCATGATCGTGAATAGAAACTATATAATTTTCATCACTTTCTACCATGCCACGTACAGCATTAGCAGCACGTTTTTGCATTTCGGGATTGGAACGCTGAACGGCATTTAGCTCTATACCCGTATCGAACTCACCTGTGTCAGCAGATGAAACAGCAGCACCTCCCATACCAATTCTATAGTTATCTCCACCTAAAATCACAATTTTATCACCTGTTTTAGGCGTTTCTTTTATCGCTTGGTCAGCCTTGCCATAACCGATACCGCCTGCAAGCATTATGACTTTGTCATAACCAAGTTTGTCATTTTCTTCTTGGTGTTCAAAGGTCAATACAGAACCGCAAATCAGTGGTTGACCAAATTTATTACCAAAATCTGAAGCACCGTTGGAAGCTTTAATAAGAATATCCATGGGCGTTTGGTATAACCATTTTCGTTCAGGAAATGCCTTTTCCCAAGGACGTTCTTCTTCTAGTCGCGAATACGAAGTCATGTAAACGGCAGTTCCTGCCAAAGGGATAGAACCTTTACCACCAGCAAGACGGTCTCTAATTTCACCACCAGAACCTGTGGCAGCACCATTGAAGGGTTCTACTGTTGTAGGGAAGTTATGTGTTTCTGCTTTTAAGGAAATTACAGATTCAAAATCTTTTGTTTGGTAATAGTCAGGTACATCAGCACGCTTTGGAGCAAACTGTTCAACAACAGGTCCTTTAATAAAAGCAACATTGTCTTTATAAGCTGAAACAATGTCGTTAGGATGTTGCTTAGATGTTTCCTTAATCATTTTGAATAAGGATGTTGGCTTTTCTATACCATCTATAACAAACGTACCATTAAAAATTTTATGACGACAGTGCTCTGAATTTACTTGTGAAAAACCAAATACTTCAGAGTCTGTTAGTGGTCGTCCTATTTTTTTAGAGACACTTTCTAAATATTCAATTTCTTCTTCACTAAGCGCTAATCCTTCCTGTTGGTTGTATGCTGCTATATCTTCAATATTCTGAATGGCTTCAGGTTGAATATTTATAGTAAAAACATTTTGAGATAAACCATTAAATTTCTCTGAAATCATTGGATCGTAACCTTTGAAATCTTCTGAAACAGATGTAAACTCCTCAATACGTAGAATTCCTAAAATCCCCATATTTTGGGTGATTTCAACAGCATTGGTACTCCAAGGAGTAATCATAGCGGCTCTAGGACCAACAAAAAAAGCATCTAGTGATGCTTGTTCTATTTTTGGCTGGTTGCCAAATAACCATACCAATTTTGAGATGGTTTCAGTTGATAATTCTTTTGTGGCTTGAACAGCAAAAACTTTGCTGTTTTGGTTTCCAAAGAAATGAATCATTTGAGTGTTGTGTTTGGTGTGAAAAATAAAAACACAAAGTTAATTCATTTTGAAATAATGCAACTATAAAAAGAATGTCAATTGATAGAGTTATTCAACAGGTTTTAAACAAAAAAAGCAGTTCGATTTTGAACTGCTTTTTTAATTAAGATTTTATCAGTTTTTTGCTAACCGTTTTGTTGTTTTGAGTGAATTTAATGATATAAATTCCTGTTTTTAAATTTTGAAGGTTGATGCTTCCAGAAGTTGATATAGTCCTTTTGTAAACGCGTTTTCCTAGAACATCAAAAATTTCTATTGTTGTTGGTTGTTGATTCCCTAAATCGATATTCAGATTATATTTTACAGGATTTGGATAAAGTGACACTTTGTTTTCGATATAACTATCAACATTTAAAGTTTGATTGTGAGTGCCTAAATCATCACAATTATTAGATCCAAAACTATCCCATTCATTAATATCAAAAGTTATAGTCGGTCTGTCTACAGTCGGTTTCCTTACTAGTGTTGTATTTTGGGCATAGTTAGCACTACTGCTAAAATCACCAAGAATATCTATAAGTACATCATTTTTAAATAATCCAATAGCATCATTACCATTAAACGATGTTATAGCGTTGTTTAGGTCGTCATATTCCGATGTGCATACGGTAGAGGCACCGTTAGCAATGACAAACACATCTTGGTTGGCAATCGATGTACCAGCAGGAAATGAATATGGTGTTCCCCAAGAGGCATTGCCATTAGCGCTTAGCTTTAATGTGTAGGATGACAAGTTAACACTAGCGCCTGTAAAGTTGGCTATCTCTAAAACCTTATTACTACCAGAACCTTCAATATATTCTGAAAAGAAAATATCGATGTCTCCTCCTGAAGAGCCATTATCTGTTGTTGTTTCACAGTCTTGATTACTAAAACCAGATTCGTTATTAGAAGTGTCCCTAGCTTTTACTGTAAAACAATAGTTTGTGTTAGGAAGTAGACCAGTTGCTGTTGTATTTGTATTGATGTTTCCTGTGTTGTAAGCAAAAATTCCATCAATGTATACATCATAAGAAGCTACAGCAACATTATCTGTTGAAGCTGTCCAGTTTAAATCTATACTATTATCGGTAGGATTACTGGCAATTAAATTTGTTGGCTCAGAAGGAACTTCCGTATCTGGTGTTGCATTCCAAATCTGATTAACAAATTCTGGATGGTCTATAAATGGATTTCTGTTATTTTGATGGTTGTAGAAAATATTATTATTTCTGTCTATTTCTTTTTGAGATACAGGATCATTGTTGTGCCAGGTAAGTAAAATGTTTAAAAATGTATCTGTAAACACTTTATCGTTGCTGCCATCAAACATATCAAATGAACTCCAAGCACTTACCTGATCTTCGTAACGGGTGGCAAAGTAAAAATAGATTCTTGCTACATCGCCTTTAAACTCGTCAATGGGTTCAAAAACGATACCACTGTAACCAGAGGAATAACCGCTATTGAGGTTGTTGCCAACTTTGCATCCATTTTGAGTAGGATTCGAAATACCACTTTGACTCAATAGCTGGCTATCATCTACAACTCCATATGCATAATTGCTTCTAAAACCATTAACTCTCCCGTCTGTAGGTAAGAGTTCATGTGCATCGCTATACATTGGTGTGGCATCGTTGAAAACAGAAGCAGGAATAACATGTTCTTTATTGTAGCAATCACCTTCGCCAGAATAATTACCACATTCGTCAGTTATTGGTGTGTAAGTGTAAGGGTCACTACCACTAGGATTTTCTGAATAAATATCTAAAATAGTGTTGCTGCCCGTTTCATAATAATTATCCAAGTCATAAGTAGCTATAAAGCCATCCATAGCATTGTAGCCTTGATCTTGATGCAGTTGTTCAATAGCATTACTAATCTCAGGATCGTCTATATCATTGATGATTTTTTTTAATTGGGTTTTTAAGGTATAACCTGTACCTGTCGCGTAATCATAATAACCTGAAGGGATTTGGGAAAATACAGACGAGGTTATGAGTAAAGTTATTGTTAATAGGTAAAATTGTTTCATACTTTTTAGTGTTTCTTTTCCAGTAATGCCATGTAAAATCCGTCAAATCCAGATTTGTGGGCTAATATTTTTTTATCCTTTACAAGTTTAAATTCATTTCCGCTTTCTGAAGTTAAGAAATTGTCAATTTGCTTTTCATTTTCAGATGGTAAAATAGAACACGTGGCATAAACCATTTTGCCACCAGATTTTACCATTTTAGAGTATTGTTCTAATACTTCAGCTTGCGTTTTTTTAATATTTTCAATAAACTCAG
Organism: Winogradskyella sp. HB-48; assembly: GCF_049942685.1. Classification (GTDB taxonomy): domain Bacteria; phylum Bacteroidota; class Bacteroidia; order Flavobacteriales; family Flavobacteriaceae; genus Winogradskyella. The sequence goes on from NZ_CP187934.1 coordinate 2,230,446, forward strand.
GCTCAAGTTTCCACTTCGCATCAGGATTTCGTCTTAAGACACCTAAACCAGAACATGGAGCATCAATCAATAATCTATCGGCTTTTCCATGTAATTTTTTAATCGGTTTTGTAGAGTCTATAACTTTCATTTCAATATTATGAACTCCATTTCGTCTTGCTCTAACTTTTAGCTTTTTCAATTTACTTTCATAAATATCCATAGCAATCACTTGACCTTTATTTTCCATAAGCGATGCCAAATGCAAAGTTTTTCCACCAGCACCTGCACAAGCATCAACAACTTTCATACCTGGTTTTACATCCAAGAAATCCGCAACCAGTTGGGATGAAGCATCCTGAACTTCAAACCAACCTTCTTTAAAAGCTTCGGTCATAAAAACATTAGCACGTTCCTTTAGCTTTAATGCCCACGGATAATCTGGTAAAAATTCAGTCTCAATGTTTTCGGACTGTAATTTTAATTGTAAATCCTTTTTGTTCGTTTTTAGAATGTTAACTCTTAAGATAACATCTGCCTGCTCATTTTGCATGGCAATTTCCTCAGACCAGATTTGTTCGCCTAATTCTTTAACACCTAAATCGTCCATCCAATCTGGTATGGACTCGCGATACTTTCTAATTTTAGAAAGTTCATCAAAACGACCTTTGATTTTTCGGGTTGGAGTATCAGCGAAATATTTCCAGTCAGGTAGTTTTATGCCTTTAAGTGTTGCCCACACCGCAAAAACCCTCCAAAGATTATCCCTATCATAAGGTGCTTTTACGTTTGCAATCTCTGAATACAATCGCTTGTATCTTACAATTTCATAAACAGTTTCTGCAACAAAACCTCTGTCGCGACTTCCCCAACGTTTGTCGCGCTTTAGCAATTGTTGTACCACTTTATCTGCATACTCATTTTCATTGAAGATTTTGTGTAAACCATCAATAACCGCAAAACATAAATTTCTGTGTAGTCGCATTAAAAAAAATTAGCATGCAAAGGTAGTATAAAAGTTGAGATGTGCTACTGCATTGATTGTAAAGTCTTTTTTAAAATTAAAAAAAGTGTACAAGTTTTTTATTGTTTAAGCATCTCAACTAAATTGCAGTAATTTCTTAAAGATAATTTGAAAGAAGAGGAAATAATAGAACAATTAAAGGAAAGAAATACAGCTGTATTTTCTCAATTTATAGATGCTTATCAGCAAAAAGTTTTTGGTACTTGCATTTCCTTTGTGCCCAATAAAGAAGATGCTGAGGATTTGGTGCAAGAAGTCTTTTTGGAAGTCTATAATTCAATCTCTACATTCAAAGGAAACTCTAAACTCTCTACATGGATTTACAAAATTACTACTAATAAGTGTTTAGAGTTTATAAGAAAAAAGAATACCAAAAAGCGAACTGGGTTTTTAAAACCTTTATTTGGAGAAGAATTCTCAATAGATAAGACTAATTATTTTACTGAGTTTAACCATCCTGGATTTTTATTGGAAAACAAAGAACTAAACGAAACCTTATTTAAGGCCATTAACGGTTTACCAGAAAGCCAGTCTACTGTTTTTACCTTGCATAAGATTGATGGCAAAAGCTATCAGGAAATTGCAGATATAACAGATAAAAGTGTATCATCTGTTGAATCCCTTATGTTTAGAGCAAAGAAAAACTTACAAGAGGTCTTGTATAACTATTACAAAAATGAAACTTAGCACAAGTTTTTTAAAACTTAAGCATCTAAATAACAAATGATTTATGATGAAAGATTCTGAGATTAATAAAAAAGTAAACGCTACGCTAAATGCCGTAGATGCTATCCAAGAGGTAAAGGTATCTCCTTTTCTAAAGGATAGAATTTTGAACAATGTAACTGCCAAAGTAGAAGAAACTCAGAAGGTTTGGTCATGGTTTACACCAAAGTATCAGATCGCAACACTAATAGTGGTTATTTTACTAAATGTATATGCGTACAAGGTGTTGACTTCAGATGAATACAATACAACAGTTGAAGAATTTGTGGATACATATGATTTTGGGGATGAGACTTATACTTCTATTTTTAATTAATTAAAACATGAAAAAGCAAACTATTTTATATACACTGCTCATTGTTCTTTTTCTGTCTAATGTGTTTTTTATTTTCCATTATGTGGGAAGGTATGGGCACAAAGACCATAAGCCTCGTTTTTCTATGGTTGAAGAATTGAACTTTAACCAAGAGCAACAAGAGGCATATAATGCGATGAAAAGCACGCACTTTGAAAAAATGAAATCGTACTCTATAAGAATTAGTGAACTAAAACAGGAAATGTATTCTAATATCGGTAATCAGGAAATATCAGAGGCTTTTTTAGATTCTGTAGTAGATTTGATTGCACTTGAGGAGAAAAACAAAGATTTAGAGATGTACAAGCATTTTAGAAAGGTTAGAGAAATATGCAACGATAAGCAAAAAGCACAACTTTCTAAAATTATAAATGATGCCATAAAGCGTCGTGATAAAAGGGTAAAATCTAAAAAAAGAGATTGAGTTAGTTCAATAATTTGTCTTTCAGTGGCACATTATAGACGTATTATTTGATTGATTATTGTTAATATGAAAAGCTTTGCGATATTATCGCAAAGCTTTTCTATTTTTAAGGAAAATTGAAAGTATGAGAATTTTACTGTTTTGTTTGTTACTATTTGCCTTTTGTTCTTGTAAATCAGAAGAGCCTTTGAAATCTAGAAATTTTTCAAAAGTTGAAATAGAAACTTTGTTACAAGATTCGCTCTTGAATGTTAGGGCTTTGGAGATTAATGAGGGAAGGGTTGTAGCTGCGACTTCTAACGGTAAAATTTTGAGGAGTATATTATCTTATATATCAGATTTCGAGGAAGGCAATTATTGGTCTTTTACTGAAGACACATTAATTCCTAGTAATTTCAGATCAATAGCTTTTCAAGGGGATTATACTTTTACATTATCAATAGGGAGTCCAGCAAAACTATTTCAAGATGGAAGACTTGTCTATTATGAAAATAATAAAAAAGCCTTCTATGACTCCATGGATTTTTGGAATGACCAAGAAGGTATTGCCATTGGTGACCCAACGGACGATTGCATGAGTATTATTATTACCAGAGATGGTGGTGAGACATGGACAAAACTATCTTGTGATGATTTGCCAAAAGCCAAAGAAGGTGAGGCCGCTTTTGCGGCTAGTGATACTAATATTGCTATTGTAGGAGACCATACTTGGGTAGCAACTGGAGGCAAGGCTAGCAGAATTTTATATTCGCCAGACAAGGGTGAAACCTGGGAAGTTTTTGAGACACCTATTATTCAAGGAAAAGAAACTACAGGTATGTATTCTTTAGACTTTTATGATGAAAATAATGGTTTTGCAATTGGTGGAGATTACACAAAACCTAATGACACTTTAAACAACAAAATAAAAACAACAGATGGTGGCAAAACTTGGCAAGTGGTAGCTAATGGCAAAGGGCCAGGTTATAGAAGTTGTGTACAATACATACCAAACTCTAATGCCAAGGAGTTAGTCGCTATTGGTTTTAAAGGTATTGATTATAGTAACGATTCTGGTTATACATGGACGCATTTGAGTGATGAAGGTTTTTATACGATAAGATTTTTAAACGACTCTACTGCGTATGCAGCTGGAAAAGGTCGTATAAGTAAGTTAACCTTTAGGGAATAAAAAAGAGACACATAGGTCTCTTTTAAATTAGTTTCGTCTGTTTTGTCTGCGTTCTCTAAAGTCTTTTAGTTTGTCTAAAAGTTTTTGGTTAAACTGGTCTTCAGCAACTTGGAGCATTATGATTTTTTTTGCGGGTAAAACTTTTTTTAAATCTACAATAAGTTCTTGTTTGGCATTGTGCATTTCATCTTCAGCTTTGATGAGTTTCTCCAAAATTTCGTTTGCTCGCTTATCGCTAACATTGCCTTGGCGCATTTCTATCTTAAGAGGTCTTAAATCTTCAGATTTAATCTTTTCTACTTTATCTTCAAATTCATTATAAATTGGCCAAAATTGTTGAGCCTCCTCAGAGGTTAGTTCTAGCTTATCTGTAATAAAAGCAATTTTTTGAGCTTTTATTTTTTCTTGAATTTCACCATTTCTCTGTGCAAAGCCTGTAAAGCTTATAAGTAAAAATAGTATTGGTATTAATTGTTTACTCATGTCTTTTAAATTTTACGAAGAATTCGTGAATCTTCGATTTCATTATAATGTTTTTATTGTTGTAAAATGGTTTCAATATCCGTGTTTTCCAAAAGGTATGACTCTAAGTTTTCTTCTTTGTATTCAGTTTCTACTAGAGTAAAATCTTCTTCAAGAATATCTGCATTAACCAATAATTCGGCTAACTCATAACTGTCTAAATCACTGTTTTCAAAGTAAGTTTCAACCATTTCTGCGGATAATTCTTGAGTTTTATCACCATTGTTTATGAAAATTGCAAACAATAATAGAAGAGAAGCTGCAATACCAGCTACATAGTATAATGTTTTTCTTGTATTAAGTCGGACTGCTGGTTTATCCTCTAAATTATTTAAGACTTTTTCATCTATTGTATCAAAATAACCTTCGGGTACCGTAAAACCAGCGTCGTTAATACCATCAATAGCTTTATTATCACTTAGAGCTTCAAAGAATCTGTCTTCAAAAGACTCAAAGTAATTATCCGGTGTTTTAAAACCGTTGGATTTGATATTATGTAATTTGTCTTTTTTCATTTCTACTATGACTTCAAAATAATAAAATGGTTTAATCTGAAGTTAAAAAGCTTTCTATTTTTTTTACGGCTATGTGGTAAGAAGCCTTCAAAGCCCCTTCACTAGTCTCTAATATTTCGGCTATTTCTTTGTATTTCATTTCATCAAAATACTTCATATTGAATACGAGTTGCTGTTTTTGAGGAAGTGTGGCAATAGCCTTTTGTAATTTTAGTTGAATCTCATCTCCTTCAAAATAAACATCTGCTTCCAGATTATTAATTGCTAAGTTTTGATGTTCTTCATTGGTTATCTGCATTCGCTTGGCATTTCTATTAATATGAGTAATAGATTCATTGGTTGCTATACGATATAACCAAGAGTATAGTTTACTGTCTCCTTTGAACTTGTCTATACAACGATATACTTTAACAAATGTGTTTTGCAATACGTCATCAGCATCATCATGAGAGATTACAATCTTACGGATATGCCAATATAAGCGCTCTTTGTAGAGACTGAGCAGTTCTCTAAAAGCGGCTTCTTTAGATTTAGGGTCTTTAAGACGTAGTATGAAATCCGTTTCGTTTATCAAGTAAATTACTTTGGTATTTAGACCTTAAAATTTATTAAAAGTTTAATTGAAAAAAAATATTATTTCAATCTTGATTTATTGTGCTGAAAATCAGATAATTATAATTGTAATTATCGATAAAATGCAAAAAAATACGATAAAAAGCATTTTTTTCTTGTTTAGTAATTTTATTTGTTATATGTTTGACACAGCTTAACCTATTAACTGTTATCAGTTTCCCCAAATCTGGTAACAATAATGAGAAGGATGCATGTAATATGCATCCTTTTTTAATGGTATTAATTCTTCTATTTAGCTGATGTTTTTGTAGTTACCACGATTATATTTTTAGAATGTTGCTGAAAAATTGTACATTGGTTTTGTTCTATTTTTAAGACTAATATGCAATGAAAATCTTTTCCCTACTATTCTCCCTAGTTTTTTCTACCTGTATTTTTGCTCAGGTTGGTGTTGGAACTACCACTCCAGATCCTTCGTCAATTTTAGATATAACCGCTGCGGATAAAGGGGTTTTGGTACCACGAGTCAATTTGATAGATGTTGCGGATACAACGGCACCAATCAATGCTCCAGCCACCGGCTTGTTAATCTGGAATACCAATGCCAGTGTTACTGGAGGAAATGGAGAAGGCTTTTACTTTTTTAATGGCGCACAATGGGTAGCCATACAGCAAGCACAGGTGGACGATGCCGATTTTTATGAAGAAGGGACAACAACGGCACCAAACGATATTACTGATGATATGTACACCCAAGGGAATGTTGGTATTGGACAGGTCACAGCGGATTATAAGTTAGATATCACAGAAGACACTGGACTCAAGGCTGTTGATATAACAGTTACTGGTGATATTGATGGTAATCGCATAGCTATAGATAATAATATTTCAGGAACACAGAACCCAGGAATAGGAAATATTATAAGGGGTCTTAGAAATGAAATAACAGCAGGTGGTGGCTTTGCAATACGTGGTGTTGAAAATAGACTGATTGGCAATAATAGTTCTCAAAAGTATGGAGTTTTAAATACTATATCAGGAGGTGCATCAAATCACTATGGTGTTTCTAATTTTTTAAGTGGTTCGGATGCAACAGGTGGGAATTTACGTTATGGTGTTTACAATGAACTTAATTATAATGATTCAGGTAATGAAAGGGGTGTTTTTAACCTCCTAACAGGAAGCTCAACCGGTTCTAAAACAGCTGTTTTCAATGTTTTGTCATATACATCAAACAGTACGGGTTATGGAATTTATAATAATATAACGGCTTCTGGGAATGGTATTCAATATGGCTTACGTAGTGATTTTGAAGGTATTGGTTCTGGTAATAAGTATGGTATGTATAATTTTATGTCTCATAGCAATCTAGTTAGTGAACTCGTAGGTGTATTCAATGTTATAGGAAGTGATGCAGCGAATACTGAAGCAAGAACAGGTTTTAGAACAAACTTTGAATCTGGTGCATCTTCCTCAGGTCCAGAGTACGGACTTTATAATCTTTTTAACTCAAGCTCTACAGGAACAAAGTACGGAGTCTACAATTTATTTGCTTCTATTCCTACGAGTGGTAATTCAGATGTATACGGCAGCTACAATCTTATAGCAGAAGACGGTGATGGAAACCATTATGGAACTTACAATTTATTAGAAGGAAATGGGACTGGAGCTAAATATGGCTCTTATAATACCATAAGTACTATTGCCGGTGGTACACATTATGGTGTATATTCTAATGTTTTGAAATCAGGGAGTTTTGCCGGATACTTTTTGGGAGATGTCTCCATAGGGACTACAGTAGGGAATTCTTATGTTATGCCAGATTCTGACGGCACAACAGGTCAAATTATGCAAACTGATGGTGCAGGTAATGTCGATTGGGTAGATAAAAATGATAATTCAGCATTATCACTTGTTAGAGTTAATTTATCTGGTACTTATAATCAGTCTGCAACTGGTGCGACTTGGGTTAATATAGATTTTGATAATGAGATTTTTGACACTAATGGTGAGTTTAACACAACAACGAATACATTTACGGCAGCAAGTGCAGGGTATTATAGAGTAAATGCAAGCTATCATACAACTGCTCAATCAAACACAGGTTATTTTGGAATAGCAGTATATGTTAATGGAACACTTTATGCTGAGTCAACTCATAACCACCATAATGTTGGTGATGTTATGCGTCAAGTAAATTGTTTAGTTGCTTTGGCAGTTTCCGATACGGTGGAATTAAGAATAAGAGCAGAAAGTAATGCTGTAGATATAGATGGATTTGGTGGTAAGACCTTTATGGAAATAGAACAGATTAAAAGAAACTAATCAAAACTCTGCATGTCTACCAGCTTTTTATAAGCGCCATTTTTTGCGAGAAGTTCTGAGTGAGTTCCTTGCTCAACAACCTCACCTTTTTGCATAACAACAATGAGATCTGCATTTTGTATCGTAGAGAGTCTATGCGCAATAATAATAGAGGTTCTGTTTTTCATCATATTCTCTAGAGCATCCTGTACTAAACGTTCGCTTTCTGTATCTAGAGCAGAAGTTGCTTCATCGAGAATCATAATAGGTGGATTTTTTAATACAGCACGCGCAATACTTAAACGTTGTTTTTGTCCACCAGATAGTTTGTTTCCAGAATCGCCAATATTAGTGTCAATGCCTTGAGGTAAATCTTTTACAAATTCCCATGCGTTGGCGATTTTTAAGGCGTCAACGATTTCCTCATCTGTAGCATCTTCTTTACCTAATAAAACATTGTTTTTAATAGTGTCATTAAACAATATTGAATCTTGAGTAACTAGACCCATTAAGTTTCTCAATGAATGCTTTGTAAGGCCTTTTATATTTTCGCCATCAATAGAGATAATACCTTCGTTAACATCGTAAAAACGTGTTACCAAATTGGCAATAGTACTTTTTCCACTTCCGGACTGACCAACAAGTGCCACACTTTTTCCTTTAGGAACGCTAAGTGTGAAATTTTTAAGGACTAAATCATCTTCATACTTAAATGAAATATTCTCAAGGTTAATTTGCGATTTAAAATCGGTTTTGGTTTTGGCATTGGGCACATCTGCCAATGGAGATTCTGTGTTTAAAATTTCTAACACACGCTCAGCTGCAGCATTTCCTTTTTTAACACTATAGCTAGCCTTACTTATAGCTTTTGCAGGCGTTAAAATGTTGTATGCCAATCCCATATAAACTATAAAAAGACCTGCTTCAAGATTGCCATCGTTTAAAACCATTCGTCCTCCGTACCATAGTAAAACAGAGATAACTAAAATGCCTAAAAACTCACTTGTTGGCGACGCTAAATTTTGGCGATGGAGTAGATTATTGGAGAACTTATTAAAGCGATTGGTAGAATCCTTAAATTTATACCCAAAGATTTTTTGAGCGTTAAATCCTTTAATCACCTTCAGTCCTCCCAAGGTTTCTTCAATAATGGATAATAACTGACCTTGTTCACTTTGAACTCTATCTGAACGTTTTTTTAAACTTTTGCCAATTCTTGAAATAATGAAGCCAGACACAGGAATAAAAATAAAAACAAACAAAGTGAGCTTTGCGCTGATAAGAAACATGGTAATAATAGTAAAAAGAATCATTAACGGTTCTCTTACAATAAGTTCTAATATAGATAGGAATGACGTTTGAATTTCTTGAACATCTGTTGTAATCCTAGCTATAGTATCCCCTTTACGTTTTTCAGAAAAGTAAGCAATGGGTAAGTCAACGACTTTATCATAAAGCGCATTACGAATATCTTTTAATACACCGTTTCTTAAAAAGGTAATAAAGTACATCGCCAGATAGCTGAACAGATTTTTAAGCAAAAACATGCTGACCACCAGAACTACCATAAAAATAAGAACATCATCGTGCCCTTCATTAGCCTTTTGGGTTACGAAATAGTTTAAATAACTTTCTAGATAATCCTTGATATTAGCTATGCCCTCCCAGGTTGGCTTAGTATTTATCTGCTTGGTTTTATCAAATAAAACGTTAAGCATGGGAAAAAGAGAAACCATGGCAAGCGTACCAAACAAAGCATAAAAGATATTGCTTATAATATTTAGAATAGCATAGCTCTTATAAGGTTTGGCAAAGCCAATGATTTGTTTAAAATAATTCATGCACTATAAATTCATATCCTTGAGGATAGCGTCAATCTTGTCTTCCAATAACTGCTCCGTTGTTGCAAAAGCAGACACATTGTCTAAATCTGTATTGACACTTATATAGAATTTAATCTTAGGCTCTGTACCACTTGGTCGTAATGCTATCTTGCTACCTTCTTCTGTATAGTAGATTAAAACATTAGACTTTGGTACATCTATAGTTGTTTCTTCTAACGTTTGAAGGTTCTTGGCCACAGACGTTTGGTAATCTTCTATAAGAACAACTCTTTCTCCATTAATTTCTTTTAATGGGTTATTTCTGGCATCAACCATCATTTGTTTGATTTCTTGTGCACCTTCAATTCCTTTTTTGGTTAGAGAAATTAAACGCTCTTTAAAGAATCCATGCTCAACATATAAGTCGATTAGTTTTTCATATAATGTTTTTCCTTCAGCTTTAGCTTGTGCTGCAATTTCACAAGCTAAAAGGGTAGAGGTCACAGCATCTTTATCGCGTACAAAATCACCAACCATAAAACCAAAACTTTCTTCACCACCACCTATAAAATCAAGTTCTGGGAAATCTTTAATCATTTTGGCAATCCACTTAAAGCCAGTTAAACCAATTTTGCATTCCACATTAAATGCGTTAGCTAAAACAGACATCATTGGTGTGGATACAATTGTAGAGCCTACAAATTGTTTGCCATTAATTTTACCTTGGTTTTTCCATTGTTTTAAAAGGAAATCTGTCATTAAAATCATGGTTTGGTTACCATTTAGAATTACCAATTCATTTTCTAAATTTCTAACCACAACACCTAATCTGTCACAATCAGGATCTGTGCCTATAACAATATCTCCGTCAACTTTTTCTGCCAACTTCATAGCCATTTTTAAAGCTTCTGGCTCTTCAGGGTTTGGAGAAACCACAGTAGGAAAATCACCATTAGGATCTTTTTGTTCTTCAACAATGCTTACATTGGTGTAACCAGCACGTTTTAAAGTCTCAGGTATTGCCATGATAGATGTTCCATGAAGCGATGTGAAAACGATATTTAAATTTTCTTTGGCCTCGGTTGAAGTATTAAAACTTGCATTTTTAATGGAGGCATCAATAAAAACATCATCAACATCTTTTCCTATATATTGAATTAAATCTGAATTGGCTTCGAACTTAATTTCAGAATAATCAAGTTTGTTTATTTCAGTAACGATTTCGTTATCCTGTGGTGGCACCAATTGACCACCATCTTGCCAATATACTTTATACCCATTATATTCAGGTGGATTGTGAGATGCTGTTAATACAATGCCGCAATGACAATTCAAATGCTTAAGCGCAAAAGATAATTCTGGCGTAGGTCTTAAATCTTCAAACAAATATACTTTTATACCGTTTGCAGAAAACACATCTGCAACTACCTTTCCGAAGGTTTTGCTATTATGTCTACAATCATATGCAATAGCTACTTTTACTTGCTCGCCTGAGAAAACATGGTTTAAATAGTTACTTAGTCCTTGTGTATTTTTACCAAGCGTGTATTTATTGATTCGGTTAGTCCCAAGACCCATTATACCACGCATTCCACCAGTTCCAAATTCTAAATTCTTATAGAAGCTTTCTTCCAATCCCTTTGGGTCAGAGGCAATCATATCTTTAATTTGGTCTTGTGTGTCTTTGTCAAAAGATGGTGTTAGCCATGTGTTTACACGCTCTAGTATTTCTGGTTTAATATAAATCATAGGTAAAAAGTATTATTGCACAAAGGTAAAAAATCTTAAACATGCATTGCTAAATCTAGCCTATTATTGCACGTTGTCTTCAATATTTAATGCTTCCTTAATGTAGTAGCGTTGTTGTTGACGCTTTGTCCTTAAAATTAATTCTCCTAAAAAGCCTGCAATGAATAATTGCGAGCCTATGATCATTGTAGAAAGTGCGATGTAGAATTGAGGCCTTTCAGTTATAAGTCGTCCCGTTGGGTTAAAGAACAATTTATCCAAACCTAGATAAAATGCAAAACCAAAACCAATGATAAACATTACTACACCAAGCGCACCGAAGAGATGCATTGGGCGTTTACCAAAACGAGACACAAACCATATGGTTATAAGATCTAAAAAGCCATTGATAAAACGATTCATTCCAAATTTTGTTTGGCCATATTTTCTAGCTTGATGTTTTACAACTTTTTCGCCAATTTTGGTAAACCCAGAATTTTTTGCCAATACAGGTATGTAACGGTGCATTTCGCCATAGACATCAATATGTTTTACAACGGTATTGCTGTACGCTTTAATTCCGCAATTAAAATCGTGCAGTTTTACACCAGAAGTACATCTAGCTGCCCAATTAAAAAGTTTAGATGGTAGATTTTTGGTAATTACAGAGTCGAAACGTTTCTTTTTCCATCCTGAAACCAAGTCGAAACCATCATCAGTTATCATGTTATACAACTCTGGGATTTCATCAGGATTGTCCTGAAGATCGGCATCCATAGTGATAACAACATCTCCTTTCGCAGCAGCAAAACCAGCATGTAAAGCTTGGGATTTTCCAAAGTTTTTTAAAAACCGAATCCCTTTTACGTTGGGATTTTGGTCAACAAGTTGAGATATAACTTGCCAAGAATTATCAGTACTACCATCATCGATAAATAAAATCTCATAAGAAAACGAATTGGATTGCATCACAGATACAATCCAATCGTGTAATTCTTTTAAAGAGTCGCGTTCGTTGAGTAGTGGTATAACTACTGATATGTTCATATTTTGAAAGGTCTAATTATAGACTTCAAAAATAAGTAAATTATTTAAGGATATTAACGGTCATTTTTCATAATGGCACCTGTAATTAACGAAATTATGAAGCCAAAGAATAGACTGGCTAAAATAAACATAGTGGCCATAAAAAATTTAGAAGTAGTGATATCAATTATTTTCATTCCCATATCTAATTGCTCACCTTCCATGTTTGGATTTTGAGTCATCATTTGCTGTATGGCTTCTTCTTTTTTACCTTCTAGAAATTCGGGTTGAATAAGTCCATAATGTATAACTGCATATATTGCAGCAATAATACCGCTAATTAATGCCATAGCCATACCGACTTTTAGACTTTCTTTTATTGATAATAGGTTGGCGTTTTGTTTTTTGTAAGTAGAAATACCATAATAATATAGCATTATAGTTAATATTATACTTATTGTACTTATAATCCAGTTTTTTTCTTGATTAATTACATAAAGAATAACGATTCCTCCAATACTTAGCAGTGCTAAATATAGGCCGTAAGTATATGCTATAGGCTTAATAGAAGGTTTTTGATTTTCCATAATAAGGTTAATTTTGTTAGTTAATTGACTAGTTAGTACTCAAAGATACTAAATTGTTACACTAAAAAGGTGAAATAAAAAATCTTAAAAAGATTGTAGAATAACAAAATTTACTTAAATTTGCACCTCGAAAAAATCGAAATTATTTAAAGCATTTAGTGATGAAAGCAGGAATACATCCAGAAAATTATAGAGTAGTAGCATTTAAGGACATGTCTAACGATGACGTATTTTTAACTAAGTCTACTGCTGAGACAAATGAAACTATTGAGGTTGATGGTGTTGAATATCCATTAGTGAAATTGGAAATTTCTAGAACTTCTCATCCTTACTACACTGGTAAGTCTAAATTGGTAGATACAGCTGGTCGTATTGATAAATTCAAAAACAAATACGCTAAGTTTAAGAAATAATCTTAGTTATTTAGATATTTCAAAAAGCCTTTCTTTTGTAGAAAGGCTTTTTTTATTTTTACATAAATTCAAACTCAGATGAACTACATACTTTTTGATGGTCCGCACAGAGACAATCTCTTACCTTTTACATATACAAGACCCGTTGCTGATATTAGAGTAGGCATATTAACGATTCGTCAGAAATGGGAATCTTTTTTGGAATATACTACAACGACGGTAACCGAAGACTATTTATCAGATAAATTTCCAATGGTAGAAATGGAAGAAAACATAATGATAAACGCTTCGTTTTTACCAAATACCGAGGTCATAGAGTTTGTTATAAACCTTAACCATAACCAAGCCTTGTTTAAGGGTGAGGATGTTATCGCTTTTTTTGCTAAAGAGGGTGAGGAGGTAAGTGATTTTTCAAATTTTGAGGCTATTGAATTTGAAGGTGACATTATCAAAATTGAAAATACTTGGGATATTTTTTCCAAAAATGGTGAAGCTATTGAGGAGGACTTCAATTTAATTACAAATGGAAGAAAATCTGAGCCTATTCCTGTTACGGTAAAAACGTTGAATCCTGAAAATATTTTTATTGAAAAAGGAGCAAAGCTCAATTTTGTAACACTCAATGCCAGTACAGGACCAATTTATATTGGTAGAGATGCAGAAATCATGGAAGGGACTGTTGTTAGAGGACCTTTAGCGCTGTGCAATGATGCTACCTTAAAATTGGCAACCAAAATATATGGACCAACTACAGTTGGACCACATAGTAAAGTAGGAGGTGAGGTCAATAATTCGGTGATTTTTGGTTATTCAAATAAAGGTCATGATGGATTTTTAGGAAACTCAGTATTGGGAGAATGGTGCAATATAGGAGCAGACTCAAACAACAGCAACCTAAAGAATAATTATGCTGAAGTAAGACTTTGGAACTATAAAACTGGTGGTTTTGCAAAAACAGGTTTGCAATTTTGCGGACTAATGATGGGAGACCATAGCAAATGTGGTATCAATACTATGTTTAATACTGGTACGGTTGTTGGTGTAAGTGCTAATATTTTTGGAAGTGGATTCCCTCGTAATTTTGTACCAAGCTTTTCTTGGGGAGGACATAGCGGTTTTGTAACTTATAAAACTGACAAAGCTTTCGAAGTAGCAGAAGTTGTTATGGCTAGACGAAATGAGGAATTAACAGACATGGATAAAGCTATTTTAGAACATGTTTTTGAAGAAACAAAGCAGTACAGAAGAGAATAACATTAACTATTTACAAATGAAGACCAAATTTACTCTACTAATTGTTTTATTAAGTTTTGCTTTCGGATTTTCACAAAGTGAAGATGTTGAAGTAAAAAAATTGAAAATCAATTCAGAATTAGACCACTTTGCAGCTCGTGTAGTTGGTAATAAAGTATTTTTTAGTCATAACCTTACCACAAAAAGAGGTCGACCTATAAAGGACAAGTATGATGGTTTTATTTACATTATGTACGAAGCGCCATTAAGCGATGATGGTGAAATTAAAGATGAACAACCAATTGTAAAAACAGAATTGGGACGTTTCAATATGTCTTCTGCAACCTTTTCCAAGGATGGAAAATACATGTATTTTACGACCAATCAAATTGATAAAGGTGATAACAAATTAAAAGGCGTTGAAACCTATAATTTACAAATACAACGTGCAGAATATGAAGAAGGTAAAGGTTGGACAAATTTTGAAACCCTTCCATTCTGCGATGTAGATCACAACTATGCCCATCCTGCTTTGAGTCCAGATGGAAATACACTTTATTTTATTGCAGATGTAAAGGGAACTAAAGGAAAATCCGATTTATACAAGGTTTCAGTTTCTAATCACAAAACGTATGGTGAAGTGACAAGTTTGGGCGAAAACATTAACTCGTCACGTACTGAAATATTTCCATTTGTAAGCGCAGATAACAAGTTGTACTTTACATCAGATAGAAGAGGTGGTAAAGGTGGTTTGGATATTTATGTTTACGACCTAGACTCTAATGATGCCCAGCAAGAACCAAAATCTTTAGAAGAGCCTATTAATAGTAGAGGCGATGATTTTTCGTTTTTCTTAAATGACGACTTAACCACTGGTTATATTTCATCACGACGTCTAAAAGGTGAAGGTGGTGATGATTTGTACTATTTTGAGAAATTTTGATCTAACTGTTGAAACGTTTATTCGTTGATACGTGTAACTGTTTATTGATTGGGTTACACATAAGTTCTTTCGATTGTTAGTTTCACAAATTACTTTTCTTTACAGCTTTCAATTCCAATAAATTAGTAGCATTTATCCCTAATCCTTTTACTTCTTTTCTTGTAAAGCGTATCACTTCGTCATAAAACATTGGGACAATAGGTGCTGTGCGCATTACCAAAGAATCCATTTTAGTGTAAAGGTCTGCTCTCATTTCTGGATTGGTTTCTAAATAGGAGGCTTCATACATTTTATCAAATTCAGGACTAGAATAATGTGTATAGTTTGGACCATTAGGTGCAAGGTTTTTGCTGTAATAAAGGGATAAGTAATTTTCGGCATCAGGATAATCTGCAATCCAACTAGCTCTAAAAAAGTCGAGTTGACCGTTAGCTTTAGCATCCTTTAAACTCGAAGCAGGAATCACATCAACATTGACATTGATACCAATTTTCTGTATTTCACGTTGTATGAACTCACAAAAACTTAAATAGTTGCTTGTTGTGGTTAAGGTTACTTCAGGGTTTTGCATACCTGTTTCTGATTTAAACTCTAGGACCAAATGTTTTGCTTTTTCTGGTTGATAGGTAAAACCAATGCTATCATCAAAACCTGGTAATCCTTTTGGGATAAATCCACCAGTTGCAGGTATGCCAATTCCGTTTCGGAGATAAGTAATCATCTTAGTTCTGTCAAAACCAAGATTAATAGCTTGTCTTAGTTTTAAAGCCTGAATTTCTTCAACTTCAGTTTCCATAAAAAATGCCAAATATTCGGTGTTGAGGTATGGTCCTCTAATCATATTGACATCATCAGCATAAAGCTTCTTGATTTTACCTTCAGCAGTTAAAATTTCATCTTTATATGAGGCATCCAACCCTGAAACAAAATCGATATTACCTTGTGCAAATTGTAAAAATTCACTTTGCTTGTCTGGTAAAAAGGTAATGGCAATAGCTTCAAGATAGGGTAGCTGTTTACCGTTTTCATCAGTTTCAAAATAATTGTCATTACGTCTGAAAACGAGTTTAATATTTTCTTCCCAACGTTTAAATTTAAAAGGACCAGTACCAATAGGATTTGATCTAAAATCACTTCCATAATGTTCTACAATTTCTTTGGGAACCACCGAGCAGTATTTCATGGTGAGAAGCCCTAAAAATGCAGGAAACGGTTGGTTTAATTTTATTTGAAAAGTGGAATCATTCAACGCTGAGTAACTCTCAACCTTCTTAAGTACCCAACTTCCAGGTGAGGCTAGTTTTTCGTCTTTAAGTCTGTTGAAACTATATTCAAAATCAGAAGCTTTAACCGTTCTTGTAGAATCTTGATTACTTAGCGAAGTCGAAGTGCCAAACAAATGATGTTTGTGGAAATAAACATCTTTTCTAATGGTAAACGTATAAGTTTTGGCACTATCCGTAATTACCCAACTTTTAGCAATGCAAGGCTTTACGTTGAGTTGGTCATCCATTTGTACCAAGCCGTTAAAAAGTTGGTGTGTTGCCCAAATATCTGCTAAATCTTTAGAAAATGCTGGATCTAGTGAGCCAATATTTTTGTGCTCATTATACCTAAACACTAGATGGTCTTTATTAGTGTTGTTTTTGGATGAACAAGAAAACAAGGCGACACATAAAAATAAGATATTGAATAGTAAGGGTTTATTGAGTTTTTGCATCTAACTATTATGTTGTAAATTTGCGCGCCAAAGCCATATTTAACGCAGTTGAAATATCATCTGTGTAAAAGTAAATTTAAAAAGATCCTGAAACAAGTTCAGGATGACAAAAGATGAAAACAAAAAAAGTCGCATTTTATACTTTAGGTTGTAAGCTTAACTTCTCTGAAACCTCTACAATAGCAAGAAGCTTTAAGGATAAAGGCTTTGATCGTGTGGACTTTAGTGAGAAGGCAGACATTTATGTGATAAATACCTGTTCTGTTACCGAGAATGCAGACAAACGTTTTAAAACTATAGTAAAGCAAGCACAAAAAGTAAATCCAGATGCTTTTGTGGCTGCTATAGGTTGTTACGCTCAGTTAAAGCCAGAGGAGCTTGCAGCTGTTGACGGAGTAGATTTGGTATTGGGTGCTACTGAAAAATTTAAAATCACAGATTATCTAAACGATTTAACCAAAAACGAGTTTGGAGAGGTATATAGCTGTGAGATAGAAGAAGCTGACTTTTATGTTGGTAGTTATTCAATAGGAGATAGAACCAGAGCATTTTTAAAAGTTCAGGATGGTTGTGATTATAAATGCACCTATTGCACTATTCCTTTGGCAAGAGGAATTTCACGAAGCGATACCATGGAAAATGTCCTAAAGAACGCCAGAGAGATTTCTGAACAAGGTATTAAAGAAATCGTTTTAACAGGTGTAAACATTGGTGATTATGGTAAAGGTGAATTTGGAAACAAAAAGCACGAGCACACTTTTTTAGATCTAGTTATGCAATTAGATAAAGTCGAAGGTATTGAGCGTTTACGAATTTCTTCCATCGAACCTAATTTACTAAAAAATGAAACCATAGAATTGGTATCGCGCTCAAGAGCTTTTGTGCCGCATTTTCATGTACCCTTACAAAGCGGAAGTAATGATATTTTAAAAAAGATGAAGCGCCGTTATATGCGAGAGCTATATGTAGATCGTGTTTCAAAAATAAAGGAAGTAATGCCTCACTCATGCATTGGAGTGGATGTTATAGTGGGTTTTCCAGGTGAAACTGATGAACATTTCCTAGAAACGTATAACTTTTTAAATGCGTTAGATATTTCTTATCTGCACGTCTTTACATATTCTGAGCGCGATAATACTAAAGCTGTAAATATGGATGGAGTAGTGCCTAAAAGTGTGAGATCAAAACGTAGTAAAATGCTACGAGGCCTTTCTGCTAAAAAACGAAGAGCCTTTTACGAAAAACAATTAGGAACAAAGAGAACCGTATTGTTTGAAGGTGAAAATAAAGATGGCTATATACACGGGTTTACCGAAAATTATGTAAAAGTCAAAGCGCCTTGGAATCCTGAATTGGTTAACACTTTACATGAGGTTGAATTAACCAAAATCGATGAAGATGGTTTGGTAAGGTTTGATTTTGTAAAAGAGCTAACAGCATAAAAAAACCGAAATTTATTAAGTTTCGGTTTTTTTTAATTTTGTTTTTAAATTATATACGGATGCCAACAGGGAGCATGCGTTTGTACTTCCTGTTACTTCTAACAAATTTTGCAATATCCGGACTAGTTGGTACTACACTGATATTTCTTTCTTTAATATCATCAAATACCATTGCCAAAAATTCCTTTTCAAACTCTGCAGATTTCATAGGTGCAGGAATTACCATCTTAGTTAAAAATATTTTGCGTTCTTGCAAAGAATATTCAATAACAGCCATTTCGTCTTCAACCTTTAATTCGTATTGACGCAGAAAGTCATTATCAATCAATTCAGCAGTTTCAGTCATAATTTTCTTTGTTTTAAGTTAACGGTTGGCAAGTAGATACTATATTTTATATAGTTTTGCAGTGCAAAGGTACAAAAAATCGACGTAAGTTTTAAGATAAGGTTGTTAAAAGGTTAAATAATAAGTCTTTAACGCTTTTGTGTATCTATAAACTTAAATTCATAAACGAAAGTTTAGTTATGACCTCAAATATTATACATGTCTATTTAATGCCAGGAATGGCGGCTAATCCTACGATTTTTGAGAATATAAAATTACCAGAAGATCGATACAATATCCACTGGCTAGAATGGCAAATACCTAATAAGAATGAAACTTTAGAAGACTATGCAAAGCGAATGTGTAAGTTCATAAAACATGATAATGTGGTTTTATTGGGTGTTTCATTTGGTGGCATGTTGGTACAAGAAATGAGTAAGTTTTTAAACCTTAGAAAGCTTTTTGTGGTATCTAGCGTTAAATCGCATCATGAGCTACCTAAGCGTATGAAATTGCTAAAATACACCAAAGCCTATAGGATTTTACCAACTCGATTAGTAGGGAATATTGACCTTTTGGCAAAATACGCTTTAGGTGAAACCATTAAGCAACGTGTAGACTTGTATAAAAAATATCTTTCGGTTAATGATACTGTGTATTTAGATTGGGCCATAAAACAAGTTGTTTGCTGGGAGCAAGAAGAGCCGCTTCCAGACGCTATATATATCCATGGCGATAAAGATATGGTCTTTCCACATTCTTGCACTGGAAATTGTATTGTTATCAAAGGTGGAACACATATAATGATAATAAATAAGTATAAATGGTTTAATGAAAATCTACCGAAACTAATTGAGTCTTAGGTTTGTATAATTCGATAGATTTCATACATTTAATAAAAAAATAAAGCCATGCAAACTTTTAAAAATATTTTAGCAGCAATAGGTCTAATATGCATTTCAGGTCTATTTATTTTCTCAATGCAAAAAGCACCTTCAGACGAAACTATTGGTAAAGAAGAACCAATTGTTAACGATTATAATGTTTATGCCTTAGAAATGCCTGAGGGCTTAAACTTTGCAGGAGAAATTATGCCTGTTGAAAATCCTGATATTTATGAGCGAATGGATAGAGAACTTTTGGTCAATACCTATTGGCAATCTAATGGATTACTTTTGTTTAAACGTGCACAGAAGTATTTCCCAATTATAGAACCGATTTTAAAAAAGAATGGTATTCCAGATGATTTTAAATACCTAGCCGTTATTGAAAGTGGATTAGTCCCAACAGCTATATCACCTGCTAGAGCCTCAGGTGTTTGGCAAATTATGCCAGCTACTGGTAGGGAAAACGGATTAGAAGTAAACTCTAACGTAGATGAACGCTATAATGTAGAAATGGCCACGGAAGTAGCCTGTAAGTATTTAAAGAAAGCCAAAGATCAATTAGGCTCTTGGACCTTGGCGGCAGCTGCTTATAATGCAGGAAATGCTGGTATTTCAAGACGTTTAGAAGAACAAGGAGTGAGCAACTACTACGATTTATTGCTTGGAGAAGAGACTGGTCGTTACGTTTTTAGAATTGTAGCTTTAAAAGAGATCCTAAATAATCCTTCAAAATATGGATTTAACTTCAGCAAAAGTGATTTATATAAGTACATCCCTACCTACAAAGTAGAGGTTGACACAGCAGTTACAGATTTTTCAAAGTTTGCAAAACGATTTGGAATTAACTACAAGATACTTAAGATTCACAATCCTTGGTTAAGAGAAGGACACCTTAATAACAAATCTCGAAAATTATACTCAATAGAAATTCCTAAAGAAGGTTACTACAATGTACAGCCTTAATCTTTGGAGTATATAAATAGACATATCTGGCAAATACTTATAGGACTCAATTACGTCTTAGCCATATCTGCCGTAATTACGATTCTTTTTAAGAAAATCAATCCAACAAAAACTTTAAGTTACATTATTGTTTTGTTGGTTTTCCCTTTTGTAGGTCTAATCGTATATTATTTGTTTGGGCAAGAATATCGCAAATCCAAAATCTTTAACAGAAAGCATGTTTTAAATCAAACAGTTGTTAAACAAATTCAAGATGAGTTAGAACTAGATACCAAAACTATAGAAAGCGTTGATGAGTTATTAGAGGAAAAATCAAAACTCATTAGACTTTTATACAATAGTGAAAAATCTAAACTCACTGTAAAGAATGAGGTAGAACTTATTAAAAATGGTGATGATAAGATGCAGCTATTATTAAAAGACCTTAAAAGCGCTAAGCATCACATACATATTGAATATTTTATAATTAAAGACGATTCCATAGGTTCCAAATTTTTAGATGCTTTATGTAGTAAAGCTGAAGAAGGAGTAAAGGTAAGGATGGTGATAGATGATGTTGGTAGCACAATATCTTCTAAAATGAAGCGTAAATTAAAAGATAGTGGCGTAGAGCTTTACAAATTTATGCCTGTATTATTTTCTAGATTTACAGGAAAGATGAACTATCGCGACCATAGGAAGATTGCTATTATTGATGGTAAAATAGGATATATTGGTGGAATTAATATTTCCGATAACTACGTTAACTCCAACAATACTCGATATTGGCGTGATACACATATTAGAGTAGTTGGTGAAGCTGTTAGGCAACTTCAGATATTATTTTTTACAACACTGGATTTTGTTAGTGATGGAGACGTAAATATTTCAAAAGATTACTTTCCAGAAAATACTTGTAAAGAAAATATTGCATTACAAATAGCTGCTAGTGGACCAGATACAGACTGGTCTAACATTATGGAAGCTATTTTTGTGGCTATTACTAATGCAGAAGAATACATTCATATTACAACGCCTTACTTCATTCCCAATGATGAAATAGTTACAGCTTTGCAAGTAGCGGCAAGAAGTAACATTGAAGTAAAACTGATTGTGCCTAAAAAATCAGATTCTTGGATTGCAGAATATGCCACCAATTCTTACCTCGAAAAATTATTAGAAGCAGGAGTGGAGGTTTATCAATACACCAAAGGATTTGTACATGCCAAAACTATAGTTATCGATGATGTCTTTAGTACAGTAGGAACGGCGAATATGGATTACAGAAGCTTTAATATAAACTTTGAAGTCAATGCATTAATTTACAACAAAAGTTTTGCTATAGAACTCGATGAAGTTTTTAATTCAGATTTGGAAAACGCAACACAATTACAACTCCAAACTTGGAAAAAACGATCTAAGCGAGCGAAATTGATAGAAGCTTTGGCACGTTTAGCTGCGCCGCTGTTGTAAAACTATCGTCTACTTCTACGGTTTTGCCTAGCAGATGTTGGCTGTCCGTAATGTTGTTTTGGTATAGAAGCTTTCTTCATTTGCTGTTTCATCATTTTAATCTGATCAGCAAGCATATCACGCTTGTCAAGCTTTTCTGCCTCAGCCAACAACTTTTGCGCTTCTTGTTTTCTGCGTTTAGAAAAAGCAATACCAGCTAAATTTAATTTAGCCATAGCCAAATCATGATCCATAGATAAGCCTAGATCGATAGCTTTTTTAAAATATTTTTCAGCTTCATTCATGTTGGTTTGAGAAACCATAATACCGTTTAGATAATTTAAATAGCCTTGCTGTTTTTTTACTAAAGCAGCTTCAGGATTTTTTATTTTATCCAACCATTTTTTGGCTCCTTCAAAATCCTGTTTGCGCAATTTAAAAAATGCCAAAAGAATCATTTCGTTTTTAAAATAGAGGAAAATAAATATGGTAGAAAGTAGAATATACATAATTCCGTTACCAATATATCCTTCGGTAAATTGATAAATGGCATATGCTATTATCAAAGCAGTAAGAACTAATTTTATATTTTTATTGAACATTATTCGTTTTTTAAGGATGGCAAAGTTAATAAAATTCTACAGAAATAATTTTAATTTCAGACTTGCTAAAGTAAAAACTTGTTGTATATTTGCACCCAGTTTTTGAGGAACCTCGAAATAATAAATTTGTTTACTCAGTTTTTAAAAAGATAAGACATGTCAAAAAGAACGTTTCAACCGTCAAAAAGAAAGAGAAGAAACAAGCACGGTTTTAGAGAAAGAATGGCTTCTGCCAACGGAAGAAAAGTTTTAGCACGTAGAAGAGCTAAAGGAAGAAAGAAATTGTCTGTATCTTCAGAATCAAGACATAAAAAATAATGATTAACAATTGTTAATATTTAAAAGGTGTTACTTAGGTGTAACGCCTTTTTTTGTATCTAATCGATACTTATTTTTGCAAACCAAAATATAATCCCATGCCTAAAAACAAAAACATTAAATCCATACTACTAATAGGTTCTGGTCCAATTATCATCGGTCAAGCTTGTGAGTTTGACTATTCTGGCTCACAGGCTTTACGCTCACTAAGAGAAGATGGAATAGAGACTATCCTTATAAATTCTAATCCGGCAACAATTATGACTGATCCTGCAATGGCAGATCATGTATACTTATTACCACTAACTACAAAGTCTATAGTTAAGATTTTAAAAGAGCATCCACAAATAGATGCTGTATTACCAACTATGGGTGGGCAAACCGCTCTGAATCTTTGTATAGAAGCAGATGAAAAAGGAATTTGGGAAGATTTTGGTGTAGAGATTATAGGCGTAAACATTGATGCCATCAACATTACAGAAGATAGAGAAAAATTTAGGGAGTTGATGTTGAAAATTGGTGTAGGTATGGCACCACAAGCAACGGCAACATCATTCTTAAAAGGTAAGGAAATTGCCCAAGAGTTTGGTTTTCCTTTGTGTATTAGAGCGTCATTTACTTTAGGTGGTGCAGGTGCTTCTATTGTGTATGACGAAAAAGAATTTGATGAAGCACTAACCAGAGGTTTAGAGATTTCACCCATACATGAGGTTATGATTGACAAAGCCATGATGGGATGGAAGGAGTACGAGTTAGAGCTTTTAAGAGATAAAAATGATAATGTTGTTATCATTTGTACCATTGAGAATATGGACCCTATGGGAATCCACACAGGAGACTCAATTACTGTGGCACCAGCTATGACACTTTCTGATAAAACATTCCAAAAGATGCGCGATATGGCTATTCATATGATGCGTAGTATTGGTAATTTTGCAGGTGGATGTAATGTGCAGTTTGCTGTAAGTCCTGATGAAAATGAAGAAATTATAGCTATTGAAATTAATCCACGAGTATCTCGTTCTTCTGCATTAGCAAGTAAAGCAACTGGATATCCAATTGCAAAGATTGCCGCTAAGTTAGCTTTAGGGTATAATTTAGATGAATTAAGTAACCAGATAACGAAATCTACTTCAGCATTATTTGAGCCAACTTTAGACTACGTTATTGTAAAGATACCACGTTGGAACTTTGATAAGTTTGAAGGATCAGACAGAACTCTAGGTCTTCAAATGAAAGCTGTAGGAGAAGTAATGGGTATTGGACGTTCTTTTCAAGAAGCATTGCATAAGGCAACACAATCCTTGGAAATAAAGCGCAACGGACTTGGAGCAGATGGAAAAGGATATAAGAATTACGATCAAATTATAGATAAGCTTACTAATGCAAGCTGGGACAGGGTCTTTGTTTTGTATGATGCGATTCAAATGGGAATTCCGTTAAGTCGCATTCACGATATCACAAAAATTGATATGTGGTTCTTAAAGCAGTATGAAGAATTGTTTCAACTAGAGAAAGAAATTTCGAAATATTCTATTGACACAATCCAAAGAGAATTACTGCTTGAAGCAAAGCAAAAGGGCTATGGAGATAGACAAATTGCTCATATGCTTAATTGCTTGGAGAGTGAAGTTTATAACAAACGTAGAGAACTTAAAATAAATAGAGTTTACAAGCTTGTTGATACATGTGCGGCAGAATTTAAAGCGCAGACACCTTACTACTACTCAACTTTTGAAAGTGAAGTGGAAACCGCTGATGGAGAGGTTTCTGTTGCAAATGAAAGTATTGTCACTGATAAAAAGAAAATCATTGTTTTAGGTTCTGGACCAAATCGAATAGGTCAAGGTATTGAGTTTGATTATTGTTGTGTACACGGTGTTTTAGCTGCAGCAGAATGTGGTTACGAAACCATAATGATTAACTGTAACCCAGAAACGGTATCAACAGACTTTGATATTGCAGATAAATTATACTTTGAGCCTGTTTTTTGGGAACATATCTATGATATCATTCAACACGAAAAACCAGAAGGAGTTATCGTGCAGCTTGGTGGGCAAACAGCTTTAAAGCTCGCAGAAAAGCTTGAGCGCTATGGAGTTAAAATTATGGGAACTACCTTTCAATCTCTAGACTTAGCTGAAGACAGAGGAAGTTTTTCAACCTTACTGAAAGAAAACAATATACCTTATCCAAAATTTGATGTAGCTGAAACAGCTGATGAAGCTTTAGCAATTGCAGATGTTTTGGATTTTCCAATTCTTGTTAGACCATCATATGTACTTGGTGGGCAAGGCATGAAGATTGTAATTAATAAGCAAGAGTTGGAGGAACATGTTATTGATTTATTAAAATCTATTCCAGGTAATAAATTATTGTTAGACCATTATTTAGATGGTGCAATAGAAGCAGAAGCTGATGCTATTTGTGATGGGGAAAATGTGTACATCATTGGTATAATGGAGCATATAGAGCCTTGTGGTATACACTCTGGTGATAGTAATGCTACCTTACCACCATTTAATTTAGGTGAATTTGTAATGCAACAAATTAAAGACCATACTAAAAAGATTGCTTTAGCACTCAATACCGTTGGTTTAATTAATATTCAGTTTGCTATAAAGGATGATACTGTTTATATTATTGAAGCAAACCCAAGAGCATCTCGTACAGTTCCATTTATAGCAAAAGCTTACAAAGAGCCTTATGTAAATTACGCCACAAAAGTTATGTTGGGTGAAAAGAAAGTGACTGACTTTGAATTTAACCCACAATTAGAAGGTTATGCTATAAAACAACCCGTATTTTCTTTCAATAAATTTCCCAACGTTAATAAGAAGTTAGGACCAGAAATGAAGAGTACAGGTGAAAGTATCTTATTTATAGAAAGTCTCAAAGACGATGAGTTCTATGATTTGTACTCAAGACGAAAAATGTACTTAAGTAAGTAATTGGCATAGTTTTAGCTAAATTTTAATAAAGTTTGCTATAAATTATTAACTTAGCTAAAAATTGTGTTATATGATTAGAACTTTACTTTTATTAATATTTGTTATAATTTTCGTACCCACTTCTAATGCACAGGTAACTCTAAATCAAGTGGATGATTTTCAGGACGGCACTACTCAAGAGTGGCGAATAGGTGGTGCTGGTAATGCAACCAACGGTCCAATTAATGTTCCTAGTGCTGGACCTGCAGGTTCAGGAGATAATTGTTTGCAATATACATCTTTAGGAGGCAATGGTGTTGCCAGTAAAATGGTATTTTATTCTCAAAACCAACAATGGAGTGGAGATTATACTAGTGAAGGTGTTGACCAGATTAGCATGGATGTTAATGTACAAACTAATGATCTTAACTTAAGAATTGCCATGCAAGGTACCAATGGTACAAGGATATGTTCTACAAATGCCATAAACATTACTGCTAATGGTACATGGTCTAATATTACATTTCCAATAACAGCTGGCGATTTTACAGTTGTTAGTGGTGGAGGTAATGCAGCTTCAGTTCTTTCAAGTGTTTTTACTGTAAGGATATTGAGTAGTTCTTCTCCAACATGGGATTTACCAGATGTTATAGCTGCAACTATACAGGTAGACAATGTAACTGCTTCATCATCCTTAAGCGTTACGGATTTTGAAGGCAATAACAAAGAGTTTACGATTTCACCAAACCCTTCTAAGAATAAATTAAATGTGCTTTTACCTTCAAATGAAGAAATGAATATTGAAGTTTTTGATGTTTTGGGTAAACGCGTTTACAAAGGAATACTATCGCAAATGTCATCTTCAGTGAATGTATCTAATTGGAAGATTGGAGTTTATTTAGTAAGGGTATCTAACGATACTTCAACACAGGTAAAACGTTTTATAAAACAATAATAAAGTGTTTTTGAAAAATATAAGAAAAGCAATCTAGTTTTAGATTGCTTTTTTATTTCGTGTCTTCTGGAAGATCGATAGTTACTCTATAATCTTTTAATTTATCGAGATAGTTTTCAAGAGGAAAATTACTATGATCAAACTCCTCCTGCCTATGTAGTTTTGTTTCAATACGTTTTAGAGCTTTTAAAAAACGTTTCACTTCAGTCTTATCATTTAAAATTAGTCCTGGAACTGTTTTAGGGCGTCCATCGTTTGCTTTTGCAACCATAGTAAAATAAGAAGAATTACAATGCTTTATCTTTCCAGTTTGAATATTTTCAGCCTCTACTCTTATTCCTATAACCATCGAGGTTTTACCAACATAATTTACAGAAGACTTCATAGTTACTAGTTCACCAACTTCTATAGGATTTATGAAATCTACAGTATCTACAGAAGCTGTAACACAATAAGCCCCAGAATGTTTAGAGGCACAAGCAAATGCAATTTGATCCATGAGATTTAAGATATAACCACCATGAATTTTACCACTAAAATTAGAATGTGATGGCAACATTAATTGCGAAATCTGTATTCTTGAATCGTCTACTGTTTTATACATAGAAGTATTTTTATTAGTCTTCTGAGGCTCTCTTAATAATACTTTCAGGAAGTGCTTTTTTAGCTTTGGCACCCATTTTTTTAATTTTTTCTACCCTAGAAATGAGATTACCTTTACCATCTACCAGTTTATTCATAGCTGCAGAATAATCACTTTTGGCTGCATCTAGTTTTTTCCCAACACCAGTTAGGTCGGCAACTAAACCCTCAAATTTATCATACAATGCACCAGCTTGCTTGGCAATTTCAATGGCGTTTTGCTGTTGCTTTTCATTGTTCCACATGGTATCTATAGTACGTAATGTAGCCAAAAGCGTAGAAGGTGTAACGATAACAATGTTCTGCTCGAAAGCCTTAGTATATAGTGTGTTATCTTCATTAATAGCTACTGCAAAAGCAGGTTCGATAGGGATAAACATTAATACAAAATCAGGAGACTCAATATCATATAAATCTTGATAGTTCTTGGCAGACAATTGATCTACGTGTTTTTTAATAGAATTAACATGTGCTTTTAAATACATGGTGCGTTCTTCGTCTTCTGCATTCACCAAACGTTCATAGTCGGTTAGAGATACTTTAGAATCTATAATCATTTTTTTATTATCGGGAAGATGCAAAACGACATCTGGCATAACGCGAGTGCCATCTTCACGCTGAAAGTTTTGTTGTACAAAATACTCTCTATCTTTTTCTAAACCAGATTTTTCCAAAACACGTTCCAGTACCAATTCGCCCCAATTGCCTTGGGTTTTACTATCGCCTTTTAAAGCTTTTGTTAGATTGGTGGCTTCCTTAGCCATTTGTTGGTTAAGATCTTTTAGACCTAATAATTGCTCTTTTAAAGCAGAATGCATGCTTATGCTTTCCTTTTGAGAATCCTCGACTTTCTTTTCAAAGGTTTTTATTTTTTCTTCTAAAGGGTTAAGAATGTTTTTAATGTTCTCTTTATTCTGAATGGTGAACTTTTCAGACTTTTCATCTAAAATTTTAGAAGCCATCAACTCAAAATCTTTTCTGAGCTGTTCTTGTTGTTTGGCAAGCTCTTCGTCTCGTTTTAAGTTCTGTTCCTGAAGGTTCTCGTACTCTGTATTTTTTCGAGATAATTCGGCATTTAAAAACTCTTTTTCTCTTCTTATTTCTTCACGTTCAGATTCAATTTTAGAAATATTTTGTTTGAGGTCGTTAATAGTCAAACTCAATTGATTTTGACGTTCTTCTAAAGTACTTTGCTCGCTTTTGCTTTTTAGTTTTGTGAAAAGCATACCAAGGTAAGCACCAACAATGGCAGAAATAATAATGGCAATTAAGAGAATAAGTGTGTCGTCCATGTTTGAAAAAGATAATTTATCAAAGATACATTTTTAGTGTGAAGTAAGCAGCACCTAGCTTGAAGTTGACAAGCTATTTCTTTACCCTAAAACTACCTGATGAATTATCAAAAGAAATTAAATCATTAGGAAAAAGGGATTCAAAAATACCTCCTGAAATTAAGTTACAAGGTTGATCATAAACAACATTTTCTTTTCGCATTACGATCATAGTGTCACAAAGTTGAATCGCTAAGTCAATTTCGTGAGATGAAAACAAAATGGTTTTACCTGTTTCTTTTGTTAATTTTTGAAGCAATTTTAAAATATACGCTTTATGATACATATCTAAATGCGTAGTGGGCTCATCCAAAACAATAATATCTGTGTCTTGTGCTAAAGCACGTGCAATCATTACTTTTTGTAGTTGTCCATCACTTAGCTCGTAACATTTTTTGTTTCTAAGTTCTGAAATATTAACTAGCTTAAAAGCATTTTCAACAATCTCAGTATCTTTTGAGGTTAAACTGCCTACCCAATTGGTGTAAGGATGTCTTCCCAATGCAATGAGTTCGTATACAGAGAGGTTTTTTGAAGTTAATGCTTCGGTTAAAACAATGCTTAGTTGTTTAGCTAGGTCTAATGACGATATCGTTTTTAAATCTGTATCATTTAAAAGTACTGTTCCGGATAAAGCAGGTTGAACTTTGATTAAGGTTCTTAAAAGTGTTGATTTACCAATACCGTTTGCTCCAACCAAACCAATAAGTTGTCCTTTTTCTAATTCAAAATTGATGTTTTGAGAAATGACTGTTTCTCCCTTTTTGGTTTTGTAACCAATGGAGAGGTTTTTGGCTTTTAGGATGGTATTTGGTTTAGTTGTGTTCAAGTTCTATGAAAATTAATTAAAAGGATCCCTTAAAACAGAAATATATTGTATTGCTAATAGAATCTGAATATTAACGTTTTTCAAATCAAACTCTTTAGGATGTTCTTTGATGTATCCAAGCATAGATAATCTATTGAAGTCCCCAGAGTTATTCATTCTCTGATAATAATGATTAACAGCCTTGTTTTTCTTTGAAATGTCAGCTAAGAAAATTTGGTACTTACCTTGATACTTTGGTAGTAAATAATTATAAATTTTATCTTTAAATTGAGTGGAATCAATATGTTTTTCCCAAATCTCATTGAAAGTATCTGCTGATATTGAAGATAACACGCTGTCAATCTTTTTCTTGGGAATATAAGGTGATCCTGAAGCTTCCATTTTTTCAACTTCATTGATAAAGTTCTTATGAAAATTGTTTATATCAAGATTTATAATATCATTTATAAAAAAGAGCCTAATCTTATTTAAATCTTCAACCTGAGATTCTGTAAAATGTTTTTCTAACTCTGGTGAACTAAATTCTTTTTTACAGCTTAATAGGGTTAAGCAAATCAAAAAACTTATAACTTTTATCTTCATGCTTCTAACTTTTCTAAAACATCATTTTACGTTGTCTAACCAACAGCCAAATCACAACAGGCGCACCAACCAAAGCGGTTATAGCATTAATAGGTAAGGTGTAATCACTACCAGGAACCTGTGCTATACTATCGCTAATAAGCATTGTAATAGCACCAAACAAAAATACTGCTGGTAATAGAATTTTGTGATTAGAGGTTTTAAAAATTTGACGTGTTAAATGCGGAATAGCCAAGCCAATAAACGCAATTGGACCTGCAAAAGCTGTAATGGTTCCTGCAATTAAACTTGTGGCTAGTATAATTATAAACCGACTTTGTTTTAGGTTAATACCTAAACTTTTGGCATAATTTTCACCCAGTAATAAGCTATTCAATGACTTTATTGACATGATACTCAAAATCATACCAACGAGATATATTAAGAAGAAAATACTAAGTTCCTTCCAAGATAAATTGCTTAAGCTACCAAAACCCCAAAAAACGTATTGTTGTAATTGCTCTGCAGAACTAAAATAGGATAACACACTTACTACAGCAGCAGTAATGCTTCCAAACATTAAACCTATAATAAGTATGGCCATGGTATCTCTAACTTTATGAGACACAGCTAAAACCGCTAACAATACCAGGAAACTACCAAGACTGGCTGCAATGACAATACTCCATTTAGAGATTAAGGCTGTCGCGAAGAATCCACCAAATAAACCAGATCCTAAAATTATTAAGGCGACACCTAAACTAGCACCAGACGTAATACCTAAAACAAAAGGACCAGCTAATGGATTTCTAAATAAGGTTTGCATCAACAATCCTGAAATTCCAAGTCCAGAGCCAACTAAAATTGATGTTACAGCTTTAGGTAACC
This sequence comes from Winogradskyella sp. HB-48, assembly GCF_049942685.1. Classification (GTDB taxonomy): domain Bacteria; phylum Bacteroidota; class Bacteroidia; order Flavobacteriales; family Flavobacteriaceae; genus Winogradskyella. The sequence continues at coordinate 2,261,616 of NZ_CP187934.1, forward strand.
TGTAATTGGTAATAATAACGTCCCATGTTGTGTTATCAATATTTCCAAACAGGCTACCAATTATACTTCTTAAAGGGATATTTACAGAACCTAAACTAATATTAATAAAAAAGCAGGCAATAAGTATTACGACAAGTAATGTATACTGAAATTGATATGTTTGGGAATTATGCAATTAGTTAAGTGGTTTAAAGAAATGAGGTGTGTATTGTTTTAATAGGTTTGGATGACATATTTTAATTAGATCTTTTAAAACCAAATCTGGTCTTGCTATTCCTAATTCATAATATATAACGCCTCCTGTAGCACCAGTAGTATTTGAAAATGTATAAATGGACTTATTTTTAAAAGCATCAAAGTTGGTATAAAGTTCACTAGCTTTTTCAAGTTGTTCATAGCTTGAATAGTAGGATGGACTTAACCAAATATCAGCATGTTCGGCTTTTTCCAAAACAACTTCAAAACTTAGCGCTAAGCTGCCATTTCCAGAAGTGTCGCTCCATAAGAAATTAACATTAGCATCTTTTAAAAATTGTGCTTCTGGACTAGAGCCATTTGGTAAATACCAAACCTCTTTGTGCATAGCACCACTCAAAACAGTTGGCTGTTCTTTTGCATTGGCAGCTATTTTTTTAGCCTCTAAATAGTCACTTTCAATGTTATTAAATATAGAATCTGCTTCTTTTTCTTTATTGAACAGCACTCCAAAAAACTTAATCCATTCCGCTTTAGCCAGTGCTGAAGACTCTACCCAATCACCATTATAAATTACCGGAATACCAGCTTTTTTAATAGTTTCAAAAGTTTTGTTGACACCATCTACACCAAATCCGATAACAACGTCTGGGTTTAGTTCTAACAACACTTCTGTATTAATACCCTCATTTTTACCAAGTTCTCTAACCAGTCCATCGTCAATACGTTTTCTGGTTTTTTCAGACGATATATAATCCGCACCTGGAAATCCTACTAAAGTTTGTTCCACACCTAGCAATTCTAATGCTGGTATGTGCGTTGTTGAGGTTACAACCAGTTTGGTTATTTCATCTGTGATTATTCCATCGTATCTCGACTTTTCCAAATGCCAATCTTTTGCTTCTGAATCTTTAATAATAACATATTTGTACTCTTTTTCAGATTCTGGCCATGGGTTTTTAATGGTAATAACCAAATGAGAACCATAATCTTTTGAAGAAAAACCTTTCGCATATTTTAGTTCTAAATTTTCACCAGTAATGTTATCAACAATCTGTTTAGAGGGTTCATTTTTACATGAAACTGAGAGTAAGATGAGAAAAAAAAGGCTAAGTATTTTCATATGTAACTATTGTAACTCATTACTGTTTTTGGTAATAGTAGTTTTGTAAAAACTTCAACAATGAGAGACGATTCAAATTTAACCATATATATTGTTGCAGGAATTATAATTGCTCATTTTTTAGTGGGTTTTATTTATCTTATTTATAAAATGAATAAGAAAAAGGACGATTAATCTTTACTTGTATTAAGATTACACTATTTTTGCGATGAAATCTGGTTTTATTCAATTATTTATTGAATGAATTAAAAGGGAATTTGGTGAAAATCCAAAACTGTTCCCGCAACTGTAAGCTACAAAGCTTGTTGTTACCTTCAATGTCACTGGAATTTTTTCTGGGAAGACCAACAACAAGACGCAAGTCAGGAGACCTGCCAATTTCAACAAAGAAGTCAAACTTTCGGGATAAAAGTTTACTCGGTAATTGAGATTTAGGTCTTTTTAATTTCCTTTCTCAGTATCGCTGTATGTTCTCTCGAACAATTAATGCATGAAATGAACAAAACAAAACTGTTTTGTAGCATACTAGGTTTAGCTATGCTAACAATTGGATTTGCACAAATTAAGCAGGATTCAGTTAAAGTAGAAAAACTAGATGAAGTTGTATTATCAGATTCTCGCTTTGGGTTGAAACGTGAAAATTCGGGTAAAGTCATCACAAAAATCACCTCAAAAGAATTAGAAAAATTACAAGGCCAATCAGTTGCAGAAATAATAGGTAGAACGGTTGGTGTAGAAATTAACGGAGTTAGAAGTAATGCTGGTCAAAACCTTAGTTATTTTGTAAGAGGAGGTAGAAATCGTCAGGTATTAATCATGATTGATGGTGTACAGGTTACTGACCCATCGCAAATTGCAAATGATTACGATTTACGTTTTCTCAATGCTGATCAAATTGAATCTATTGAAATTTTAAAAGGAGCTTCTAGTACGCTTTATGGAACAGGAGCAGCAACAGCAGTGATTAATATTAAGTTAAAGGAACCTTCTAAAAAAGCTTTCAATCTAAATTTAAGAAGTACACTTGGTACCAATCAATCGTCTGATGAAGATAATTATGCGTTAGAAGATTTTAGAAACAGTGTCTCGGTAAACGGAAGCTTGGGTAAGTTAAATTATCTCGCAAGTTTTGGGCAACAGTTTACAGACGGTTTATCGGCTATAGAAAATGGTACAGAGTCGGATGCCTTTAATAGTTATAATGGTAATCTTAAGTTGGGTTACAGGTTTAATAATACTTTTAAACTGAATGCTTATGGAAGTTTTGATAACTTCAAAACAGATTTTGATGATAGCTTTCTAAGACAAGATGCTGATAATGTATCGGTATCTAAACAATACCGTTTAGGCTTCTCTCCAGAGTTTACTTATAATAAGGGAAGCATTATAGTTAATGCTGCTTATAACGGTGTAGAGCGCGAAATAGAATCCAATTTTCCTGCACTATTTAATGCGCAGAGTATTGTTATAGATGCTTACAATCGTTACAACTTTAATGATGCCTTTTATACCGTAATCGGATTGAATTATCAGAATAATCAGATGGAAAGTTTTTCTATTCCTTTTGGTGAAACAGATTTTAGCCAAGCTATAAATCCTGGTAATGCACAATTTACAATAACAGACCCTTATGCTAATGTGGTTTATGTTTCAGATTTTGGCTTAAACGTTAATGCAGGGTTTAGATTGAATAATCATAGTGAGTATGGTAGCCATTTGGTGTATAGCCTTAATCCATCTTATAAGTTTGATGTAGATTTTGGATATATTAAAGGATTGGCAAGTTATAGCACAGCATTTATAACGCCATCATTATTTCAACTTTTCGAACCAAGTTATGGTAATGCTGATTTAAAGCCAGAAGAAAACCAAACCATTGAGATTGGTGCAGAAGTTTCTATAAAAGATAAGGCAACATTTAGCCTTGTATATTTTAATAGAAACGAAGACAATTTCATAGATTTTATAGATACAGGTAGTTTTGTTTATCAATATCAAAATGTGTCGGAATCCTTTACAGCAAGTGGTTTGGAATTTGTTGCTCAGACTAAAATTATTGAAGGATTAGATGTCAATTTAAATGTTACGTATACGTCTGTGGATGAAGATTTAAGTTTAAGAATTCCTGAAATTAAAGTAAATACAAGAATCGATTATACGCTTTCAAAGCAAACTCAAATGAGTTTATCTTACCAATATAATGATGAGCGTGAGGATATTTTTTATAATAGCACAACATTTGAAAATGAAATAGTGACTTTAGAATCTTACGGTTTGTTAGATTTTTACTTAAGCCATCGTATTTTAGACGACATGCTTTTGTTGTTTGCAAATGTTACTAATATTCTTAATGAAGACTACCAAGAACTATTTGGGTTTAGTACTAGAGGTAGAGGTATAAATCTGGGATTTAATTTAAAATTATAACTAAAAAAAAAGCCCCTTAATTAAGCGGCTTTTTTTATTTAATCTTCAAACATTAAACCTTCAATAGGAGAGTGTTGGTTTGGTATTTTTACTTCCCTCATTGTACTATCAATTTCATCTACAATTGGTATTGAACGACCTGAATTTGATATTTCGGTTAGAGCGGTAGCCAACAATGGCTCAAAAATTGAACCCAAAGAGCCTAAATTGAAAGGAGACTCTATAATAGGTATATCTGGTGTTAAACCATTTGGTGGTACCAGTTCATCATTTACATTTGTTGAATTTGCAGTTAATGGTATTAAAGCATAAGTATGACTAGTGGTAACATCATTGCTATTAAAATCTGGTGAATCAAACACAAGCCTGTTAGATTGAGTTTTACCTGAGGTATTATCACCTATATGTATAACCTCAATATAGGGTCTTAGGCTGTTAATAATCAACTCACTTGCTGATGCTGATCTAGAAGTTGTTAGAACATATACTCTATTTAGATTTAGACTGTTAATTGCACCACCTCCTTCTAGGGTATTTGTGAAGTTATAATTTCTATTTTGAAATTCTTGATTATTGTTATAGAATAGTTTTGAAAATATTTGACCATTGAATTGCCCAGTAATCATACTCGCTAAATGTAGAGCTGATTGAATAGAACCTCCGCCATTATATCTTAAATCTAAAACCAATTCATTAGCGTTATTTGCCTGGAACTGGCTAAAAACATCATTTAAAGTATTATCAAAATTTCTAGTGAAGCCGTTATACATTAAATAAGCTACATTGGCATTTGGTAAAGTTAAAACCTGGGCTTCATGGATAGGATTCTCGATATATTCCACTTTAGTAATACTTACGCTATTACCTGTTAATATTACATCGTCATCCTCTATTTCTTCTGTGCCATTATCTAGATATGCACCAAAATTAAGCGTATAGGAGTCTTGTGATAATAGCTCGCTTATGTTGTCAGCATTAAGATTTATACCATCTATTGCTCTAAAAATTTGTCCTCTAAATAACCCTAAATCCTCAGCAACACTATTACGAAGAACCAAAGTAATTACACCAAAAACTTCCGTTTGGTTTCCTGGGATAAAGTAAAGCCTATATTCCATGCCATTACTTATAGACACACCTTGCTGAAGATTTAATACATCATAGAAGTTAGGTACAATGACACTAAAAGGGTCTAAAGGGTCAAACTTTAAGTTTGAAAACAACTCTTCTGGTGTTGAAAATCCATTTAGGTATTCTGAATAGGCCTCAGTTTTATCATATCTGTTGTCAACACCATTAATTCCGAATCTATCATTTGATAAATCAGGTACATTATCATTATATAAATAATAACTGTTCATCGCCTTCCAAACAAAATCTTTAATGTCTGAACTTGATGCTGCATTGTCATCTAAATCTTCAAAACAACCAGTAAGCATAATAAGTGCAAGGCAGCTAAGAAGAATTTGTTTAATCTTTCTCATAGTTTTTATTTTAATCATAGCTTTTTTCTTATGTCTGTAAAACTCTAAATTTACTTACATTATTATAAATAAAAAAACTTTGTAACAAATTGTAATGTGTATCGTCGTAATGTTGAAGGTCTATAAAAACACCTTTAACCACCAATCAAAAAAGTAATGAAGCAGGCAGATTTTGTAAGCTTAGTAATGCCATTTAAGGATAAAGTATTTCGTTTAGCCAAGCGTTTGCTGGTTTCTCGAGAAGAAGCTGAAGATGCTACTCAAGAAATACTGTTGAAATTATGGAAGAATAAAGAGAAGATAGAAGATTATAAAAATGTTGAAGCCTTCTCAATGACAATGACAAAGAATTTTTGTTTGGATAGACTAAAATCTAAGCAAGCACAAAATTTAAAAATTGTTCACAGTAATTATACGGATAACAATTCGTCATTGCAAAAACAAGTTGAAGCTAAGGATAGCTTAGACTGGATGTCTAGAATAATGGAAGATTTACCCGAACAACAAAAAATAATAGTACAGCTAAGAGATATAGAGCAGTATGATTTTGCTGAAATAGCTAAAATGCTAGATATGAATGAAACAGCAGTGCGAGTTAATCTATCTAGAGCCAGAAAAACAATAAGAGAAAAATTAACTAATACACATAGATATGGTATTAAATAATATAGAAAAGTTAATAGAAAAGTATAATAATGCAGAGACAACCTTAGCTGAAGAAGCGCAGTTAAGAGCATACTTTACAGGTAAAGATGTTGCTCCTCATTTAGAACATTACAAACCGATGTTTGTATACTTTTCTCAAGCACAGCAAGAACAGTATACCAAGGACGTTCCATTAAAACCTAAGAGAGCAAAATTGTACCAATGGATTTCTGTCGCAGCAGTTGCAGTTCTTATGCTAGGTTTTATTATCCCCCAAGTTCTTGGTCCTTCAAAAGAAGAGATAAGGCAAAAAGAATTAGCAATGGAAACATATAATAAGACCATGGAAGCTCTAAGTTTAGTTTCTATAGGAATGAAGCAAGGTAAAGAGCAACTTAATTCATTGGCCTTAGTTTCTGAAAACCTAAATCAAGGTATAGAAGAGGCCAGTAGACTAAATGAGTTTTCAAAAGCAACAAACAGAATATTTAAAAACAAGTAAAAAACACACAAATTAGAGAATTATGAAATCACAGATTCACGAAAACAAAAGAAATAAAATAAAGACTATGAGTAAAAAAGTAATTGTAATAATCGCGCTTATTTTAGCACCAATGCTTTCAGGAGCACAGAGTATCTTCGATAAATATGAGGACATGTCTGAAGTAACATCTATTGTCGTTACACAGAAGGCATTCAGAATGTTAGCCACTATAGATCTAGATGTAGACGATCCTGAAGCAAAGGAATTTATGGAAATGGTAAAAAAGATAACAGGACTTAAAGTTTTTACTACAGGTGATGAAAAAATATCTACTGATATGAAAGCTACTGTAGATAAGTATCTAAAATCTTCCGATCTTGAAGAGTTAATGCGTATTAAGGATGGGGAGCAAACAGTTAAGTTTTATGTTAAGGAAGGAAAAGATGAAAATCATGTGAAAGAGTTATTAATGTTCGTTAACGGTTTAAAAGAGCTTACAGAAGGACAGGACATCGAAATTAATGGTAAAAAACGTGAGATAGAAACGGTTTTACTTTCACTGACTGGAGATATCGATTTAAGACAAGTATCTAAAATTACAAATCAAATGGATATTCCAGGTGGCGAACAGTTGAAAAAGGCTGGTGAAAAAGGTAAAGAGTAATAGATCATGATACAATCAATCAAAAAATTAATAGTAATGTTGCTTTTGGTTGTGGCTTATACAAGCTGCGACCAAGGGCCAACGTTGCAAACCTATTTTGTGGATAATGAACTTAAAACAGGTTTTTTATCTGTAGATGCACCTGTGAGTTTGCTAAATTTAGAAGAAGTTAAACTCACAAAAGACCAAAGAGAAGCCTATGAGTCTGTTGATAAGCTTAATATTTTGGCTTACAAAATAGACGCAAACAATACAAAAGAGTACGAAGTGGAACTTGCAAAAGTCAACACCATACTCAAAAATCCTAAATACGAAGAATTAATGAGAGGAGGTAATAGTGTTGATGGACGATTTAAAGTTATGTTTATTGGTGAGGTAGATAATGTAGACGAACTCATTATTTTTGGAAATGCAAGTGATACGGGCTTTATGGTTGCCAGAGTATTGGGTGACGATATGAATGCAGGCAAATTAATGTCCCTTCAATCGGTATTAAAAGATATGGATTTTGAAAATGCTAATCTTAACGGTATAACCGACTTTTTTAAATAAACTGACAATTATTTAAAATGTTAATAGGAATCGTCTTGGAGCTCGTCTTCAGGACGATTTTTTTTTGTATCATTTTTTAAAGCGTGCCAAAAAGCAACAATAAGCAAGCCACCAAAAAGAGTAAATAATAATGCTTTAATGATAAAATAATCTAATACCTCAAACATTCCAGCAGCAAAAAAGCCAAAGGCTATAATAGCTCCAAATAGTAGTGCTATAGAATTTTTATTTAGAGGAATGAATTTCATATGCCAGTATAATTGCTTGGTGAAATGACTTTCAATTCGATCTTAATAGTATCCGGAACATCTAAAGTATCAATAAAATCCGAAATAGACGCTTTAGTAATCGCATCATTGGTTCTTGTTAACCCTTTTAAGGCTTCATAAGGATTTGGATAGCCTTCACGACGTAAAATAGTTTGAATGGCCTCTGCAACCACAGCCCAGTTATTTTCTAGATCCTGCTCAAACTTGGATTTATTCAAAAGCAGTTTTCCTAAGCCTTTAAGTGTAGACTTGAAGCCAATAAGGGTATGTCCAAATGGTACACCTACGTTTCTTAAAACAGTACTATCTGTGAGGTCGCGCTGCATTCTAGAAATTGGCAATTTCGCAGCGAGGTGTTCAAAAATAGCATTTGCAATACCTAGGTTACCTTCACTGTTTTCAAAATCTATAGGGTTGACTTTATGTGGCATGGCTGAGCTACCAACTTCACCTTTTTTAATTTTTTGTTTAAAGTAATCCATAGATACGTAGGTCCAGACGTCGCGATCTAAATCGATAACAATGGTATTAATGCGTTTTAAGGCATCAAACAACGCCGCCATGTGATCGTAATGCTCAATCTGAGTGGTTGGGAATGAATGCTGTAACCCTAACTTTTCTTGAACAAATGCAGTCCCAAAAGCTTTCCAATCAATTGTTGGATATGCCACTTTATGGGCATTAAAGTTGCCGGTTGCTCCACCAAATTTTGCAGCACTAGGCACATCGTTCAAAAGATTAAACTGTTCTTTAAGTCTCACCGCAAAAACATCAATTTCTTTACCCAAGCGTGTAGGAGAAGCAGGTTGTCCATGGGTTCTTGCCAACATAGGTACCGCTTTCCATTCTTCTGCTAATTCTTCAATTTTCTTTAGAAGCGCTAAATATTCAGGAACATAAACATCGTTCATGGCATCCTTGATACTTAGCGGAATGGCAGTATTGTTAATATCTTGCGAGGTTAAACCAAAATGAATAAACTCTTTATAATCCGAAAGCCCTAAAACATCAAACTTTTCCTTAATAAAGTATTCAACGGCTTTTACATCATGATTGGTGACCTTTTCAATCTCTTTAATGGCAGCAGCATCAACAGGTGTGAAATTTTTGTAAATGGCCCTTAATTCCTCAAAAATACTGTGAGAAACAGACTCTAGTTGTGGTAAGGGTAATTCACATAGTGCAATAAAATATTCGATTTCAACTAAAACGCGATACTTAATTAAAGCTTCTTCTGAAAAGTAGTTGCCTAAAGCGTCTACTTTAGATCGGTATCTACCATCTATAGGTGAGATTGCGCTAAGTGCCGTAAGTGCCATGTATTCTATAATTTTGAAGCGTCAAAGATAATGAACATAGTTGAAAGTACACAGTGTTAGTGGGCTATTAAATCTAAACCGTAGTTTTTAGTATCGCCATTTAAACCTTTTCATGGATTAAGGGTCTAACCTCACAAGAGCTAATCAATCATTATGAATACTTACAGACTTAGAATTTTTCTTTTACTCTTATTGACAAATCTTTTTTATTGGTCGTGCCAAAAGGATACTACTTATGAAAACGTGGTGGAGAATACACTTAATCTACCCAGCACACCTTTCGATTATGAGACATTGGCCTTGCCAAGTCATTTTACGACCAATAGCTTAGGTCCACTACCAACAAGCGTAAACGGCATTGATAATACGCCTGCGGATAATCCCATTACAAATCATGGAGCTACTCTGGGGCGAGTATTGTTTTATGATAAAAATTTAAGTGCAAATGGTACCGTAGCCTGTGCTTCCTGTCATCAACAAAACAAAGGTTTTTCAGATGATGCGGTTTTAAGTATTGGATTTGATGGAGGTTTAACAGGGCGCCATTCGATGACATTGATTAATTCTAGATTTTATCAAAGAGGTCGCTTTTTCTGGGATGAAAGAGCTGCTACACTTGAAGAGCAAGTACTCATGCCTTTTCAGGATCCAGTGGAAATGGGTCTCACTTTAGAGGAATTGGTAAGCAAAGTACAGTCCCAAGCGTATTACCCTCAATTATTTCAAAATGCTTTTGGTACACAAGAAGTCAATTATGATCGTATTTCTAAGGCATTGGCACAGTTTGTTCGTAGTATTGTGAGTTACTCGAGTAAATACGACGAAGGAAGAATGCTGGCTCCATCTCCAGGTGCCAATTTTACTAATTTTACGGATGAAGAAAACTTAGGGAAGAACATATTCTTTCAGACTATTCCCAATGGTGGTGGAGCATGTTTTGGGTGTCACACCACTGAAGCCTTCGTAAGTGCTAATCCGGGACCTCAAAACAATGGCTTGGATGCTACTTCTACAACTGATGTAGGTGCAGGAGCTGTTTATGAAAATCCAATATTCGTTGGTCGTTTTAAGACGACAAGCCTCAGAAATATAGAGTTAACCGCTCCTTATATGCATGATGGAAGATTCGCAACCTTAGAAGAAGTTGTAGAGCATTACAATAGTGGCATTCAAAATCATCCAACGCTTTCACCTGCGTTGACGGATGCTAATGGCAATGCTGTACAACTCAATTTATCTGAAGCGGAAAAAGCTGCTCTTGTAGCATTTTTAAAAACCCTAACGGATGAAAGTATAGCTAATGAGGAAAAATGGAGTGACCCTTTTAATTAATAGATTTTAATGTTTAGCCTTAATTTTTTTCAAAATATGCCTTGCCCTAGCTTTGAACCCTGAGCTTTGCATTTGAAAATCGCGCTCCAAAATCATGGCGAGTTCGGGATGAATCCAATCGTATTCAGTGCCTAAGAGATAAAGTGAATTCATAGAATAGGCTTTGGGTGCAATTTTTTCGTCAGAAATCATCCAATCAAAACAGGCTTCAATAAGTTTTTCTTTGTGCACGTTTTTGAGGTGTTGTTTTATTTTGGAATCCGTTTTTCCATAATAAGCCTTAGTTAGATATTCACAGATTTTTGCCATGGGTCGCACGGCAGAATCCATATGAACCTTAGAAACATTTTGTGTAAAATTATCCAAATGCGGTATAATAGCTTCAAGATGTTCACCACACATAAACTCAAATACCCAGGCAGCTCTGCACGATATTTTATCATCCACATCAAATAAAATTTCCAAAAGGGGTTTTACCAATTCGGGATGACCTAAAACTAAATTGGCATAATGCAGTCGTTTTTCGCGAGAGTGATTCACATAATTTAATTCCTCGTAAAGTTGGTCTTTTGTCAAAACGTTTCTTATTTTTAACGCTTCTAAATTAGTTAAAAAACCATGATAAAAAAATCACTTAAAAAAGTAGGTCTCGTTTTATTGGTTGCATTTGTAATCGCACAATTTTTTGGACCAGAAAAAAATGATGGAGATATTGCTTCGGTTGAGGCCTTTATAGCAGATACCAATCCACCTGAAGATGTACAACTGATAATGAAGAGTGCTTGTTTTGATTGCCATAGTGACCATACACGCTATCCTTGGTACAACAATATTACTCCTGTAAATTATTGGTTGGCAGACCATGTAAAGGACGGTAAAAAACACTTTAATGTTTCTAAATGGAGCGACTATTCCGATAAGAAAAAGGACCACAAACTCGAAGAACTTGCCGAAGAAGTCGAAGAAGGCCATATGCCTTTACCAAGCTACACTTGGACGCACAGTGATGCTAAACTTAGCAAGGAACAGATTGAAGCTGTAGAAGCCTGGGTCAAAACCGCTCGAATTAAGTATGCTTTTATAAAAGATCCACAATAACTAAAAAACCGTCAGTTCGAGTGATTTTCTCTTAGATTGATCACGTCACACTGAGCTTGTCGAAGTGTAGTCGAAATCGATGAAAATTGTATCGAGAACGAGGCTTTTTTATGACAAAAAAACTCTTAATTATCGGATTCGTTTGGCCAGAACCTAAAAGTTCAGCAGCTGGTAGCCGAATGCTTCAGTTAATTGAGCAGTTTCTTAATCAGGATTTTGATATCACTTTTGCCTGCGCTGCCAAAACTTCCGATAACACCTATGATGTATCACAACTTGGTTTAAAAACACAAACCATACTGTTGAATGATTCATCTTTTGATGAATTTATAAGCCAATTGAAACCTAATGTTGTACTCTTTGATCGGTTTATGGTTGAAGAGCAATACGGTTGGCGTGTTGCTGAACAGTGCCCTAATGCCTTACGTATTTTGGATACTGAAGATTTTCATGGTTTGCGAAAGGCTAGGGAATTGGCTTTAAAAGAAGGTGTTGATGTTACAGTTGAACATCTACAAAACGACACTACAAAACGCGAAATTGCTAGTATTTACCGTTGTGATTTAAGCCTAATAATCTCAGAAGCTGAAATAGACATTTTAACCCAAAAATTTAACATTGATGAAAGCTTACTTTATTACCTGCCTTTTTTGTTAGAACCAATTCCTGAATATAAGATAAACGATTTGCCAACTTTTGAAGAACGACAGCACTTTATAACCATTGGTAATTTTTTACATCCACCCAATTACGATGCAGTATTGTATCTAAAGCAAACTATTTGGCCAATAATAAGACAGAAATTGCCAAAAGCAGAGCTGCATATTTATGGTGCTTACGAATCTCAAAAAGTAACGCAACTCCACAATGAAAAAGAAGGATTTTTAATAAAAGGGTTTGCAGAAGATGTCAATGTAGTGATGCAACAAGCAAAAATATGTTTAGCACCCTTGCGCTTTGGTGCAGGACTAAAAGGCAAGCTTGTAGATGCAATGCAAAATGGTACACCGTGTATCGTGTCTACCATTGCAGCCGAAGGTATATTTAATAAAACTGACCGGTCACTGAGCGAAGTCGAAGTGAACGGTTTTATTGAAGATAATCCCGAGGCATTTGCCCAAAAAGCCGTTGAACTTTATACCAATGCTGAGTTATGGCAAGATAAGCAAGACCATGGTTTTAAAGTTTTGAATACGCGTTTTGATAACACCAAATTTGAACATGACTTTACACAAAAAATCGAAGACTTAAGCGCAGATTTAAAAAGGCATCGTCAAAATAATTTTGTGGGTAAGATATTGCAACACCAAACGTTACAAAGTACCAAGTATTTGAGTAAGTGGATTGAGGAAAAGAACAGGTAAAATATAAGCTTGAAAATGTATAGTTTTATATAGTTAGTTTTCAACTATATAAATACTATTCAGAAAATCGTAAAGGCTTTCATCCAAAATCAATTCAACATTATTATTAATCAATAATTTATTAGGGCCAAAATTACCAGAAGTTAATTCTCTAACTATTGCGTAGACATTGCCATTTTTGACTTTTAAGTCAACAATATGAGTTTCGAAACCTTCTGGTGAAATGTAGTAAGAATCGTTGTTTTTCATAATTTCTCTACGCATATCAAAAGCAACATTACTATGATTAATTATAGAATAAATATCGGTCGTATCAAAAGCTAATCCAAGAATAGGATTTTCATTCATGGTTTCTACATTAGTATTAATATTTTTGTAAAAGCCCATTCCATTTCCTATAATACTACCGTATGTATAAATTTCGTTTTCATTTTCTACTATACCATGTGGTAAATAACCAGGGTCAAAAGGGTTAAAACTATTATTGATATATATACCTCTTTGATTGTTTTCGTTTTTTGAAAAAACATAAATGTTATCATTTATGACTTTAATTGAAGTTTGTTGATGTCTATAAACACAATTAGGGAGTATAATCGTTTTTACACCATTTTTCCAATAAACCAAATTATAAGTTATTGGATTGGTCGTACTCTTTAGATATCCTACAAAATACTCATCAGTACCATCTATTATCATATCTGTGATATAATCTATCTCGTAGTCTGCTTCTTGAAATTCCTCGTTTAGGTTGGTTATGTTCCCATTTTCCCATAGTAAATATATAGAACCACTCCTTCCAAATACATAAACAGTATTATCCTGAACAATAATTTTATCTGCAGTTGTACTACTGAATCCACCATTATTAAGGGTAATTTCAGCATTATTTTCCCAATACGTTGCGTTACCATCTTTTTGTCCAGCAACATATACATCAATAGAGTTCAAGTTGTTGGGTTCGGATATATTGTCACTATTACTACAGGTTATAAGAATAAGAGCTAAAGCAGCTAAAACAAATTTTTTCATAATGACATTTATATTTTTTAAGATATAAAACTTTCTGCCTCCTAAGTTCGCCTAAAAAATTGACAATATCAAGTTTTTGTTAAAACCCTTGTGTAAAAACAAAATGTAAAATATATTTGTCATATAGTGAAAATAATTTTACTAATTATAAAATATATTTGTCAATCATGAACACAGAAAAATTAATCGATTGCGAGCGCACACGCCTTTTAAAAATCACAAAGTTTAGGTTACCACATCAGTTTATGATGATTGGTATGGTAGTAACTGTAATATCTATAGTTATGATGTTTGTTAGAGCATCTGTAATGGATGGCGATACACAATGGTTGAAACTCTTGCTTCAAAAAACATTGCTTGTTGGTATGTTGTTGATGTCAGTCTCAAAAGATAAAATTGAGGATGAAATGACCATGAGTCTGAGGGCACAATCCTATGCGGTGGCCTTTATTGTTGGTGTTGTGTATGCCCTGGTAATGCCTTATGTAGAGTTTGGGGTGTCTAATGTGGTTAATTCAGGTGGTGAAGTGTATAAAGACTTGGGAGATTTTCAGGTGTTGTTATTTATGCTTATGATTCAACTTATGTTTTACCACACGCTAAAACGCTACAGATAATGGAGAATACGATTAAAGTAGAGCGTGCTATTCTCAATCTAACTCAAGGAGATTTAGCCGAAAAAATAGGTGTTTCTCGTCAAACTATAAACTCTATTGAGGCCAATCGTTATGTGCCTTCTACGGTATTGGCTCTAAAATTATCTGAAGTGTTTAATAAGCCTGTGAACGACTTTTTTAAGTTGAGTGAGGATGATTAACTTATGCGTCAGTTCGAGTATCTCGACATAAAATGTCGAGATGTATAGAGCACTACACGTTTTGAATTCAAAAAAGTTTATTTTAAAATCTCAAAGATATCCTTCATCCCTTCAGTAGCAGTTTTCGCAATAACCTTAATATGATGATGGCGAACTAAAGCAGGTCTTGGATCTATATAATAAATATCAGTATCTGGTTGCACATAATGTATCAGGCTCGCGGCAGGATAGACTTGCATACTTGTGCCAATGATGATAATAATATCAGCTGCATAACAGATTTTAATGGCTGTATCCATCATAGGCACATCTTCTCCAAACCAAACCACATGCGGTCGTAATTGATAGCCTTTTTTACAGGTATCACCAACATGAAGATCTTCAGTCCATACGCGGATGTCATTGGGATTGCCAGAGCTTCTTATCTTTCGTAGTTCACCATGTAAATGCACCACATCGGTACTGCCAGCACGCTCATGTAAATCATCTACATTTTGTGTCACAACGGTCACCTTGTACTGCTCTTCAAGTGCTGCAATATCCTTGTGCGCTTGGTTGGGTTGTACCTCTTTGAGCTGCCGTCGTCTTTGGTTATAAAAGTCTAACACCAATTCTGGATTTTGTCTAAAGCCTTCTGGTGAAGCCACTTTCATGACGTCATGGCCTTCCCAAAGTCCATCATGGTCTCTAAAGGTTTTTACACCACTTTCTGCACTCATACCAGCACCTGTTAATACGACGATATGTTTCATTTTTTAAAAATAGTCAATTTTATGTCATTGCGAAGCTGACATTTTTGTATGCTGTGGCAATCTGATTAAATTTGAAAGATTACCACGTCACTTTGTTCCTCGTAATGACATTCCGTATTTTTGAACTATGCCAGATTTAAAACTTTTAGAACATCTAGAATCCTATCTTACCGAAAACCGAAAAGAACGTTTTAAAACCGTTTTGGCGCAGCGTACCAAGTATTTTACAGTGGCCACGGAAGATGTCTACCAATTGCACAATACCAGTGCCGTTATTCGTTCCTGTGATGTGTTTGGCATACAGGAAGTGAATATTGTTGAAGAAATCAATTCGAAACGCATTGATCGGGAAATTGCTATGGGAGCTCAAAAATGGGTCGATCTTAATCGGTACCACACCACAAAATCCTGCATTGAGGATTTAAAATCCAAAGGCTATCAGATTGTGGCGACCAGTCCACATGCCAAGGACTGCGACCTTATAGATTTTGACATTTCCAAGCGCTCCTGTTTTTTCTTTGGCAGGGAAACCGAAGGTCTATCTGAGCGTGTTTTGGAAGAAGCGGATTGCTTTTTAAAAATTCCGATGGTAGGCTTTACCGAAAGTTTGAATATTTCCGTCTCGGCGGCCATCATTCTTCAACATGTGACGTCCAAATTGCGTAAATCCGACATCAAGTGGCAATTAACCGAAGCTGAGCAAATTGAAAAACGTTTTGATTGGGTTAGGAAAACTTTGAAAGATTACGATGCTATTGTAGAGCATTACAACTCACAGATTTGATTTCTTAATGGTGTGCCTTCTTTGTAAAATGTATTAAGCTTTGTCTTTTTTCTTGTTTTTACGTTCCTTGCTGCGTTGAATTACTTTATATTCTTCGTAGCATTCGCTAATAGCATCTAAAATCTGTAAGTCGTTTGCAGTATTGATAAAGTCTTTGGAGTAGTTACATTGGTTAACGATTTCATCCAGATCGTACTTGGTAACTTGTAATAAAACCATGAGCATTTCCCTATCAAAACGCTTGGCTAATTGGTTTCTTATTTCATCATCTTCCTTAATCTTTTTAAGCTTATGCATTTCGTTTGGCTTCTTTCCAAACATATTATAAAGGAAATCAGCAGGATTAAAAATAGCACCTAAAACTTTAGTGGCTATGTTAGGTCTTCCACCTTCATAAGCCTTACCATACAATCCAGAAATACGATATTGATTGTTGTTTGTGATGGGCACTTGCTTCATATCTACCTCTAAATAACCTGTGAGTTCAAGGGATTTTACAGTAACTTCTTCTAGCGCCAAGGCTAATTCGGTCATTACAATTTCGGTGTTGCCAAACTTTAACCAATCGTTAGTAACTCTTACTTTGATAGATTTATAACCAAGATAGGATAAGTGTAGTGTATCGTTAACCTTTGCTTTAATTTCAAACTTACCTTCATCATCTGTTGCTATACCAACAACTTGATTGATATTAACAATATTAACCTCACTCAAAGGCTCTTTGGTTGTAGAACTGGTGATGGTTCCTTTAACCGTTTCTGGTGTCTTTGTGGCTGTACTATCTTGACTAAAGCTGTAAACCGTAGTGAAGCATAAGAATATAAATAGTAGGTGTCGCATAGTGTTAAATACGTTGTAAAGGTAATAAACAAAACTGATTTTGTCCTTTTAAGCAAAAGATTTGACTAAATATTAACAACGTTTCAAGGCTTTTGTTATATTGTTGTTTGATGTTTTTGAAAAAGTTTTTTTCAAACAAAAGATTACTTAATTAAAAGAAATTTTGAAAAAAATAACCTGCTTATTTACCTTAACAGTACTTTGCTATTTTGGTGCTTCTGCTCAAGGTGAAGCTTCAAAATGGTATTTTGGCAATAATGCAGGTTTGGATTTTAGTACAGGAAATCCCATTGCACTAACAAATGGTCAGTTGGTTACAGACGAAGGCTGTGCAGCAATCTCTGAAAATAATGGTGATTTGCTTTTCTATACTGATGGAATAACTGTTTGGGACAAGCAACATAATGTAATGCCTAATGGTACAGGTCTTACAGGTGATGCCTCTAGTACACAATCTGCCATTATTGTTCCTAAACCTGGTAATATTTCTGTTTATTACATCTTTACTGTAGATGATTTGGCAGGCCCTAATGGTCTAAGATATTCTGAAGTTGACATGACTTTAAATGGTGGCAATGGTGATGTTACTAACCTGAAGAACGTAGAATTGAATGCATTTACAACAGAAAAGATTTCAGCTGTTAAGCATGCAAACGGAATCGACTTTTGGGTAGTAACACACGATTGGAACAATAATAATTTTTTATCCTATCAAGTCACTACGGCTGGTGTTGGTATCACTCCTGTTACGTCATCTGTAGGGGAGGTTCATGGTGACGATGGTTTAGATTCAAAAGGGTACATGAAGATTTCTCCAGATGCATCAAGACTTGCCTTAGCTTCTTGGTCTGGAAATAGTGTAGTTGAAATTTTTGATTTTAATAATTCTACAGGTCTAGTTTCTAATCCAATTTTAATCGGTAATGGCTTTTTTTCAATAGGTCCAGCTTCTGGTGCTTATGGTATCGAGTTTTCTCCAGATAGTAACCTACTATATGTTACAGATCAAAAATTCTTATTTGGTTTCATTACTAGTCGTCTATTTCAGTTTGATTTAAGTCTTGCCACAGCAGATGATATGATAAATTCTGTAACTACGCTGTATGACGATAGTAATATCAATACTATATTTGGTGCGCTTCAGCTTGCTGTTGATGGAAAGATATATATTGCCAGGGCACAAGAAGAATTTTTGGATATTATCGAAAATCCAAATGAAATAGGCCTTGCTTCAAATTATTTAGCAAATGCTGTGAGTTTGGGAAGCAGATCTTGTGGTGCTGGTTTACCACCTTTTATCGCATCGTTTTTTAATTTTTCAATAGTTACTCAAGGCACTTGTCTAGGACAAGGCACAGAGTTTATATTAAACTCCAATACCGAAATTAATTCTATAATTTGGGATTTTGGTGATGGTTTTACTTCAACTGAAACCAATCCAACACATTACTATCAAAATGCTGGGTCTTATGATATCACTGCGGAAATAAGTGCACCTGGTGAAACCATTTTTATATCTAATATTGTTATTATAAATAGCTTCCCAATAGCGAATACACCAAGCAATATGTTTCTCTGTGATGATATTGAAAATGATGGTGTTGAAACCTTTGATTTAAGTATTCAGAACATTGATATTTATAGCTTACCAGGCGTTAATATTACCTATCATTTGTCAGAAGACGAAGCCATTAATAATATAAATCCTATACAAACTAGTTATGAAAATGTAAGCAATCCTCAAACCATTTTTGTTAGGGTACAAAATAGTTTAAGTCCAGATTGTTTTGATACTACTAGCTTTCAATTATATGTTTTGGAAACACCAGTATCTGGTGAAGAGACAGTTTACTTATGTAGTGATGAATCTATTGACTTAAGCGCAGGGGAAAATTATGATTATTATAACTGGTCTAATGGAGAAGCTACGGAGTCTATTACTGTAGATGCTATAGGGAGTTACTCAGTAGAAATTATCAATAGCTTACAAACGCCTGAGGGCGAAATTACTTGTGTAGGTACTAAAATCTTTACGGTAGTTGAATCTGATGAAGCTACGATTACAAATGTAGAAATTACAGATTGGACAGAAAATGACAATACAATTTCTGTTTTTGTTGAAGGTAGTGGTGATTATGAATATTCTTTAGACAACATAAATTATCAGGATACGAGTGTATTCTCTGATCTTTTGCCAGGAGAATATGTGGTGTATGTTAGAGATAAAAACAACTGTGGTATTGTAACCGAGGATGTTTATTTATTGTATTACCCTAGATTTTTTTCACCAAATGGAGATGGTGTAAATGAACATTGGCAAATAGAGTTTTCGGATTTAGAACCAGAAATTGAAATCCTAATTTATAACAGGTATGGTAAGCTTCTTACCCAGATATTGCCTAATTCATTGGGTTGGGATGGCACATTTAATGGTGCTAAAATGCCAGCTTCAGATTATTGGTTTGTAATAAAAAGACCTGGTAAAAACAATGTTTACACAGGTCATTTTAGTCTTAAACGTTAAAGTTATTTTCTGCGAGATTTACGAGGTCTTTCAGAAGCAGAGCGTTTCCCTTTTTTAGATTTATCAGAACGTTTTCCTTCTGGTCTTCCAAAATCTTTGCTACGTCTAGGACGTTTTTCGCCTTGAGATCGGTCATTACTTTTTCGTTTTCCTCTTCCTTTATCGCGTCTTCCGCCACCACTATTTCCTTTGTTTTCACTCACTTCTACATTTACAAAGCGTCCATTGTACTTAAAGTCCGTGAAAAATTCTAATACTTTGTTTTCGTTTTCTTTTTCAGTGTTGAAGAATGAAAAACTGTCTTTAACGTCTACTTTAAAAATATCATCTCTACCTAATTCTAAAACTTCTTTTAAGAAATCCTTTAAAGACATCCAATCATAACCATCCTTACGACCAACATTAATAAAGTAACGTGTATCGTTGCCTGATGATTCTCTTCCGCCACCGCCATTGCTTCCACCAGAATCGGAGACAGCTAAATCCTTAGAACCTTTATAATAGTTAAAGAACCTAGTAAACTCAACCGAGAAGAACTTCTTGATCAATTCCTCTTTATTGGTGTCTTCAAACAGTTCGTTGATACTATCTAAATACTTATCAATTTCGTGGTTAACTTTTGTATTGTGGATTTTATTAGCCAAGCTCATTAATTGCACTTCGCAGATTTCCATTCCAGAAGGAATATCTTTCTTTTCAAACTGTTTTTTAATGATGTTTTCTATGCTTTTTATTTTTCGTACTTCACTTTTGGCAACAATAACCATAGAAACACCAGTTTTACCGGCTCTACCTGTACGACCAGAACGGTGTGTGTAGGTTTCAATTTCGTCTGGCAATTGGTAATTAATAACATGTGTAATATCATCCACATCGATTCCACGAGCAGCAACATCTGTGGCAACAAGCATTTGAATTTGATTGTTTCTAAAGGATTTCATAACCAAATCACGTTGATTTTGACTTAAATCACCATGTAAGGCACCAGCATTATAGCCATCCTCAATCAGTTTTTCTGCGATTTTTTGGGTATCGCGTTTGGTTCTACAGAATACCACCGAAAAAATATCAGGATTGGCATCAGCCAAACGCTTCAAGGCCAAATAGCGGTCACGACCATTAACCACATAGTATTCGTGGGATACATTACTGGTACTTTCATTTTTATTACCAACAGTTATTTCTATTGGGTCGTACATAAAATCTTTTGCAATTGTAGCGACCTCTTTAGGCATAGTAGCAGAAAACAACCAAGTACTCTTATCTGTTGGCGTGTGCGCCAGAATATCTGTAATATCCTCATAAAATCCCATGTTTAGCATTTCGTCAGCTTCATCCAAAACACTGTACTGAATTTTAGATATATCAACCAAATTACGGCTAATCATATCTTTCATACGACCAGGCGTAGCCACAACAATCTGTGCACCCTTTTTTATTTGGTTGGCTTGCTCAGTAACGCTAGCACCACCATATATAGCGACTACATTTAAACCTTTGCAGTATTTACCATAAAGCTTTAGCTCGTTGGTAATTTGTAAGCATAATTCTCGAGTAGGAGAGAGGATGAGCCCTTGTGTGGTTCTACTCTTAATGTCAATTTTTTGAAGCATCGGAAAACCAAATGCTGCAGTTTTACCAGTTCCTGTTTGTGCTAAAGCAACCAAGTCGCGTTCTTCTTGAATTAAGACAGGAATAGCTTTTTGTTGAATCTCGCTAGGGGTTTCAAATCCTAAATCTGAAATAGCGTTAAGAAGGTCTTCATTAAGACCAAGTTGTTGGAATGTTCCCATTTTTTTGTTTGTGATGTATGCGATAAATTAATGCAGTGTTACATTAGAAGCGTATCGACATACTTAAACCTAAACTTCTGGTAACACACCTCACTCTGAGGTCTTCACGGTTAGTTTTAGGTGCCGTGAATTTCGGCGCAAAGATAGACGATTATTTTAATATTCAATAATCTATTCATATTTCATCAGGAACTTGGTATAAACATGGACTAAACAAGTAAATTCTAGAAAAAATACATCTAATATTTTATAGCAATATATTATTTGATAAATGATATTGGTCATTGCTTAAACTTTACATCTGGCTTAACTTCACAATTCTGAAAAATCTACTCAATGTTGAGTATTTAATAACATATAAAACTAAAATATTATGAAAACTAAGCAATTTATTACAGGAATGGTTTCCATATGCATCGTATTTTGTTTTATCCTAACTTTTACAGCATGTAATAATGACGATGATGATGGTCCAACTACAGTAGCTTATCGAGTTACAGAAAAAGTAACTACGGAAATCTATGGAGCAAATACTTGGGAAGAAAAGACTACCTATAGTTATTTAGATAATCTTTTAATTGAAGCTATACAATTTGATAAAGAAAATAATGTTTGGGTAGAAGAAAGAAAAACAGAATTTGAGTATAACGGTGACTGGGTGACTTCTACACGCTATTATAAAGATGGAAATGATTGGATTTTGGAAGGCATGCAATCATTATATGAAATGAAAATTGTTGATGGTAAAATAATGGAAATTAAATATACTTATCCGAATTCTGTTTACAGAGAAGTTTTTACCTACAGTGGAGATAAAATAACTAAAGTAGAAAATTTCTATAATGGAGAATTACAGTATAAGTATGCCTGCATATATAATGGAGATAATCTGGCAGAAATCATTGAATACGATTATTATGAAGGCTTTGAAGAATTAGAATATAAGTATGAGTTCACTTATACAAATGGAAATTTAACTGAGATGATAGGGTCATACTATGAAAATGGAGTTTGGGTAAATTCTGACAAGGATATATACATGTACTCTGGAAATAAAGTGATTCAAATTGATGATTATGATTATTATGAAGGTAGTTGGGAATTGGATGATAGTACTAATTTTAGCTACAATAGTGAAGGTTTGTTAGAGTCTATTGGTGAGAGTGGTGATGGATGGACATGGGAGGAAATATACACCTATGAAGCAGGTAGAGGTAATTATAAATTGTTATACGGAGAGGGCGTTTATTACGATGTTTTTAATTACCCAACGGCTCAAAGAATGAGTACAGCCAATACAGGTCCTGAGGACAGCAAGTTAAATATAATCCGATTTTTATTGCGTTAGACTATAGAGGTGATGAAAGGGTATTACCGTACTATCAAGTAACTTTTTACTAAACCTAAAAACGACCTTACAGAAATGTAAGGTCGTTTTACATTGGTAAATAAGATAATTAAACACTACGTGATATATGGTTTTAATCTTAAACCGTTCGTTTTATTTTTAGGGAGTGCGATAGACTCTTATTTGGATTGGCAATGCGGTATGGCGCTTATCGGTTAGTATATGAGCCGTATCCTTGAAGGTATGGCTTCATGTACAGTGTTATATCTTGTTTTATAATTTTTTTCTTTCAAATATCCCTTTTTCTGAAGTTGTATAGAGTGTGCCTTCATCTCCTTCAATTAATCCAAAATTTACTAAGTTCGTTAACCCGGTATTGTATTCTCTCCATATACTATCCTTGTATTCTAACCTATAAACTCCTTCACCCAGAGTACCACAAAAAATTGAACCATCCGATTTGGGACATAGGGTCGTTACAGTCAAATAATCATTGTCTTCGCGCAATCCGGAATTTAATTCTACCCATGTTAAACCATCATCAGACGATTTATGAATACCACTTGCATAACCACCAGCATAAATCTCATCATCTACTTTCGAAAAAGACCATGCAAAGAAATTTTCATCAACGTTTTTCCAGGTTTTACCATGATCTGGAGAACGGAGCGTTCCTCTAAAAGTACCAACTAGTAAGGCGCCATTTGGAGTTTCAATAGCAGTTCTAAAGGAGTTCTGTTCAAATATCCCCATTTCATATTTGGACCATTCACGGCCATCATCAATGGAATAATATAATCCATCGTCTGATGGACATGCAACAAGCAAATTAGGATTTATCTGAGATAAAAAGATCATTTCTCCTCCTAACTCAGCAGTTTCTGTCCAGTGTTCGCCATTATCTTCCGAACTAAATAAAGTACCATTATCAGCTGTGAGTAAATTTCCGTTGGGCAATGTGATTAAACTTCCCATGGAGTTAGTCCTTATCTGCTCCCATTCCTTAACCGGAATTTTGGCGCGCCAGATTCCTGATTCAGCACTGGCAAATAAATAGTTATTGTGTTCAACAATCTCATAGGTCATCCAATTCTCAATTTCTTTACCTGTTTGTGTCCAACTCTGGCCTTTATCATTGGAGATAAAAATGGATTCCGCATTGCTTCCTGCAATTAGTTGTTCGCTGGATGAAGTTCTTATTAATCGTATCTGAGAATTGTTTAAGCTTGTTGGCTGCCAAGTTTTACCACAATCAACAGATTTAAAAACACTATTATCTCCAATATATGTAGGATTGCCAGTACTTGCGAATATTGTGTTTTCTAAAATAGTTAAGTCGGTAACTTTTGTATTTGGCGAAATCCCTTCATCAGACTGGGTCCAAGTTAGGCCCAGATCCTCAGATTTATATATACCACCACCAATTGTTAAAGCAGCGTCTTGAGGGTCTCCAATTGAAGCGAATAAGGTTCCCTTAAAATCAACCATACCTGATACGGGAATTGAATCTGGCAAACCGCTAACATTGGCAGACCAGGTAATCCCATTATCAGTTGATCGATAAACACCCTTTTTGCCCGTACCACATGCAAACACATAGTTCAATCTTGGATTGAAGACCCCTTTAATATTATCTACTTCAATAGTAGTTTGTTGCCATGTCAGACCATCGTCAATTGAAACAAAAACCCCAGACTTAGTATCTTCAGGCGCTCCTTCGCTTACAAATGTTGCTGAAGTAAAAATCTTGCCATCAGAAGTTTGAATAATTTTAAATATGTATACATTATTTTCGAAACCAACATTTCCCCAGGTTTCACCTTGATCAACTGACCTTAAGATTCCACCCCGATATCTGCCGACCAAGAGAGTTCCTGTTTGAGTAACTAAAATTTCCATGGGTATCCCTTCAAAATTTATTGGGTCCCATTTATTTCCGCGATCTTTTGACAGGTATAATTCAGCTGCTCCTACATAAAATGTTCCATCAGAAGCTTCGTCAAAACAATTTATTGTGGCAGATATTGGTGCAGGTAATTTTTCCCAACCAGCTACTTCGAGTTTTTCCTGGCATCCGGAAAAGAGAATACCAATAATTGCTATTAAAACAATTCTTATTTCCATGGTTATAATTCCATAAGATATAACGTTAAGATATGGTTCCGTTTCAATGAATTATATCGATTGATAAGCGAAGGTCGCCATTTTAAACCATAATGTCAATACGTAACTTCACGTATTTTTTAGTGCAGGGCTTTGTCGCGGTAGCGCGGTTGCCGTATCAGTTTCATAGAGCGCAATAAATCGAGATACTCCTTGGCCATCATGTCATCATCTATAACTTCTGAATTCATTTTATTAAACCCATGGATCATATAGGTATCTTTTGGTTTCCGCAGTACAATATAAATATCTTCCCTAGAAAACTTAAATAAGGTACGGTCGGCCTCAAAAATAACATCGCCTACCAAAAAGCTGGGTGCATTCATTTCTTTGTGTAGTAAGTCCAAACCTGTACGTTCTTTGGCATAGCAATACAGTTTTTGGATAAAGCGTATGGTTTCGGCATTACAGGTGGTGCTTAAGGGTTCTAAGGTTTCGGTTTCAAAGTAATTATGGGCATCCTTAAAAAAATGGTTCACCACCCTGAGTATGGAGTCTACGGCTGGCCGCGTTTTAACCTCCTGTTTATAGTTTACAATTTTTTGCTGCGCCCTTTGGATGCGCTCTGTGGTGGCGTAACTGTCGTTTTCGCCCATGACCTTCCATTGGCCATCGTACTTGCATACCTTAATTTTGTAGTATTCGTAGCCGCTCATTTGGCAATTGCCACAGCTGTCATTGACTTCCACTGATGTTGCCCAAATGTTTAAATCGGCTTCGATGATTCGGGTTTTGAGCATCTTAGCGTATTTGTGATGTAGCATAATGAGCTTATACAAGGAATCTTCGGTAACGGATTTTATTAAAAGGGAGTCTCCCTGTTTCAGTGCTTTGCGCGCTCGTATAAATGTATTGCAGGTCTCACGGACTTTAGCAGCGTCGTCCTGCGCATAACTAGAGCAAGCCAACATGAGCATGATGATGACCACTATGTAGGTGTGTTTAATTTGAAGCATCCTTAAGAGTATTTAAAAATTCAATAAGCTGTTTTACGGCCTTACCACGATGGCCTATTTTGTTTTTTCTTCTCAGGCTATAGGAATTAAAGTTTCAGTATTACTATTTAATCCTTTTGGCTTTTGTGGTAAAGGATAAGCCTTGTTGTCCCATGGTAGAGGTCATAACGCCCTCAAAAAGAGGTTCTGGGCAATCTGCTGGGATTTTCCACTCAAAAATAAAGTTTGAACCTGTTCCACCAGACACATCAACTTCATCTATAACAATTTCTGTAGTTTCCATTGGTGCGAGATAAATAGGGAAATCAAAATACTTTCTAACAGATTTGCCATGTGTGTCATAGTATTCGGCTCTTAATAGATAAATAGTATCCTTATCACTTGTATTTCTCATACTAGCCATAGAGGTTAAGTTGTGCTTAGTATGTTCGGTCAGACTATATATTTGAGAGTAAATCGATAGATAGGATTTACCGTATTCTAAAGAATCATTAGCCTTTAATTCAATGGCTCTTTTAGACCAGTTTTCTGGATTTAAAGACGTATTTTCTTTCTTTGTCTCACAGCTAAAAACTATTAATACAAGAAAAATAAGATACTGTAATTTCATAAGCACTTTAATTTTGTTTGAGTCTTTTACCATTGATACTTTAATAAGTTTTTAGTTTTTTAAAGATAATGGTAAAGTTCTTTAAATTATAATTTTTGTTGAAACTGATTTAAAAATTCAATCAATTGAGATACAGCCTTACCACGATGTCCTATTTTATTTTTTTCTTCTAACGAAATCTCAGCAAATGTTTGGTTGTAGCCCTCAGCTTTAAAAATGGGGTCATAACCAAAACCTTGTGTGCCCTGTTTTTCGGTGGTAATCTCACCTTTGCAAATACCTGTAAAGGTCTTGAGTTCTCCGTTGAGGTGTAAAGCAATAACCGTTTTAAACTGGGCTTTACGAGTGGTCGCTTGTTTGAGGTTGGTAAGCAGTTTGTTCATGTTGTCCTCAGCGCTGCGTTGCGGTCCGGCATAATGTGCCGTATCCACTCCGGGCGCGCCATTTAGGGCATCGACTTCCAAGCCTGTGTCGTCCGCAAAGCAATCGTAACCATAATGGTCCTTCACATAACTGGCTTTTTGCTGGGCATTGCCTTCAATCGTAACTGTAGTTTCGGGTAGCTCCTCGTGGCAACCAATGTCCTTAAGGCTTAATAAGGTAATGTGCTTGGGCACTAAGGCTTGTACCTCTTTAATTTTGTTTTGGTTATTGGTGGCAAAGACAATCTGCATCATATGGATGTAATGGGAGGTAAATATACTGTAATATTCGTTTTTGGGTTTGGGATGTCTTAAATTTATAACTCTAAAATGTGAACAATGCGGTTACTTATTTTTTTTTGTGCGCTGTCTTTAAGCGCGTTTGGCCAAACGGTGGTTAAAAAAGTCAACTCCAAATGGGTTATGGAAGTAGATGGAACACCCTTTGACATCAAAGGTGTCACCTTTGGATATCATGATGATGTGTCCAATTACGATACCTATTTTAAGGATTTAAAGTCCCTTGGTGTCAATACCATCAGAACTTGGGGTACGGATGAAAATACACCTGCCTTGTTGGATGCGGCAGAACGGTACGACATCAAAGTGATGCTCGGTATCTGGTTGCGCCATGGCCGACCTGGAATGGAAGATGATGATAGTTTTGACTATCTCAGGGATAAGGAAGGTATGGAAGCGATGTATAACGCTGCTATGGAAACCGTAAGCACCTATAAGGATCATCCTGCTGTTTTAACGTGGGGAGTGGCCAATGAAGTGTACTTAAATATGGCGACAAACGAAGAAAAGTTGGTGTACTCAAAGTTTTTGGAGCGCGTTTGTAGCAACATAAAGCAATTGGATGTCAATCATCCCATAACCTCTGTTGAGGCTTGGACGTTTGGATTGGATTGGTGGGAAAAATATGTGCCATCCTTAGACATTTACGGTTTAAATAGTTATGGTCCTGGTGCGGGCGTGCTTCAGGACGAATTGGATAAACGCCAAATTGATAAACCCTATATCGTTACCGAGTTTGGTGTCACTGGTGAATGGGATGCACCAGCCGATAAGAATGGGGTGAAAATAGAACCTTTTGACAAGGAAAAATACGATGCCATTGTTAAAGGCTACAACAACTGGATTAAAACCAAACCCTCGTGTTTGGGAGTGTATGTATTTCATTACAGTAGTGGTACCGATTTTGGTGGAGTGTGGTTAATGACCCATTTTAAAGGCTTATACCGACCACAATATTGGGCGATACGTGAAGCGTTTACAGGTAGAAAACCAGACAATAGTGTGCCTGTTATTGAAGCCTTCAATTTGCCAGATGCGCCATACAACAGCGCGGCTTGGATTCCTGTGGAGTTGCAGGTTACCGATACGGAAAATGAAGCTTTGGCTGTTAGCTTTTATTATAATCAGCGGGAAGGCAGTCGAAGACGCCGAAATCAGATGTTACCCTTACAACATAGAGGTACTCTGGAAACAGGATTTGAGATTCAATTGCCGCAAGAAAACGGAGCTATAAAAGTCTATGCCTTTGCAAAGGATACCTATGGCAATTTAGGGATTGCCTCTACATCAATCATGGTAAAGGACAAGGTGGCGGCAGCACGCCCTTTCAAGGTGCCAAAAGCAGCACTTCCATTCTATGTTTATAAGGACAACGAGGATGTACCTTATTTTCCATCGGGTTATATGGGCAATTATAGAGGTTTGGCAGTTGATCTAAACCATTCCGAAACGGTGCATTCTGGTAAAACGGCTATTGAGATTAGTTACAATGTCGGTTATGATTGGTACGGGTTTGCCATGGTCGATCCCGCTAATGACTGGGGAGATATTTTGGGTGGTTACGATATTTCTGGTGCCAAGACTTTTAGTTTTTGGGCCAAATCGGACAGTAGCAATGTGATGGCGACAATAGGCTTTGGTCTTATTGAAGATGATAAAACCTATTACGATACGGCCATAAAATCTGTTGAAATTAAATTAACCAAGGAATGGAAGAAGTATACCATTAAAACCAAACGCTTAGACCTGTCTTGCATACGGTCAGGACTTGTTGTTTTTTCAAGCGGAACGGGATTGCCGCACAAAATTTATATAGATGATGTGGTCTTTGAATAGGGATTATCCTGTGGTGTCGCTATAATGCAACGGTCTGCTTCCCCAAACCACTTTACCCGATTCCTAGAGGCAAACTTATAAATAATATCTCTTGGAACTCTTGGAATGTACGTTAAAACACCTGAAAGTAATTGGTAATTGGGCAGTTTGCCCAAGATTTTTAAAAAACCATCCGAATGAGTACTTATGCCGTTATCATCAATAAGAATGACAGTTTTGAGTTCCTTTAATGGAAAACCATATTGGGATAACAATGCCTGACCGTATGGCGACTGAAAAGCAACAAATTGAAATGTATGCTTGGGTGCTGACTTTAACAGCCAACGCACAACACCATTGCATAAATTGCATGCACCATCAAAAATGATAATATTGGTTTTGCGTTGGTTGTTCATAAAGCACTCAGTTGCAAAATAATAGTCGATACTGGAGTTTTAAACTTTCATAACGTTTGGATTTTAAAGATTATTTATGATAATTATCAGTAATGCCAAGCGTTAAAAGTTGTATATTAGAGAAAGGAATTATTAATTAAAACAAGTATAATTATGACGGTAAATTTTCAATACGTAAATACGGATGTAAGTGAAACATTATCAGCATTTACCAGAGAAAAGTTAGAGAAATTATCCAATAAATTTGAATTTTTAATATCAGCGCAGGTATACATCAAACACGATGACAAAGACCACGAAGCAGGTAAAATATGTAACATAGAATTGAGTCTTCCAGGACCGCGAATTTTTGCAACGTCCAATAAGCCATCTTATGAAATGGCCGTAAATGAAACGATTAACGATTTAACACGTCAACTAAAAAAAAGAAAAGGAGTTTTTAAAACATTTTAAAATTGAGATAAAACGCTTAGACGTTTAATTATAACAGAGGGTTTACTCGGTTGGTTATCTATGATGATATGGTTCGTTCTTTAAAATAGTAAACCCTCTGTATAATTGTTCTATAAAAAACAAACGAACCATTTGATGCGAAAATGTCATTTTAGACAAGCCCAATTTTCCATTGGCACGCTTGTACAGGTCATCAGAAAAACCATAAGGCCCACCAATAACAAAGATTAATGTTTTTACTCCTGAATTCATGTGCTTTTGCAGATAGGACGAAAAGGCAATGGAATCCATTTGCTTACCGTTTTCATCGAGCAGAATAAGCACATCAGAGTTTTGGGTTTTCGCCAGTATCAGTTCACCTTCTTTTTCCTTTTGTTGAGCTTCAGAAAGATGTTTAACGTTTTTGAGATCTGGTACAATCTCAAATTCAAATTTGATATAGTGGCTAAGGCGTTTTTTGTAATCTTCAATTAAGGTTTGAAGATTTTTATTATCTGTTTTGCCTATAGCTATGAGTTTAATTTGCATATTCTTTTGTCGCTTCGAGTGATTCTATTTTCGATCGCTATCGAAATTGGAATTGTATCGAGAAGTCTAGTGTAGTTGGTTCTCGATACAAATTTATTCGTTTTGCTTATAAATTAACCCGAACTGACTTAAGATTTATTAAACTTTTCTAATTTCAATTCCTATTTTTACACTAAATAAAACGTGAGATGATTTCAAAAGACCAATTCCAAAGCGAAATAGATTCAATTATTGCCAATGCCATTAGAGAAGATGTTGGTGATGGTGACCACAGTTCGTTAGCTTGTATACCAGTTTCTGCTAGAGGAAAGGCAAAACTTTTGGTAAAAGATGAGGGTATTATTGCTGGTATTGACTTTGCAAAACAAGTGTTTGCCTATGTAGACAAAGACATGAAGGTTGAAACACTAATTGAAGATGGCACTAAAGTGAAGTATGGAGATATTGCGTTTTATGTAGAGGGATCTTCCCAATCTATCCTTAAAGCCGAACGTTTAGTACTTAATGCCATGCAACGCATGAGTGCTATTGCCACCAAAACGAGAACCTTTGTGGATTTGTTAGAAGGTACTGGAACCAAAATATTAGATACGCGAAAAACGACACCAGGTATTAGAGCTCTTGAGAAATGGGCAGTAAAAATTGGAGGCGGCGAAAACCATAGATTTGCACTTTACGATATGATTATGCTAAAGGACAATCATATCGATTTTGCAGGTGGAGTTTCTAAAGCCATTGAGCAAACAAAACAATACCTTAAAGATACCAATAGAGATTTAAAAATTATAGTTGAAGCACGCGATCTCGATGAGATTAATGAAATCCTTGATTGTGGTGGAGTGTATCGTATACTGATAGATAACTTTAATTACGAAGACACTAAAAAAGCTGTGCAACTTATTGGTGATAAATGTCTCACGGAATCCTCAGGTGGCATTAATGAAAAAACGGTAAGACGTTATGCCGAATGTGGTGTGGATTTTATTTCATCAGGCGCATTAACACATTCGGTTTATAATATGGATTTAAGCCTAAAGGCGGTTTGATTTAATTTTCAGTAAGCAGTGAGCAGTATATCGTAAATCTAAAAGTCTAAAATGTCTAACAATCTAAGAGCCTAAAAAAGTTTATGACCAAACCTATTGAAGATAAACTAGATAAAATTCCTGTAATTAATTTATTGGTTCGCTTTTTTAAGGAAATAAGGTTACCAGGTTTTGAAGGTTTATCCATATACGATTTGTTAGAACTCTATGCTATGGGGATTGTTAAAGGAGCGCTTACCACTAGAGCTAGTGCTATTGCCTTTAGTTTTTTTACAGCTATTTTTCCGTTTTTATTGTTTGTAATTATCGTAATGCCTTACATACCAATTGATGGTTTCCAAGTTGAGTTTGAAAGGTTTCTGAACGATTTTTTACCACCACAAACATCAGAGTTCTTTTTTGCCAATATTTTTGAAAATATTAGTGGAGGTTCTGGTGCAGGATTACTGTCCTCAGTGTTTTTATTATCCATGCTATTAATGGCTAATGGAGTCAATGCAGTGTTTTCTGGTTTCGAGAATTCATATCATGAACAATTGACGCGTAATGTGTTTCAGCAATATTTATATGCGCTTGGTGTGGCTTTAATCCTTGCATTTTTGGTGCTTCTAACCGTTGCAGTCTTTGGGTACTTTCAAATTTATGTCCTTAGTCCCATTTATGAGAGTTTTAGTGGTGAAGTACTAGGAGATAATAGTCAAGGAGTGGGTTGGATTATTTTTGCCAAATATATGTTCTTCGTTATCATGGTGTATTTAGCGACTGCAACTTTGTATTATTTTGGAACTAAAGAAGGGAGACATACGCGTTTTTTCTCTGTAGGGGCATTATTAACAACCTTGCTTATAATCCTTACCTCCTATTTGTTTGGTGTTTATATAGACAACTTTTCACAATACAATAAGCTTTATGGTTCTATTGGGGCACTTTTAATTTTGTTATTATACTTATGGTTGAACTCAAATATTTTGCTTTTGGGTTATGAGTTAAATGCATCACTACGGAGACTACATAAAATTAATAATAAAGATGAATAAGTTTATTATAATAATAATTCTCTTAATGGGTTGTCATGGTGTTTCAGCTCAAAGTATTTTGGGAAAATGGAAGTCTATTGATGACGAAACAGGAGAAGCCAAATCTATAGTAGAAATTTATGAAAAGAATGGCAAGGTTTATGGCAAAATAGTAGATATACTAACAGCTAAAAGAGATGCCTTGTGTAACAAGTGTAAAGGAAAAAATAAAGATAAGCCTGTTCTTGGAATGGTCATTATAGAAGGATTAGAAAAGGAAGATAACGTTTATGAGGGCGGAACTATAATCAATCCTGAAAATGGAAAAGAGTATAAGTGCCAACTTAAAATTGAAGAGGATAAAGATACACTAAGAGTAAGAGGCTATGTCGCTTTCTTTTATAAAACACAATATTGGAAACGTGTCGAGTGACCTATTTTCTAGATGTCATATTACCAATTCCGCTTCAGAAAGCTTTTACTTATCATATCACAGATGCTGAAGCCCAATTCCTAAAAACAGGAATGCGAGTTGCTGTACCCTTTGGTAAAAGTAAAATATACACCGCATTGGCTTATACAATTCATAATAATCCTCCAATAGCTTACGAAGCAAAAACTATTCATCAAATCTTAGATGAAGAACCTATAGTTACTGATTTGCAACTTAAACATTGGGAATGGATTGCTAATTATTACTTGTGTAGCTTGGGTGAGGTAATGCGAGCAGCTATGCCAAACGCTTTTATTTTAGAAAGTGAAACCATTATTGTGAAAAATGAAACTGCTCAAGTTGACGAGTTAAACTTAGACGATGATGAATTTTTAATTTTTGAAGCTCTACAATACCAATCGTCTTTAAAGATTCAAGATGTCGTTTCAATATTAGATAAAAAACGAATTCTGCCAGTTGTAAATGCTCTAGTAGAAAAAGGAGTATTACAGTTGCAAGAAGAGCTTTACGAAAAGTACAAACCAAAGTTAGTACGTTATGTAAGACTTCATCAAACTTATAAATCTGAAGAAAAGCTTCAAGAATTATTAGAAGTTTTAAGTCGGGCACCAAAGCAGCGTGAAGTTATTCTAGCTTTATTTTCGCTTGAAGCATCAGAACAAAAACCAATCAAAGTCTCTGAGTTAATGGAGCGGAGTGATGCATCCTCAAGCATAATAAAAGCACTTGTAGATAAATCAATTTTGGAAGAATATTATATTCAAACAGATAGAGTTCAGTTTGAAGGTGGAGGTGATGAGCAAACCAAGCAGTTGACTGACGCCCAATCAATAGTATTAGAAGATATTAAAGTGTCTTTTAAAAATAAATCGGTAACCTTATTGCATGGTGTAACTTCATCTGGTAAAACCGAAATCTACGTAAAGCTCATAGAAGAACAATTAAATCTAGGCAAACAAGTCTTATACTTGTTGCCTGAAATTGCCTTAACTACACAGTTGGTGCAACGTCTTCAGGATTATTTTGGGGATAAGGTAGCCGTTTTTCATAGTAGGTACTCAAGTAATGAGCGTGTTGAGGTTTGGCATAATCTAAATGACAATTTAGAAAAAGCACAATTGGTAATTGGAGCACGTTCTGCTTTGCTGTTGCCGTTTTCCAATTTAGGTTTAATCATAGTTGATGAAGAACATGAGCAATCCTACAAACAATTCGATCCAGCACCGCGTTATCATGCTAGAGATGCAGCAATAGTATTGGCTAATATCCATAAGGCTAAAACACTTTTAGGGTCAGCAACACCGAGTTTGGAAAGTTATTTTAATGCTAGTCAGGGCAGATACGGTTTTGTAGAATTAAAAACACGTTTTAATAATGTACTTATGCCAGATATTGAACTGGTAGATTTGGCAGATAAGTACAAGCGTAAACGTATGAAAGGTCATTTTTCGGACCGTTTAATTGAAGAGATGACTGAAACTTTAGATGAAGGTTTTCAAATTATATTATTTCAAAACAGAAGAGGGTTTTCGCCTATTGTAGAATGTACCACTTGTGGTAATTCACCACAATGCCCAAATTGCGATGTAAGCTTAACGTATCATCAATTCCGAGATCAGTTGCGTTGTCATTATTGTGGATACCATACGGTTATGCCAAAAACGTGTCAAGCTTGTGGTAATGCTACTTTAGATACTAAAGGTTTTGGTACTGAGCAGATCGAAGAAGAAGTAAAAGTGCTTTTTCCAGACAAGAAAGTAGCACGTATGGATTTAGACACCACACGAGGAAAGCATGGTTTTGAAAAAATCATCACAAAGTTTGAACAGCGTGAGATAGATATTTTGGTAGGCACCCAAATGCTCACTAAAGGTTTAGATTTTAGGCATGTAAAGCTGGTAGGTATTATGAATGCTGATAATTTGCTAAATTTCCCAGACTTTAGAGCGCATGAGCGTAGCTATCAATTAATGACACAGGTAGCAGGTAGAGCAGGCCGAACAGATATAAGAGGAAAAGTGCTGATTCAGACTTATAATCCGCATCATAATATTTTGCAACAAGTTTCAACGAATGCTTATAAAGAGATGTATGCAGAGCAAATGAACGATAGATATAACTTTAAATACCCACCAATTTATCGTTTAATTAAAATCACATTCAAGCACAAGGATTACAATAGGGTTAATCTGGCAGCCGATTGGTATGCTAAATCACTACGACAAGTATTTAAATCTAATATTTTAGGTCCTGAGTTTCCGCCTATATCCAGAATTAGAAATCTGTTCAATAAAAATATCTTGATTAAGATTCCGCAAAATCAATCATTGTCAAAAACCAAAGATGCTATTATGAAAATTGATAACAGCTTTAATGCAGTTAAGGATTTTAGGTCTGTGCGAGTAGTGTTGAATGTAGATAATTACTAAAACAAAAAAATCCCAACATCGCTGCTAGGATTCTTTATATCAATGTGTATTGAGATATTCTGAAGGTGTAGTTGTTCTACATATTATTCAAAGCATCTACTAATTGCGTCTTCTTATTTCGACTCAAAGGAATCTCATAAGCGCCTACTTCAACATTTTTACTGTTAAAGCGATCAATTTTGTCTAAATTCACAATGTAGGATTTGTGAATTCTCAAAAACTTTCCGTCTGGCAATTCTTTTTCAAAAGCCTTCATTGTAGATAATACTACAAGACTATTTTCTTCTGTTACTACTTTTACGTAATCGCCTAAAGCTTCAATCCATTTAATATCCTTAATATAAACTTTACGCTTTTTAAGGTTACTCTTTACAAAGATGTGCTCACCATCAGTTTCGTTAAAGTCTAATTTTAACTTATGCTGCTCAATAGCTTTTTCTACAGCCGTGTTAAAACGCTCTTTGGTGATTGGTTTTTGAAGATAGTCGGTAGCATCGTAATTAAATGCTTTAAAAGCATATTCGGTTTTACCAGTAACAAAGATAATTTGGGGTTTGTTGTTAAGTACATCTAAGAGTTCAAAACCGTTTAATACAGGCATCTCTATATCTAGAAAGATAAGATCTACTTTATGCGTATTAAGACCGTTTTTTGTTTCTAACGCACTGCTGTACTCTGCAATAAGGTTAAGCGAGGAATGATTCTCGATTAACTTTACAATTGAGAGGCGCTGAATCGCAGAATCATCAACAACTACACAGTTTAAAGTCATAACATTAATAATTTATTAGGTTAAGATATCGACAATAGTACGATATTTTCGGTTAAAAAACAAATTTTACCGACAAACTGTAAAATTTAACATAATCTTTAGTGCAAAATTTGTTTAAAACTTTCAAATAAAAAACATTGTCAAAATTAGAAATAATGCTTATTTTTGCAGCCGTTTTAACAATAAACAAATATAATTTATTATGAATCATTATGAAACTGTTTTCATTTTAAATCCCGTTTTATCTGAAGATCAGATAAAGGAAACAGTAAAGAAGTATGAAGATTTCTTAACTGATAAAGGTGCTAAGATGATTGCTAAGGAAGATTGGGGCTTAAAAAAATTAGCGTATCCAATCCAAAACAAAAAGAGTGGTTTTTATCACTTATTTGAGTACCAAGTAGCTGGAGAAGCTATTGAGCCTTTAGAGTTAGAGTTTAGACGTGATGAGCGTTTTATGCGTTATTTAACTGTAAAATTAGACAAGCATGCTGTTGCTTGGGCTGAGAAGAGAAGACAAAGAAACAAACAAAAAGCTTAATTATGTCATCAATAGAACAACAAGCAAAAGGAAAAAAGGACGGTGAGATTAGATATCTTACACCTTTAAACATAGAAACACAAAAAAATAAGAAGTATTGTCGTTTTAAAAAGTCTGGTATTAAGTACATCGACTACAAAGATCCAGATTTCTTATTAAGCTTTGTTAACGAGCAAGGTAAATTGTTACCAAGACGTTTAACAGGAACTTCTTTAAAATATCAAAGAAAAGTATCTGTGGCAGTAAAAAGAGCTAGACACTTAGCATTAATGCCATATGTTGCTGATTTATTAAAATAAAATATCATAACAATGGAACTTATATTAAAACAAGACGTTGAGAATTTAGGATTTAAAGACGATATTGTAACAGTTAAGAACGGTTATGGTAGAAACTTTTTAATTCCACAAGGACACGCTATAATGGCTACACCGTCTGCTAAGAAAGTTTTAGCAGAGACTTTAAAGCAACGTGCTTATAAAGAAAAATCTATTATTGCTGAAGCAGAGAAAACAGCTGCAGCCTTAAAAGCATTAGAAGTTAAGATTACTGCTAAAGCTGGTACAGGTGCAACTGCTGGAGACAAATTATTTGGATCTATAACTAATATGGATTTAGCTGAAGCATTGAGAAACGAAGGTCACGAAATCGATAAGAAATACATTTTTATCAATGGTGGTAATATTAAGCGTTTAGGTCAATACGAAGCGGTTATTCGTTTACATAGAGAAGTGTCAGTTGATTTTTCTTTTGAAGTTATCGCTGAGGCTTAATAATTCTCAAATTAAAATAAATAAAAACCGTTTAGTGTCCTAAGCGGTTTTTTTATTCTTTAAATTTATGAAAAGACTTTTACTTTTTATTCTTGTTATAGGATTTGTTGGTTGTAAAAACTCTAAACCTGAAGGGCAGTCAGAGCAAGTACAAAAATCAAAACTCATTGAGCTTTTTAAGTCTACAAGATCTGACTATCCAAATATAAGTGTGCATCGTGGAGGAAAAGGTATAGAAAATTACCCGGAAAACTGCTTGGAAACCTTGAAATATGTAGGTGATAGTATTTCAGCAATTTTTGAAATTGATGTCGCCCAAACCAAAGATGGAAAGTTAGTCT
Source organism: Winogradskyella sp. HB-48 (assembly GCF_049942685.1). GTDB lineage: Bacteria > Bacteroidota > Bacteroidia > Flavobacteriales > Flavobacteriaceae > Winogradskyella. The sequence goes on from NZ_CP187934.1 coordinate 2,299,497, forward strand.
TAATGCATGATAATTCTATAGATAGAACTACAACAGGAAGTGGTTTGCTAAAAACCCTTACTTATAATGAATTAAGTAGTTATAATCTGGTAGATGATTACGGAAACCAGACCAAATATAAAATTCCTTTATTTTCAGAGGTTCTAAAATGGAGTAGGGAAAACAATGTTATTTTAACAATAGATATAAAAAGAAGTGTCAGCCAAGAAGATGTTGTTAAGGTTATTAAAGCTGCTAATGCAAAAGATATCAGCATTATTATCACTTACGATATTGAGCAAGCAGAATCTGCATATAAGTTAGCACCAGACTTACTACTTTCGGTTTCGGCAAGAAACCATGAAGAATTTGATGGATTATTGAAAACAGAAATACCAACTGAAAATATGCTTGCTTTTACCGGTACACGTTTATCGGACAAATCTCTATATCAAAGACTACATAACGAGGATATAGTTTGTATTTTGGGTACATTGGGCAACTTAGATAAACAAGCAGAAGCAAGAGGTGATGAGTTATATCTACGATGGAAAAACCTTGGCGCTGATATTTTGGCAACGGATAGACCTTTTGAAGTAAATAAAGCAATAAACCACTAATTCTCATGAAATACGCACGATTAACAAAAGAACAGTTTGAAGAATTGCATCAGGAATTCATAAATTTTTTAGCAACGCAATCTATTACTGCTGATGAATGGGAAGACATTAAAAAAAATAAGCCAGAGGCGGCAGAGCAGGAGTTAGACGTATTCAGTGATTTGGTTTGGTATGGTGTATTGAGTAAAGTAGAATACTTAGAGCATATTTCAGCAAACCAGATACATTTGTTTAAGTGTAGGGATAAGGATATGCACCTTATAGCACTTAAATTAAAAGAAGATAAGACAGATTTAACTACAAAAGAAGGATTTCAATGGCTTAGAGATAATTTATTGTCTGAGGATATTGAGTTTTTCAATGCGAAAAAGGAGTATTCAGATGATAAGTATGAGGATATTTTTAAGTTAATTCAGCAAGGTGCTAACATTACCAAAGGAGAATTGTTTCAGTATTTTGAGAAGTTAATAGGACAGTAGCTGGTAATTGGTAGTCAGTAGCCGGTTTTCAGTGTTTAGTAAAATTGGGTATGTTATTGAAAAAATTACTTACACCTTACACCTTTTTTTACTCATACCTCAAAGACTCAATAGGATCTAACTTAGCGGCTTTTGTAGCAGGATATAGTCCTGAAATAATCGCTACAACAAAGGCAATACTGGTAGCCCAAATCATAGCTACCCAAGGAGTTGAAAATTCTAGTTGAAAACCAGAGGCTACTCCCCAACCAATAAGTATACCTAAGATGATGCCTAATATACCTCCAAGTTGGCCAATGATGATGGTTTCCATAAAAAACTGAAAAGCAATGGTGCTTCGTTTAGCGCCTAATGCTTTACGAACTCCAATTTCTCTGGTACGTTCACTTACTGATACTAACATGATGTTCATTAGCGCTATTGTAGAGCCAAAAATAGTAATGATGCTAATTATCCAAGCCGCGATATATAAGGTATTTGTATTGTCTGCTACTCGATTTAATAGGTCGTCACTGCGTTCAATACCAAAGTTGTTTTCTTCCATAGGGTTTAATCCGCGCACATTTCTAAAGGTAATTATAGCATCGTCTTGTGCACCTTCTAGCATGTCGGTTTTATCAACTTTTACACTAAGGGTGTAGTTAATATTAGGGTTTGTAAAGATAGATCTTGCTTTCTGTATTGGCATAATAACCCTCAAATCTTGATTATTGCCAAACGTAGAGCCTTTCTCTTTTAAAACACCAATAACTTTAAATTTAGAGCCTCTAACGCTTATAGTTTTGTCAATAGGGTTTTCATCAGGAAATAACGCCTTTCGTAAATCGCTACCGATAACACAAACTGAATTGTTGTTTTCTATATCTGCATAGTTTAATGAACGACCATTTTCTATTTCCAACCCAGAATTTTCAATATAATATTCATTAGAACCTATGATAGCTACTTCAGGATCGGTTTTTTTATTTTCGTATTTTACCTCTGAAGCTCCAGATCCATAGAAAGATACCGCAACTTTGGTATATGGGTAATCATAAGTATCAATAAAATCCTTAACGTTTCTGTAGCTAATTATTGGGTTTACCTTTTGACGTTCTCTACTGCTTTGGCGTTGCGCTCTAAACTCGTAACGTTGAAAATTAAAGGTATTGGCACCCATTGATGAAAAATTACTGGAAATCGTATTCTCTAAAGCCGAAACACCGCTTAATATACCTACTAAGGCCATTATACCAATAGCGATGATTAAAACCGTTAAAATAGTACGAAGTAACTGGCTTTTTATAGAACCAAAAGCAATTTTTACATTCTCTCTAGCTAATGAAAACATAGTTGTGTCTAAAGTTAGTTGGATTGTTTAAAACCATAAGACGCCCCAAACACCATAAAGTTACTATAAATTTAAAATTACTTGAGTTTGCCTCTAAAAATTATAATATTTTTGTGACAAATTAAACGATAACATGGCGCAAAAACCAAGTATTCCTAAAGGTACCAGAGATTTTAATGCAGTAGAGGTTGCAAAACGTTCTTATATAATGAATATTATAAAGGAGCAATTTGAACTATACGGATTTCAACCGATTGAAACACCTAGCTTTGAAAACTCGGAAACCTTAATGGGTAAATATGGTGATGAAGGAGACCGCTTGATTTTTAAGATTTTAGATAGTGGTGATTATTTGAATGAATTGGTTAATAGTATTAATTCTTATGTATTAAATAGTGGTTTGATACTACAAAAATATTGTAGGGATAAGTCTAATTTCCCATCTTTAGAAATAATTAATAATGAACTAAAATTTGAATTTCTGAAAGCTTCCAAGGATGCCAAGAAATATTTAACCAGTAAAAATATTAGTATTGATAAGTTTTCTAAAGATTTATTACCTATAATATTCAAAGTTTTCAAAAGTGTTGATATTGAGGACTTTGTTGTATTTTCAAGAGAAGACTTAGTCTTATGTTCTAATCAAATAGTTGGAGAATTTTTCAATTTCTTGAAACCAGAATTTTTAACTGGTTGGCTATCAGAAAAAGCCCTTCGTTACGACCTTACTGTGCCATTTGCACGTTACGTGGTACAACACCAAAATGAGATAGAGTTTCCGTTTAAACGCTACCAAATACAACCGGTTTGGCGTGCAGACCGTCCGCAAAAAGGACGTTTTAGAGAGTTTTACCAATGTGATGCGGATGTTGTTGGTTCAACATCGTTGTTTCAAGAGGTTGAGTTTGTACAATTGTACGATGCTGTATTTACTGCTCTCGATTTGAAAGGGGTTACCATAAAAATAAACAATCGTAAAATTTTATCTGGTATTGCTGAGGTTATTGGAGCACAAGATAAGTTGATAGATTTTACTGTTGCATTAGATAAGCTCGACAAAATAGGTGAGGAGAAGGTGAAAGAAGAAATGCGTAGCAAAAGCGTTTCAGAAGAAGGCATTTCTAAACTTCAACCTTTATTTAATATGTCAGGTAGTTTTGGTTCTCAAATAGGACAATTAAAGTCTATATTGAGTACTTCAGATATAGGTCTTAAAGGAGTTGAAGAATTAGAGTTTATAGAACAAGCCATATTTAAGCTTGGCTTAAAAACAGCAAACCTTCAATTAGATGTTACGCTCGCTAGAGGACTTAATTATTATACAGGTGCTATTTTTGAGGTTGCTGCACCAAAAGGTGTAAAAATGGGCTCTATTGGTGGAGGTGGCCGTTATGATGATTTAACCAGCATCTTCGGTAAACCAGATACCAGTGGTGTAGGCATTAGCTTTGGATTGGATAGAATCTATTTGGTTTTGGAGGAATTGAATTTATTCCCTGATACCATAGCAGACGCTACTAAGGTCTTGTTTATCAATTTCGGTGAAAAAGAAGCTATGGCTTGTTTACAAGCGATGACACAATTACGACAGCATGGTGTAAAATCAGAGTTATATCCTGACGATGCAAAAATGAAAAAGCAAATGACGCATGCCGATAGACGAAACATTCCTTATGTAGTTTTAGTAGGCGAGGAGGAGTTAAACTCTAACACATACACTCTGAAAAATATGAAAACAGGTGAGCAACAAAAATTAAAGCTTGAAGAACTGTTATCTATACTGCAGTAAAACAACAATCATATATAATGAAAAAGCCCTGAATTATTCAGGGCTTTTTCGTGGTTAAGATTTAAGATTTGGGGCAAAAATTACTTTACTAAAACTTTCTTAGTCGATACTGAACCGCTTACAGTATATAACTTAATTACATAAGTTCCAGTACTTAAATTCTTAACATCATATTCAGAGTAACCGCTCTCTGAAATACTTTCAATTTTGTGGACAGATTGTCCGAGCATATTAAATAGTTCTATAGATTTTACGTCTATAAGGCTAGGATTTATTAATACGATTTTCTCTTTATCATTAGAGTATAGTACATCTAAACTATTAATGTTTTCATCATCAATTCCGAGTGAACCAGCCATAATTTTAAAGGTGATTTCAAAACGATCTAAATACTCACCTTCGGTAAGGAAAATTTCGTAATCGCTTACTCTTAAATCATGGAATGTGCTTAATGCTTTATCATGTAGATAAATATTTACAGCATCTGGTACATTTTCTAAGGCATTAATAGTAAAGCTGTTGATACCATCCACACTAGTTTTAACACCAAGTGGATAGACTGTATTTAAATTAGCATTATCATTAGCTTGAATGATGAACTTTTCATCTCCAATCATCCAGAACATGTCATCTGTTTGGTCTTCGTTTAAGTGTGCATCCAAAGCCCAATCAACACCCTCTGTTGCACTTTCATCAATTGTTAATAAAAGCTCTCTCTGTAAATGCATGGTATTACTTGCTCTATAACCAATTCTAAACTTCATTCTTTCATCAATAGCATTGTAATTTTTTGCATCAGGTCCAGAAGTGTTAGTATTTCTCATGAATACAGATGAAGCTCCTCCTTCTTTTGCAAATGCACGTTGATCATTTTCGAAGTTTATAGTTCCATTACTAATTCCAGTAACGAAGAATCCTTGACTTACAGGCACATATCTACCAGGTGTTTTTGTACCTACACCAACCTGAGCTACGTCTGGGTCTGGTGCTGGTGCTGGTACACCACCCGAAAGGTTATAGATGGCATAACCACCTTGGTATTCTTGTAGGATGTGAGATCCTCCTCCCCAATGTTCCCAGAACAGAAGTGCTCCAGTAGTATTTGGATTGTCTAAGATGAATTCATCAGCGTCTAATGCAGACGCATAAGGGTTACCAACTAAATAATCATTACCACTGTTAATAGTTAAGCTAATATCGCCATTATTAGGTTTTCCTAAGAAGACGTAATTTTGATCATCTAAAATGCCGCCAGTATTTGGACCTTTCATAGTGAAACCTTCACCAGCAAATATTGTTCCTGTGCGTCTTACATGTTGCCATGCGGAGTAATTACCACTCGCTAGGTTAGCAAATTTCCAAATCCAGTAGTCGGCAATTCTTATAGGGTTTGTTGCCGCTCCATCATAGCCTGATCCGGAGAAATTAACAGGGTTGGTGTCATCAAACATTACATCTTGTACAGTGTAACGATAGTTATTGGTGGCTGTATCTATTGCACCAACTGGTGAAGACCAATAATTATAAGTATAGGTATCGGCAGTACCTTGTTGATCTTTTTCAACTTCTCCATTGGTGTCAACTAATAGGTCACTATCTGCTGTCTGGATTAACTGGGACTCACCTTCTAAGTCAATCTTACCCGTCAAACTTAGGTAGTGAGATACTGTAAGACCATTACCTGTATTGGTTGTATTGTCACCGCTTAGGGTTAACTCATTAGCATCAACATAAAGTCCGAGCACAGTTCTGTTTTCATTATTGCCAGAAGGCAATGCACTGTTATCCATGGTAACGTTATGAGATGTTCTAACAATATTCCAATCTACTGTTAGGGATGGATCAACTATTGAAGTTGAACCAGGTATATACTGCATACTTCCGTTAGTCCAGGTGGCATTGGTATCCCAATCACCATTTTGAGTTGACTCGTATGGTAGTGGAGCTGTTTGTCTATCTACAGTATCTAGATTTCTTAAAGCACCTTGATTGCCATTTCCTGAGGCATCATCTGTATTTGTATAGGTATATACAGACATAGGATAGTAACCTGCTAAATCGCTCCATGGTACCGCATCAATATCGTGCTTGGTAATAGAGGTCGGTAATACTTTACCCATTACTTGTCCAGCATTATCTTCAATTTCTTGATTCATTACAAATCTTAACTGGTCTTCTGTTAGAGCTGTATTCCAAATACGTACCTCATCAATATTTCCTTGGAAGTTTTGGGTTATAGTACCTTTACCAGCAGCAGCAATTAAGAAGGAATCATCCGTAGCTACAGGTGGTGTTCTGACCGCCTCCCTATTTAAAACTCCATCTATGTATAGATACACCGTTGTGCCATCATATATTGCAGCAACATGATGCCATTCTTCATCTGGAATTGTTACGTTAGAAATTAATGACTGTGTACCATCACCATTTACCCAATAAATCTGGATTCTATCAGCAGTAGAAATTCTAAAATCAAACCCTTGGGTAAAGATTGTTGGTCTTTTTGAAACAATGGATTTTGTACCACTATCAGCGGCATCACGCTTTATCCAAGCAGAAATTGTAAAGCCGGTAGGGTTTAAATCTAGAGCATCCTCCATGTCTATATAATCAACAGCACCATCAAAATATACTGAACGTTCTACTACAACTTGTGGTGCGTAGCCAAAGGTGATGTATTTTGTGCCATCAAAATCGTATTCTGTTTCTAAGTTGCCATTACCGTCAGAAGTCATTACTCTGTAATCTGCTGTTGGGTCAAAAACTCCAGTATTTGATATAAACATATAATAACTACCAGGTGGAGTAATATTACGTATGGCATCTTCTTGTATTCTAACTTTAACAGTAGGTATGTCTCCGCCACTTTCGACAACTTTCCAAACACGTTGCATAGCTGTAAAAGAAACATTTGTTGTTAATGCAGGTGAAATACCGGCACTCATATTAACGGTGATTGTTGATGCTGCGAGATTAAGATCAGCACCGTTACTACCCCACATTAAAAATTCTTTATCACCAAAGGATGTTGGATTAAGATTTTTGTTTTCTGAGTTGGTATCGTATATGTCCGTCAATCCCATTGTTATGACACCTTCAATTCTACCTGTACCATCAGTAGCATCATTAACACTTCTAGATTGCTTTTGGTTTAACTCGGATACATCATCTCTTCCTATACCGGCAATATCGTAGTTATACCCTGAATTAGCAGATTGATCCCAAATCACCGTGCCATCGCTATTAACATAATCTTGTGATGTTCCATTGACACCAAGAGTGATACCGTATTTAATAGCTAAGTAGGATTGAATTCTATTTCTAGCTTGTGTTAAATCGCCATCATTAGTGGTAGCTGAATAGGTAATTACTTCTGCAATACGACCATCAAAACTACCGTTCCAATATTGACTTCTTCCTAACCAATACTTAGTATTAGTTATAGATGAAAAGTCTGGTATGTCGTTAGAGATGTTTCCTATTGAGTTACCATTTAAAAACATATCTATTTCAGTAACTGTAGCATTATCTCTAATATTGATGATACCTATTTTGTTGTAATTATTGGTACCAGTTGCATCTGCTTTACCATAGCCAGGTCCACCAGAAGTACCACTTGTTACACCAATGCAATATGTAAAATATTCCCCAGCAAGTCTATTTGTGAATGCACCATAACCAAAACCAGTAACATCCTCAGTCTGTATGTTTGGCGCAGTAGGGTCAGAACTTGTAAATGTATCCAATGGTATCATTGATGTTGTAATTGTAGGGTCAGGTACTATAACCACAAACATATCGGTACTATTAAATCCACCTGTACCAGTTAGCTCATGTCTGCTGCCATCATTTATAATATATGTTAAATCCCTATTTGCTGTATTGTTATTGTTCTCGAAATCTATAACTGGATTAAAATTGAAATTACGAGTTGTATTATTTCTATAATATGGACTTAAACCACTTACCATAGCAGAAGCGTGATTTCCTTTGCCATTATCATACCATTCTGAAACTAAAGAACCATCAGAATTTTCATTGACTCCATCTACCATATCAGCTTTAAGCCAAAGATCTAAATTACTAGTTACACCACCAGGTGCTTCAGTTGGTGTACAATAGCTAACACCAGTTATAGTAATGTTGTCAACATAAACTTCATCATCATCTGCACTGGCATCACAACGGATTCTAAAACGAGATGTTGTAGCTGCAGGGAATGAATAATCAGAACTTTTTAGCGTTACAATTCTACCGTAAAATATAGGAGATGATGACGTTTCAAAATCAGCATTTTTATATACAATCTGACCACTTTCATAAGCTTGAACAGTGGTCCAAGAAGCACCATTATCATCACTATATTCAATCATAAAATCTTCAAACGTGGACTTGGTTGAGCCACTATATGTAGATTCCATACTGTTTGGTGCAAAGAAGAATTTAAAATCTACTTTGTCATAATTTGATAAATCGAATGCTGGTGAATCAAAAGATGATGCCGATCCGGTAGGGTCATCATCTCTAACGCGCAAGCTGTAGCTACCTCCATAAGACCATGTAGCGTTATTCACTCTACTAGCATCAACACCACCAGAAGTCCAACCATCTAGTCCAGATTCAAAATTGGCTGTATGCAATACTGTAGATCCACATGGAGGTGGTATTATACCATTTCCTTGTATGTTAAAGTTGTAAGGATTTTCATCTGAGTCGTTGTTAGCTATTGTTAAAGTTGCCGTTCTAAGGCCAACTGCACTAGGATTGAAAGTAATGGTAAAACTTGTACTGCTTCCAGCAGAAATAGCATTCGAAGGAATCGTAGTCACTGAGAAATCTGCTGCATGAGTACCAGAAATGGTAATGTAGGGTGATGAACCTGTTAAGTTTAATGTATTTACACCTCCTAAATTTTCAATGATAAATGAATTTGCTCTAGTGCCGCCAGCAATATCAACATTGCCAAAGTCGGTGCCATCTGCAAATTGTGGTGTTGTATCACCATCAATGATGTCATTAGAATTACCTGTAATATTTATTTCTTGTTGGGGAGATGCGCCGCTCACAGTTATTCCATAATCCTCAACTTCCCCATCAAAACCAGTTTCACAACTTGTTGGGTCAGAATTATATTTTGCTGATACTCTCATTCGTGTCGTTCCGATTGTAGCTCCTGCTGGAATATTAATTGTGAGAGGAGATAACGAAGTCGTTCCACTTGCAACATTTACAGCCGTACCTAAATCGTAAGACTCGCCTGGATCATTAAAGTCATAATCTTGGTTCCAATCTATCCAAGCATATGCGTGTATTGTGTAATTACCATCAGTGTTCACACTTACACTAAGTGTTTCAGTACCACCTTGGGTGACATTAGCAATATGTGTTGCTGTAAAATCTTCATAAGCATTGTCCTTTGCTGGACCATCAGAGTTGTTAATAGACTCAAAAGTTACATTGGTAACACCGGTTTGGTATGTTGTGTTACCATTGGAAGTACAATAGCTTGGTGCAGCAGTTAGGGCTGATAAGTCAACAATTTGAATTTCGTGCGATAATGCATTATTGTTTCTATGAGACCAATGAGCAGCTTGTGTTGTTGAATTAAGATAATAATTTCTCCAACCTCTACCATAAGCTGTACCACTACCTGTACTTGTCGATGACCCTACAATAAGAGCTTCGTTAATACTAGATAAACCAGCGGAAGCAATATTAATTGTTGTTTCACCTTGGGTAACTGAAGTGTTTTGAAATCTAGTAACGTTTAAATCTGGATGAGTCAATACATGGACAAAATGCCTATTTGTTCCATTAGAGCCGTAAGTTCCAGAAAACGTCCAATCTACAGTTTGATTGTTTGATCCAGGATTCATTACTGGCCAGTTATCTTCTATAGCTTGATTTGCTCCGTCGGTAGTATCTCCACGGTGGTGGCTAAAGATTACGGCTTGATTCCAAGCACTCACATTAGTAGCCGTTCCTGTCCCGTCAGAGTTGTTTCTTAAGGTAATACTACCTGTAATAGAACCTGTAGAACCCGAATCACCATGTAAAACCGTCCAATTACTACCAGTAAATTCTACAACAGTAACGTAAACGGTAACATTATTGGCGTTAGTCCCTTTCTGTACCCTTAGAGTTGTTGCGTTCTCTAAATACGCAATAGCGGTTCCAGAATCGGCGCCTGCCGAACTTTTATTTGTTACTATACCTGTTATAAAAGGGATACAATCATTGGCATTACTTATACCAGATAAGGCTTGAGTTACACTATTGGTTGTACCATTAAGGCTTACGGCATATCTACCTCTCACTATCATCTCATTATTGCCACCAGGAGCACCTATATACTCCCAAATAGAAGTATTAAACCTCATATTTGCTGCATTAGAACCTGCCTGTCTGTAATATGTTAAGGTGTTAGTATTGGTTAAGACTCTAGCACCAGAAAGATCATTTGCATTGAAATTTGCTGTTGATGTGTTTGGCCCTGCAGAGACTTTTCTATTGTTGTTAGCTAGCGCAAAAGCACTATTAGTTGATGATACGGCTGTAAAACTTGTGTTTGTTCCACCAGTATTTCCTATATCATCCTGTATATGCTGTACATTAAAGTCTTGTGCAGATATTAATGTAGTCAACATTAATAAACCTACGGTAAGTACATAACCTTTTAAGGTTAAAGTAGAAGTTTTCATAAGCGGTTAAATTTTAGTTTGGGACTAAATTTATATGCCAAACATATGGCAAATATCTTTTAAATGCAAAAATATTCGATGAAATGCATAATTTGTAAGAAAATTATATCAAAAAGTTTAATAAAACTTTTTGTTTCATAGCTTTTTTAGCTAAAAAAAGCCGAAGAGAAAATCTTCGGCTTTAATTTTTTAAGTTAAGAAGGATTACCTTATTATTACTTTTCTGGAAATACTTGAGATTTCATCAGAAATCTTTACCAAATAAACACCAGAGCTAAAGTTCATTGTGCTTATAGTATTAATAGAATTTCTGTTATTTAACTCATTTGTTAACATTTGCCTTCCTTGTATGTCAAATATGGTCACTTGTACATTTGATGTCAATATGCCCTTGATAATAATTTGATCATTATCATTATCGCTATAAATTTGCAATACTTCTAAGTTAGATTCATTAGTTGATAAAGTTTGTGTATTAAACCTTAAATAAAATCTTCCTATATCAGAAATATTTGACGAAGGAGTAAATGTATAGTCTGAGGTATTTAAGAGCGTAAATGTATTAGTTACTACATCCTCAAGATATAAGTTAGCATTAATATTAGAATTAGTTAAGCTAATAGTTACTTGTTCTCCTTGATTTGCGTTTACACCTAATGGAATAATGGCATTGTTGTCAACATCATTAAAGCTAATAGCTTGTATGGCCATATCGTTTCCTATATTATCATTAACTAGTTCAGAATAGATGGCAAAATCTGATGGTGCTCCATCAAAATGACTTGCGTCATAACCGACATCAAGACCTAAAGATGCATTATTTATAAAATACAGATCGGTACTAAAACTTTTATTTGCAGAGTTCAATACTATAGTTCCAAATTCAGGGGTATTATCATTTCTACCTGCAATGAAATCATCAGAGTTTCCTGAAGTTTGCATAGAAGGTGCAAATGCAACAGTACCACCACCATCTTTTGAAGATACAAAGAAACCTTGTCCAGGAGTAATAAGTGTATTAGGATTAGCAATTGAGTAAGCAAAATTCAATATTGTCCAGTTACTACCATTAGAATTATCTGCATCATAGCCATAAATTGCAGCAGTTGAAGCATCAAATTGAGATATGTTAGCAGTTAAAAAATCATCTAACCTTATGTAAGAAGGATAAGGATTTCCAATTAAGTTCCATATTTCATAAGCTGAACCTGTTTTTTGTATAGGGACATTTAGAGTACCAGTTGTTGGTGATCCTGTAAACGTAAATGTACCATTGTCCGTAGATGCTGCTCTATATCCTTTGCCAGCATCTAGAGTACTAACTTCTGTATCAGAGTAAATTAAATAATCACTTGTAATTTTATCAAATGGTCCAAATAAGAATAATGTTTCCCCTGGATTAGCAAAGATGTTTGAATTGTTGTTTTTGAAATCTATAAAACTCTCTCCGCTAAACGGTGGTGCAACCAAATCATTTCCATTTGTATTTATATTTACATGACGGTTATATTTTAAATTATCAGAAGCACTTCCACTTAAAAGAAGACTTGAAAATTCGTTTGAGTCAGAATTCATTACAAATTCTCCGTTATTACTAATGTTGCCATTAACTGTTATAGTGTTCTCTTTACTTACATTTAACGTTGCACCTGATGCTACGGTAACGTTATTCAAAGCAATATCTGAGGATGTGCTGAATACGCCATCAAGAATTGTAGCATTTTCTGTACCTGTTAAATCTGTTGGTGCATTTGGATACCAAGTAGAATTTGTATACAAGAGACCTTCATATATATATAAATCATAATCTTCCACCTCACCATATTGAAAAGTAGCGCAAGGATCATTTTGGATTGTTCCTGCTGTATTAAAATAAGTAAGCATTACTCTCATTCTAGTGTTTCCTACACTGGCTGCTACTGGTACTGAGAAGGTACCACTTACAGGCGTTGTTTGGCTTGCTCCACTTTCAAATACTTTTTCATTTGTATCATTAAAATCACCATCTCTGTTAAAGTCGATCCAAACAGATACCGCTTCATTAAATTGTGTGCCAGTCCATGTTTTAGTGATAGATAAGCTATTTCCTGTACTTCCTGCTTGTATAGGCTCAAAAATGTAAGAGCCTGTAAAGTCTGAATAACCTGAAGCTGTAGTGCTTGAGGTATTATTTAAGATACCATTTAATGTAACACCACCTATATATTCATCTGCTATAGTTGAACCTGATGCGTTACAGTAAGTTAGATCCGTAGTTGTAAAACTTACAGATGACGAGAAGTCTGAAGTAGATGAAGTACATTTACTTCTTACCTGTACTTCATAATCCGTTAGAGGATTTAAGCCAGTAAGAGAATAGTTGGATGTAGCCAGATCATTAATTTCTACCCAACTAGGTGCGCCAACCTCACGATATCTTAAATCATATGTTGCAGATGGAATATTGTCCCATGTAATATTGGTACTAGAGGCCGTGATTGATGTTGCCGATAAATTGGTTGGTACAGTAGTTTGACAAGGGATTGAAATCCCTAAGATTTTGAAGTCATCAAAAAAGAATCCTTCACCGTTTGCTGAGTAGTTTTCGAATACATTTCCAGAATCCGAACGCATTCTAAATCTAAACCGTACACTAGGTGCTTCAAAAATTGCACTATTTTCTGAACTATTAATCACTACTTCTTCCATAACCCAATTATCCATGCGATCACCATCATAAATATGACCAGAACTATTATTGCCCTGGAAAGCTTCGTCTGTTGCACTCTTTGCATTATGATCGTTAGTAGACGATGATGACTTCGGTTTTGAGTATTTACCGTTTAAGGTAACCCATGTAGTTCCGTTTGTTGATGCTTGAAATTCTACCAAGTCAAAATTACGCTCTACATCCCATTTTGAGTAGAATTGAATTAAAACTTCAGAAGAACCAGATAAATCGTAAGTACCAGAAGTAGTTAATGTTTTGGTTGTGTTATTGGCATAAGGAACGGCATTACCAGTTCTTAGTGCATTAGAACCTGAATAGGCATCAGCAGAAGAATTGCTCCAGCCAGAGTTTGACCAACCAGTTAGTCCATTAGTATCGGCATTGTGGAAAAATATAACCGATGGTTGGTAATATTTTTCCAAATTCGCTTCATAAAAAATACCTTCGTCATTGGACAACTGAATTTTATATTCAATCTTATCATTTGGTTGAATGCTTGGGTCTAACGTCATTGATGCTGATACATTGCGTTGCTCTAAAACTGCCATACCAGTTTGTGTGGATGGCGAAACGATATTTGTTATGTTAGATGAAACAGGTGTTACTGTGAGCGTAAAATTACTTGCAGTTTGTCCAACTCTCTCAATGGCAAAATCTAGATTAGCAGAGGTACTATTGATATCGCTTTGAGTTAAATCGTGAAACTTGGCATATTTGCCACCATAATAAGCTCCCATTAATGAAATACGAATAGAGCGCTTTGCTATTGGCACTATGCTACTTGGTGGTGGCCAAAAGCCCTCACCGCCATGTTCTGGTGTGGTAGCTAAAATATTTTGACCAGAACCTGTAGAACCATTAGCATCAGCACTACCGCCAACCATCCAATCGTCTGCAATACCATTTGCTGGTGTAAATATGGTAGCACCAGAAACATATCTATTATACTTAGTCATATCCTCGTGCCATCTGTGCATTTCATCTTCCCTGCCAGAAACAAAAGAAGGATTTCCTCCATAAGGATGTGGGATTGAGTTGGCAAATGTATGATTCCATATAGCTGTTTTAAAGTTTCTGCTTAATATGAAGTCTACCATGATTTGTGTTTCAGGCTCCGATGCAGCACTTGGGCCTCGATAAGAATCGCTAGAGGAATTACTTGAAGAACCAGTACCTGCAGTTCCCCAAAAATAATTGAAGTTTCTATTAAGGTCAACACCTCTGTTTGCAGATGAGTTAGTAGTACCACCTGCACCAGGTCTTAAATTTTTACGTTGCATTCCGCCACCGGAAGCGCTCAGGTGCTGATTCCAACGCAAACCGTCGGGATTTACCACAGGAACAAAATACAATTCATTATTGTCCACTAAGTTTTTAACAGCAGTATCAGTATTGTAATTCTCAATGAGATACCACATAAAATAGATATTGTTCATCAATGCACTGACCTCGCGAGAGTGTATCATTGAAGTAAATAGCATCTGTGGTTTGGTTCCTTCAGGTGTTGAAGATTCGTTACCTGTAATTCTTACATAGTATATTGTATTAGGATTCCAACGTGTAGTACCTATACCAGAATAGGTAAGGCCATTATTTGTGATTGTGCTAGATGGATTTCCCCAAGTCGTCTGCCCTGTAGATGAGGCATCTTGCTTTACTGAGACGATATTTAATCCATTATTTACGGAGTATGTTCTCATGTCATCCAACTCAGCTTCCATTTCACTAAGCGTTAAGCAGCCACCCATAGAACCTAAGTTAAATTCCGTTGGAGCTGTCCAGTCTTTTTCATTAAGCTCACCATATTGTAAATAGCTTTCAATTAAGGTTTCTGAAACAGAACCTCTCTTTGCTATTTGCAAGTTATTCTGAGATAAGTTTAGTGTCTTCTCAAGTTCTAATTGCCTTTTTGCATTTGGTAAGTCGTTTTCGGCTCTTACTCTTTGAAATGTTTCTAAATCATCTATCTCAACAGTATAAGGAACTCCAAGTTGTTGAAGTAAGGCCTTATCGTAAGCAGAAACATCTAGCGTTAGGCTATTTGGGTCGTGGTTAACACCACATCTTAGGTCTATCCCTTCTTCAGCCAAGAGGTTTAATGTCTCTTGTGAGGGATTTAAAATTTTGATTCTTGAATGGTTTTCTTGCGAAAAAGAATTTTGCAATATTAAAATGAATATTGCAGCCAAGTAGGTAATTTTTCTCATTATTTGGGGGTTTAATGAATTTTATTAGGTGGCTAATATATCATTTTATTCCAAAAAAATCCATAAAACGCAAAAAAAATCGATGAAATACATTTTTTGTATCAAAGCACAACAGAAAATAATTGAATTTACATATCAAATTTGTTTTTTGATTAGAGAATAAACTTATACTAATTTTAAAACAGATTAATCTTAGAGAAGTATACAAAAATCTCAAATAATCATTAGCTTAAAAATACAAAGTTCATTAATAGCAAAATTCGATGTAGAAAATATAAGCAATAAGGTTATATTTTCATTTTTGTGGCATTGTATAAATTTGTTGTAAATACATTTGCTCCATTATAATTTAAATGACCGCAGTTGAAAAATAGGTTGTCGTCATATCCTTTGGATAAATCGATTAGATAAGGAATTTTACGTTTTAATTTCTCGATATAATTTTTATGCTTTGCCTTGTTGCAATAAGGTGATGTAAAAAGTACCAATTGAACTTTGTTTTTTTTGCAGATGTCAATTATATCTTCGAGGATATTATTTTCTGTTTTTATGGTTTCAGGTAAGCTATGTTCGTTAATAGGATTTTTATTTCCGAATATTGGCGAAAAACCAATATTGGGGTCAATTCTTGGTTTTTTATTGAAAGCTGACAAAAGCACTTCTCTAAATCCAATTTTAGGATCGTTTATAGCGTATCTGTAAAATGGAATATATTTTAAATTCTTGTAATTATCAAAATACTCCTTAACGTGATGGTTTATAATTTCATTGGTATTTAAAAAAGGCATAGCTTCTGATGTTACTATATTTGATGGCCCTTCATGTTGAAAATTAGAATCGATTTGTAAAAAAACGTTGGGGATATTATTGTTTGCTATAAGAAGTTTTAGTTGAAGTAAATTATCATTTAACTCAGCCCCTTCAACACCTAGGTTGATTGTTTTTTTATTAGATAAACTATCAAATAATTTGGTGTTAATATGATTTGCAACTCTTGATGATCCTAAAAAAACGATATCATAACTTTCGTTCTTTGTTTTTAATATATATTGTAACTTATTTCTTGGATTTGCATTTATATACGCTTGTGTATATACTAAATCTAACAAATAGAGTAATGCTATAACTAAAATTAAAATTGAAATTATCTTTTTAAGAAATGGTCTCATTATAATTAAAATTGAAAATAAATGAAATCAGTAACATTTGAATAAATACCAAGTGTGATTAGTCCTATTAAAGTTAGTACTAGTTTAAAGTTTAGCCATTTCCCAAAAAAAGGATGCTCATTCTCTCTAGAGCTCCACTCTACAATGATAAAAATAATGAGCAATATCATTAATTCTATAGTATATCTTTCTATTGACAAATATTGTAAACCGTTTTCAAAATTGAAAGAGAAGAGTTTCTTAATGTAATTAATTGCAATATAAACCGTTTCTGCCCTAAAAAAAATCCAACCTATTACCACCAAAGAAAAAGTTGATATCATTGAAATCAATTCACGAATACTTGGAAATAGTTTTCCTTCAGATACTATGTCTAAATTATTACGATTTCTATTTGTTAAGAATAAAGGGGCAAAATAAAAGGCGTTTAAAGCTCCCCATATTATAAAAGTCCAATTGGCACCATGCCAAAGTCCACTAACAAGAAAAATGATAAGTATATTTCTAAAGCTCAAAAGTTTTGAGACCCTACTGCCTCCTAAAGGTATATACAAATAATCTCTAAACCATGTAGATAATGATATATGCCATCTTCTCCAGAATTCTGCAATGTCCCTAGAAAAGTAAGGAAAAGCAAAATTTCGTTTCAAATCAATTCCGAACAGTTTAGCAGTACCAATGGCAATATCAGAATATCCACTAAAGTCACCATAAATTTGAAAAGCAAAATAAATAGCACCAATTAATAGACTAAGTGAGTTCATGGTCTCATATTCCGAAAAAATATCATTTACATATACTGCACACGAATCGGCGATGACAATTTTTTTGAATAGTCCCCAAAGTATCAAATAGATTCCGTCAATAGCTTTAGTATTATCAAAATGCCTTTTCTTATAAAATTGTGGTAACAAGTTACTTGCTCTTTCAATAGGTCCAGCAACTAATTGAGGAAAGAAACTCACAAACGAAGCAAAAGCAATGAAATCTTTTGTAGGTTGAAGCTTTCTTCTATAAACATCGATTGTATAACTCATTGTTTGAAACGTGTAAAAGCTAATACCTACAGGTAGAATTATGTTTAAAGAGATGCCATTTATCTCAAAGCCGAGAAATGAAAATGCAGTAACTATATTATCCAGAAAAAAATTATAGTATTTAAAGCAACCGAGAAAACCGAGATTAATTATAATGCTTATCCATAGTAATAGCATTCTTTTTTGTTTCTTTTCTTCTTTTGATAGTAAAAGGCCGACAGTGTAGTCTAAAATAGTACTAAATAAAATTAATGAAAGAAACCTCCAATCCCACCAACCATAAAAGGTATAACTTGCTGCAACAATTAAAAAATTCTGAAGTTTGAGATTTTTGTTTGTTAGAAACCAATAAAGGTAAAACACTATAGGTAAAAATATAGCAAAGTCAATAGAGTTGAAAAGCATTTTCCTTATTTAATTCTTTAGTCTTTGACCTTAGCAATATTTTTAGGTATAAAGAACAATGTTTTTTACATGGTTTATTTATGTAAAAATCCATTAGGATTTTTGATTTGAATCAAAGATAACAAAGTTGTGATTTCATGCTTCTATAAGTTGACGAAAAATTCAAACAATAGGAAAAAATAGAATTTGTTATTTTCTTAGTAAGAATGAGAGTGTAAATGATTTGAAATTACTTTAATTAAAAACGGTTTAGCGTGAACTAAACCGTTGATTTGTTGTAATTTAAAAATTTGTAGCGAGGACGAGATTTGAACTCGTGACCTCTGGGTTATGAATTAAACCAGGTTGTTTTATTCACCTGATAATCAATAATATATAATTTATAAATTTTTAAATTGTGTTCAAAATCGTGTTCGGTTTGTGTTCACAAATTAATAATGATAAATGTAGTAAATAACTAAGTGAATCAGGTAAAAAAATTAAAATAGATGAGAAAGTTCTGTGTATTCAATTTTATTTACAATCGATTCAATATTACTATCGACCTTAGGACTGAACAAATCCTTGCTTACCGAAAAAGTCTCTAATTCGTCTTCTGGAAAATTATATTTTATAACATCTTCAATGTCCGATTCTTTTAAATCTATTGACAACCAATTATGGGTCAAATCTTTGTCCAAGATTAAAGGCTGTCTATTCTTCTTGTTATGGATTTTAGCGAACAGCGGAGATGCTTCTTTGGTTAATATGGTAAACGTAATATATGTTTCAATAACAGTGTAAAGCCCTGCCAATGCCAATGGTTTGTCAGCTTTGTCCTTAAAGTAGAATGGGTATTTTTTGCCTTTGTGGTCATGCGGTTCAAAAAAACCTGAAACTGGTATTATACAGCGGTTTTCCATTATGGCATCTTTGTAGATGAAATGATCAAAAACCTTTTCTGAACGTGCATTTAGACCACCGCCATAGCGCACAGCTTCTTTATGGTAATTTTTTATCTCATCTTTAGTTTTGTAGTTTGGTACTATTCCCCAAATTCCAGGTGCTAAAACATCAGAACGTTCTTGAGGTATAACCAACATATTAGGGTGTGAAAATCCGTTATGGTGATAGGTAGGTTTATCAAAATAGGATTCCATTGAAGGGTCAACCAAATTGACCTTAAAATGTTGTTCTAATTTTTTGACCTTGTGAGTAGTGCTGGTATGAAAACACATCTTCTATTTTTTATTAAAATTAAGAAATCCTATCGATAGTTGCAGGAATGTGGCTTGTAGTATTTCGAGGATCAGGTATAATTGTCATTTTTTTACTGGATACCACAACCATGCTATAAAAACCAAATCGATCCTTAATTGTACCGTAGCACGCATAAACCCCTAGACCGTTAATAGAGTATTTATCAACGACATCACTAAAATGTACCGCATCAAAATAATCACCAGAACTATCAATAAACGTACTAAGTCGCATCAGTTTACCTTGAGATGTTTTATTGAATCTTGTGGTAACAAGACTACCGTAAATTAGAACATTCTTGCCAACGAAATCTTTCATTGAACTTGCCAAAATACCACCATGCATTTTTTCGTTGACCAAATTAAAATAGTTGCATAAAGGAAAGCCCAGAAGTTCCATTTCATCATAGGCATCTTCGACCCAATTGGTTTTAAGTTTGGGTAGGTTAAATTGTCTATGTTGGATTTTAAAAAGCTGTGCCTGTTTGCTTTTCGTTCCCCTCGCATTGAGTTTAAAAATGGCGTGCCATAACAATTCGGTTTTGTGCTTATTTGTAAACCTAAAGGCATTGATACGAATAAGTATTGTCAATTGCTCAATACTTATAGCGACACGATCTATAAAATCATCTAGGGATTTATAGTTTCCGTATAACTGCCTTTCACTTATGATTCTTTGTATGGTAAAAGATTCCAAATTTTTAAGATAACCAAAACCTAAGTAAATAGAAGTGCCTATTAATCTATTTGGATGGTCACTTGTATTAATACAAGGCAAACAAATTTTAGCTCCTTGTTTTTTTGCTTCGTGCAAATAATGCTCGGTACTGTAAAAACCACCACCATTGTTCAATACAGCGGTCATAAACTCTAATGGGTAATAACATTTCAAAAACATACTTTGATAACTTTCTACCGCATAAGATGCCGAATGTCCTTTAGCAAAAGCATAACCTGCAAAACTTTTGATTTGATTCCAAACCTCAAAAATAAGGTTATCATCAAACCCTTTATTTCTACAGTTGGAAATGAACTTTTGCTCCACTTCCAAAAACTCTTTTCTTGACCGATATTTACCGCTCATTCCACGTCGTAAGATATCGGCTTCGCCAAGTCTGAGATCTGCAAATTGATTGGCGACTTTTAGCACATCTTCTTGATACACCATTACACCATAAGTCTCTGGCATAATCTGCATCAATATAGGATGAGCATCCTTTCGTTTTTCAGGATTGCGATGGCGTCTTATGTATTCATCCTTCATACCTGAACCAGATACACCTGGTCGAATGATAGAGCTTGCAGCTACCAAACCCAAATAATCCTCGGTTTGAAGTTGTTGCATCAAACCTCTCATGGCAGGGGATTCAACATAATATGCCCCTATTGCGCCACCGGTTTTTAAGAGTTGATTGATGTTTTTATCACCTTTAAACGCTTCAACGTTGGTTATATCAACATCACCAGCTTCAGGTCTATTGGTCTTAATGATGTCCAGAGCATCCTTTATTTTAGCTAAACCACGTTGTCCCAAGATGTCGAACTTGAATATACCCACATCCTCAGCAATAATCATGTCGAACTGAACCGTTGGAAATCCCTTGGGCGGTAAATCCGTAGCAGAATAGTAGTGTACTGGCTTTTCCAATATTATTATGCCTGCGGAATGTACACTAATGTAATTTGGAAATCCATCTATTAATTTACCGTACCGTAAAACCAGCTTTGATAGGTCATCCAAATTAGAATATGAATAACTGCCTTTACTTAACTTATCGATCTCTTCTTTTGGCAGTCCGAAAACCTTTCCCAATTCCCTAACAACCGCACGATATTTAAAGGTGTTATAAGTAGCCATTAAGGCGGTGTTATTAAACCGCTTAAAAATGTAAGCTGTTACATCATCCCTATCTTTCCAAGAAAAATCGATGTCAAAGTCAGGAGGGGAAGCCCTAAAGGGATTTATGAAACGCTCAAAATACAAATCAAGCTCAATAGGATCAACATCGGTAATACCGATGATGTAGGCAACGATACTATTAGCACCACTACCACGACCTACATGAAAATAACCTTTACTTTTGGCGTAACAAACAATATCATAATTGATCAAAAAGAACGACACAAAATCCAATGCTTTAATGGTATTCAGTTCGGTTTTTAACCGTTCCAAGACTTGTGGTGTTGGGTTTGAATAGCGTTTGTTCAGGTTGTCGTAACATAAACGCTCCAATAAGGCATAATCATTATCAAAGGAATCTGTGTACAATCGTAAATTTTGGGATGTTCTGTTGTTGCCAAACGAAAAATCAATCGAGCAACTATCTAGTAAACGTCTTGTATTATTGAGAATAAATGTAAAATCCCTAAATACATCTTCCAATGTTTCTTTAGGATACATTTTATCCGTTTGCAAACACTCTTCCGATTTATCCAATTTGCTCAATAAGCAATTTTTGTCAATGGCACGTAGCAAACGGTGGGCATTAAAGTCTCGTTTATTTCTAATCGTTACCTGTTGTTGTACAACCAGTTTTTCCCTAAAGGAGAGCACTCTCGAAAAACGTAATTTCCTCAGTTCTTCAACTGAAACGCCTATAAATTCATTCTCCTTAAAAACCGTTTTTTCTAGTTCTAAAACTTTTTCAAAAGGATAGACCACGTAACAGTTTTCAAGTGAAAAACTCGGTACTTCTGGCAGTTTTAAACCCTTTTCGGAATGGTAGGACAAATACTGGTTCAATTCCCTAAATCCTTCATTATTTTTGGCTATGCCCACATACAGTTGGTCGTTACCATTTCTAAAGTCAATACCAATTACTGGTTTTATATTAAATTCCTTGGATTTTCTGATGAAGTTGAGACATGCCGAAGTGTTGTTAATGTCGGTCAAAGCTAAAACGTCCACATTGTTTTCCTTGGCAAGTTCCAATAACTCAATTTCAGAAAACGTGCCATAGCGAAGGGAATAATATGTATGACAATTCAAATACATTACTGTTTGCGATGTGCCAATAAAATAGGTGGTTCACCACTAAAGGGATTTTGAAAACGTCCTATGGTTTTTGCGCCCATTGATGAAGCCCTCATAATGCTTAACTCTCCATAACGCATCCGTACTTTATCCATGGCATTGTAAAGACTAATCATCTCTTCGGTATCGTCAAACAGATTAATTTGATAATGGCCACTTACGATGTCACTAATCTTTACACCCACCAAACGGATGAGTAAACGTCTTTGGTACAGCTTTTCAAACAATTCCAATACTCTAGGGATAATGATATGATCCGCACTTGAGTAAGGAATTTTGATCTGTTTACTGTAAGTGTTGAAATCAGAGTACCTGATCTTGACGCTGATCGTTCCTGCCAATTTATTTCCTCTTCTTAGTTGAAAGGCTAAATTTTCAGCCATTGCAAAAATTGTGGTCTTCAACACATGAATATCAATTGTATCTCTATCGAAAGTACGTTCGGTAGAAATTGATTTTCGTTCGTGAAACGGTACAAGTGGAGGGTTATCTATGCCCTGTGCACGTTTCCAAATGGTTTTACCGTTGATACCCAAGGCACTAACCATCATTTCTAGAGGCATTTCCTGTACCACTTTTACCGTATCCACACCAAGATTCCGCAATATTTGATACGTTTTTGTGCCTACGGATGGAATTTTTATTATGGATAATGGTGCTAGGAAATCCTTTTCAAAACCATTATCTATTTTCAATTGGTTATTGGGCTTTGCTTCACCAGTAGCCACCTTGGACACTATTTTGTTTGAAGACAAACCGAATGAAATAGGCAATCCAGATTCCTTAATGATTCGTTTTCGCAATTCGGAAGCATACTTATAGCAACCGTAAAATTTATCCATACCAGAAAGGTCAGCATAAAACTCATCGACACTTGCTTTTTCAAACACAGGAACACTCTCTTTGATAATCTCTGTTACCAAATGCGAGTATTTGGTGTAGATTGAAGAGTTGCCACGAATAACAATAGCTTCAGGACATAATCTTCTAGCAACTTTCATGGACATACCAGAATGGACTCCAAAAGGACGAGTTTCGTAACTACAGGCAGCTACAACACCTCTGTCTCCAGTACCACCGACCAATAGAGGTCTGTTCTCCAAGCGTCTGTCAATTAGACGTTCGCAAGAGACAAAAAAAGTATCTAAATCCAGATGCAATATGTTTTTATCCATATCACAAAATTAGCTACATATATAAGTAATTATTGCTTATATTTGTAGTATTATGAAAATTGTAGCAAAAAACATTCGACATTTAAGAAATCTCAAAGGATTAACCCAAGAGACATTGGCGGAACACCTAAACGTCTCAAGATCTAGGATAGGATCGTATGAAGAGGGAAGGTCTGCACCAACCATTGAATTTCTTATACAGCTTTCAGACTTTTTCAAGTTACCCATAGACATTTTATTGAGAAATGACTTAACAAAATCTAAGGACGCATCATTCATTGAGATAGGTAATCAGCGAGTTCTGTTTCCGATAACTGTGGATACAGACAATGAGGATTTGATTGAAATTGTTCCTGCCAAGGCAACAGCTGGTTATCTGAATGGCTATGACGACCCTGAATACATAGAGCAACTTCAAAAGATAAAATTACCTTTTTTACCTACAGGAAAGCATAGGGCTTTTCCAATAAAAGGGGACTCCATGTTACCAATGAAAGATGGTGCTTTTGTTGTGGGTCGGTTTATTGAGGATAGGAACGATATCAAAACAGGAAGAACCTATGTGTTGGTAACATTAAATGATGGTATGGTTTATAAGCGTGTTATGAATAACATTGATTTTAATGGCTCATTGCTGTTAATTTCTGACAATAAAACTTATAACGCCTATAGTGTACCCATTGATGAAGTTCTTGAGATTTGGGAATTTACTTGTAGCATCAACACACAGGAATATACAGAAGAGGAACTTAAAATAAGTAGTATTTTGAGTATGTTTAATGAATTGGGTGTTGAGTTGAAGGCATTGGGAAAAGTTTTGAAGTAAAATGTCTAATTAAAAAAGGAGATCCAATATTTTCGTATATATAAACTACTTTATGCAAAATAATAACGTCTTTTAATTACAGATATGTTTTTCTATCATATAATCTGTAATAGGTTTTAGGGTTTTACCTGTTTCGGGATGAAGACCTAAATCTGTAAAAAATTCATAATCTTTATTTTTATTCTTTCCATACCAAACACGCACAGTTCCATCAGGATTAAAAAAAGGGTAGTCACAATCTGGTATTATTTTTTTAAAATGATCAATACGCTCTTGTTTATATGCCTTTAATTCACCAATGTTATATTTTTCTAAGTTGAACTCAACTTCTACATAATGGTCAAGATTCCAAATCATAAATCTTGGTTCATTCTCCTTAAAAAATAGGATTGAACCTATTATTAAGCTAATAACCACAATTAGCACAATTATAAAGTATTTCTTTAGAGTCTTTGGTTGTAATGAAGTCTCTTTAACAGGATTTTTTTGCTTAAGATAGTCTTGGTAATTGTTATAGCCGAGAAATTGGCATAAAGAATTAATTATATCAATCCGAGAAATTCGTATATCCTTTTCAGGATATTCTAATGCATCTTTATAATAATTTCTCAGTGTTTTTGAATTAATTGGGGTTTTACAATCCTCATTTATAAAGGTTGCTAAAAATTCAGAAATGGCGTTGTTAGAAGGTTCGATTAAGCCTTTTTTTAATAAAGCGTCCTTACCATTTTTAAAAGCTTCTATGATCAAATCTTTTTGCATACTCCATACTTGTTTGGTGGTATTAAAATTAAATATTTATCATAGAAAAATCATGGAAAATCTCTTCCGATTACTTTCCAAAAAATTTCCAATCTTATTCCAATTACCCTCAATTTATCTTTTTTTATTTGTTACAGAATTGACAACCACCTTAGGCGTAATAAGGGTTACGAAAATCAATTTCAATAATGGATCTGTAGGGTAAAATAGTATTGCCATTCGGGAAGTAACAATTCTGTTTTGCTCTGCACTCCATACTTCCCAAAGAAGGGATCTCTCTTCAAAATTTAGTCTGTGTTGCTATGTGCTAAATGTCCGAAAGCCTCGGATAGCAACACTATTGTCAAATTTCAAAAATCATTAACAAAATGAAAAAAATATCTGTAATTCTGTTTACGGTTTTCCTCAACATGGCTTTTTTTTCGTGTAATCCAGAGAGCATAACCGATGAAGTAATTCCACAAGCTTGCTGTGGTGAAGATGGTGAGATTCCACCACCGCCACCACCACCGCCACCGACAGGTTCTGGTGATTAATAGGAAATAGTTTTTAAATTTGAGGAATGAAACAATATGGTCAATCATTCCTCTTTTTTCTATTTTTCTGTGCAAATTTCTGCTTTGCACAAAAAAGTCAGGATAGTTTGTCGCATTATAGTACAATTGCACTGCATCCAAAAGAGTCTACGGATTTAATAAATGCTTCAAAATATTTCAACAAACGATTAGAAGCTTCAAAAGATACTGAAGATTTTCATACCCAATTAAACAGTCTCTATTACATTGCCAGCATCAATTACAAAATTGGATCTTACGATGAATCTGAAAAAGCAGCAGTAGAAGCGGTTAAAATTTTAAATGAAAATCCAGAGATTAATAACGAGGAAGCCTACAGAAGAAGTTTTTATAACTTATTGGGAGTTGTATATGCCGATCAACATAATTACTCAAAATCGGTAGAGCTTTATGAACGCGTGCTAGAAGTTGCGAGTAATCCTAGAGACAGTGCTATTGTTTATAACAACATTGCTAATGTTTATAAACGGAATGATCTTATCGAAGAATCACACAAAGCCTCAATGAAGGCGTTTCGATTAACGCCAAAATTACAAGATACTTTAACAGTTGCTTTAGTCTTAAATAATCTAGGATATATAAAGACAAAAATGCAAGATTATAATTTGGGTAGGTCTTTAATATTTAAAGCATTAAATCTTAGAAATCAAGCACAAGACTCAACAGCCCAGTACAGTAGTTATTCAAACCTTGCTAGATATTATATGGCAACAGATAGCATAGATAAAGCAAAGTTTTATGCAAATAAGGCATTAGACTTTGCCAATCGTCTTAACTCTGCTTCTTACAAACAAAATGCCCTAGGTTTATTGGTCGAACTAAGTCCAGATCATTATGCCAAAGCCTATAAAGTTTTAAATGACAGTCTAATTTCGGAAGACAAAGCAAGGTCTAACAAATTTGCATTAATGCGATATGATTATTCCGAATTTGAGAGAAAAGCTTTAGAAAGTGAATTAATGCACCAACGCCAACAATCTCATACTATAATTGTTTCATTAGTTGCTGTAGGTATAACTATAATTTCAGTTTTAGGATTCTTAATTACCAGAGCAAGACACAGAAGAGAGAAATTGCAGCAACTTATAGAAACTGAATCTAGGATATCTAAACAGGTACATGATGAAGTGGCAAATAATGTCTTTGAGGTTATGACAAAATTTGAAAGTGAAACCTGCGAGCATAGTGTTTTGGCAGATGAATTACATCAGTTATACCATAAAGCAAGAGATATCTCTAATCAACATAGTTTAGTAGATACTAAGAATTCGTTTTTAGATAATCTTGAAAGCTTATTTGAAAGTTATGAGTCTAACGATGCAAATATTGTTATCAAGGGACTAGCAGATGTAAAATGGAATAACTTTTCTCATATAAAAAAGAATACAATTTATAAAGTTTTACAAGAGCTGTTGATTAATATGAAGAAGCATAGTAAAGCGTCTTTAGTATTGATACTGTTCGAAAATGATGAGAAAAAATTAAGAATAAATTACTCTGATAATGGTGAAGGAGCTAACCTTATAAAACACACAGGATTACATAGTACGGAAAACCGTATTCAATCAATTGGAGGGACTATTACTTTTGATACACAGCCACAAAAGGGATTTAAAGTAAAAATTGTGATATAATGAAGTTTAAAAGAGTTCTTATTAATGACGACCACGATGCTATTGTAGAGAATGTAGCTCAGGTTTTAAAGTCTAATGGAATAACTGCAATAGATAAAACACAATACTGTGATGAAGCCTACTTACACTTAAAAAAAGCCGAATTGGAAGGAAGTTCTTACGATTTGTTAATAACGGATTTATCATTTAAAAGTGATCATAGAAGTGTTAATCTTAGATCTGGTGAGGATTTAATAGAAAAGGTACGTGCTGAGAATTCTGAAATTGCAATAATTGTATATTCCATGAAAGATCAGCTTCAAAAAGTAAGAGGATTAGTAAAGAAACAAGGTGTTAATGGTTATGTGTGCAAAGATCGTAACGGTTCCTTAGAATTGAATGCAGCTATTAAAGTAGTTGCAAAAGGAGATTTATTTTTGTCACCACAAGTAAGTAAGGCTCTACAGCCAAAATCTAAAATGGAAATAGATGATTTTGATATTCAACTTATTAATTTACTTTCTAAAGGATTATCGCAAGAAGATATAAGTGATGATTTAAAGTCCAAAAGTATTACACCTAACAGTTTAAGTACTATTGAAAAACGTCTTAACAAATTGAAGGTTCAATTTAGGGCTAATAATACCATACATTTAGTAGCGATTACTAAAGATTTGGGATTAATTTAATCGTCTTACGGTTAACCGTAACGAAATAATTCTAAGTCATTATAAGTTTGATAATCAACCAAAATAAACTTTAATGATTACTACGGAATTAAAAAGTCACTTTCTGAGACTTTACCAAATGGCATTTTCAGATGATAACTTTGATGTTTTAGAAATGCAAATGCTATATAAGTTCGCTGAAGAAAGAGGTTTAACAAAAGAGCAACTTAACGAAATATTATTAAACCCTTCTCATCATACATCTATACCTGAAACTTTAGAGTTAAGAGTTGAATATTTATATGATTTGGCAATTATGATATGGGCTGATGAAAAAGTTACGAATGATGAATATGTCACATTGAAGAAATATTGTAAAAAGTTTGATTTTTTAGATGAAAACATCACGGAACTTGCAGATTTTCTCTTAGAATGTGCAAAAAAAGGTATGTCGAAGGAAGAATTAATAAATGAAATAAATTCATAGATATGGGTGCAATAAAAAGTCTATTTAAACTTAAAAATCCTACCAATAATAAGAATGTAGAAAACAATGATAGTGAGGATAGGGAACAAATCAGAATTACATATTATCAAAGTGGTTATGGTGCATCTTCAAAAGCTTTTGGTGATCCATTGACGTTTAGAACAGGGCTACATAATCTTTACAATAGTTTTGAGGATCAATGCAGAAAACAATCTAATGAACAACAAAAATTAAAACAGCCCTTTGTTGAACAACAAGAAAAGAAAAGAACAGAGTTGAAGAAGCGAGAAACTATAATAAATATTTCTGAGGAGCAAAAAGAAATAATAGAGAATGATATAAAAGATAAAAGGTTTGAAATTGTAAATGTAAAGCAGAACCCGGAGGAGTATGGTATAGATGCTGATAAAAAGCCAAAGGCTCAATTTTATATTGGCTTAGGTCTATTGCTTCCTATAACTATTTATTTGTTTGTTTTTTATATTTCTGCATCTTATTCTGCATTTTTTAAGGATTTTGAATCAGGAAGTTTAACAGCTGCAATATTTGATGCCAATGCTTTAAGCAAAGCCATATCTGATGGTTGGTTAGAAGGTGTTTTTGTTGGAACTATTCCTTTCGTTTTTATGGGATTGGGATACTTGGTACATATGTTTCAAAAATCTAAGGAAAAAAGAGGTATTTTGAAGCTCGCGGCATTATTTGTTTTAACCTTCTTATTTGATGTTATACTTGCTTATTTAATTGAAAAGAAAATTTTTGAGTTTGATAAGGTATTAGGAGATGAGTTCTCACCTCAAATCGCACTACAAAGTGTCAATTTTTGGGGAATCATTTTTGCTGGATTTGTTGTTTATTTAATATGGGGCTTAGTTTTTGATTTTGTTATGAAAGAGCACGAAAATGTTGATAAAATAAAAGGATTTATAAGAAATAAAAAGGAGGAAATTAAGAATCTTACCCATAGAAAAAATAATCTTACTGAAAAAATAAATAGTGTAAAACAAGAGATAACAGGAATAAAGGGTGAAATATCTGAATTGCAGTCTAAAATTGATGGATTCATTTTTCCTATAAAAGAGTATTTGCATTACCACTATCAATATAAGGAAGGATGGTACCAGGCCATTAATGCTGAATTAGCTCTTCCCAACAAAGAAAAAATGGCGTTACGAAATAGTTGTGAAGAGGTCTCGAAAGAACATTTAGACGAATTGAAACTAGACGAATTAGAAGGCCAAAATTTAATTTTTACGAATAGCTAGTTATGAAATCCACAAATATAATTTTAACCACCTTTATCATATTATTTCTATTTTCTTGTAAATCAAATGATGAAAAAGAAAAAAATAATAAGCAAAGAGGAAATGAATATCAATCAAATAGAGCGATTTCAAATGAAAATTTAAATATTAGTTTGCTTTTGGACTTGTCTGATAGAATAAGCCCTGATTTACACCCGAATCCTTCGATGCAAATTTATGAAAGGGATATCAATTATATAAAGTCTGTTTCAAATGCTTTTTTAACTCATTTAAGGTCAAAAAAAGTAAGACAGATGAATGATAAAATTCAACTTTATTTTGAGCCCGAACCATCTAACCAAAATATTAACCGAATTTCAGAGCAACTTAAATTTGAGGTAACTAGACAAAATGCATCTTTAGATAAATTGGAAAAAATCAATCAAATGTATGAGTCTATTCCTAAGGAAATTTATAATCTAGCAATTAAAGACAACAACTACGTTGGTTCAGATACATGGTCTTTTATCAAAGAAAAAGTTGATGACTATTGTATTGATGAAGATTATAGAAACATATTAGTGATTTTATCAGATGGGTATATTTATCACGAAGAGGGAAAAATCAAGAAAAATAATATGTCCACTTATATAACAACTAAATATTTTGACCAACAAGGCTTAAAAGGTAGCAATTGGGAGGATAAGTACAACAATCAAAAATATGGACTAATTCAAGCACATGGTGATTTGTCCAATCTTGAAATTTTAGTTTTAGGTATTAATCCTAATACATCAGGGAATCCATATGAGTTAGATATTATTAGAAAGTTTTGGACTGATTGGTTTGATAAAATGAATGTAGCTAGATATGAAATTAAAACAGCTGATTTACCATCGAATCTCGATAATATAATTCAAAACTTTATATTAAATATTTAATATTTCTTTTGTAATTAATTAAATTACTCGTCCCAAGTGATTCATTATGAAATTAAAAAAAATACTTATCACATTAGCTATACTGATAGGTTTTGTAATAAATGCTCAACAAGTAATCACTGGCAAAGTAGTAGCCATAACAGACGGTGACACTTTTAAACTCCTAACTCAAGACTCTACACTAATAAGGGTAAGAGTTGCCAATATAGACTGTCCAGAACGCAAACAACCATTTTCAAAAAGAGCGAAACAATTCACATCAGATGCCATCTTTGAAAAGCAGGTTGAATTAAAAGTGATTAAAAAAGATCGTTACGGAAGGTCTATTGCTTATGTATTCTACGATGATAAAAATTTAAGCAGAGAACTGCTCAAAGCTGGTTTGGCTTGGCATTTTATAAAATATTCAGATGATGAGACTTTGCAACCTTTGGAAGATAAAGCTAAAAAAGAGAAAGTAGGTCTTTGGGTAGACCCAAAAGCAATAGCTCCGTGGGAATGGAGAAATTCAAAAAAGAAAAAGAAAAAAGGGTGAAAACAATAAGAGCAATTTGCGTTATTCTATTTTTGGTTTCTTCCTTTTCTGTATTTAGCCAAACTGTTTATACCACAAAATCAGGCGAAAAATACCACAAAAAGAATTGTCATTATCTAAAATATTCTAAAAAGGCAATTAGTTTAGATAGAGCAAAACAGTTGGGTTATACTGCGTGCAAGGTTTGTAAGCCTACAGCAACAAATACCAAATCGAAGAAAACTACAAATGGGAATTCGTTATCGGGTTCTACTAAATCCTATACTTCAAAACCCAAGAAAATAGAAGCGACTCAATGCACTGGCAAGACTAAATCAGGCAAACGCTGCAAACGCAAGACAAAAAATGCTAATGGTCGTTGTTATCAGCATTAATTCTTTTGCTCATTACGCATTTTTACCCAAGAAGAAATAGAATTATTAAAACAGTTCGGTCACTGGTTTGAAGGATTAGCTAATGTCGATCTAGTACCGTTCATCGAAGTTCAAAAGGCTTTTGTGAGGGTATTCACCGAAAACACGAGACCTCAAACCAAACATGAGATATTATGGTTTAAATATTTAGGACGGTTAAAGCTAGAACAAGAGAATCTTGAAAAGTTTAAGCTAGATTATAGTTTTAAAGAACAAGGATTTCATACTAGGGCAGATTATTACAAATTACTTCCAGACCGACGTAATAGATATTAATTAACTGTTTTTATCAATCATGGATTCTATTATGGGATTCCGTAATAAAGATTAACCTATTTGTGATAACTTTAGAGTATTAATCAAATAACATTTTTAAACAATGAGATTAATTGCAGTACTATTATTTGGATGTTTTTCCTTAATAAATGTGAATGCACAATCATGTAGTGAGTTACTCGAACTTGTAAAATCAAAAAGTTATGGTGTGACTTATTACAGCTATGATAGTGAAGCAATCTCCCAAGTAACTTTTTACGAGGTCAGCGAGAATTATGAAACATATTATTTTGCAGTTGTTCGTTTTACAAGTTCGTATAAACAATATATTTATCAAGTCGGTTCAAATACGAAATTCAATTACAGTCTAAACTATATGGACAGCGCTGGTAAAGCTTTTTGGAATTATATACATCCATATAATGATGTTTTAGGTTGTGCGCCTAATTTTGACTAGTTTTTTTGAAATTTATTTAAAACATTATGGGAAGTATTATTTTGACTAGTGGTTACATTTTTTATCTTTATTACCCCTTAAAAACTTATTCTTAGTTTAATAAATCATTGCAAATTTTTGTGATGATTTTGCTATTAATTATAAAACCAATCAATCAATGAAATTAAGATTTCTGTATCTATGCTTCGGCTTATTTTTGTGTACAGTTCAAGCTCAAAAACTATCTTTAAACGACTTGGAAAACATTTGTCAGAAAAAAAACTGGGAAAGTGTTAACCAATTTTTGATGAATAAAGGATGGGAATATTATGAGTCTTCAAAAGGCGATTCTGAAAATTATCATACCATCACTTGGTCTTACGACAAATCTTATGACGATAAAGCATCTGCATGGTTCTATCTTTACACATACGAGGGTTTTCCTAATAAGATAAGATATTCCGTTTTTAACAAACCATCATATACGGCAATTCAGAAGTCTTTAAATGTAAATGGTTATAAACTTAAGGACAGCGAAATAAAAGATGATGAGTTAATTTCAAACTACACCAATCAAAAGTTTATGCTAACCATTTCAACAGAGAAAAGGGAGAAAGACAGTTACTCTAGCTTTGATGAAAGCGTCACAGCTTATGGTTTTATGCTTATCAAAAAATCAAGTGTATACGATCCTAGTAATGGTTTAAAGAAGCTATACTTTGATAATAGCCAACAAGTTGAAATTATCTACAATGTTAAGGATGGTAAATTTGAAGGCGATTATAAAGGGTATTATAAAAACGGAAACTTACGTATTGAGGGTATTTATAAAAATGACCAAAAACAAGGAGTATGGAAAGAGTATGACGAGAATGGAAATAAATTATATGTCTATAACATTAATAATGGTGAACTTGATGGTGAATCAAAAGAATATCAGCCTGATGGAAAAATAAAAAAGACTAAGGTTTTTAAAAAGGGAATATTACAAGGAGAAACCATAGATTTTTTTTACGATGAAGATTCAGGTAGCTTAAAGGCCAAATTAATTAAAAATTATTCAGAAGGAAAATTAGATGGTGAGACCAAATTAATTTATTTCGATGAAGACCAGAACCAGCGAGTACTCTCAAAAGTGATGTTTAAAAATGACCAAAAAAATGGTTTTGCACAAGAAATTTCAGAAGATACCTTAATTATAGCCAACTATATTAATGATAAGCTTCATGGTAATTACAGACTTTATAGAGATCTAAAAAAGTTGATAGTTGGTAGTGTTATAGAAACCGATACCACAAAACTATATCTTACTGATAGTGGGCAGTACCAAAACGGTCTTAAAACAGGCTATTGGAAACATTTCGAGCTCGCTGGTGGTTTAAGCGAAGGAAATTATAGTAAAGATTTAAAAACAGGGCCTTGGAAATTCCATTATTCAAGAATGAGTAGTAACGATAAAGAAGAACCATATTCACAAGAGCTTTATCTTGTAGAGAATTACGGCAATGGTATGCGTAATGGTTTATCTGAGCGATTCTCGCAGATCAGTTATCAAACTTATAAGTGTGATAAACTTGATGAAAATAATAAAACTAAGGATTCTTGTAAAAGACGTATTTATAATAAAATACACCTCTTAGCAAATTATAAAAATGATAAATTACACGGGTTATATACTCTTAAAGATAGCCTGGGGAATTTACGTTTTAAAGGAAATTATAATTACGGAAAAGAGCAGGGAGAATGGATTGAGAGTTATACCATAGAAACAGAAGAAGACCCAATATACGTCTATAAAAAAGGAAACTACCAAAGCGGAGCTAAAGATGGTAAATGGATAGAGTATCTTAATGATGAGCATATCCTGGTAGAAAGTAATTACAAATACAATCTTCTCAATGGGTTGTTCACCAGATATAATCTTGACGGCATAAAACAAGAAGAAAAGCTATTTAAAAGTAATGAACTTAAAGAACTCAGAGTTTATGATGCACAAGGGGAAAACATAGAAAAAGTCTATAAAATATTATCAGAGACCCGTGATGCTTTCAAAGTACGTTTTATTCAGTATTTGAATGAAGAGGGAAGACTTGAAGCGGATTACTTAATATCTAAACCAACGGCAGAAGTCCCTCATTACGATTTCAGAGAGTTGTTTCATAACGAAATGAAAGGGTCTAGTAAAAGCTACCAAGATGGTCTTTTTTTGTTGGCCAATGCAGATGGCAATATTGTATTTAAAGGTAATATCTATAAATCCACCATGACCGGTACTTGGGAACATAACTACCCAAATCAAAATGTCAAGATTATTACTAAATATGTAGATTATAGCAATAAGCCCAATGAAGAAACGTACTACACATTAGATACTAACCAACTATTTGATGGTGAGTTTATCTTTACAGATGCAGATACTGGTAACTATGAAGAGCGTCGTATTAGGGATGGCTTACGCAATGGTACTACTACCTACTACAACAAAGCAGGTGATAAGCTCAAAAAAGAAAAATATAAAGACGGAATTTTAAAAGACTAACTAAATATAATGACCCAACAAAACATAAAACAACTAGAAACTGAACTTTGGGACGCAGCAGACGACCTAAGAGCCAATTCTAAACTTACCGCTGCCGAGTACAAAGACCCATTATTAGGTTTGGTATTACTGCGTTTTGCACAAAACCGATATGAAGATGCCAAAATTGAAGTGCAAAACAACCTTCCTATAAATCCGCGTACAGGACAAAAACGAGAAGCCAATAAAGAAGATTATACCGCAGCTGGTGCTATACTGTTACCAGAAAAAGCCAAATACGATTATTTAGCCAACTTACCAGAAAGCGAAGATATAGCACAAGCCATTAATAATGCCATGAAGCTTATTGAAGCCGAATACCCAGATCTAGAAGGTATTTTGCCAAAAAGCTACCAAGAATTTGATGATAAACTATTGCGCGATTTGGTACGTGTGTTTAATAAAGACGCTGTGAAAAATGCCAAAGGAGATGTTTTTGGTCGCATTTACGAGTTTTTCTTAATGAAATTCTCAATGCAAGGAGCAGGTGCGCAAGAAGGTGGCGAGTTTTTTACACCACCTTCGTTAGTTAACCTTATTGTCAACTTTATACAACCTAATCACGGTATCGTGCACGATCCTGCTTGTGGCTCTGGTGGTATGTTTGTGCAAACCGCACATTTTATAAAAGACCACGATAACAAAAGCGTAAACGAAGCCATTACTGTATATGGTACAGAGCTAAAAAGCAACAATACGCGTTTAGCAAAAATGAATCTTGCTATACACGGTATAGAAGGCAAGATTATAGAAAGCAATAGCTTTTATAGCAATCCGCATAACCTTACAGGACAATGCGATTTCGTCATGGCAAATCCACCATTTAATGTCGATAAAATAGATGCTAAAAATAAGTTTTTAGCAGACGACGAGCGATTACCTTTTGGGCCACCACTTACAGGAAAAGGGACCATAAGCAATGGTAATTATTTATGGATGCAATATTTTCATTCGTATTTAAACGAAACAGGACGCGCAGGTTTTGTTATGGCAAGTTCTGCGACTGATGCTGGTAATGCCGAAAAACTAATACGCCAAAAACTGATAGAAACAGGCGATGTAGAATGTATTGTAGCTATAAGCAACAACTTTTTTTACACACGTAGCTTACCCTGCCATGTGTGGTTTTTTAATAAAGGCAAAAAAGCTGAAAACAAAGACAAGGTGCTCATGATAGATGCCCGAAACACCTTTAGAAAAGTAAGCACCACCATTAACGCCTTTAGCGAGGACCAACTAGAAGGTTTAACCGCTATTATGAATGCCTTTAGAGATTGCAATCCAAAAGCTGTCAGTTCGAGCGCAGTCGAGAACGCTTGGCTAGCAGAACACTTCCCAAAAGGCACATACCAAGATGTAGAAGGCCTATGCAAAATAGCCACATTAGACGAGATTAAAGAGCAAGACTACAGCCTTACACCAGGACGCTACGTAGGTGTAAAGATTGATATAGATATGGATTTTGACTATAAAGGCAGAATGCAAGCCATACATGCCGAACTAGCCCAACTAAACACCGAAGCCAATGCCTTAATGCAACAAATACAGAGTGTCAAGTTATGATGGAAGGTTGGAAGCGAGTAAAAATAGGTGATTTAGGTGAAGTCATAACGGGAAATACACCACCTAAAAAAGATCCTGCTAACTATGGAGGTGATTATCCTTTTATCAAGCCAACTGATATGGAAATTGATAGAAGATATATCACTAATTGGGAAGAGAATTATTCAGAAAAGGCATTTAAGAGATATAAAAACTCATATATACCACCCAAAGCTACAGGTGTTGTAACTATTGGTACGGTTGGTGAAAAAATATTTCAAGCAGATAGATATTGTTTTACAAATCAATCTGTTAATGTTGTAATACCGAATGAGAATTACGATGAAGATTTTGTCTATTATGTATTAAAAATTAACCTACCTAAAGTTTTAAATGCTAATCCAGGTACAGCTTCAGGTAGACACCACGTTAGTAAATCTAACTTTTGTGCAATAAAAATTGATGTTCCTAAATCAAAAGAAACCCAACGCAAAATAGCATCCATTTTATCCGCCTATGATGATTTAATAGAAAACAACCTAAAGCGCATTAAACTATTAGAAGCACAAGCACAACTCACCTATGAAGAGTGGTTTAGTGTTTCGGGAACACCAAAAGGATGGAATGAGTATGTAATTGGTGACCTTATAGAGTTCCATATTGGTGGAGGTTGGGGACAAGAGGTTAAAGAAGAAGGTTATCCTGTTCCAGCATTTGTTATTAGAGGTACAGATATGGATAATCTTCCTTTGGGTTCGATAGGAAATGTTCCTTTTCGTTGGCATAAAAAATCAAATCTGAAATCAAGAAAACTTCAAGATGGTGATATAGTTTTTGAGGTTTCAGGAGGTAGTTCTAATGAAGGTGTAGCTAAAACAACTTTAATTACTGAAGGTTTATTAAAACAATTTGATTCAGATGTAATGTGTGCCAGCTTCTGCAAATTAATGAGACCAAAAACAAGAGATTATTCATACGCTTTAATCATGTTTTTGAAATACCTAAGAAAAACAAAAGGAACTGAAATCTTTGAAAAAAGAAGTGCTAGTAATATTGTGAATTATAATTGGGAAGCATTTTTGAAATATCAAAAAATTAAAATGCCAAATAATGAATTACTAAAAGAGTTTAATCAATTGATCGAGCCACAAATAAACTCAATTTATATTCTTGGTAATCAAATAACAAAATTAAAAGAAGCACGCGATATTTTGTTGCCACGCTTAATGAGTGGGATGATAGATTTAGAGAAGCTTGAAGTTGGAAGCTTGAAGTATAAAGTTAATGATAGTTTGGGTAAGGTAGCGGAAGGTAGATAAATAAAACTTAGAGTAAATGAATCAAAAGTTAGATTTTGTTACAAAAGAGCTAATAGATAAGGCTGTTTTAGAAATTGATAAAAATGGAATACCACCAGGCAGAGATGGTACCAAATATGCAGTAGTCATCAATGGAAAAAACTACCCTTTTAAACTATTGATAACAGAAGCAGCCAAATTAGTTGGTATTAGCTTAAATCCAAGTGATTTTAGTAGTAATGCGCATTACAGAACCAACCTTCAAGAAATTACAAACTATCTAGTAATAAATTTAAAAAATACAATGACATTTAAAGATTTAAAAGACTTAGTAGAACTAATAAACAAAGACTTAGGTGATTTTTGTTCGCAATTTCAGTATAAACGTAAGGGGCTTTTAAATATGGGTAGTGCAACCAATAGAGATAAACTCTTTATTATGTCAAAGGATGATAGAGATTGGGTGATTAATCCTGGTGGTGGAACAGAACTTCAATATCATCTATATCTAAGAAATAATGAGGTTGGTTATGGTTTAGGTTTTAATACCCAATATGTCCCTTTTGCTAATAAAAAAACACCTGTTGAATATATAAAACCCTATGCAGATAGCTTTCTGTCTAAATCAGAGTATTATAATAATTTAAGGTCTAAAGGTTTTGATTATCTCATAGGTGATGAGAGTCAATTAAAAAATTTGGTTTATGATAACTATGTTTTAATTGGTAAAAAAACCGATGCTGTTAATAAAAATGGAGATTATGAGATAAGTGATGCTTTTTATCAAGAAATGATAAGCAATCTTAAAGGTATTTTATTTGAAACCTATAAAGAAGTTGTTGCTAATAGAAAAGAAAAATTAATGAGATTTACATTTTCACAAATGGAGGAAATGTTCAAAGATTATTTAACGAGAGTAATACCTAATAGCGTTAAAAACTATTTATCAGCTGTTTCAACTATTAACAGTATTGGATTAAATAATGGGGCCTTAAAAGAAACGCTTTATGAGGTTCAGGATATAGCAGCTTACAATGCTTTAATAGAAGAATTAAAAAATGATGATGAATATTTAGAAAGAAATCGAGTGGGACATAGTATGTTTTCTTCGTCATTAAAAAAATACAATGGATTTTTACTTGAACTAGAAAATATGAATATAGAAGTAGAAAAGAGTCAATTTGAAAAGTTACTGTATTATAAGAAACAAATCATTTTACAAGGTCCACCAGGAACTGGTAAAACATATTCAGGAAAAGATTTAGCAGAACGAATTATTTTTCCTAATCATCCAATTTCTGATGATAAAAAAGTTCAAAAAGAAAAATTAGAACATAGCGGACGATTTAAGTTAGTTCAGTTTCATCCATCTTATAGTTATGAAGATTTTATTAGAGGTATTTCTGCCAAAAGTGAAGGAGAGCATATTAGCTATGAAACAGAAAATAAAACATTAGCAGCATTTGCCGAAGAAGCTTATAATAATTTGGTAGCAAGTAAAAAAGATGTAGAAGACTTTTCAAAAGAAGAAGGATTAAGGGAGCTGTTGGCCGAATTTGCCGAAAAAATTCAAGATACAATTGACGAGGAGGAAATTTATAAAATTACGGAAGCTGTTTCTATTGTTGCTGTAGAAGAAGATGCCTTCAGATATACAGGTAAGTGGAAAACAAGCCAACGTATGAAATTCAAAGATTTAGTTTCAGCTATTTTGCAAAACGTAGATTCACGAAGAGATTTTAAATCCTTAGAAAATGTTTCGGGTTTAGCTAAACAGCATTCTACCTATTTTTTCAAAGTAATAGAGCACTTTAGAAATGAATTTAGTAAACAAATTAATGAGGCTTTAACAAAAACCATTTCTAAACCACAATTAAAGAATTACGTTCTAATAATTGACGAAATCAACAGAGCTAATTTACCTTCGGTTCTAGGTGAACTTATTTATGCATTAGAATATAGAGGGGAAGCGGTAGAAAGTATGTACGCCATTGATGGTGATGCAACAATTACAATTCCAGAAAACCTATATATAATTGGAACAATGAATACCGCAGACCGTAGTGTTGGGCATATAGATTATGCAATAAAACGTCGTTTTGCTTTTGTAGATATGCCACCAAGGGTTGAGGTCATAACAAACAATAAAGCAAAAGAACTGTTCAATCTTATTAGCGAGTTATTTAATGAAGATAGAAAATATTTAGCATCAGATTTCGACCCTAAAGATGTGCATTTAGGACATAGTTACTTCTTGTTAGATGAGACTAGCGATCTTACAGATTCAGAACAATTACAACTAAAATTAGATTATGAAATTTTACCAATCTTAAACGAATATGTAAAAGATGGTTTATTATTAGAAACAGCAAAAGCCAAAATAAAGGAGGTTTCAGAGTTTGAGTGTTAAGCTATTTACATATTATGAGCACGCGCAAAATATGATTTTAAATTCAGATGAAACCTCTGGATTTTTAAAAACACAATACCAAAAAAAGTTTGCAAAACAGCATAGAGGTAGTGATGCGAGTTTACCTTGTTTTTCAATCCATAAAAAAAATGAAGACAATAATGAATACCTACTAAATACAGGATACTTTATTGGATTAGATTGGATAGAGACTAACAAATCAGCATTGTATGTAGCGCCAAAGCTCAACCATGAGGCACAAGAAATAGATTTTATAGCAATGTTGTTATCGTCTTTAAAACACGATGCGGTAGCTAAAAATTTAGAAGAACTGTTTGTAGTAAAATGGCATAAACCAACCATACAGATAACTCAAAAACAGGACTTATTAACACCTTTTTTAGTAGTAGAATTTTTGAGTTTATTAAAACAGATTGTTAGAAAAGGATTGAAAAAATCCTACTACAAAGTAGAGCAAAATTTGCAAGGTAGAGTTAAAGGTAAAGTGCAAGTTGCTAAAACAATAAAACAGAACTTGGTTAAAAATAAAAGCCTTTATACGTATTGCACTTTTGATGAGTTTGGTATTGATAATAAAGAAAACCGATTATTAAAAAAAGCGTTACTATTTGTAAAACGTTATTTGCCAACTTATGGTCAATTAACAAATCATAAAGACTTACAAAACACCTATAATTATATCAATCCAGCTTTTACACAAGTGTCTGATGCTATTGAGGTTTCAGAAATAAAACAAACCAAAACTAATGTATTCTATAAAGAATATGAACAAGCTTTATACTTAGCAAAACTAATTTTAAAACGTTTTGGTTATAACATTTCTAATACGATAAAAGAAACAGTACAATCACCACCATTTTGGATAGACATGACCAAGTTGTTTGAACTGTATGTTTTAGGGTTGTTAAAAGATAGATTTTATAATCAAGTAAAATTTCAATACAAGTATTATGGAAATGAATTGGATTACTTGTTGAATAACGAAGAATATCAAATGGTTATAGATGCGAAGTATAAGTTAAAGTACTTAAATGGTAAATACGATGAAGATATTAGGCAAGTAAGCGGTTATGCTAGATTAAAAAAAGTGTATCAAGCATTAAATAAAGAACAAGGAGAAGTAATAGACTGTTTAAT
Source organism: Winogradskyella sp. HB-48 (assembly GCF_049942685.1). GTDB lineage: Bacteria > Bacteroidota > Bacteroidia > Flavobacteriales > Flavobacteriaceae > Winogradskyella. The sequence continues at coordinate 2,341,132 of NZ_CP187934.1, forward strand.
CATTCATCCAGATCAGGACAAAGGTTTTAATGATTTGAAAGAAATAGATTTAAAACAAACAGAAGTAGAAGATTATTACAATGTTTATAAGTTAGGTGTGAAATTACCTTTAGTAAAATAATAGATATGAGCTACGAATATTCCGAAGATGGTTTAATTGAAGAAGCTTCTCAAGAAGTACTAGAAGAATTAGGGTGGACAGTCAAATATGCCTGGACTAAAGAAACCTTCGGTACAGATGGTCTTCTGGGTAGAGAAGATAAAACGGAAGTAGTTTTAAAACGATACCTCTTACAAGCACTGCAAAAACTTAACCCTAATCATCCAGAACAAGCCTATGAACAGGCTATAGAATTAATCACACAAAACATTGCAGATCAAACCTTAGGTAGAATTAATAAAGAAAAAACGGACTATCTTAAAAATGGCGTCCCTGTTAGTTACACCAATGCAAAGGGGGATCTTGTAAAACCTAAGCTTAAAGTATTCGACTTTAAAAACTACGACAATAACTATTTTTTAGCAGTTAGACAGTTTGAGGTTCTTGGAGAACTTTATTTACGAAGACCAGATGTAGTAGGTTTTGTAAATGGAATTCCTTTAGTTTTTTTTGAGCTTAAAGCGCATCATCAAAACTTACGTCATGCATATGATGATAATCTTACAGATTACAAGGACACTATACCACACGTATTTCACAATAACGGATTTATCATTTTGAGCAACGGGATTGATGCTAAAGTGGGTACCATAACTAGTCCGTATAAATTCTTTTTAGAATGGAAGCGTATAGAAGAGGAAGAAGAGGGTGAAGTAAGCTTAGATACCATGTTGCGAGGTACATGTGCCAAACATCGTTTAATGGACATTTTTGAGAATTTTTTATTATTTGATGATTCTCAAGGTGATGTGGTGAAGCTAATGGCTAAAAACCATCAGTATATAGGTGTAAATAAAGTTATTGAAAATGTTAACAATATTGATGATTTAGAAGGAAAACTCGGTGTGTTTTGGCACACGCAAGGTTCTGGTAAATCTTATTCTATGGTGTTTTTATGTGAAAAGATTCATCGTAAGTTAGGGGGTTCTTATACATTTTTAATTGCAGTTGATAGAACCGAGCTAGAAAATCAGTTATACGATACCTTTTCAGGAGTTGGTGTTGTTAACAATAAAAATGTAATAGCAGGCAAGAAAAAAGGTATGACAGGTCGTGAGCATTTGCGAGAGTTACTTGCCGAAAATCATCGTTACGTATTTACGCTTATTCATAAATTTTCAATAGACCCAAAAATAGAAAGTGAATACCCATTAATTACAGAGCGTAAAAACATTATAGTTATCAGTGATGAAGCACATAGAACACAATCAGGAACCTATGCTAGAAATATGCGTTTTCACGGATTGCCTAACGCGTCTTATCTAGGCTTTACAGGCACTCCAATTATAAAAGAAGAAGAAGAGCTCACCAAAAACATTTTTGGTGAGTATGTGTCTATTTACGACTTTAAACGTGCCATAGAAGATGAAGCAACGCTTCCGTTGCGCTACCTTAATAGAGGTGAAAAGCTAGACATTACTAATCCAGAATTGGATGAGCGTATGGCTGAAGTGTTTGAAAATGAAGATTTAGACGACGATCAAAAAAAGAAATTGGAATACCTTTTCAGTAGAGATTATCCAATATTAACAGCACAACCAAGATTAGAAGCCATTGCAAAAGATTTGGTTTGGCACTTTAACGAACGCGGTTATCAAGGTAAAGCCATGTATGTGGCTTTAGATAAACCTACTGCGGTAAGGATGTATGATTTGGTACAGCAATATTGGCCAGACTACCTTAAAGAATTGCAAGAGCGTATAGATAACGCAACCGACCAGCAGGAAGAGCAGGAGTTAAAACGAAAGTATAATAAGGTTAAGGAGACTGAAGTTTGTGTGGTGGTTAGTGGTGAGCAAAATGAAGTGGATAAGTTCAAGAAAATGAATTTAGACATTGAAAAACACCGACGAAAAATGGTTGAACGTAATCTTGAAAAAGAGTTTAAAGACGAAGATAATTCGTTTCGTTTAGCAATAGTCTGTGCTATGTGGATTACAGGTTTTGATGCTCCATGTGTATCTACGGTATATCTAGATAAACCCATTAAAGGTCATACCTTAATGCAAACCATTGCAAGAGCAAATCGTGTATATGATGATGAGAAAGAGAATGGACTAATTGTGGATTATGGCAATGTGTATAAACAATTAGAGAAGGCCTATTCCATTTATGGAGAAGGCAGTAAAGGGTCAGGCAATACGAATAATCCAGGAAAACCTGTAGAACCTCTGGAAGATGTTGAGATAGAATTAAAGCAAGCCATTAAGGATGTAAAGACATATTTAAAAGAACTTAAGTTCTCATTACAGGACTTAAAGGATGCAAAACCCATGTCTAAAATTGCTAAAATAAAACAAGCTACAGATGCAGTATGTCTTAATGAAACAACAAGAACGACTTTTGAGACCATGGCGCGCAATGTATTCAGAAAGTACAAAGCCCTGTTTCCTTCCGAAAAACTCAAGAAGCATGTTAAGGATTTCAATGCAATAGAAGCTATCTACACCGCCTTAAATCAAAATGTAAAAGGAGCAGATGTAACTCAAATCATCATGGATCTTCAAGCGATTGTGAGTGACAGTGTAACTATCCAAGATAATATAATAAAGGAAAATGAAGAAGATGTATATGTTGATCTAGCATCTTTAGATTTTGATAAATTAAGAGCAGCTTTTACCAAGACACCTCGAAAGAATACCTTAGTATTTAATTTGCAAGACGCCATAGAGCAACGATTAGAGCAAATGATGAAAGAAAATCCATTGCGAATAGAGTTTTACGATAGATATAAAAAAATTATCCAGGAGTATAACAAAGGGAAAAGCCTCGAAGATACAATCAAGACATTCGAGAACTTGAGTAATTTTATTAAAGACCTATCTTTTGAAGAGCAACGTGTGGTTAGAGAAAATTTGAAAGATCAAGAAACGCTAGCCATTTTTGATTTATTAAAAGAAGGCAAAGAGTTAACACCAAAAGAGATTAAAGACGTAAAAAAAGTAGCTGCTAAAACATTAGAATCCTTAAAGTCTGAGAAACTAAAAATAGACAATTGGAGAGAAAGTAGACAGATAAAAGCACAAGTAAAGAGCTTAATTTATGATAATTTATTGTACTTGCCACAAGAGCGATATTCAGATGAAGAGGTAGGAATAAAAACGGCTAATGTTTATCAACACATTTTTACCAATTATTATGGTAGTGGTAGAAATGTTTATAATCAAAAAGTGAGTTAAAATTTATAAAACGTCAATATCTAGAAATACAAAAAATAAGTCTATTAGGTTTGTAATATTATTAATTAAAATTAAAAAAAATGAGCAAAACTAAAATGACTACAAGTGCAGCAGCAAGAATTACAAGTGCAACAGCCAAAGCAGGAACAGGATCGGTTTCTAAAGGTTCTTTTGCAGCAAGAGCCACTAGTGCAGCAGCAAGAAATTCAAAATTTAAATAAAGAAGTGCCAAGGAGAAAACACCTTTCTTTAAAAGAGTTTGAGCAGGTTTTAATGCAACCTGGACACCGCTGGAAAAACCGAGGGCATATGCTTTCGGTTTTTGTACTTGGTGCTGTATTTGGAGATCATTTCAATTCTACTAGAAATGCTTTAATTTATGCCATGTATATGTCTAATTGGTTGGTTATTTCGCCTAATCGACCACATAAATCGATTTCAATTGAAGAAATAGCTCAGACCTTAGATGAGTTTGTGCCTGAAATAGTTGATAATGAGTATGTCTATAAGTTTTTTGGAACGACCAGAAA